>CAVPDA010000017.1:0-78616 GCA_963702495.1 uncultured beta proteobacterium | reverse complement strand
GAGCAAAGCGAACTGCTGTTCCCGGCCAGTTGCGGTCATACACGGAGCTGCGCAGTCGCTCCGTCCACAGACCGCTCCCCACCAAAGAGCGGTCACACGAACTCGTGCGCCGGAAGCGGTGTTCAGTCTGCATTGTCTGGCTACAAGCTCAAAGGCCTATCGGTTGGCGACTCGGTGCACCCGCCCCTCGCTCAAGACGTTGCTGCTGTCGGATGTCGGACGCACTGACGCCTTGACTCCACCAAGGCGAACCGTTCGCAGGCGAGAGGTCGCCGCGCTGGGACAAGACGCATGTATCTGCTCGACACCACGTCGTATCTGAATTGCGTAAGCCACGGCCCCACGGGGCGGTCGTGGCCTGGCTGGAATTCACAGCTGAGGCTGACCTGCGCTTGTCGGCCGTCACCCTTGGGGAAATTCAGACCGAAATTGAACTGACTCGGGACCAGGATGCAACCAAGGCCTCTGAGATAGAGGCATGGGCCGACGTTGTCGCAGCCGCCTACAACGTTCTGCCAATAGACGCGGAGACGTTCCGTACGTGGGCTCGATTGATGCACCGCAAATCGGACACGTTCTACGAGGACGCTATGATCGCAGCAACGGCCATTGTTCATCAGCTGACCATCGTGACTCGCAATGCCGCCGACTTTGCACAATCCGACGTGAGTCTCCTGAACCCGTTCGAGACAGCGCGGGACTGAAGGATCGCACAACCCTCGACGGCCGTTTACCGAGGAATTCCAGAGCGAACGGACTCGCGCCGGGCCCAGTTCGGCGCCGCACTCCGCGACCGAGGAACCCGCGGCGGCCTCGGCTCGTGCCCTCCGGTCGTGATGTTGCGTCGCATTGGATCCGTTTCAGTCCTGCAGTTGTTCGGATTCGACAATGCGCTCGCCGGGCCGGTCCCGCAACACCCCTTCAAGCAGCGCCCGCGCGATTCGCTCCGCCTTGACCGCCCGGTAACGGCGAGGAATCAGGGACCGGAATAGCCGCGCCGCAACCAGCGCGACCTGCTCCCCGGGGCGCGACACGTCGCGCTCGGCGTCGATCAGCGAGGGCCGCACGATGGTGTAGCTCGGATAGCCGAGACGGCGGATTCCGGCTTCGGCCTCGGCCTTCGTGCGCAGGTAGAAGTTCGCGCCAAGGCTCGCGCCGAGCGAGGAGATCAGCGCGAAACGCGTTGCGCCCGCCTGTCGTGCTACGCTGGCCACCTGCACCGGCAGGTCGCGGTCGATCGCGGCGAAGGCCTCTTGCGAGCCGGCCGTCTTGATCGTCGTGCCCAGCGTACAGATCGCGGCATCGACCTGCCACCACGGCGCATCGGGCGGCAAATGGCGGAAATCGACGACCGGGTTTTCCAGCTTGGCTTGCGCCGGCAGCGGCCGACGAGTCAGCGCGATGACCCGCTCGACGCGGGGGTCGGCCAATGCCAGGCGCAACACGTGTCGGCCGACCGCACCCGTGCTGCCGACCAAAAGCAGGCGCTGGCGCCTTTGTGATGACGTCAAGGGAAACTCCAGTCAAAGCGGCGTAACCCGTACGATTCTGATTTAGCGGTCACGCGACGTGCCTATTCTCGCGCATCGCCACCTCGATCGCTGCCTGGATACCCTCCGCCAGACCCGGGAAGTGCGGCACCCCGTTCGGCGCCTCGGCGGTAGCTGGCCGGGGAAGCCATTTCATCCACTCAGCCTGCACTCGCGAGAAAGCCTGCGCGGTCCTACCCGGTCCTGCGCGATGGGCCGCATGGAGTTGCCGACGCAGTTCGCTGATCGCGTACTGCCTCTGGCGCAAACCCTGCAACCGTGGCCCAAACAGCGCGTCCTGCTCAGGACCCGCTGCAGGTGGCGGTTCCACTGATCCGACTGGGCGCTGTCCATCGCCGCCCCATCGAGGGTGAGTGGCAAACCCGTGTTCGGCTTCGACCGCTCTATCGCGGGTACTGCCAAGTTGCCGCAAGCGGGAGCCAAGGGCGCTCGTAGTCGAACGACCTCCTGTCCCGCAGAATAGCCTTGCATATGTAATTGGACTTGCAATAGAGTCACATTTGTCTCCTTGGAGGAATGTTGATGAAGGGACTGATGCGGTTTCTTGCAAGGGCCAAGCTGGTCGAACTGTCAGTGGACGAGAGTGCGGTCTCGGCGTCCCCTGACGAGGCGACTACGGATTCGCCAGGGGTCCCGGCGGCCGAAATTCCGATTTCACCATTGCCGGTGCCCGAAGGCGGTATCGACGAAGGCGTTGCGCTGGACGACATCTTCGCTCTGGCCGGGGTATCGCCGTCGCCTTTCCCGGCGGAAAAGCTGTTGCGCCTGCTGGATGGATTGCGCGCAATGGATCCGACAACGCGCCAGACGGCCGTGCTGGCGATGGATGCGGCCGACGACACGTGGCAGATCTCAGATCCGGTGCTGGATGCACAACGCAAGATGGCCGCGCTGGAGGCTTACAAGCAGCGCCTGTCGGCGCAAGTCGCGACAGTGGAGCAGGACGTCAGTGCCAGGGTCGTGGAAGGCAAGGCCGCTGTGGAGCGTGCCACGGCCGAGATTCGAGCCCAGATCTCGGAACTGGAGCGGCTGCTAGAGCGCGAGGTGGCCAAGGCGGCGCAGGAGACGACCGGTCTCGAGGCGGAGCTTCGTGCTACGCGCGAGGCGGCCGCACGTGAGGTGCGCCGAATGAACAAGGAAATCGAGCGGTTCGCCGAGATCCCGGCGAGCTTCTCTCAACAGAATTGAACCAGGAGGTAGAGAGCATGGCTCAACTAACCCCCCTCGCAAAGGGACTGATCACGGTCATCGTGCTCGCTGCCGCCGGATCGGCGGCCTGGAATTTCGGGCTCAAGGAACGCTTCGGTTCGGTGGGCAGCGGATCGGAGTCAGTTACCACGCCGGCGCAAGGCAAAGGGGTCGCTCCGCCGGCGCCGGCAAACCCGGAGGTGGCGGCATCGTCCGGCCCGAAAGGGGCCGCAACAACAATGCCGGGCAAGTCCCTCAAGGTCAGCCTGGTGAGTTTCCACGGCTACGCGCCGGCGCTGGTGGCCAACGGCAACAGCCTTACGACGCAACCGGGTTCGATCTACGCAAAGAAGGGCGCGAACATCGAATTCGTCATCCAGGACGACATTCCGACGCTCTCGACCATCTTCGAGTCGGGCGCCGCGCAATGCGCCTGGCGCACCTCGGACTTCTGGGCGCAGGAACAGCCGAACCTGCGCAACGCCAAGCTGGATGCCCGCGCGGTGATGATCGTGGATAACACCCAGGGCGGCGATGCGGTGATCGCACGCGATGCGCAGATTCGCTCCATCGAGGATCTTGCGGGGCGTTCGGTGGCACTGCTTCAGTTCACGCCGTCGCACGGCATGCTGATCGACGCGATCGAGAATTCCTCGCTCACGGCCCGCAAGAAGGAAAGCATCAAGACGGTATTCATCAACGCCGAGGAAGGCACGGCAGGCGTGCGCGCGGCGCTGGAATCCGGCAACGTGGATGCAGCCGTGCTGTGGGATCCGGACCTGTCGCTGGCTGTGCGCAACGTCAAGGGGGCCCACGTCGTCTATTCGACGAAGACGGCAACGAACCTGATCTTCGACGTCATGGTGTGCGATTCGCGCGTTCTGGCCTCCGCTGAGGGCCAATCCCAGGTCCAGAAGTTCGTCGAGGGATGGATGGAAGGCGTCGAGGCAGCGAAGGCCAATCCGGACAGCGCCGTGGAGGCGCTGGTCAAGACCGAGGAGTTCTTCAAGCTGCTTGCCGACAAGGAAGGGCGGCCGTTCATCAAGGGTCTGTTCGGCAATCTCGTGTGGACCGGTGTCGAAGACAATGCCCGCATCCTGGGTCTTGCCGGCGGGCCGAACCATTACGAACGCGTGTACCGCCGCTTCGACGAGATCTATCGCAAGGCGGGCGCGCTCGCCAATCCGAACTCCCCTGTCATTGCCCCCCAGGACAGCTTCGACTACCGCTTCATCAAGGGCATTCTGGCACGCAACAGCGCGGCGGCGGCCGCCGCGGCGAAGCCCCAGGAGACCTTCACCCAGACGGCATTGCAGGAAGCGTCCAGGACTACCGCCATCGTCACCAAGCCGGTCATGGTCGGCTTTGCCTCCGGCTCGTCCGAGCTCACCAAGCGCGCACAAAAGACCGTCGATACCGAAATGGTCCCGTTCATCGAGAACAATGGCAAGGCCTACTTCGAGGTCAGCGGCAATTCGGACGCTACCGGTGCCCGCGAGACCAACATGCGGTTGTCTGCGGCGCGCGCACGCACCGTGGTGGACTATCTGGTTGCGCAATGGGAATTCCCGCGTGACCGATTCAAGATCGTCGGCAACGGCCCGGACCGCCCCTTGTGCAACGAGGCCAATGCGGCCGCCGAAGGGCTCTCTACGGAGGATTGCCGGGCGATGAACCGCACCACCCGTGTCGCGGTGTTCGGCGGGCGATAGAACGGCGATGGCCGATTTTTGGAATCCCTACGCTACCCTGACGCCGGGGCAGCGCAAGGTGCTGGGCCTGAGCGCGGTGGCGGCAGTCCTGTTGCTCTGGGCGGGGCTTGCTGCGTCCGGGTGGGTAAGCCCGACCCGACTGCCGGCGCCCTGGGATGTGGCGTCCGCAATGTCGTATCTCACTTGGCATGAGGGGGAAAGCCTGCTTGCCACCGCCACGCTGTGGTCGGTGGGGCGGTTGGTCGTGGCCGGTATCCTCGTGGTCGCCATCGGGATTCCCATCGGTATCGCCATGGGTGCAGCGCCGCGGGTCAATGCAGCGCTATCGCCGTTGGTGGATCCGTTTCGCTCCGCGCCGGTGGTTGCACTCCTGCCGATCCTGGTGATGTGGTTGGGGATCGGCGAGGCCATGAAGGTCGCCTTCCTGTTCATCGGCGCGGTGGTCTATCTGATTCCGATGGTACGCGATGCCATTCAGGCGGTACCCCAGAGCTACTGGATCGGCGCGCGCGATCTTGGCGCAACGCCGTGGGAGTGCATCCGCAAGGCGGTCCTGCCCATGGCGATGCCGCGCATTGCCGACGCCCTCATCGTGGCCGTGTCCGTGATGTGGACCTACATCACGGTGGCGGAATACGTCAACGCCAAAGTCGGACTGGGACAACTGATTCAGAATGCGCGGCGGTTCAGTGCCTGGGACCAGGTGTTCGCCGGCATCATCGTAATCATCGCGCTGGCGCTCGCCACCTACCAGCTGATGCTATTCGCAAAGCGCAAGCTTTATCCATGGGAGACCCAACAGTGAGCGCCTCCGCGGCCTCAGTCCAGAGCGCCCAACCGAGAAAGCAGGATTCGATCAGCATCGCGCTCAAGGACATCGTCCAGGAGTATCCCGCGCCAGATGGCGGGGTGACCCGCGTGGTCGGCGGCATCAACCTCGCTTTCGAGCGCCCCGGCATCAACATGCTTTTGGGGCCCTCCGGCTGCGGCAAGAGCACCATCCTCCACATGATGGGCGGCGTGCGCCCGATGGGTGTCAAGACGCCGACGTCCGGAGCAGTTCTGATCGACGGCAGGCCCTGCGACGGCGCCCACGACGATTCGGTGATGGTGTTCCAGCGCTACGCCAATCGGCCGGACCTTACGGTGTTCGAGAACGTCGCCTTCCCGTTTCGCCTGAAGCTGTGGCGCCAGAGGGTGCCGGAAGGAGAATGGCGCGACCGGGTGGCGCAAATGCTGGACGCGGTTGGTCTCACCGACAAGAAGGACCTGCGGCCGGCGCAGCTTTCCGGCGGACAGAATCAGCGTGTGGCACTTGCGCGAGCCTTGGTGCTGCGCCCGCGCATCCTGCTCATGGATGAGCCATTCGGCGCTCTGGACGCACAGACGCGGGAGGAAATGCAACACCTTCTCGTCAAGCTATACAACGACCGGCCCTGTCTGGTGGTCTTCGTCACCCACGACGTCACCGAAGCGCTCGCGCTGGGTGACCGGGTAATCGTGCTATCGACGCAACCGGCCAAGGTAGCGGACGATTTCGTGATCACTGAGCCGCGGCCCCGTTCTGCGGCGTGGCAGCGCTCCAGCGAGGCTGTGAAGCTCGAAGAGCGGATCCTGGACCAGCTTCACAAGGTGAGCCCGGGCAAGGGTTCACTGCGGGTGACGGTCTGAGGGCCGCGCCGGTGGACGAGAAGAAGCCGCCCTATTTCATGGAGTGGCTGACGAGCCAGGGCAACGTCTATGCCGTGCTTGGAGCGGGGGCAACTGCAGCCGTGCTGTCCATTCCCTTCGGTTTCGGGGTCGGCGCGATTCCGCTGATCGCGCTTGCTGCCGGCGAGGTGATTGCTGCGATGTACGTTCCCTCATCGATTACGTTTCGCGACAGGGTCGATCGCAGGTATCGCGCGATCGCGCGGGAGTCGGCGCGTGCGCATCTGACGGAAGAAATCCAACGCCGCGTGCAGAGCCGAAACCGAATTGACCGAACCATCGAAACCTATGGCCGGATGCAGCAACGGATCGAGTCGTTGTACAGGCTCGCTGCCGACCGCGGCACGCAGTTGTCGGCGCGGGATGTCGAGAAGCTCGACGACGCCAGCCTCGATTTCCTCTACGCGAGACTCGCACTGCTGGTGATCGAGGATCGCGCCGCATCGATCGATCTTGGCGAGATCGATACGCGGGTACATAACATCGACCGCGAACTCGCAACGCAGCACCCCGGCATGGATGTCAAGCAGCTCAATAAGGCGCGCAATGACTACTTGGCGCTGGCGGGGCGCCACCGCCGCATGTTGGGCCGGAAGACCGCCCTGGAGGCAGCCCTTGTCTCAATCCCGGACCAGATGGAGGAGATCTACCAGACGATCATAGCCGCGCCGACATCGCACGAAATCGGCGCCAAACTGACGGAGGCCGTCGGCAACCTCCGCCTTCGCGAGGAAATCGAGGTGGAGCTGGCAGGGGAAATGGAGGACGTCATCCCCGGACTCGTGGTGCCCCTGCATGCCGCCGGAGCGAACGCCAAGCGTGCGGCCGCTGCGAGGCAGCAGACGTCGTAGCTTCCCCGTGGCCTGGCGTGACCCTTCGACCATTTCTTCGCCTTGCTTGACATCGTGCGACACATCGTAGGCCCGGCGTACTCGAACAACCCTTCTACCGTAGAAACAGAGAGAGGACCGAACATCATGGCTGACATCAACCTACTGGCACGGCTGGCCAACCTGTGGCAAGGCTTCGTGTCGCTGTGGCTCACCGATGTGGAAAAGCGGCACCCCGAGATTGCCTACCAGAACGCCATCGACTCCATGATCACCAAGTACGACAAGCTCAAGATGGCAACCGCGGCCATACTGCGTCGGCGCGAGGACATCAGCGCCCGGTTGGAGAAGGCAAAGCAGGAGCTTGAGGCGGTGAACGCGGACCTGAACACGGCACTTGCGACCAACCAAGACAACCTGGCGGTGGTACTGATCCAGAAGAAAAACGCCCTCGATGCGAGCATCAAGGAGCTTTCCGGCGAGATGGACCAGGCAAGGAGCGACGCGGAGGACGCGAAGGGCTCGCTGCTGCAGGTGAAGAACGAGATCCAGAAGCTCAAGGACGAGAAGGACCGGATGCTGGCCCAGATGACCAGCGCGCAGGCTCGGGTGAAGATCCAGAATCAGCTGGAAGGCCTTTCGGTGGATGCAGAGGTGCGCGCGCTGGACAACGTGCGCGAACACATCAAGAACACGGTTGCACAGGCGAAGATGGGCCAGGAACTGCGCGACTCCGATCTCGACGTGCAGCTCGCGAAGCTGCGCCAGAGCAGCGGCGCAGTGACGGCCCGCCAGCAGCTCGAAGAGCTGAAGCGGGCGCGTGCCGCGCAGCCGAGCGCAGCCGGAAAATCCATGTAAGTGTCGGGCTCGCCCAAGATGACTGCGGACTCCAAGCGCTCCCTTGCCTTGCCGGCGTGGGCCGATGCTGTGCGCCAGAAGTATCTGGCGGGCGAAGCATCGGTGTTCGTGCTCTACCGCAATGTCTTCGACCGGTATCTTTCGGACGGCAAGGCCTATTCCCTGATGGAGTTTCTGTCGGGCGTCCTGCTCAAGGACAACAAGCGGCGCATCATCGAGCTGAGCGTCGATCGCGGGGTGCGCTACCTTCAGGGCAGTGCCGACGACGAGCGGCAGGCGCTGTATGCGCACCTGGAAGGGAAGGGCCTCGGCGGAATCTTCGATGCGCTGGAGCGGCGCATGCGGGAAGACGGTTCGACTGCCGTGCTGATTACTTATGCGGGAACCATCTTCCCGGCCGCCGAGCCGCATTTCCTCTCGATGGACGAGCGTGCGGCCCTCACGGCCTTGCACCGCTGGTCGCTGGACGACTCGCTCGCCGCAGCGGACAACGTGGTGCTGCTGGTGACAGAGTCCCTGGCCGAAATCAACCCTGTTCTTCTTACCAACCCGCGGGTTGCGGCGGTGGAAGTGCCGATGCCCGACCGCAGTGCCCGAGAGGCGGCGATACGGCACTATGCCCCGAAGATGTCCGAGAAACAGGTGGCACGCCTGGCTGACCACACCGCCGGCCTGCGCGCGATCCAGATCGCGAGCATCGTGTCGGGGGAAGGGCCCGGGCTGAGCGAAACCGAACGCCACGCATTGATTGCCGGGTTGATTGCCGGGTCCCCCAATGCCACGGATCGTGCCGCGAAGCTCGCCTCGATCACCGCGGGGATGACACCGGACGAGATTCGGCGCCTGATCGACCCGGCGAAGCCTGTTCCGGAGGATGCGGATCCGGATCAGGAGATGCTGCAGGCGGTACGCAAGCGCAAGCGCGAACTGATCGAGAAGGAATGCGCTGGGCTGATCGAGTTCGTCGAGACCCGGCATGGCCTCGAAGCGGTGGGCGGAAACGAACAAATCAAGTCCGAGTTGATGGCGATCGCGAAGTCCATCAAGGCCGGCGACCGCGCCCGCGCCCCGATGGGCTTGCTCGCCGTGGGTGCGATGGGCGCAGGCAAGACTTTCGTGATCAAGGCGTTCCTGAAAGAGGCCGGACTCTCGGGCGTGGCGCTGAAGAACTTCCGCTCGAAATGGGTGGGCGCCACCGAATCGAACCTGGAAAGGGTACTCGCCACCGTGAAGGCGATGGGGCCGATCGCGCTGGTCATCGACGAGGGAGACCGCAGCTTCGGCAGCGGCAGCGAAGACTCGGACGGCGGCACCAGCTCCCGTGTCATTGCCCGCCTGAAGGAGTTCATGTCCGACCCGGACAACCGCGGCCAAGTGCTGTTCATCCTGATGACCAACCGGCCGGACAAGCTCGATACCGACATCAAGCGCCCGGGCCGCCTGGACCGCAAGATCCCCTTCTTCTACCCCGATTCGGCCGCCGAGCGTTCGGCCATCGTGCAGGCGATCCTGCGCCGCTATGGCGCCAGCACGAATCTGGACACCGGCGCGTTAGAAGCGCTGTGTGGCGGAATGGACGGCTATTCGAACGCCGACCTGGAAGCCGTTGCGTTGCTGGGGCTGGAGTTCGCCGAGCGTGAGGGCGGCTCGCTCACCGCAGAACTCTTCCGCCGAGCGGCCGACGATTTCATTCCACCCCAGGAGCGCGACATGATCCGGTTCATGGAATTGCTTGCGGTTTCCGAGACCTCGCGCCGGTCGCTGATGCCCCCCCGATTCAAAACCATGTCAGCCGGCGATCTGCAGGACGAATTGTCCGCGCTGCGGCTGAAGATAGCCCGATAGGAGACCATCATGATACCCATCGACAGTACAGCCCGATTGGACGCTACGCAAAAGGCCCTCGCCACGCAGGCCATGCTGACAATCGCGTACGTAGATGCCGCCAACACTCAGGAAGAGGTCGCGCTCATCCAGGCCTTCTTCGAGGACGTCACCCGGGGAGAATCGCAAATCTCCTTTGCCGAGTTGCTGGCAAACGCCAACAAGAACTTCTCGCTTACCTCCGAAATGTTCCCCGATCCCGCACAGAAGGATCTGGTGGTCGGATCGTGCCTGATGGTGGCCTACGCCGACGGCGTGCTGTCGCAGGCCGAACGTGACGCGACCGCCTCATTGGGGCGGCAGATCGGCATCTCGGAGGAGCGATTCTCCCAGCTTGTCGAGATCGTCCAGGATCATCTGCTGGGTCAGTTGTCGGGGCTGCCGGACGCGCAATCTGTGGTGAAGGTTGGTCAGGAACTGTAGATGCCCGCAGATCGCAAACCCCTGCAGGAGGCCCTCAGGCGCAAGCTGGCCTCTGCAAAGGCCGCCCGGGGTTACACGTGGAAGGATATCGCCCAGATCATGACCTCGTGCGGGATGCCAGTTAGAGCAAACAATCTCATGGCCAAGATGTCCCGGGGCGGCCTAAAGGCAACGGAAATGGTGCTGATCATGCGCCTGCTTGGCAACCGGTTCATCGATCTGAGCGACGTGGACGTTCCCGGACTCAGCGAGGCGCTGCGCGAATTCAAGGCCCGGGAATCGCGATAGGCAATATCCGGGCCCTGAACGAGGATTGCGCAACCGTAGCTGAACAACTCACCATTCAGGTGCATGGCTGCAAGCTTTCTCCAACCCTTACCCGACCGTGCGGGTGGCGAATCGGCGGTCAGGCCAGCTGACCTCATTGCATCGCTCACTATATTCGCGAACTTCAAACCCAGCGTCAGGTTCGGAACCGGCAGTATGTCGCTTTGGGTCGCGAGTCGCACGCCGCTCCATGGGCTGCAGCCGGCCACAACCCGCCGTTCGAGGTGCCGTCCGAATTCCAGTCGCCGGACTCCGCTCGGTGTCCGGTTTCCGGCGTGCAATTTGATCCTCACTTCGACCGAGGTCGGCCAATTCCAGACGTTCATCCGTCCCGTAACACGGTCATCGGAATGACAGCAACACCGCCGCTAGCGGAAGTTCACGATAGCCTGGTGATCTCCCGCAGCTGGGCGGGTCCGGACAGCCGTAGAGAACGCCTGGACGTTTGTCTGCGTCAGCTTTGGAGCGGCGGATACGGCGCGCACAACCGCCCAATTGCGTCATCTGAGCCAATTCGAGGATGTCGCCACCGAGCGGGTATCAAGGAGACTCAAATCGGTCGGAGTGCTTGCGTCATTCTCGCGGGCCGCGTCTGCCGTTGCGTGCGTGCCGCGGAATCAAGCATACATGGAGTTGTTCGAAAGCATGACCCTCGATCCTGTCGGCATCGAGCGTCAAGTCCTGTTCAAACAACTGGACCGTCCTAACGCGCAGGATCTCTTGGTGCTTGACCGCGGCTATCCGGCAGCCTGGTTGGTTTCGGTCCTCCTTGCGCGCGGCATCAATTTCTGCATGCGCTGTGAATCGAGTTCGACGTTCAAGGCGGTGACCCACTTCATGCGCTCGGGATGATCCGCAGCGATCGTTACTTTGCCTCCCCCAATCGCAGCGATGCCGCCGTTTACGCTTGCCCGCGCACGCCCTCCCAGGTTCGCCTCAATATCGAGCACACTTCCGGTCTGACTTGGCTTGCAGCGCAACAGGACATCGGCGCCAAGATCGTCTGCGACAACCTCAACGCCTTGGCCGGCTTTCTGGCAACCGGAGAGCAGGTTCCGGTCGAATCGACGCATCGCATCAACCGAACCTTGGCTTTCAACAACATCCGCCGCCTGTTGCCTCGTGCCTTGGCCTTGCGCATCGTCGGCTACAACACCTTCGCCGAAGCGCTTGCCGAAATCGCCAAGAATCTCCAAACCTTCGTCAAAAATAGCCGACGCCCTCGACCGCCTCTACCCAAACCTCACAAATCACACGCCTACAAACCAGGGATTTGAGTATGCATCAATGCTGAGTTGAGAGGATTGGGGCGGCGCCGACCCCAGGGGCTCTGTGCAGCTTCAGCGACTGAATGGCGGACGGTTGATGTGCGGCAGCGGGTGCGTCATCACCCGGTCGGCCCCGCGCGAACTGCGAACCATGCAGGTCCGTGCGCGTGGATCGCCCCGCCGCTGCAGGCACCGCCTGCAACTGCGCCGAAAATGGCGAAGCAACACACGAAAGGCATGTGCGCGGCGACCGGCATGCCTTCCGTCGCCGTCTGATACCGAAGCACTGCATCGGGGTTGGCGGTGTCGGAGAAAGGGGGAAATCCACCGGTCATCGGGGGATATGCCCAAATCCGGCGTCGGTGATGCGCGCTGAACCTGAGCGTGCGACGAACCGCGAGCGTGACGAATCAGCATGTTGCTGGGTTGTTGTCGGCATTGGCATGGTTCGTGCGGCACAAAGCCTGCACCCCAACCCACAACCGATCATCGCGGTTTGTCCTTCCAGATGGGCCGCACAGATTGGACAGGACATCTGGTGCAGTGTCCTTTTCGCCGGCGCCCAGTCATGGGTTCGGGGAAGCATGACCCGGAAGCGGTCCGCGTGCCGACGGCATATCCCAACAGGTATCAACTCGGAGAACTAACGTCCCGAGCAAGAAGAGGAGATTCAGAGATGATTAAGAAGGTAGTTGTTAGGAGGCTTGTGCGAGGACTGGTGGCGCTGCCGCTCGTCCTCGGCCTCGGCCAAGAGGCGGCTCGGGCGGAGCTCAACGCCGTTGACCCGGGAGCATACCTGGCCGCGAACGGCTTCTTCCCCGCCTGGTACCAGGATACCAACGCCGTCGGGCTGGATCTGTGCCTGTCGCGGGCGAACATCGCCGCAGGCGCGGTGCCCGGCGGAGCGGGCGGCGCGGCCTGCACTCTGCTCGCCAACCCGCCGATCTTCGATCCGGCGTTGCCGATCACCACTGGCTGCTTGACTTCGCCCGCCACCGGCACCTGCAACTTCCCGGACGAGTCGTTCTACTTCATGGGCGACTCGGTGTTCACGGTGGGCGGGGTCTCGGTGACCTACGTCTCGGCCATAGAGGCGGCCTTCGCGAGCGGAGATCCCCAGGCTAACCAGCAGATCGTCTTCGCCCGCATCCGCATCCGCATCACGCTCCCGGCGACGGCTCCGGGCGGCAACTACACGCTCACCCACCCCTATGGCGTCGATGTGTTCAGCGTCGCCCCCGGCGGCGGCATCAAGGTGATCAACGCCACCCGCGACATCGGCGTCGCGCCCGGCATCTTCGCCGGCGCGCTGAAAGGCGACATCGGGCCGTTCCTGAGAGATGCCAGCCTGGCCCCGGGCGTCTTCATCCCCAGTTCGGTTCCCGGCGAGTTCTACATCGGCGACCCGAACACGGCGCGCCCGGTGCTGGGCAGCCCCTTCGGCACCAACTTCGTGCGCGTGGATGGTCCCGCCGGCTTCACCTCCGTCCAAAACAATCTCTTCACCGTCATGGGCAAGGTCCACGCCGGGGCGCTTGCCACACCGCTGCTGATCGAGCGTACCAGCTACGGTCGCCCCATTGACCCGGTGACCGGCACGCCACTTGCCGCGCAGCAGGACGTCTTCGTCAAGGCGCCGCCCTCGACCACCACCGCCGTTACCGCCATCGACGCCAACGGCGCTTCGGTCACGATGACCGACACCGACGCCAACGGCGCCTGGTACGGCCAGACGGCGAACGATCCGACCGGCACGACACGAACCGTCTCGGTGACGACAGCATCCACGGCCGGCCCCAATACTCCCACCGCCGACGCGAGCCCACTGGTGGACCTGGTCACCATCAGCCGGGCCCAGTACAGCCTCTCCGCGCATACCCTGACGGTGGAGGCCGCCTCCAGCGACGAGGTGACGCCGCCGGTGCTGACGGTCAATGGACAGCCCCTGACCTCGACGGGTGTGGGCGTGTTGCAGAGCGCGACCCTCACCGGACTCACCATTGCGCCCGCCACGATTACCGTGACCTCCGCCAACGGCGGCTCGGACACGGAAGAAGTGGTCATCCTTCCCTAAGGCGAATTCACGGATACCTGGAGACTGTAAATGTTAAACATGCGTAAGAAAGTACTCGTGACAGCCTTGGGACTGGCGACCTTTGCCGGAACCTCGCAGGCGGCACTCCAAGCAGTAAACACCGGCCCCTACACCGCAGCCACGGGCTTCTTCCCTCTTTTTTACACGGACACGACCAACCTGTCCCTCGACCTGTGCCTGTCGAAGGCTGTCGGCCCGAACGGGCCACTGTGCACCCTGCTGCCCAACCCCGGGATCTTCGACCCGCTGCAGCCGGTGGTCTTCCCGGTCAACTTCCCGGACGAGGCGTTCTACTTCACCGCCGACGCCAACGTCGTCGGGCAGGGCGTCGATGTGCTCTACATCGCGCACCTGGAGGCGGCCTTCGCCGCCGGGCTGCCGGTGCCGGGCGACCAGATCACCTTCGCCCGCATCCGCATCCGGGGTGACATCGTCACGAATATTACGCAAGCCGGGCTTTACCGGGTGACGCACCCCTATGGGGTGGAAACATTCCTCCAGATCAGCCCTGGCAGACGCGTGATCAACTTCACCCGAGACATCGGCATCGGCGCCCCCGGAGTCTTCAGCGGAGCGCTGGCGGGCGACATCGGCCCGTTCCTGCGGGCAGCGGCTTCGGCCGGCGGCCCGGCGTTGCCCTTCATCCCGGGCCTCGACCCCGAGACCCTGCAGCCCAACGGCGAGCAGTTCATCGGCGACCCGAACGTGACCCAGTTCGCGACCGGAAGCCCGTTCGGCACCAACTTCGTCCGCGTCCAACGGTTGGACATTACCGGCCTCGTCGATGTCCAGACCGACCAGTTCTTCCTCTCGGGCCGGGTCTGGAACGGTCAGCGTCCGACCAACGTCACGGTGGATCGCGCCAGCTACAGCCGCACGGTGGACCCGGTGACCTTCGCAGTCACCACCCACATCGACGGCTTCGCCGCCTCGACGCCGACGGCGAGCGTGTGCTTTCGCGAGACCCTGGACCTGTTGCCCCCGGCGCCTCCCGGCAATCCGTGCCTGATCGAAATGACTGGTGATACCGCCGGCAAGTTCTTCGGCCAGGATTCCAACGCGCCGCGGGTGCCGCCCTACATTGTGGTGACGGCGAGCGAGACCGCGGTCAACCCGTTGACTGGCTTACCTGTAACATCGCCCACACCCATCGCCCTGGCGCTGGGCGACGTGGTCAAGGTCACCAAGGCCCAGTTCGACAGGGCCACCCGGACCCTGATCGTCAACGCCACCTCGAGCGACGAGGCGGCGCCGCCGAAGATTACCGCCGTGGGCCTGGGGGTGCTGAGCCCGGTCCCGGGAACCATCGCCGACCAGCGCCTGCAGACGGTGCTGCCGGCCGAGCCGCCGGCCTTCGTCACCCTGGTCTCCTCGGGCGGCGGGCGTCATACCGAACCGGTTACGGTGGTTGCCGCGGCAGCGGCGAACAACGCGCCGGTGGCGAACCCCGACACCACGACGACTGCGGAGGACACGCAGGTGGTGATCCCGGTGCTGGCCAACGACACCGACGCGGATGGCAACGTGCTCACGGTGCTCGGGGTCTCCGGTGCCTCGGGCGGGACGGCGAGCATCAACGCCAACGGCACCGTCACCTTCACCCCGGCGGCGAACTTCAACGGGACCGGCGGCTTCAACTACGCCATTTCCGACGGCAACGGCGGTACGGCGAGTTCGAGCGTCACGGTCACGGTCACGGCGGTGAACGACGCACCCCGCGCGGTGAACGACACCGCGACCACGACCGCCAATACGGCCGTAAACATCAACGTGCTGGCCAACGACAGCGACCCGGACAATGTTGCGCCCGCCGCTGCCAACGCCGGACTGACGGTGAGCGCGGTGACCCAGCCTGCCAACGGTGCGGTGGTGATCAACGCCCCGGCCACGTCCGTGCGATACACGCCGAACGCCAACTTCTCCGGCACCAACACCTTCAGCTACACCGTGTCGGACGGTAACGGCGGGACGGCCACCGGCACGGTCACGGTGAACGTGGGGGGTGTGGACCTCGACATCGCCGGCTTCACGGTGCCTCTCCTCGGCCGCGTCGGCCGGGCGCAGACCATCACCCTCGACGTCAGGAACGCCGGGACGCTCAACGCCGCGCGCACCGCGACGGTGACCGGGACCCGGGGCGGGGTGCAGGTGTACGACCGGTCGCTGCAAGTGAGCGATCCGGTGGGTGGCGGCACCACCCGGTTCACCTTCCCCGCGTTCACGCCGACCGCGACCGGCACCATCAGCTGGCGCGTCGAGATCTTCGACGACAACGCGGATGTGGACGTGGTCACGCGCACCGCGGTGGTTGCACCGTAATGCGCGAGAAACATGACCTGCGGCGACGCCTGGAGAATCGGTTCATGACAAGCCTTTAGCGCAGCACGCAGGGCAGGGTATTCAAGGGTGCGGTCTCGAAAGGGGCCGCACCCTTTTTCGTGTAGCGCACCGGTGTGGGCGCTGGTCGGCCACGTGCATGCCGCGAAGAACCTGCGTCCGCCGCCGCCGCTATCCAGCCGCACGCCGCTCTTGCCGCTTCCCGCATCCCCGGCACCGCCATCGCGCTGAAGCGCCCGATCGCGGCGATCACTGGCTCCAAGTCCTCGGGCGCGAAGTCGCGCTGGCGGCCGAGGCGGTGGTTGAGGGTGGCGTGGGCGCTGGCGAAGCCGATGAGCTAACCAAGGCAGGCCTGGGTCAGCAGGATGTTTTCGAGAGCGTCGGACGGAACGCCGGTGGGGCGGCTGATGAGTTCCCCCGCCAAAAATCGTGGAGCGGCCCGGAGAATGCGGCGCACAGGCGGTCGAAGGCCGCGGTGGGATGAGACTGCTCCAGCCTCAGGAAGTTGAATCAGGCGATGCGATGCTCCGGAGCATAGACGACGCGTGCGATGGCCAAAGTCACGTCCAGCAGGATCGCCTCGATTTCGCTGCGGCCGGGATCGGCGGCGAGGCGCCGGCGCGAGTCGGCGAGAATCGCCTAGACCTGGGCGGCGGTGACTGTGGCGATGTGATCGGTCACGGCCCGGTACACACCTTCCTTGCCGCCGAAGTGATAGGGGATCGCGGCCTGGTTCACCCCCGCGGCGTCGGCGATCTGGCGGGTCGTGACGGCATCGAAGCCTCGCGACCGAACAGTTCTAGGCCGGCAGCGAGAAGTCGGTTGCGGGTGGCCGCTCTGCTGACCCCAGGCACGAGTTGCCCCATGACAAGAGGGAACTGACGGCGACGGCGGCTCGTCTTGACATGGCCCCTACTAGACGACGGGCTGATCGAATTCGTAGCCCGGCACCGGTTGGGCCTGGGGGTCGTACTCGCCCTGCCTGGTATCGGCCATCTCGCACAGCGGCGGGCCCCGAGCCGGCGCCATGCGCGGTGGTGATGTTGACTCGCCCAGGTGCGCAAGAATGTTGCGCACGGCCGGCGCCTCGCTGATGAACGCGATGATCCGAATCTCACCGCCGCACTTGGGGGCAGAGCAGCAGCGCATTGGGCCCCAGCACCCCGACGAAGCGGTGGCGATGCCGGCGTGGTGGCGCAATCAGGGCCGCCAGACGATCGATCAGTTCGAGTGGCGTCAACATCAGGGTCAGGCTCCCGCCCCGGGCCCGGCTTGACGCTCTCATAGACCAGATGCTCGGGATCGATCTCACGCAGTCGTTTCAGCGCGAAGGCTGGCCGGGCGGGAGTTGCGCAGCAGGCGCTCCAGGCCCTGGCGGTCGTGCGCTTCGACGCTCACGCTCGCATCGAGCGAGAAACCCCCACCGTGATCCCAGGCGCCCATCGCCTGCGCGTCTTCGCGATCGAGCAGTCCACGCCGGGCGAACCCCCCGCAGGAGACGGGCGCGGACCTCGGCCTGAATGACGACGATGGTTTCGGGACCGACGCCCCGCGCTTTGTGAAAGTGTGCGCCGCATGCGGCAACAGCCTCGAAAACCCCCTCGACCACGACGCAGTGGAAGTGCACGTGGGGATTGAGCAGGGCGCCAAAGCGACGGGTGAAGGCGACTGCGCCGATCCGGGAGGCGGGGCTCGCGCCCGGGCTGCACTGGCGCAATCCCCGCTCCACCGCGCTCAGGAAGATGTGCAGCGCCAGGGTCTGAACGACCGCGTCGTTCTGCAGGCAAGAGCACACGCGTTTCGGCACCGACAGCACCCATTGGCGCACCGGCAGGCGCGGCATGACGTGGTCGGCCAGATGGGCGGCGGTCTCCACCATGCGCTGGGCGTTGCAGGCCGGGCGCACATCCCGGCTTTTGCAGGAGTAGGCGATGAGAAAGTCGTGGCCGCGTTCGCCGCACCGGACACGGACAAAACCGTGGGCCAGAATGCCGCATTCGAGGCAGCGGCGAAATTCCCGCTCGACATGCGTCGCTGCTGGTCACGAATTGGTAAAAAAAAGGAAGGCGAAGTCCTGCGTGGGCGTTGCGACTCCTTCGTGGTTGAGACCGACGTGCACTACCCGACCGATATCAGCCTGCTCTTTGACGCCACGCGCAAGGTCATCGAACTGAGCGCGCGCCTGAGCGCCGATCAAGGCTTGAGCGACTGGCGCCAGCATGCCTACAACGTCAGGCACCTCAAGCGCCACCTGCGTGCTGCGCAGAGCACCAAGCACAGCACGGCCCGCAGCGAAGCGCAGAAGGAGAAAAACGACGCGCGCGTGATCGCGGCGCACGCGAGCTACCTGGAGGTCGCCCAAGGCTATCTGGACAAGGCCCGGCAGACACTGGCCAGGACTGCCGGGGGTGGTATCGAGTCCCTGGCGGCCAAGATCGAGATCGAGACGTTCATCAAACATGCCGAGCGCCAGATCGACCAGACGAGACGGCGGGTCATTCTGGGAGAGGTCATCCCCCATGCCGAGAGAGTCTTTTCGGTGTTCGAGACGCACACCGAGTGGATCAGCAAGGGCAAGGCCGGCGTGCCGGTCGAACTGGGTTTGCGGGTGTGCGTCATGGAAGACCAGCATCGCTTCGTGCTGCATCATCGGGTGATGGAAAAGCAAACCGATGACCAGGTGACGGTGGCCATGGTCAAAGAGACAAAGGAGCGCTTTGCCGACCTGCAGGCCTGCAGCTTCGACAAAGGATTCCACTCACCGGCCAACCAGCAGGAACTGCAGGCCCATCTGAAGCTGGTGGCCTTGCCGAGAAAGGGCAAGCTGTCGCAACAGGCACAAGCGGTAGAGAGCACGGAGGACTTCGTCAAGGCGCGAGCTCAACACTCGGCAGTCGAGTCGGCGATCAACGCGCTCGAGGTGCATGGGCTTGATCGCTGTCCGGACCATGGCATTGGCGGATTCAAACGCTACGTCGCGCTGGCGGTGGTGGCGAGGAACATCCATCGCATCGGTGCCATCCTGCGGGAACAGGAAAACCGGCGGGCCAAGCGCAAGAGCCGCTACGCAGATCGTGACATGCCCCACAAACTGGCGGCATAGCCGACGCCAAACCCGGCGTTCATGCAGTGATGTTCGGAGTCACAGGGAGTCGCTTGCCTATCAGTCATGACGAAGGCATGTTTTACCCATATTGCACACTTATTCGCCCGTGACGCCTGGCACAAACCGTCGCAGACATGACATTGAAGACAATGTAGTGGATTCCAACGTCAAAGAACCGGGGTTTTCGGTCAGGCACTAATTATATGATTTGTAAGGATGATGTTTCGCGGTTGTTAAGCCTGGGTTAAGCGGACCGAGTTGACCAAGAGGCGGGGGGTCGGCTCTGGCCGAGGTCTTGACAGCGAGTTTGCTTGCGTTGGTGGCAGCAATGACTTTCGTAGCTGCCATTCGAATCAAGAACTGCCTTGCGGAGGCTATGGGTCGGTTGGGGCGGAATAACCAGCCTATTGTCCCACGCCATCTTCCGGATACCCAATGAAAAAGCCCGCCGACGGCGGGCTTTCTTGTTGCTGAAGCCGATTACTTCAGCTTCACTTCCTTGTAGGCGACGTGCTTGCGTGCCTTCGGGTCGTAGCGCATCAGCTCCAGCTTCCCCGGCGTGGTGCGCTTGTTCTTGGTCGTGGTGTAGAAATGACCGGTGCCGGCCGTCGATTCCAGCTTGATCTTCTCGCGAGCGCCCTTGGCCATGGCGGACTACCTCTCGGACGTTAGATTTTTTCGCCGCGCGCACGCAGCTCGGTCAGCACCGTGTCGATGCCGTTCTTGTCGATGGTGCGCAGCGCAGCGTTGGTGACGCGCATGCTGACCCAGCGGTTTTCGCTTTCGACCCAGAAGCGGCGGTTCTGCAGGTTCGGCAGGAAGCGGCGCTTGGTCTTGTTGTTGGCGTGGGACACATGGTTCCCCACCATCGGGCCCTTGCCCGTGATTTGGCAGACGCGTGCCATGATCGTGCTCCGGATTTCGCAAAGGGCGGAATTGTACCCGAAAAGCGGCGCGCAACTCAAGGCGAGTTTCAGAGCAGGCCGCGCTCGGCAAAGGACAGCGGCGCGGCATTGCCGGCGACGATGAAGTGGTCGAGCACTTTGACGTCCACCAGCGCCAGCGCCTGCCGCAGGGATAGCGTGAGCTGCTCGTCGGCTCGGCTCGGCTCGGCCACTCCGGACGGGTGATTGTGGGCGAGGATCAGCGCGGCGGCGTTGTGGGCGAGAGCCAGCTTCACGATCTCGCGCGGATAGACGCTGGTCTGGGTGAGCGTGCCGCGGAACAATTCCTCGGAGCGGATCAGCCGGTTCTGCGCATCCAGCAGCAGCACCATGAACACCTCGTAGGGCAGGGCGGCGAGCTTGAGCCGCAGGTAGTCCCTCACCTCCCGCGGCGAGGACAGCACGTCGCGGCTCGCCATCTCTTGCAGCAGGGCGCGCCGGCTGAGCTCCAGCGTCGCCTTGAGCTGCGCCGCCTTGGCCGGCCCCATGCCGGCGATGCGCTGCAGTTCGGCGATGGAAGACGCAGCCAGCCGCGACAGGCTGCCGTCGCAGCTCGCCAGCAGGTCGCGCGCCAGATCCACCGCGCTCTTGCCCTTCACACCGACGCGCAGGAAGATCGCCAGCAGTTCGGCATCGGACAGCGCCTGGGCGCCGTCCCGCAGCAGCCGCTCGCGCGGGCGTTCGTCTTCCGGCCAATCGCTGATCGCCATGGTGGATGCAATCCAGTAAAATTACGCTTCGGCCCGATTCTACCAATGTCATGGCAAAGTCATGAGCGATCTCAACGACAGGCGCATCCTGCTCGGCGTCAGCGGTGGAATTGCGGCCTACAAGGCGGCGGAGCTGACGCGGCTGCTGGTGAAGGAGGGGGCCGACGTGCATGTCGTCCTCACCGAGAGCGGCGCGCGCTTCGTCACCTCCGTCACCTTCCAGGCCTTGTCCGGCAATCCGGTATGGTGCGACCTGTGGGACGCGCGCATGGCGAACAGCATGGCGCACATCGACCTCAGCCGCGGTTCCGATGCCATCGTGGTGGCGCCGGCGAGCGCCGATCTCCTGGCCAAGCTCGCCCACGGCCTGGCCGACGACCTGCTCAGCACGACCTGCCTGGCGCGCGAGCGCGAAGGCGACACCGCCCGGCCGCCGTGCGCGCTGCTGGTGGCGCCGGCGATGAATCGCCAGATGTGGGACAACCCGGCGACGCAACGCAATCTGCGCCAGTTGCGCGACGACGGCGTGGTCGTGCTCGGACCGGCTGCCGGCGATCAGGCCTGCGGTGAAGTGGGCGAAGGCCGCATGCTGGAGGCCGAGGAGCTGCTGGAGGACATCGTCGGCTTCTTCCAGCCCAAACCCCTCACCGGACTGCGCGTGCTGGTGACGGCCGGTCCGACCTTCGAACCGCTCGATCCGGTGCGCGGTGTGACCAATCTCAGCTCGGGCAAGATGGGCTTCGCCGTCGCCCGCGCGGCAGCCGAGGCGGGGGCGGCGGTGACGCTGGTCGCGGGGCCGGTGAGCCAGCGTACGCCGCGCAGCGTGCAGCGCGTCGATGTGACGACCGCGCTGCAGATGCGCGATGCCGTGCTGTCGCGGATCGCCGACTGCCATGTGTTTATCGGCGTCGCGGCGGTGGCCGACTATCGTCCGGCGGAGGCGGCGCGCCAGAAGATGAAGAAGGGCGAGAAGGAGAAGACCATCCGGCTCCTCGCCAATCCCGACATTCTGGGCGAGGTGGCGGCCCGGCCCAAGCCGCCGTTCTGCATCGGCTTCGCCGCCGAGAGCGAGAATCTGGCGGAGTACGCAGAGGCCAAGCGCCGCGCCAAGAAGCTGCCGCTGCTGGTCGGCAACCTGGTGGAGCACGGTCTCGGCGGCGACCAGAACACCGTGGTGCTGTTCGACGACGGCGGCCAGCACCCGCTGGCGCCGGCATCGAAGCTGCAGGTGGCGCGCGCCATCGTCGGCCATCTGGCGCGCAAGCTCAAGAGGTGACGGCGGAAGAGGCAGGTCATGCACCGCATCGACGTCAAGATTCTCGATCCGCGCCTCAAGGATTCCCCTCCCCACTATGCGACGCCGGGCGCCGCGGGCTTGGACCTGCGCGCCTGCATCGAGGCGCCGCTGCGGATCCATCCGGGTGAGACGCACCTGGTGCCGGCCGGCATTGCCATCCACCTCGCGGATCCCGGGCTGGCGGCACTGATCCTGCCGCGCTCCGGACTCGGCCACAAACACGGCATCGTCCTCGGCAACCTGGTCGGACTGATCGACTCGGACTACCAGGGCGAGATCTTCGTCTCCACCTGGAACCGCGGCCGCGAGACATTCACCCTCCATCCGCTGGACCGCTTGGCACAACTGGTCGTGGTGCCGGTGCTGCAGGTGGCGTTCGACGTGGTGGATGAGTTTTCCGAGAGCCAGCGCGGGGCCGGCGGCTTCGGCAGCACCGGGCATGGCTAGCTCGCCGCCTCCATCGCACCGTTCGGCCAGGATTTTCGAGCTTCGTGTTCTAGACAGGAGGAAACATGAGACCGACGTTGTTCACTGCTTCGATGGTTGCGCTCCTTGCCGTGTCGGCGGCGGCCGGAGCCGACGTGGACCGTGCCAAGCAGATCGTCGCCGGCAAGTGCTTCATGTGCCACGGCATGGATGGCGAGAGCGCGAGCCGGAGCTATCCCCGGCTCGCCGGCCAGCATTCCGAGTACGTGGCCAAGCAACTGGCCGACTTCAAGTCTGGCGCGCGCAAGGGTGACACCATGAACGACATGGTGACCGATCTGACGCCCGAGGACATGAAGGCGCTGGCCGCCTACTTCGAGGCGAAGAAAGTCGGACCGCACAAGACCGATGATCCGGATCTGGCTGCGGTCGGGCGCTACATCTTCCTCAAGGGCAACCAGTACTCGCAGATTCCCGCCTGCGCCTCGTGTCACGGGGAGAAGGGTCTGGGCACGCCGCAATTGCCGCGCTTGGCCGGCCAGCAGGCGAGCTACACCACCAGTCAGCTCAAGCTGTTCAACAATCGCGCGCGCAACAACGACAACGCGGTGATGCATTCGATCGCGTCGAAACTGACCGAGCTCGAAATGAAGGCGGTGGCGGAATACATCTCCGCGCTGGATTGAGACCCGGCGGGCACGGCCCGCCCTACATCCATTTGAGGCGGCAGTCGTAGGGCGGCCCGTGGCCGCCGGATCACATCTGGCGGGCACCGCCCGCCCTGCATCCGGATCGACGCAGCGCTAAAAGCAAAGCGGCCGCGCAATGCGCGGCCGCTGGTCGGATTGCCTCGGGCGGTCAGGCCAGCGTGTCGGCCCAGATGTTCTTGGCCCAGGCGGTGGCGAACTTCCCTTCCAGTTCGGTCGGAGCCGCCGACAGGCCGCCTGCTCCCTGCACGGTCTTGAACGTCTTCTCCTTCGCGTCATAGGTGTGCACGGAAGCCACGTGCACGGCGTTCTTCGGATCGAAGAAGCTGTAGCACGTGTTCATCACCACCGGCTCCTGGTTCACTCCCGTTCCGGCGAGCAGGTTGAGGATGGCCGAGGCGGCCACCTTGGCCTGCTGGTTGGCCATGTGGCCGGACTTCGGCATGGCCGGGGCCGGGAACGTGGCGTCGCCGATGACGTGCACGTTCTTGACGGCAGTGGATTCCATTGTCAGCCAGTCCACGCCGCACCAGCGGTTGTTCTGGTTGATGAGTCCCGCGGCCTTGGCGATGCCGCCGGCCATATGCGGCGGAATGATGTTGAGCACGTCGGCCTTCACCGGGTCGCCGAAATCGAACTTGACGGTGTTGCTGGCGGCATCGACGCCCGTGATGTTCTGCTCCTTGCGATACTCCACGATGCCCGTGTAGTTGTCGCCCCAAACCTTCATGAACAGGCCCTTCTTCGATACCACGTCCTCGTTCGCGTCGAGGATCAGTACCTTGGACTTCGGCTTGTTGTTCTTCAGGTAGTGGGCGACCATGCAGGCGCGCTCGTAGGGACCGGGCGGGCAGCGGTAGGGGATCTTGGGTATGCAGATCGCCACCACGCCGCCATCCTTCATGTCTTCGAGCTGCTTGCGCAGGGCGACGGTCTGCGGACCGGCCTTCCACGCATGCAGGATCTTGCTCTCCGACAGTTCCTTGGTCAGGCCGGGAACGCTCTCGTACATGAAATCGACGCCGGGCGCGACGACCAGCCGGTCGTAGCCGATCGAATCTCCGCTCGCCAGCTTGACCTGCTTCTTCTCGGCATCGATGGCGCTGACCTCGCCCGCCACCAGCTTGACGCCATGCTTTTTGGCCAGCCCGTCGTAGCTGATGGTGATGTCCTCCATCTTGCGATCGCCCGAGAGAACGAGGTTCGAGATCGGACAGGAGATGAAGGTCGGGTTGCGCTCGATGAGCGTGACGTTGACGCTGCCGTTGCTCCACAGCCGCAGATACTTGGCGACGGTGGCGCCGCCGAAGCCGCCGCCGACCACGACGACGTTGCCCGACGGTGCCGCGGCTGCGCGCAGGGCGTAGCCGGACAGGGCGCCGGCGGCAGCGGTGAGGCCGGCGACTTTCAGGAATTCTCGACGATGGATCGTCATTGTTGTCGTCCCCTTATTTCTGCTGCGAGAAGTAGTCGGCGATCAGTTCCATCTGCTGATCGGTGTAGCCCTTGGCGATCTGATGCATGATCGTCGCCGGCTTGGCGCCCGACTTGTATTCGTTGATCTTGTCGATGATCTTCTGTTTCTTTTCGCCGTCCAGTGGCTCCATGCCGCCGACGCTCTTGCCATTGGTGCCGTGGCAGGAGGCGCAGGTGGCGGCCAGGTCGCGGGCCAGGTTCGGGTCGGCTGCCGCCGCCGTGGCGGAAACCGCAGCGAGTGAAACGAGGAGAGCGAGAGAGCGAGCTACCATCAGGGTCCTCCTTTTTTCAGTGTTCCTTGCATGGCTGCAACTGCATTCTGTTGCCGGCAGTGAAGGGGCGCCGGACAAGCCGGAAAACTCTAGTCGATAAGCCATTCCTCTGCAATTGTCCAATGTCAAGGGAACAGGAAAAAAAAGAGCGGCCCGCAGGCCGCCCTTTTTCGGGAATCACCGGCTCACTTCTTCTTCTTCTTCACCGGCGGCTCGGGCTCGGGTTCGGTACCGTCGATTTTCAATGCTCCGCCGGTGCCCATGCCCTTCGGTCCGGTTGCGGCCTGCGGCGTGTAGGCCTTCACTGCCCGCACCATCTGGTTGTACGCGTCGGTGAAAGCGGCGGCGATCACCTTGCCCTGCGGCGTGTTGCTGTAGCCGCCCAGGCCTCCTCCGGCGCTGCTGCCGAGCAGGCCGCCGACGACGCCGAAATCCATCTTGGAGGCGCTGCCTTCGGATGCCGACACCTGAACGCCGGAGCGGTTATCCACCAGCGCGAGCATGGTGGACGCCTCGCGGTTCTTCACCGATCCGGCGAGGGCGCCGATGATGCCGGCGCTGCGGCTGATCCCGCCCAGCGCCGCACCCATGCCGCCGGTGTCGCGCTCGCTGAAGATGACGGTCGGCGTCAGCCCATAGTCCGCAGAAACCATCTGACCCTTGCCGTAGCTGCTGCCCTTGCGCAGTTCGCCCGCCTGCTCCAGGGCGCGTTCGGTCTGCATCGCGGCGAAACCGCGGCCGCGCTCGACCACGACGAAGCAGTTGCTCTGCTGCACCAGCAACCGCAGCAAGGGCACGGTGGAGGTGAGCTTGTACTCCCGCGTCAGGATCGAATACCAGTCGGCCTGCTGGTCCTCCAGCAGGGCCAGGGTGCCGAGCGGCCGGTCGCAGCGTTCGAGCTGCGGATTCGCACCGACCGACGTGCCGCCGGCGGTCGCGCCGGTAGCCGTGGTCTTGGCTTCCGGGGAGCCCATCTGGACGGGGTTGGAAATGCAGCCGGAGAGAGCCAGTACAGGGAGAGCCGCCAACAGGAATGTTCTTTTCATGACCGCCTCGAATAGGATAATTATGGGTTCCGAGCCTGGTTTGGGCGAACCGCCGCCGGGAATCGGGCTCGGCTCGCTTCCATTCTAGGAGCGCCGGTCGCGGCTGACAATAAGCCGTCAGGATTATTACGGCTCGCCGCGCACGATCAGGACCGAGACGTTGGCTTTGCGCACGAGACGCTCCGCGACGCTGCCCAGGAGCAGGCGCTGCACGCCGCGGCGTCCGTGGGAGCCGACGACCAGCAGTTCGACCTTCGCCGCGTCGGCCGCCTCGGCGATCTGATCGGCGGTGTGCCGGGTCTCGGAGGCCAGCACCCGGGTCTCTGCCTCGATACCGGCGTTGTGCGCCGTCTCGGCGGCGGCGCTGAGGACCCTTTGCCCTTCCTGTTCGAGGGCGCGCTGCACCAGCAACGGGTCGACCAGCATGGCGCCTCCCCGGGCGTGAGTCGGAAACAACGACTCATCCACCGCATGCACGATTTCGAGCCGGGAACCGCAGGACTTGGCCAACCCGATGGCCACATTCAGCGCCCGCGCCGATGTTTCGCTGTCGTCCACCGCGATCATGATCTGCTTGTACACTGTTCCTCCGCTCGGTTGAGCTGCTCATTTGCCATTCTGTCACGTCCGCCGGTAGCGATGAAGGGCCGGGCTGCCGGCCCGCCGCTGGTCCCATCTTGGTCGGCGACCGGGAAAGCCCGTACCATACGACGTTTCGATCCGCCGGATACCGTATCCATGTCCGCTCGGAAATCTGCGGCCGTATCGGCACCGGGCACCTATCGCGACTTCCCCGGCCGGCGCTGGCTGGTGTCCCTCCTGCGCATGCTGCATCTGGCGGGCATGGTGGGGGTTGGCGCCGAACTGCTGGTTGCCGCGCCCGTGGCTGGATACGACGCGTTCGTGATCCTCCTTGTGGGCTCCGGAGCGGCGATGCTGGCGCTGGATTTCTGGTCCAATCCCCAATACCCGACCCAATTCGCCGGCGTCGCCATTATCGTCAAGTTGGTCCTGTTGGCGTGGTACGTCGCCGACTCCGGGCAGCGGATGTGGTTGTTCTGGGTGGTCCTGGCGTGGTCCACCCTGGCCGCCCATGCCCCGGCGCGGCTGCGCCACAGGCGCGCCTTGGGCCTCGGCAAGCGGCATTGATCATCGCGCCGCGGGCCGGCGCGGCAAGGTCAGCCTACGACCAGAGCGGCGACATCGACGCGGATCGCCGGACGATCCAGCAGCAGCGCCACGCAGCGCGCGAACTGCCGCGCCCATTCGTCGTTCTGGACGAAGCGCTTCTCGCCGCCGTACTTGGCCACGCTGAGGATCTTGTCGAGCAGCAGGATCTTGCCCACCGGATTGAGCGGCTCGCATTCGAGGGCGATCCATTCCTCGTCCAGCCAGAGATGCGCCCGATCGGGCGTGAGCCCGATCAAATCGCTCTCGAGGAGATGGATTTCGAGTTCCTTGCCGCCGGAAAAGGCGACGGTGACCTGATATGACATGGGCTCCCCTTCTGTTCTTGGCGTGGCGCGGGTATGCCGGGCGGCCCTGCCCGGTCCGCTGCAAGGGCGCATTGTCCCGGCTCGGGCCGCGCGGGGCAAGCACTGTCGCGGGCCGCGGAAAACGGTCCTCGTGCCGCCGACGACTCGCGCCTCGGGCATAATTCGGAAAACAGACAACGGACGACCAGACCATGACGATCATCACCGTTCCCACGAAACCCTTCCCCGGACAGCGTCCCGGCACCTCGGGCCTGCGCAAGAAGGTCGAAGTTTTCCGGCAGCCCGGCTACATCGAGAATTTTGTCCAGTCGGTGTTCGATTCCCTGGAGGGATTCGCCGGCAAGACGCTGGTGGTGGGGGGCGACGGCCGCTACTACAACGCCCAGGCGATCCAGGTCATCCTGCGCCTGGCGGCCGCCAACGGCTTCGGCCGCGTGCTCGTCGGCCGCGACGGCATCCTGTCGACGCCGGCCATGAGCTGCGTCATCCGCAAGCACCGTGCCTTCGGCGGTCTGATTCTTTCGGCGAGCCACAATCCGGGCGGGCCGGAGGGCGATTTCGGCATCAAGTACAACATTTCCAATGGCGGCCCGGCACCGGAAAAGATCACCGAGGCGATCTACCGCCGCACGCAGGAGATCACCGCCTACAAGACGGTCGCCAGCCCCGATATCGATCTCTCCCGCCTCGGCCCGGCGTCGGTCGCGGAAGTCGAAGTGGAAGTGATCGATCCGGTGGCGGACTACGCCGAACTGATGCAGAACCTGTTCGACTTTCGCCGCATCCGCGCCATGTTCCGCTCCGGCGCCTTCCGCATGCGCTTCGATGCCATGCACGCGGTGACCGGACCGTACGCCAAGACGATCCTGGAAGACATGCTGGAGGCGCCCTCCGGCACCGCCATGAACGCGGTGCCGCTGCCGGACTTCGGCAGCGGCCACCCCGATCCCAATCCGGTCTATGCCAAGGAACTGGTGGATATCGTGTTCGGTGCCGATGCGCCCGACTTCGGCGCCGCCTCGGACGGCGACGGCGATCGCAACATGATCGTCGGCCGGCGCTTCATCGTCACGCCCAGCGACAGCCTCGCCGTGCTCGCCGCCAACGCCCATCTCGTTCCCGGCTATGCCCAGGGTATCGCGGGTGTGGCGCGCTCGATGCCCACCAGCCGCGCCGCCGACCGCGTCGCCGAGGCGCTCGGCGTCGCCTGCTTCGAGACGCCCACCGGGTGGAAATTTTTCGGCAATCTGATGGACGCCGGCAAGGTCACCCTGTGCGGCGAGGAAAGCTATGGCACCGGTTCCGACCACGTGCGGGAGAAGGACGGCCTGTGGGCGGTGCTGTTCTGGCTCAACCTGCTGGCGGTGCGCGGCGAATCGGTGGAAGCCATCGTGCGCAGCCATTGGCGGCGCTTCGGGCGCAACTACTATTCGCGCCACGACTACGACGGCCTGGACGGCGCCGCGGCCGATGACCTGATGGAGCATCTGCGGGGCTCGCTGGCGGCATTGCCGGGCCAGCGCTTCGGTGAACTGACGGTGGCCAGCGCCGACGACTTCGCCTATACGGATCCGATCGACGGTTCGGTGAGCACCCGGCAGGGCGTGCGCATCGGCTTCGCCGGCGACTCACGCATCGTCTTTCGCCTGTCCGGCACCGGCACCGAAGGGGCGACGCTGCGGGTCTATCTGGAGCGCTTCGAGGCCGATCCGGCGCGCCACGACATCGAGGCGCAGACGGCGCTGGCCGGACTGATCGCCGCCGCCGACGAGATTGCCGGGATCAGGGTGCGCACCGGACGCGAAGCGCCGGACGTGGTGACATGATTCCCGGCCGCAAGAACCAGAACCCGAAAACGGAGACCGACGCCCCATGACGCCCGAAGTACTCGCCCGCCTGCAACTGCCCAAGCGTGCCCTCGCGCTGGTGCTTGCCGGCGGCCGCGGCAGCCGCCTCAAGCACCTCACCGACCGGCGTGCCAAGCCGGCGGTGTATTTCGGCGGCAAGTTCCGCATCATCGACTTCGCCCTCTCCAACTGCCTCAACTCCGGCATCCGCCGCATCGGCGTGGTGACGCAGTACAAGTCCCACAGCCTGCTGCGCCACCTGCAGCACGGCTGGGCGTTCCTGAAGTCGGAGATGAACGAGTTCGTGGACCTGCTGCCGGCGCAGCAGCGGGTGGACGAAGAGTCCTGGTACCGCGGCACGGCGGACGCGGTGTTCCAGAACCTGGACATCATCCAGGCCAACGAGCCCGAGTACATCGTCGTGCTGGCGGGGGACCACATCTACAAGATGGATTACTCGCACATGCTGGCCTTCCATGTGGACAAAGGGGCGGAGTGCACGGTGGCGTGCATCGAAGTGCCGCTGGCCGATGCCACCGCCTTCGGCGTCATGGCGGCGGACGAGTCCGGCCGCATTACCGCCTTCGTCGAGAAGCCGCCGCAGCCTCCGGCCATGGCCGGCAAGCCGGACCGGGCGCTGGCGAGCATGGGCATCTACGTGTTCAACGCCAAGTTCCTCTACGACGAACTGGAGCGCAATCTCGCCGACCCGAATTCGAGCCACGACTTCGGCAAGGACATCATCCCGCGCGCCGTCGCAATGGGCTGCGCCGTCGCCCATCCGTTCAGCGACAGTTGCGTCATGAGCGGCACGGAGAAGGAGCCCTACTGGCGCGATGTCGGCACCATCGACGCCTACTGGGAGGCCAACATCGATCTCACCGCCACCGAGCCGGCGCTCAACCTGTACGACAAGTCCTGGCCCATCTGGACCTACCAGCAGCAACTGCCGTCGGCGAAGTTCGTGCTCAACGAGGAAGATCGGCGCGGCGGGGCGGTGCAGTCGATGGTGTCCGGCGGCTGCGTCATCTCCGGCTCGACCATCGTTGACTCGCTGCTGTTCTCGGGCTGCCACATCCATTCGTACTGCACGGTGCAAGGCGCGGTCCTGCTGCCCGATGTGGAAGTCAATCGCAGCGCGCGGCTGACGCGGGTCGTCGTGGACCGAGGTTGCCACATTCCCGAAGGGCTGGTGGTGGGCGAGGACGCGGCGGAGGACGCGCGGCGCTTCTACCGTTCGGAAGGGGGCGTCACGCTGATCACCCAGCCGATGCTGGCGAAGCTGTCGTAACGCCCATTCCCGGCGCAGCGCGGAGCGTTTCCCGCACACTCATCGCGGTCCGATGTGCACGCTGTAGATCGCCAGATGGATCTCGCGCAGAAAGCTCACCAGCCCGCCGATCAGGGCGAGCATGGCGAGAACGAACAGCAGCGAGACGGCGGTGGATATGTTTGCCGCCAGGTGCGAGCTGATAAACAAGGCCGCGATCACCACGCAGATCAACAGCGCGCAGATGGTGCACAGGCTGATCGCCCAATGGATCAAGCGCGCCCGTCGCGACAGGATCGACAGTTCGACGTGCATCGCCCTCGCGTGCGCGGCGTCAGCCGCCTCCAGTGCAGACTCCAGAACGCGGGCGCGATCGATGATGCGGCTCAGACGGTTGGTCAATACTGCCAGCAGGGCCCCTACGCCGGTAAGGAGGAAAACCGGTGCGACGGCCAACTGGATGACGTGGGCGACACTGGAAATCGCTGACTCTGCTGCCATCGGCTGGATCCCTGAAGCTAAGGTTGGCGGGACTGCGTCGATTCCTGCCGGCGCCCGGATCATTTCCGCGCCGGCGATGCGAAATCGGCGGTGCATTGTAGGCCGCTGTCCTGCACCGTGCATGGACAGGTCAGGAAGGACGAGCCGCGGATTTGCGCCTGCGTCGGCACGGGCCTGGTGCGGCTCGTTCCGCCGCGTCTGACGTTTCGCATCACGCTGGGGCGGAAACAACAGGCGATTCCCTGTTATGGGGCACCCCTCCGTCCTGCCGTTCCGGAAATTGTCAGAAAAATCCTGACCTTTGCTGCAGGGCACAACTTGGCACGAGCCTTGCAAAGCAGGGAACCAGGGAATGGTCCCGTGGCGCGACCATGGTGCTCCGTGGCTGGGCGCTGGCGCGTTTCTCGTCACCTATGATGCGAAGGAGAATCCAAATGGAAGGGCCGACGGAACGGACGGTGAGACAACTGCTGCGGGAGAAGGCCCCGGAGTTGTACAACCGCCTCGCTCAGGATGGCAATCTGGAGCATTTCATTTACTACCGGGCGGCGGCCGTCACCAATCGGGTGAGTAGCTTGCGCACGCGGGAAAACTGGGATTACCTGCCCCACCTCGACCTGGTGCGCAACCTCAATACGGCGCGGGCCGAAGCCACCGAAGCCGTCCTTGCCGACATCCTGCAAGCGGAAACGGCGCACTGACGCTGGCCCGACGCGGATCCGAACGGCGCCAAGCGGCGCCGTTCGGATCCGTACATCGTCAGGCGTTCAGTCCAGCTTCTCGTACAGGGGAAGCGTCAGGAACTCGGTGAAGGTTTCCGAGGTGGACATCTGCTCGAAGATCTGCGCCGCCTGAACATAGGTGGCGCTGTAGGCGGTTTCGCCCACCAGGCCCCTGATCTTCTCCATCTCCTGCGGGATCAGGTCGCGCACCAGTTCCTTCGTCACCTTGCGGCCGTCCTCCAGCACGCCCTTGGGCGAGCGGATCCACTGCCACACCTGGGAGCGGGAAATCTCGGCCGTGGCGGCGTCCTCCATCAGGTTGAAGATCGGCACGCAACCGTTGCCGCCGAGCCAGGATCCCAGATACTGGATGCCGACGCTGATGTTGTTGCGCAGGCCGGTTTCGGTGATGGGTTGCTCCGGCCGGAAGTCGAGCAGGTCGGGGGCCGACGCGGTCACGTCGTCGCGCTTCTTGTCGATCTGGTTCGGGCGATCTCCCAGCACCTTGACGAACTCTTCCATGGCGATGGGCACCAGGCCCGGATGGGCGACCCAGCCGCCGTCGTAGCCGTCGGTGGCGTCGCGCTGCTTGTCGGAGCGCACTCCGGCCATGGCCTTCTCGTTCGCCTCCGCGTCGCTCTTGATCGGGATCAGCGCGCTCATGCCGCCGATGGCCGGCGCATTTCGCCGGTGACAGGTCTTGAGCAGCAGCAGGCCGTAGGCACGCATGAAGGGCACCGTCATGGTGATCTTCGCCCGGTCGGCCAGGCAGAAATCCTTGTTGGTACGGAACTTCTTGATGCAGGAGAAGATGTAGTCCCAGCGCCCGGCATTGAGGCCGGCGCTGTGCTCGCGCAGTTCATAGAGGATCTCGTCCATCTCGAAGGCCCCGAGAATGGTCTCCACCAGCACGGTGGCCTTGATGGTGCCGCGGGGAATGCCCAGCTCGTCCTGGGCGGCGCAGAAGATGTCGTTCCACAGCCGCGCCTCCCGGTGCGACTCCAGCTTGGGCAGGTAGAAGTAGGGGCCGCTGCCGCGCGCCATCAACTCCTTGGCGTTGTGGAACATGAACAGGGCGAAGTCGAAGATGCCGCCGGAGATGCGGCTTCCGTTGACGAGGACGTGCTTCTCGTCCAGATGCCAGCCGCGCGGGCGCACCACCAGGGTGGCGGTCTTCTCGTTCAGCTTGTAGGTCTTGCCGCCCTGTTCCAGGGTGATGGCGCGGCGGATCGCTTCCTTGAGGTTGATGTGGCCCTGGATCTGGTTGAACCAGTTCGGCGTGTTGGAATCCTCGAAGTCCGTCATGTAGCTGTCGGCGCCGGAGTTGAGCGCGTTGATGATCATCTTGCGCTCCACCGGGCCGGTGATTTCGACACGGCGGCACTGCAGATCCTTGGGAATCGGTGCGATGGTCCAATCGCCCTCGCGGATGGCCTTGGTCTCCGGCAGGAAGTCCGGCAGCTTGCCCTCGTCCAGCAAGTACTGGCGCTCGGCGCGCTTGGCCAGCAGTTCCTTGCGGCGCGGCTCGAACATGCGCGCCAGCTTGGCGACCAGAGCAAGGGCGCCGTGGGTCAGAATCTGCTCGAACTCGGGGCTCACCGGCGCGTTGATCTGCACGCCTTGGGGAAGATTGAGGCTCATGCGATAACTCCTTCAGTAGGAAAGGGAATGGACGGAATCGGAATCAGGCGGGGCGGAGCTTCGCAGCGTGCTCCCGGGCGAAGCTCACGACGTCGGTCAGCCGGCTGCCGATGGCGGCGGGCTGGATGCCCAGTTCCTCCAGCGGCTGCGCGCTGCGGTTGATCCAGAACGTGGTGTAGCCGAACCAGGTGGCGCCGGCCACGTCCCAGCAATTGGAGGAAACGAACAAAATCTCTGCCGGCGTCAGCCCGAAGGTCTGGGTCCCGAGCAGGTAGGCTTCGGGTGCGGTCTTGTACTTCTGCACCGCGTTCGACGGACAGGATGTGGTCGAACAGCCCGACCATGCCCGCGCTCTTCACGGCGATGTCGAGCATCTGCGGCGTGCCGTTGGACAGGATCCCGGTCGGCACGCCCAGCGCCTTGAGTTCCTTCAGGGCGCCCGCGTTCTCCGGGAATGGCGACAGGCAGGCGTACTGATTCATCAGGCGGTCGCGCAGCGCTTCGCTGAGTTCGAGTCCCAGCCGGCGGGCGGAGAACACCAGAGCGTCCTGGGTCACCTCCCAGAACGGCCGGTAGCGGCTGGCGAGGGTTCGCAACTGGGTGTATTCGATCTGCTTCAGACGCCACAACTGGGACAGTTCGCTGCCCTTGCCGGGAAAGAGCTGTTCCGCCAGTGCTCCGACCGAATACACGTCGAACAGCGTGCCATAGGCGTCGAAGACGACGGCGCGAATGTCGGGCTTGGTGGCGGGCTTGTTGGGCATGGTGAGAGCGAAGTGTATTCTCGAACCAAATCAGAAAGAAGATATAATACATTCAATAGATTCTTTACTTTCAGTAAAAGATGGATCATCTGAAACAGATCACCGCCCTCGTCACCGTGGCGGCCCGCGGCAGTCTTTCGGCTGCGGCGCGGGCGGAGGGAGTAACCCCGGCCATGATCGGGCGTCGTCTCGACGCGCTGGAAGAGCGGCTGGGCGTCAAGCTCCTGGTGCGCACCACGCGCCGCCTGTCGCTCACCTTTGAGGGTAGCGCCTTTCTCGAGGACTGCCAGCGCATCCTCAACGATCTGGCCAACGCCGAGGCCTCGGTGTCCCTGGGCGGCGTCAAGGCCAGCGGCCACATCAAGGTGTCGGCGCCGGCAGGTTTCGGCCGGCGCCACGTGGCTCCCCTGGTGCGCGACTTCCTCGACCTCTATCCGGAGGTGAGCGTGTCGCTCGATCTTTCGGACCGGGTGGTGGATCTGGTGAATGAGGGGGTGGACTGCGCGGTGCGCATCGGCGAACTGGCCGACTCCAGCCTGGTCAGCCTGCGGCTGGCGGAGAACCGCCGCGTGATTGTGGCCAGCCCCGATTACGTTGGCCGCTGCGGTGCGCCGCAGACGCCTTCCGATCTGTTGCGCCACAACTGCCTCTCCCTCGGCGCGACGGGCGGCCAGCAGCGCGGCTGGAGCTTCGTCGTCGATGGCGAGGCGGTTACCGTCAAGGTGACCGGGTCGCTGGAATGCAATGACGGCGCCGTGCTGCACGAATGGGCCGTGGCGGGAAAAGGCCTGGCCTGGCGCTCCATGTGGGAAGTGGGGGAAGACCTGCGCAGCGGCCGACTGGTGACTCTGCTCGATGCCTTCGCCGCCCCGCCCATGGGCATCTACGCCGTGTTTCCGCAGCGCAAGCGGCTGGCGCTGCGGGTGCGGATGTTCGTCGACTTTCTCAAGAACAGCTACGGCAATCCGGCGTACTGGGGCGAGGAGGACGGCCGGCGGTCGCCGGATGGGCCGGTGGAGCGAGTCGGACGGGATGAGGTGTAATGTATGCGTGCCCGATGATTGGATGTTCGCCGTGGCGACACACCAAGCGGCACTGCGCTGCCTCATTATTGCCTCAAGGCTACCCCGCGGCCTTGCCGCGCTTCATGCCATTCGATTGACTTAGCCCACTGCCGCCTTACAATCCAAGTAGCCACCGCCCCCTCGCCGCAGTCCAGGGAGGTATATCAACCGACATACCGCCATGCCCAAGAAATACGTGTTGCCGCACTTCATCAAGAATCCGGTCGACCAAACCGTCTATGAGCGCTGGCTTCGCCGCAAGGCACAAGCGCATGTTAAGCGTGACCGACGGCGGGGGAATGACTCCGCAACTGGGGAGACCTATCTGACAGCGATTCATACTGCGGTCCAGAATAGCGATGGGCGAGACGCGTACACTGGAGAGAAACTTGATTGGTCCCTGATCAGCAAGTACAACAATGACGAATCCAAGAGGAGAGGCCGAGAATACAAAAAGCAGTTCGCCCTCCTGCCAACGGTTGACCACGTTGGCGACGGTACCGGCCCCGCAGATTTCAAGATCTGTGGTTGGAGAACGAACGACGCAAAGCACGACCTGGAGCTGAATGAGTTTCTGCAAGTGTGCCGGCTGGTATTGGGACATCATGGGTTCATCGTCGAGTGACGTCGCTAGCAACCCCGACGGCCTGCTCCAGGTCGGCGGACTCTCCGTCATTCGCGGGTAACGCGAACGCACAGAACCGCTGTCTCCCTACTGCAAGCGGCGCGCGGTCCGTGCTTAATGGTGGGCCTCCAATTCCTCACGGACGATTTGTCTAATCAGCTCCGGTGTGAGGGATTCCTTCTTGAGGCCGAGCACCTCAGCCAAGGCATCGTTGATTAGGGTTTGGTATCCCCGGCCCGTCTTTTCCGACTCGGCCTTGAAGCGATGCAGGATCTCGTCGTCGAGGTAGATCGTGATGCGGGTCTTCCCCGTCGCCGCAGCGACGGCGCCCCGCCTGCCTTTCGAGAAATCAAGTTCCTTATTCATATGCCCGCCTCTCGTTAGGTTCGGCCTTGCGCACCGAGATCATCCGAATCACTTCATCGCGCTGCGTCCAGACCACGACCATGAGCGCACCGAAAACGTTGGCCCCCAGGGTCGCGAAGCGTCTTTCGTCTTGCGCTGTCTCGTCCTCGATCGTCAGGGCGAGCGGATCGTTCAGGACGCCGTCGCCCTCGGCCAGTGAGACGCCGTGCTTGCGGAGATTGACGGCGTTCTTCCTGGGGTCGAACTCGATATCCACCGCCACAGTATATGTATTGTATGCATACTACGCAAGCGACCCCTGTCATGATCCGAGCGTCACGAGATTGGCGTCGCTTGCATTGTGGTTTGAGCCGCGCCGGCTGCGCTTCATTGCCGCCACAAGACCGGAGTTCTCGCCGCGATCGGCTGCTACAACGAACGCCAGCTCCGCGTTGCCCGTCCCCGAAAGCAAAACACCGCGCCCGGGGTGGGCGCGGTGTGTGGAGTGGATCGCGGCTCGCTCGTGGCGAGCGCGGGATCAGTGGAACTGCTCTTCTTCTGTGGAGCCGGTGAGCGCGGTCACGGAGGAGGTGCCGCCCTGGATGACGGTGGTGACGTCGTCGAAGTAGCCGGTGCCAACTTCCTGCTGGTGCGAGACGAAGGTGTAGCCGCGGTCGCGGGCGGCGAATTCGGGCTCCTGCACCTTTTCCACGTAGGCCGACATGCCGCGCTTAACGTAGTCCTGCGCCAGATCGAACATGTGGTACCACATGTTGTGGATGCCGGCCAGGGTGATGAACTGGTACTTGTAGCCCATGGCGCCGAGCTCGCGCTGGAACTTGGCGATGGTGGCGTCGTCCAGGTTCTTCTTCCAGTTGAAGGAGGGCGAGCAGTTGTAGGCCAGCATCTTGCCGGGGAACTTGGCGCGGATCGCCTCGGCGAATTCGCGGGCGAATTCCAGGTCCGGCTTGCCCGTCTCGCACCACACCATGTCGGCGTAGGGGGCGTAGGCCAGGCCGCGGGAGATCGACTGATCGAGACCGTTCCTGGTCTTGTAGAAGCCCTCGGCGGTGCGCTCGCCGGTGCAGAACGGCTTGTCGTTGGCGTCCACGTCGCTGGTGAGCAGGTCGGCAGCTTCCGCATCGGTGCGCGCCAGGATCAGGGTCGGCACGCCCATCACGTCCGCCGCCAGGCGCGCCGCGATCAGCTTCTGCACGGCCTCCTGGCTCGGCACCAGCACCTTGCCGCCCATGTGGCCGCATTTCTTGACGGAGGCCAACTGGTCCTCGAAGTGCACGCCGGCCGCGCCGGCGCGGATCATGGCCTTCATCAGCTCGAAGGCGTTGAGCACGCCGCCGAAGCCGGCTTCGGCATCCGCCACGATCGGGGCGAAGTAGTCGATGTAGTCCTTGCTGCCCTGTTGGATGCCCCGCGCCCACTGGATCTCGTCGGCGCGCTTGAAGGAATTGTTGATGCGCTCCACCACTGCCGGCACCGAGTTCACCGGATAGAGCGACTGGTCCGGGTACATCGCCATGTAGCTGTTGTTGTCGGCGGCGACCTGCCAGCCGGAGAGATAGATGGCCTTGATGCCGGCCTTCACCTGCTGCATGGCCTGGCCGCCGGTGAGGGCGCCGAGGCAATTGACGTAGGGCGTGTTGTTGACGAGATCCCACAGCTTTTCCGCACCGCGGCGGGCCAGCGTCTGCTCGATCTGGAACGAGCCGCGCAGGCGCACCACGTCCTCGGCGCTGTAGCCGCGCTGGATGCCGTTCCAGCGGGGGTTTTCCGCCCAGTCCTTCTTCAGTTTGGCAACTTCCTGGTCAAAGCTCATATCTCTTCCTCGATTGAAAAAAGGGTGAATGTCCAGTCCCTGCGCGCAGCAAAGTACGCATGAATTGTTGAACCGGCTGTCGCTGGCCCGCCCTGGTGGGCGGTACCCCGACCTGCCTCCGTAGCGGTGGCGGGCGGTATTCTGCTCGCCGCGCGAGCGGAAGGGGTGCTTCCGCTCCGGACACGTCCGGATCAGGCGGTCACCGAATCCGGGTGGGTGTTATGGGATGGCAGTATAGGAAGGTTTTTGCAAAGCAACAAGTATCTTATATAAGACTTGGCCCAAAAAATTTCTATCGCTAGAACAGGGTGCTGCGAACTGCGTTTTGCTTCGTGAAATGGAATGGACTGCTGCGAAATGCGGCTGGCGCACCGATCGGTGCGCCAGCGCAAAGCCGGGACGATAATCAGGCGATGCCGGGGTTGCCTGCCATGCCCACCAGTTTGGGCAGGTTGAGCTTGGGCGCGGCCACGGTCTTCTTGGTGCGCAGCCACTTCGCCACCACGTCCCAGATCGGTTCGCCGCTGGCACCTTCCGCCACCGGCGCCCAGCCTGCCACCTTGTAGGTCTTCCCCGCTTCGATCGGTTTGCCGTCCAGGCGCATGTCCTGGATGCGGCTACCCATCTTGGCGTTCGGATCGCAGGTGTAAGCGAGACCGCCGACGCGCACCATGTCGCCGCCCTGCTGGTAATAGGGATCCGGATTGAACAGGTTGTCGCAGACGTCCTCGAGGATGGTCTTGATCGTCTCGCCGCTCATGTCGGTGAGGGTGGAATAGGGGTAGGTGATGGCGGTCTGGTCCATCAGGTGCTCCATGGTTATGACCTGACCGGGCAGAAGGCTGGTGCCCCAGCGGAAACCGGGGGAGAAGGCGATCTGCGCCCCTTTCACTTCGAGCATGGCGTCCAGGATCAACTGGTCCCAGGTACCGTTGAAGTTGCCGCGGCGGTACAAAAGGCCTTCGCTGACGGCGAGCTTTTCCTCCAGTTTGCTTTGTACGGCGCCCGCACCTTGATCGATGAGAGCCGCCATCTCCTTGTCCGCCGGCAGCAGGTTGGAGAACACCGGCAGCAGCTTGTAGCGGAAATCCTGGATCTTGCCGCCCTTGACGTCGAAGTCGAGCACCGACAGGAACTTGCTGTTGGATCCCGAGTTGAACACCAGGGTCTGGCCGCCGGCATTCTTGACGATGCTGGGGGCGGGCACGCCGTCGTGCGTGTGGCCGCCGAGGATGGCGTCGATGCCGGTGACCCGGCTCGCCATCTTGAGGTCCACGTCCATGCCGTTGTGCGACAGCACCACCACCACCTGAGCCCCTTCGCTGCGCGCCTTCGTTACCACCTTCTGCATCTCCTCGTCCTGGATGCCGAAGGTCCAGTCGGGCACCATGTAGCGCGGGTTGGCGATCGGTGTATACGGAAAGGCCTGGCCGATGATCGCCACCTTGACGCCGTTCATTTCGCGCAGGGCGTAGGGCTTGAACACCTGATCCCCGAAGTCGGTGGTCTTGACGTTCTGGGCGAGGAATTCGATCCTTGCCCCGCTTTTTCCACTTAAGTCCTTGTCGACGATTTCCTTGACCCGCTCGTGGCCGAGGGTGAATTCCCAGTGCGAAGTCATCATGTCCACGCCCAGGAGCTTGCAGGCGTCCACCATGTCCTGGCCTTTGGTCCACAGCGCCGTTGCCGAGCCCTGCCAGGTGTCGCCGCCGTCCAGCAGCAGCGCGCCCGGGCGCCCCGCCCGCAGCCTCTTGACCAGGGTCGCGAGATGGGCGAAGCCGCCGACCTTGCCGTAGGTCTTGGACGCCTGGTCAAACTCGAGATAGGTGAAGGCATGGGCTTCGACCGTTCCAGGCTTGATGTTGAAGTGCTTCAGCAGGTTTTCACCCACCAGATGGGGCGGCTTGCCGGTCGCCTCCCCGATTCCGATATTCACCTGCGGCTCGCGGAAGTAGATCGGCACAAGCTGGGCGTGGCAATCGGTGAAATGCAGCAGGTGCACGTTGCCGAAACGCGGCACGTCGTACATCTTGTCGCCGCCGTCGGCAGCGAGCAGCGAGCGGCTGTCCAGGGCAAAGCCGGCGGCGGAGGCGGCGGCGAGGATCTGCAGGAATTCTCGGCGATTCATCGACATGGAGGCTCCTCATGTTTCGTGTCGATCAGAAAAAAAAGGCTTGGCCCCAGGCCAAGCCTTGACTGTATGTTGCCTCGACTACTTGTTCACCGGTGATTCCGGGTCCAGCAACAGCGCCACCAGATCCTTGATCTGCTGCTCCGTCAGGATGCCGAAATGGCCGAAGCGGGGCATGTTGGTGCACAGGTTGTACGCCTTGGCATTGAAGATCTTGCCGTAGGTGTATTTCTGGATTTCGGCCGTGTTGCCCCGCGTCTTGCCGTAGTGATAAAGGCTCGGTCCGATCGTGCCGTAGGACAGCTCCTTCGGCGCCAGTTGATGGCAGTTGTAGCAGTTGCCGCCGTTGTCCGAGCCCGCCTTGTCGCTCCACGTCATGCCGCGCCCGCTCTGGGCCAGCTTCTCGCCAGCTTTCCAGTCACCCAGGAACTTGCCGTCGGCGGGCCACTTGACCGCCTCCATCTGCTCCTTCTCGAGCTTGTCCAGCCCGTCCGCGCCTTCGTGCGGCGGATTGTTCTCGTACTTGGTGCAACTGGCCTGCAGCGCGTCCTGGTTGATGCGGTCCACCTTCGCGATGCCCCGATCATGGAAATCGCGCTTCATCATCTCGATGGCCTTACGTTCCAGGGCCGGGTCGTGACCCTTGTCGGCGGCATAGGCGGTGACGGCGCCCATCAGGGCAAGCGGCAACAGGGTCTTGATCATCATGCTTGCGGTCCTCATTGTCGGGTCTCCTGGTCAGCGCTTGATGCCGGGGCCTTGATAGGGTGCCCCGGCGGCGGTCGCGGCGAGGTAGGTGAGCAGTGCGGTCACCGTATCCGCGCCGAACTCCGGTTCGGGGAAGCGCTGCTGGCGATAGCAGTCGTTCATGCGCCATTGCATGGTGCGGAATTCTCCCTGCGACACGCGGTATGCGGGCCACGTGCCGTAGCCGAGCTTGGCCCCGGCGTGCGTCGTCAGGTTGGGCAGGTCCTGCAGGCGGATGCGGCGGCCGTTCTCCGCATGGCAGGTGGCGCAGGCGAAATCGTAGGGTCCGGCGCGGTAGAAGAAGATGCGCTTGCCGATCTCGTAGGCTTCCTTCTCCTTGGGATGCTTCATGGGGGCGTTCATCGTCACGCCCTTCGAGTGGGTGACGACATAGGCCGTCAGGGCTTCGAGATCGGACTTGTGGTACTCGCTGCCGAAGGGCTGCTTGGTGAATTCCTCCGCCTTGAAGCCCTGCAGCGTCACTATGCAGGTGAGCAGGCGCGATTCCAGATCCTGCACCTTGTCCACATCCGCGAAGTAGCGCGGCATCTGGGCATAGGCGCCCTTGACCACGCCGGCGCCGAGGCCCAGGTCGCATTTTTCGAGCGAGGCGTTCTTCGGTCCGCGCTTGGTCTTCCACAGTTCCTCGCCGCGGGCCTCGTAGAGTTCGGCGGGGTTGCCGTCGGCCAGCATTTCCCGGTAACGCTCGATTTCCTGAATCGTGGCGTCTTTGGCGTCCTTGTCCGTGATGCTCTGCTGGGCGAGGGCAGTGAGCGCGAGCGGAAGCGCGAACAGCGCGGCCACTGCCTGGAGTTTGAATTTCATTTCACTCCTCCAAAAATTGTGGGGCTGATTGCGCGGGTGCGGTTGCGCCGCCCCGCGCTTGTCCTTCTTGGCCGCGATCAGGCGACCGTGGCTTCGTCGGTGCGGGTGTCGCCCTTGTTGTCCTTCCAGGTGATGGTGACCTTGTCTCCGGCCTTGGCGCCTTTCACCTTGAAGCCGAACACCGGGTTGCGCGACACCGATGTGCCGATCTGGCTGTCCAGCACCGTCTTATCGCCGACCGTGGCCGTCAGGGCCTGAATGAAGTGGGCGGGCACCAGTTCGCCGGTCTTGGCGTCTTTGCGCTGGCCGGTCTCCATCGGGTGATTGACCAGCACGCGAATCTCTGCCGTGTCACCTTGCATGGTGGCGCGGATTTTCATCGGATCTGCCATTTGTGTGTTCCTCGCTATGTCTCGGGATTCGGTTGTCGGTCAGCCGCCGCAGCCGCCGATGGTGACCTTGACTTCCTTGCTGGTCGTGTAGAACTTGCCGTCAGCCTTGGCGATCACCTTGATGTTGGACGTCTGGCCCATCTTCAACCGCACCGCGACCGAAGGCTGGGCGCCGTTGGAGAAATCGAAGCTTGCCGCCAGGGGCGTCGGGTTCTTCTCGATGACGATCGAGATCTGCTGCGTGTTCGGAACCTTGCTCTCCACTTCCACCGGCACCACCGCTCCGTTCTCGGCGATATCCGGCGCCTTGATCGTGACGTCCTTGCTGTCGGCCGCGCCGCTGACGCCGAGGCCCTTCATGGCGCCCTCCGGGTCCTTGGACTCGAACGCTCCCTTGTTCCACTCGGCGGCCAGCACCTGGGTCGGTTTGAGCACGCCGGCTGCGATGAACGCCGCCAATGCCCCGCCCGCGCCTGCGCCCTTCAGCAGCACCCTCCTAGATTGGTCCATACATTCGCTCCTATCGGTCAGTCAATATTTGCGGGTCGCGCAGACCACGCGTGGATAATAGCGCTTCAGGTTCATGAGCCCTTCTGAAATTCGCTATATGTTCAAATACTTCTAAGCCGGCAGAATCTACTGAGAAATGTTCCGCTTCTCAAATTTTTCGATTGCATAGCTGCATTAAGCCTGTTTATCGTATCCCTGCTGCCGGGAGACTGCCTTCATCGGCCGGATTCGCGGGCCATTCGGAACCTCTGGCCTGCCAGTGCCCCGATTTCCCGCCGGACTTTTCAACCAATCGGATGTTGCCGATCTGCATGCCGCGCTCTGCCGCCTTGCACATGTCGTAGATGGTCAGCAATCCAACGCTTACGGCGGTCAGCGCTTCCATTTCGACACCGGTGCGTCCGAAGCTGTTAGCCGTCACTTCGCAGGTGATCGCGGCGTGTTCGTGGTCGATCGCGAATTCGACCGCGATTTTCGTGAGGGCGAGCGGGTGACAGAGTGGAATGAGTTCCGACGTGCGCTTGGCGCCCTGAATCGCTGCGATGCGCGCCACACCCAGCACATCTCCCTTCTTCGCGCTGCCCGACTCGATCAGGGCCAGCGTTTCCGGACGCATGCGTATGGTGCCTGCGGCTCGTGCCACGCGACGGGTTTCCGCTTTTTCTCCGACATCGACCATGCGCGCCTGGCCCTGATCGTCGAAATGGGTAAGTGGGGAACTCATGAATGCGTAACGCCTCGAATGCGGACTGGTTGTCCTTGCCCCGGCTACCGCTTCTGTCAGTTCGGAGGCTCGATGTTGAGCTCCAGCCAGTACCGCGCCAGGAGCGTCATCGAGTCGTTGAGCTTCGAGTAGTCGAGCGACTTGCGCACGTAGCTGTTGGCGCCGTGCTGCATCGCGGCGCGAATGTCCTTCTGCTCCACCGAGGCGGAAACGATGACCACCGGCAGCAGCCGTGTGGCCGGATTGGCGCGGATCTGGCTTAGGACATCCAATCCGCTGACGCGGGGCAGGTTCAGATCGAGCAGGGTCAGGCGCGGCTGGACGTGGGCGTCGCGTCCGGCGTGGCGGTCGCGCGCGAACAGGTAATCCAAGGCGTCCTCGCCCGAATTGCTGACCGCGACATGTTCCTGCGGCAGCACGGCTTTCAGGGCGTGGAGGATGAGTTGGACGTCTTCGGGGGAGTCGTCGACAAGCAGTAGCGGCTTGAAACTCATCGAACGTCGAGACGACCTCGGGTCCAGCGGTTATAGTCGTCGCCGGCGAGCCAAGAGACACGGAATCCGGCGCTCCTTACTGCGTTCGGAATATCATACCACTATGCATTGGAAAGAATTACTTATCGCAGCCCTGCTGCTGGCGCCGCCGGCGCTGGCGGAGGGGCTGCCGGACCTCGGGGAATCGTCCGCAGCGGATCTGTCGCCGCAAATGGAGCGCCGCATCGGCGAATCCATCGTGCGCGACATTCGCCAGCACGATGCAGCCTATGTCGATGACGCGGAGATTCAGGGCTATCTCAATGACCTGGGGGGGCGGCTGGCGGCGAATGCCCCCGGTGCGCGCCAGGACTTCGAATTCTTCGCCGTCAAGGACCCCACGCTCAACGCCTTCGCGCTGCCCGGCGGGTACATCGGGGTCCATACCGGACTGCTGCTGGCCGCGCAGAGCGAGTCGGAACTGGCCGCGGTGCTGTCCCACGAGATCGCACACGTGGAGCAGCGCCACATCGCGCGCATGGTGGGCAAGCAGGGACAGGCCAACCTGACGTCACTGGCCGCGCTGGTGGTCGCCATCCTGGCTGCGGGTTCCAATGCCCAGGTAGCCCAGGCGGCACTGGCCACCGGGACGGCCATCAATGTCCAGACCCAGCTCAACTACACGCGCGAATTCGAGCGCGAAGCCGACCGCATCGGCATGCAGATCCTGGAATCCTCGGGCTACGAGGTGCAGGGCATGGCGTCCTTCTTCGTCCGGCTGCAGCAGTTCGGCCGGCTCTACGAGAACAACGCGCCGGCCTACCTGCGCACCCACCCGCTCACCACCGAGCGCATCGCCGACATGGAAAATCGCGCTGCCGCCCGGTCGCAACGACAGGTACCGGATTCCCTGGGTTTTCAACTAGTTCGCGCCAAGCTCAGGAGCGAACAGGGCATGCCCGCCGATGCGATCACCGATTTCGAAGCGCAGCTGCGCGATAAGAAGTACGCGTCCGAGGTCGCCGCGCGCTACGGTCTGGCGCGGGCGCAGTTGCGGGCCAAGAACTACGCGGCAGCGGAACGCGAGGTCGCGGCGCTGCGGCGGCTGAATGCCGGCTCGCCGATGATCGAGACGCTTGCCGCGGACGTGCAGTCCGGGAGCGGCGATGCCGCCGCCGCGCTCAAGACCTATCGCGACGCCCGCGCCCGCTTTCCGCAGGACAGGGCACTGATCTATGGAGCGATCGACGCCCAGTTGCTTGCCGGCCGGGCGGACGAGGCGCGTCAGGCTGCTGCCGCCGAGTTGCGGACTTTTCCCGCCGATGCCCGCCTCTGGTCGCTGCAGGCGAAGGCCTATGCGGCCCTGGGCAAGCGCCTGCTGCAGCATCGGTCGCAGGCAGAGGTCTATGCCCTTCAAGGCCAGTTGCGGGCCGCCGTCGAGCAACTGCAGATCGCGCAGAAGGCGGGGGACGGGGATTTCTACGAGCAATCCGCGGTGGATGCGCGGCTGCGGGAACTGCAGCGGCGCCAGCTGGAAGAGGACAAGAAGAAGTAGGCGGCGTATTCCGCCGCGGTAATCCCGCCGCGCGGCCGCAGTGCGCGTGCTGGTGCGCGGCTCGAAAAATTCGCCTGCCTGATTTCACAATAAAAGAAAACGATAATGCAGCCGCGCTTCCCGTGATAGTTTTGCCGGGCTTTTTTTACGGACATTCGGCAAGACACCTCTGGGAGGAATTAAAACGATGGCGCTGGTCAATCCACATGGCGGCGGCGACTTGATGCCGCTCCTGCTGCAAGGGGCGGAACTCAAGGCGGAGCAAACTCGCGCTGCGGCGCTGCCCAAGGTGCGCGTCAGCTCGCGCGAGAAGGGCGACATCATCATGCTGGGCATCGGCGGCTTCACGCCGCTGGAAGGCTTCATGACCCACACCGACTGGCAAGGCGTGTGCGACGGCATGAAGATGGCGAATGGCCTGTTCTGGCCCATCCCCATCACCCTGTCCGCGGACAAGGCGACCGCCGACGCCGTCAGCACCGGCGGCGATATCGCGCTGGTGGACCCGGACGACGGCTCGATCCTGGCGACCATGAAGGTCACCGAGAAATACACCATCGACAAGGCGCACGAGTGCGCCATGGTGTTCAAGACCACCGATATGGAGCACCCCGGCGTCAAGATGGTGATGGAGCAGGGCGACGTCAACCTCGCCGGCCCGATCAAGGTATTGTCCACCGGCGGATTCACCGAGAAGTACGGCGAGCAGTTCATGACGCCGGCCCAGACGCGCGCCCTGTTCACCGAGATGGGCTGGTCCAAGATCGCCGCCTTCCAGACGCGCAATCCGATGCACCGCTCCCACGAGTACCTGGCCAAGGTCGCGATCGAGACCTGCGACGGCGTGCTGGTGCACTCGCTGCTGGGCGCGCTGAAGCCGGGCGACATTCCCGCCGACGTACGCACCAAGGCCATCGGCACGCTGATGGAAAAATACTTCGTCAAGAAGACCGTGGTGCAGGCCGGCTATCCCCTCGATATGCGCTATGCCGGTCCGCGCGAGGCGCTGCTGCATGCGCTTTTCCGCCAGAACTACGGCTGCTCGCACCTGATCGTCGGCCGCGACCATGCCGGCGTCGGCAGCTACTACGGCCCGTTCGACGCCCATCACATCTTCGACCACCTGCCCAAGGGCTCGCTCGAAACGGTGGCACTGAAGATCGACTGGACCTTCTGGTGCCACAAGTGCGGCGGCATGGCCTCGGCCCGCACCTGCCCGCATGCCGATGAGGATCACCTGCTGCTCTCCGGCACCAAGCTGCGCAAGATGCTGTCCGAGGGCGGCGACGTTCCGCCAGAATTTTCGCGGCCGGAGGTGCTGGAGGTACTGCGGGAGTATTATGCGGGCCTCACCGAGAAGGTCGAAGTCAAACTCACCGGCCATTCGGCCCGCTGATTTTTTTGCACGCCGGCGCAATCCGCGCCGACTTTTTTCTAGAGATGGAGGAAGCCCCATGCCAACATTCGTACGTACCGACAAATGTGATGGCTGCAAGGGTCAGGACAAGACCGCTTGCATGTACATCTGCCCGCACGATCTGATGATGCTCGACAAGGATGGCTCGCAGACGGGCCATGCCATGAAGGCGTACAACCAGGAACCGGAGCAGTGCTGGGAGTGCTACTCCTGCGTCAAGATCTGCCCGCAGCAGGCGATCGAGGTCCGTCACTACGCCGACATCGTCCCCCTGGGTGGTTCCGTGCAGCCGCTGCGCGGTTCCGACTCGATCATGTGGACCATCAAGTTCCGCAACGGCACCATCAAGCGCTTCAAGTTCCCGATCCGCACCACGTCCGAGGGTTCGATCAACCCGTACGGCGGCAAGCCGATGCCGAAACTGGCCGACATCACCAAGCCCGGTTTCTTCAATCCGGAAGGCGGATACCGCGCTGGCAAGCCCGATGAACTGATCCGCGTCAAGTGAGCGGCCGGTTGACGAAACGATTTATTAACGATTCAAGGTGACATCAATGGCACAAGGAACTTTCGGCAATCCCGAGATTGTTCAGGAAGAGGTGGACGTCCTCCTGATCGGCGGCGGCATGGCATGCTGCGGCGCTGCCTTCGAAATCATGCGCTGGGCCGAGGCCGTCAAGGCCGAGACCGGCACGGACCTCAAGATCAAGCTGGTGGACAAGGCCGCCATGGACCGCTCCGGCGCCGTGGCGCAGGGCCTGTCGGCCATCAACACCTACATCGGCCCGGAGCAGGATCCGGCCGACTACGCCCGCATGGTCTCCAACGACCTGATGGGTATCACCCGCGATGACCTGGCCTATGACCTGGGCCGCCACGTCGATGAGTCGGTGCACCTGTTCGAAGAGTGGGGCCTGCCGATCTGGAAGACGGACGAGAACGGCGAGCGCCACGACGGTTCCAAGGGCCTGCCGGCGCTGAAGGACGGCGGCAAGCCGGTACGTTCCGGCAAGTGGCAGATCATGATCAACGGCGAGTCCTACAAGTGGATCGTCGCCGAAGCCGCCAAGAAGGCGCTGGGCCTGGATCGCATCCAGGAGCGTGTGTTCATCGTCAAGCTGGTCAATGACAAGAACGACCCGTCGCGCATCGCCGGCGCGGTCGGCTTCTCGACCCGCGACAACACCATCTACGTGTTCAAGGCCAAGGCCATCCTGCTCGCCGCCGGCGGCTGTGTGAACATCTTCCGTCCCCGCTCGGTGGGTGAGGGCACGGGCCGCGCCTGGTACCCGGTGTGGAACGCCGGCTCGACCTACGCCATGGCTGCGGAAGCCGGCGCCGAGCTGACGATGATGGAAAACCGTTTCGTGCCCGCCCGCTTCAAGGATGGCTACGGTCCGGTCGGTGCCTGGTTCCTGCTGTTCAAGGCGCAGGCCACCAACGCCGTGGGCGAAGTGTACATGGTGAAGAACAAGGAACTGCTGAACGACTATCCTCCGTACGGTCAGGCCGCCGTTCCCGCCTCCTGCCTGCGCAACCACCTCATGCTCAAGGAGATGAAGGAAGGCCGCGGCCCGATCTACATGGACACGGTGACCGCGCTGGCCAAACTGCGCGAAACCCTGACACCGCGGGAAGTGAAGCACCTGGAAGCGGAGGCCTGGGAAGACTTCCTCGACATGTGCATCGGCCAGTGCGGCATCTGGGTCGGCGAGAACGTCGAGCCGGAGAAGAAGAACTCCGAGCTGATGCCGACCGAGCCGTACCTGCTCGGTTCGCACTCCGGCTGCTGCGGCATCTGGGTGTCCGGTCCCGAGGACCTGGGCGCGCCGACCACCGAAGAGTATGAAGTCCCGGCGCATCTGCCGAAGGGCTGGAACTGGGGCTACCGCTCCATGACCACGGTCAAGGGCCTGTTCACCGCCGGCGACGGCGTGGGCGCGTCCGGCCACAAGTTCTCCTCCGGCTCCCACGCCGAAGGCCGCATGTGCGCCAAATCGATGGTCAAGTACGCCCTCGACAACAAGGACTGGAAACCCGAGCTCGACACCGATCCCGCGGTCCTGGCCGAGGAGATCTACAAGCCGGTGCGTACCTTCCTCGAGCACAAGGACTACACCACGGCGATCGACGTCAACCCCCACTACATCACCCCCAAGATGCTGCAGTTCCGTCTGCAGAAGATCATGGACGAGTACGTGGCCGGTGTCGCGACCTACTACACCACCAACGAGCACATGCTCAAGGTGGCGGAAGAGAAGCTCGAGATGCTGAAGGAAGACGCCGTGAAGATGCGCGCCAAGGATCTGCACGAGCTGCTGCGCGCCTGGGAAAACTACCATCGCGTCCTCACCGCCGAAGCCCACATGAAACACATCCAGTTCCGCGAAGAGAGCCGTTACCCCGGCTTCTACTACCGGATGGACAAGAACTTTGTCGATGAGAAGAACTGGAAGTGCTTCGTGAACTCGGTGTACGACAAGAACTCCAAGCAATGGACCTGCTTCAAGCGCAAGCACGTCGATCTGGTGGACAAGTCGAAGCTGTTCAAGGCGGCTGCCCACTAAGTCGCCCGCATTGAGGTAGTGCCGTCCGGGCGCCCCAGGCAATTGGGGGCGCCCGGTCTGTTTTGGTCTTCTCTATTCCCTCGTTTCCAAAGGGGTCACCGAGCGTGTACCCTTCGCAAACGTGCAGTCCCGCCGCGGCGGCGGGCATCGACCGAGGTATCGCCCATGAATCAACCCGACCCGAACGACATTCCGTTTCCCACGAGCCCGGTCGCGCCGCAGATGATGGATGGCGACAAGGTCATTCAGTTCCGCTGCCGCAAGGGCATCGAGTGCTGGAACAAGTGTTGCAGCAACATCGATATCTCGCTCACGCCCTACGACATCCTGCGCCTGAAGAAACGCCTGGGAATCACGTCGACCGAGTTCCTCGCGCTGTACACCGTTCCCTACGAGATGGAGAAGGACGGCATCGCCGGCGTCAAGTTGAAGCCGGTGGAGGAAGGAACCGCCTGCCAGTTCATGCGCGAGGAGGGGTGCAGCGTTTACGAGGACCGCCCCACCGCATGCCGCTACTATCCGGTCGCGCTGCTGTCGATGCGCAAGCAGGGCGAATCGACCGACAGCGAATCCTATGCGCTGGTGAAGGAGGATCACTGCCTCGGACACAACGAACCGCGCAGCCTCACCGTTGCAGCCTACCGCAAGGAGCAGGGGCTCGACGTGTACGATGAGCTCGGCCGCGGCTGGCGCCAGTTAGTGCTGAAAAAGAAATCCTCCGGCCCCACCGTGGGCGCGCCGTCCAAGCGCAGCCTGCAGCTCTTCTTCATGGCCTGCTACGACGTCGATCGCTTCGCCGAGTTCGTCAAGAGCGACGCGTTCAACGACCTGTTCGAACTGAGCGAAGAAGAAAAGCAGAAGATCCACGGCGACGACGAGCAGATGATGCTGTTCGGATTCCGCTTCCTGCGCCAGGTGCTGTTCGGCGAGGACAGCATCCCGGTGCGCAAGGAGTCCGCCGAGCAGCGTCGCGAGCGCGTAAGAGAGCGCCAGCGCCAGCTCGAGCGCGAAGCCGCCGAGCGGCTGATGCGCGACGAAGACGGCATGTACGACGGCTCCGATTGACGTAGGGCGGGCCGCGCCCGCCGGTCATCGCCTGGCGGGCAAAGCCCGCCCCATGTCACTGTCGGCTTCCAGCATGAAATCTATCGACGTTCAAACCCTCGCTCCCCAACTCGACCACGTCGAGCACGAGCCCTATTACCAGCCCGTCGGCAACGAGGACTTGCTGTTCGACGCGGCCTACCGAAATCGCCTGCCGGTGCTGCTGAAAGGCCCGACCGGCTGCGGCAAGACGCGCTTCGTCGAGCACATGGCCTGGCGGCTGAAACGGCCGCTGGTGACGGTGGCCTGCCACGACGACCTGACCGCCTCCGACCTGGTCGGACGCTATCTCATCGTATCCGAGCAGACGGTGTGGATGGACGGACCGCTGGCCGCCGCGGTGCGCGCCGGCGCCATCTGTTATCTGGACGAGATCGTCGAGGCGCGCAAGGACACCATGGTCGTCATCCACCCTCTGGCGGATTCGCGCCGCATCCTGCCGATCGAGAAGCGCGGCGAACTGGTGCGCGCGCCGGACGAATTCATGCTCGTCATCTCCTACAATCCCGGCTACCAGAGCGTGCTCAAGGAACTGAAGCAGAGCACGCGGCAGCGTTTCGTGGCCCTGGAATTCGACTACCCGGCGGCGGATCTGGAGGCGCGCATCGTCGCCAACGAGTCCGGCGTCGATCGTCGCGTCGCGGATACGCTGGTCAAGTTCGCCCACATGACGCGCAACCTGAAGGGCAGCGGTCTGGACGAAGGGGCCAGCACGCGCCTGCTGGTGCACGCGGGCAAGCTCATCGCCGCCGGCGTCGATCCGGTCCTGGCCTGCCAGAGCGCCATCGCGCAGGCCATCACCGACGAACCGGAAACCCTGGCCGCGATTCAGGAACTGTCCTCTTCGCTGTTCTGATGGCCGAGCTAGCGCCGCTCACCGCGCCCGAGATCGAACGGCTCCTCGACGAGTGGTTCGAGATCGAGTTTACCTTCCGCCGGATTCCTCCCCTCGCCGCGGCCATTGCCGCCCTGCCGCGGCAGGAGCAGGACTTCGTCCTGACCTGGTCGAAGCGCATCACCACCATCAGCATCGAGATCGCCTATCGCTTCGCGCAGATGGCGCCGGGCTTGCTGGCGCGCATGGACCGGCGCGTGATCGAGGCCTGGGCGCTGCACGCGATGGACGCCTACGACCGCGTCGGTCTGCGCGCGGCCATCCAAGTGGTGGATCAGGTGGAGAACTTCGTCCAGTTCCGCCACGAGCACGCCGCCGGCGCCCTTTTCGACGACGTCAGCGGCATCCTGCTCACCTTCGTTCGCGGCCTTTCGGGCCGGCGCCTGCGGATGGAGCAGGCCGACAGCGCCTATACCGACACCGAGACGCTGTACCTGCCGGCGGTCGTCGCGCAGATGGAAACGGCGCAGGACAACTTCGCGCTGTGCAAGGCCATCGTCACGGTGCTGTGGGCGCAGACCCGTTTCGGCACCTTCCGCGCCGATCTCATGGGCATCCTCGGCGCCTATGCCGAACCGCAGCGCGCGCTGCGGCAGTTCCATGCGCTGGAGACGCTGCGTCTGGAGGCCTGCATCGGCCGCGAGCTGCCGGGCCTGGGACGGGAGATGCGGCGTCTGCGCGCCGCATCGGGCGGAGTTAACCTGCCGTCGAACTGGCAGGCGCACGCGCAGACGCTGGCGCGGCCCGATGCTACGGTCGAGGACAGCCTGCGCCTGCTGCAGCAGGTCTATGCCGGTCCGCTGCCGGATCCGGTCGGCTACCAGGGCGAACTGCGGCTCAAGGCGGCTGCCGATTGCATGGTGGCGCGGGTGACCAAGGAGAAGATCCTGCTGCGCGTGAAGCTCGCGCAGCTGGCAGAGGAACAGGCGCAGCAGAAGGAAGACAAGGCAGCCGAGGGGAACGCGCAGCCGGCGCCGCAGTCGCCGCCGACCTTCGCCGTGAGCCGCAGCGAAACGGACCAGACGGGCGTGGACCGCTTCGAAATCATTCTGGACGACGTGCCCATCGCGCCGCCCGAGGGCGTGCGCCAGTTGCTCACCTCGATCCGTCTCGACTTCGGCGAAATCCCGCCGGAATACCTGGTGCCCGCCGGCGACGGCGAGTACGACCCCGCGCTATACGAGGAGAAGACGCCCGACCCGGACTCGGTGTGGCAGGGTGTCTATCACGAGGAGGGCGCCAGCCTGTACCCGGAATGGGACTTCGGCCGCCAGCACTACCGCAAGAACTGGTGCGTGATGCGCGAGAAGGACGTGCCGCCGGTGCGCGACGATTTCGTGGCCGGGGTGCTGCAGAAATACGGCGGTCTGGTGCGTCACCTGCGCCGCACCTTCGAGGCCATGCGCGACGAGGATCGCGTGCTCAAGCGCCAGATCCACGGCGACAACGTGGACTTCGACGCGCTGGTGGAAGCGCTCGCCGACGTGCGCAGCGGCAGGGAGATGAGCGACCGCCTGTTCACCCGCCTGCACCGCACGGAGCGCAATATCGCCGTGGTATTCATGGTGGATATGAGCGGCTCCACCAAGGGCTGGATCAACGATGCCGAGCGCGAGTCCCTGGTGCTGCTGTGCGAGGCGCTGGAGACGCTCGGCGACCGCTACGCCATCTACGGTTTTTCCGGCATGACGCGCAAGCGCTGCGAACTGTATCGCATCAAGCGCATCGACGAGGCCTACGGCGACGAGGTCAAGGCGCGCATCAGCGGCATCCGCCCCCAGGATTACACGCGCATGGGCTTCGCCATTCGCCACTTGACGAAGCTGCTGGACGAGGTGGAGGCGCGCACCAAGCTGCTGATCACGCTTTCCGACGGCAAGCCGGACGATTACCACGACGGCTATCGCGGCAAGTACGGCATCGAGGACACGCGCAAGGCCCTGCAGGAAGCGCAGCGCGGCGGCATCCATCCGTTCTGCATCACCATCGACAAGGAAGCGCGCGACTACCTGCCCCACCTCTACGGCGCGGCTCACTACACGGTGGTGGACGACGTCGGGCGGCTGCCCTACAAGGTAGCGGACATCTATCGCCGGCTCACGACTCGCTGACAGAGGGCCCCTTTCGGGGCCGCCCCGCCGGATCAGCCGGGCGCGGTTCAGGCGCTGGCGGCGGTCGGATTGGGATCGACGTCCATCAGCATCTGATAGATGCGCCCCCAATCCTTGACGTCGCCATTGCAGGGCACCATGGCCTTGCCATAGAGGCAGAGGATGACACCGCCGTTGCGTCGGACGGGGCGGGAGTTCTGCAGTTCGAGAACGGTGTGGAACTCGCGATCCAATACCCGCTCGGCTCCGGCGACTGCGACCCTCTCGATCCCGTAATCGTTCAAGCGCAGCGCGAGCTCGAACCCGGTGGGGACGGGCTTGTCGCTCCGGTCTTCCTCGTAGGCCGGACCCGAAGCGGGATCGCGAAACGCAAACAGATTGACGAGGGCGGCGTCGAACGGCTTGCCGGCTTCCTTGTGGCCATAGGCCGACATGCGCGACTCGAAGTTCCCGCTGAAGCTGGTCACGATGCAGCCGAGCTCGGTCAAACTCACCTTGCCGGCTTCGCGATCGGCACTTTCGTAATCGACGAGTAGTACTCTTTTCATGGGTCACGTGATGCTGCATTGGGGGGTTGTTGATGCTACGACTGCCCGCTTCCACACGGATGATAGCCAAATCGCGGGCAAACGACTGTGACAAATACGGACTTCGGATCGCATCTCTCATCGTGCTTTCTGTGCCATCGCGCGATGCCGCACCGGTCGCCCGGATTGATGTCGGTCAAGGCGGAAGGCGTGCAGGAACTGACAATACGAATTCCAACCGCCGCACCGGAGGGCAAGCGCAGCCTCGTTCTCCGCATGCCGATGACCGCGGCGTTGCCATGACCTCTGAAGGAAACACAACCATGAAACGTTCCCTGCTCCGCGCTGTTGTGCTCGGCATCGCAGCGACCATCGCTTCGGGCCTGGTCTTCGCTCAGGCGAAGACGGACTTCGGCAAGCGGGAGTATGACTTCAACTGCGCCGGCTGCCATGGGCCGAAGGGAGGGGGGGACGGGCCTTATACGCGCTACCTCAATGTCAAAGTGCCAAGCCTGGCGACCCTGGCCAAGAGGAATAGCGGCGTGTTCCCGGTGTCGCGTCTGTACGAGATCATAGACGGCAGGGGAGAGGTCCAGGGCCATGGCCCGCGCAACATGCCGGTATGGGGTGCGGACTACCTGGTGCAGGCGCGCGACGCCGCGGCGGCGGGCGGCATGGATGTCCCCACCGACCCCGAGGTCTACGTGCGCAACCGCATCATGGCGCTGGTGGAGTACATCAATCGCCTGCAGGTGAAATAGCGGCGCTACGCCCCCGCCGCAGCCACGATCCGGAGCGCGGGGCCGGAGCGGCTTGGCGTTTCCAAGGGGAGCCCGGTACCGGCGTGAGGCGCACGAACGCGGCGCCCGCGGCGCGGAAGATATCACTGCACGCCGCTGTGATCCCGTGAATCTCGCACCTTCTCGCCGGGGAGGCCCGATCCAAGTTCAGTCCCGCGCTGAGAACGTCCGATTCCTGCTCGTCGCGGCCTGCCCGTTGCGCGAACCTGTCGTCCGGCACACCCCATCGTCATGCGCACCCGGCGGGAGAGTCGAACGGGGGACTCGCGGTCACCGCAAGGCCGACGGGCCTGCAGCGACTGGTCATGGTCCGCGATTTGGTGGCCGGCGCCTGCTTCCCCTTCGCTGCCGCTCGTCAATTGAAGCAGCGGACCCATTCAGCGGCGCCGTAAGGCGTCGCTCAGGTCGCTGGCGGCGTTCCGATTGCCTCCGCCACCAATTTCGAGATCGGTCCGCGCAGCCGGCGGTTGCCGGGGTCATGATGGTAGCGCTGGTGCCAATGCTGCTTCACGGCGTATTTCAGGATGGGAAACGGCAGCGGGAAGACGCCGAACTCGCCGCCGTGGCGCATCAGTTCCGCCAGTCGCCGCGGAATCGTCATCAGCAGGTCCGTCCGCTCGATCACGAACGCCGCGCCGAGAAAGTTCGGCATGGTGAGCGCCACGCGCCGCCCGATGCCCTGCCGCGCGTTCCTGATCGCTGGTCAGATGGCGCGAACCATCGGTGCCGAAAACGGCGTGATCCTCGCTCTCGAACTGCTTCAGGTCGAGCCCGCCGCGGATGTCGGGCGTGCTCATGGCGGCCTGCTGTATTCGAATCTCGAATGAAGTGTATTGATGTCAATGCATCGACGGAACGATACGGCCCCGATACAGTTCCGCCATCACGACAAACAACCGATTGCTCCAGGCGAAAGTCCGCGTTCGACACCGGGCAACGGTCACCCGATGGAGAGACAGATGCAAGATCTCGGTCGGCTCGGAGACTTGCGCGGAAAGCTGCCGCGCGGCCCTCACCGCGCCGTACCTGGTGCCGCTGTGGCCCAGCCTGCGCGCGGTGTTGCCGCCCGGCAAAGCGTCCTGGCGCACCCATCCGGTCCATTGGCCCTACGCCGACATGCGCCCGCCGCTGATGCAGGCTGCCGAAATGACCCCGATCGAGAAGGCCGAGCGCCGCGTGCTGGTTCTGGCCAACCCCGGCCACGGGCCGGAGAAGATGCACGCCAGTTCCTCGATCTACCTCGGCATGCAGTTGCTGCTGCCGGGAGAATGGACGCCGGCGCATCGCCACACGCCGAACGCGGTGCGCAATATCGTCGCGGGCAAGGGCGCCTACACCAAGGTCGAAGGCGAAAAGTGCCCGATGCGCCGCGGCGACCTGATCCCGACCGCCGCCGGCCTGTCGCACGAATACGGCCACGACGATAAGGAGCCGGTGCTCTGGCTCGATGTGCTCGACCTGCCGCTGGTCTATTACATGGAGGCGTCCTACGTCACCGCAGGTCAGAAGCAGCCGGTGACCCGGGAAGCCGCAGACGCGCCTACCAGCGCGGCGGCGTTACGCCCTCGCCGGTGTTCGCGCGCGCCGACAAGCGCTTCCCGATGCTGCGCTGTCCCTGGGCCGAACTGCGTGCCGTGCTGGTCGCGCTCGCCGCCAGCCAGCCTGGAAGCGAAGCGATGCAGGTGGCCTACGTCGATCCGGAAACCGGTGGCGATTGCCAGGCCATTCCCGGCTTCTCGGCGCTGATGCTAACCCGGGAGAGCCCTTGCGGCTGCCGGCCCGCTCGCCGGCGATGGTGCTGCACCAGATCGAAGGCAGCGCCGAAGTGGTGGTCGAGGACCAGCGCTTCACGCTGGCCGAGGCCGATACCTGCTGCACTCCCGGCTAGGTGCCGGTCACGCTTGCGAACCGGTCCGCCGACCAGCCCGCCTTCGTATTCATCGCAGACGAGTCTCCGCTGCACAGGAAGCGCGGCGTTCTACGAAGTCCGCAACGGATCACCCTTACGAGAGAGAACAGCCATGACTCGATCCAACTATCTGTGGACCCCGCCGCCGGCGTATTCGCTGCCGGTGCGCGGCATCGAAGCGCGCTACCCGGTCAACCGCATCTTCTGCGTCGGCCGCAACTATCACGCCCACGCCGTAGAAATGGGTGCACCGGTCGACAAGGCCAAGGCCAGGCCCTTCTACTTCACCAAGGCCGCCTCGACGCTGGTCGAATCCGGCGCCACCGTGCCCTACCCCTGCGGCACCGCGAACTACCACCATGAAATCGAGCTGGTGGTGGCGATCGGCGCACCTGGCTTCCGCGTTGCCGAAGCCGACGCCGCCGGCCTGATCTACGGCTATGCCGCCGGCCTCGACATGACCCGCCGCGACCTGCAACTGGTTGCCCGCGTGCAGGGCCGTCCCTGGGATCTGGGCAAGGACTTCGAACTGTCTGCGGTGTGTAGCGAGATCGTGCCGATCGGCAAGCTCGGCGTGCTGGCAAAGGGTGCGATCACCCTCGCGGTCAATGGCCAGACGCGCCAGTCGGCCGATCTGTCGCAATTGATCTGGAGCATTCCGGAGCTGATCGCCGATCTGTCCGGGTTCTACCACCTCCAGCCCGGTGACCTGATCTACACCGGAACGCCGGAGGGCGTCGGCGCGGTCAAGTCCGGTGACAGGCTCGCCGGCCATGTTGACAACGTCGGCGACATCTCGCTGACGATCGGCGCCGCGGAATAGACCGCAGAGGCAGCGGCAGGAACCTGCCCGCCGCCCGTTTGAATGCCAAGGAGGACAAAGACATGACTCAGCAGCTTCTCGCGACCGTCGCCGGCGGCGGCATCGGCGGCCTCGCCGCCGCGCTCGCCCTGGTGCGCCAGGGCTTCTCGGTCAAAGCGCTGGAGGAGACCCTGGTCGGCCGCATCCCGACCGGCGACGCCTTCCGCGAACGAGGCTATTGAGGCACTGCAAGGTCGAAAGACGCAGCTGAGGCTATGAAGCGCACCGCAACGCCGGGCAGTGAAGGCCCGAACGGCTCCCCGAGAGGGGATTGAAAGAGAGGAGCGCTTGCCTGCCAAGGAACGGCGATCGTGCATCCGTCGAGCCCAGGGGCGCTAGCCTTATGGCTGGGATGAAACCGCGGTTGGCGCGGCAGGAGACGAGGCTTCGGTTGAAATGCATGGTGTCGGTGGTACGCTTGGCGCCATGCCGATCGACTCAATCTGCCGAATCGCCGTGTACGTGATCCGTACGCACGGTGGTGTGGGAGGGAGGGGCCGTGAGGCTCCTTCCTATCCCGATTAGGTTGCTACATGGTGGATACCAAGATTGACGACGCCGACCTATGGTTTCCCCCGGAGGTTGATCTTGTCGAGGTCATTACCTTCATCGATCGCCGATATCTCGTCGTCATCACCAGAAGGGCGCAGCCGGACATCTTCTACGCGTCCCTTATGCGTAGAAGATGAGAACAAACGCCCAACCTGGAGCCCGCACACGTTGTGGGAGGCCAATACGAACTCGACTGCCCATGCGAGAGAAATGGTTATGATTGCGTACGAGTTGCTGAATGACAGGCTGGCAACTAACTCATAGTTGCTGGGGACGGGCCAGAAGGGCCGTCTGTATGCAAGCGTCTGCGACGGCCCGCCGCAGAACACGACGTTGTCGTGCCAACATGAATGTACGAGGAGATATGCGAAGTCTATCTGGTGGTCTCGCGATATGCTTGCTGGTCACGGCGGCAACTCCTCACGCCCGAAGCCCAGGCGACGATGTTCTGGGACGAGAGTTTGTGGACTGTTTCGCCTTCGCCAAGATCACAGCGGAGGCTTACGGGCACAAAGGACAAGTGGATGAGCAGAAGGCAAGACACGCCATGAGCCAAGTGTTTCGCGCCTGGTCTGTGGTGGTCATCGATGAGGAGGCGCTCGCTGTCCGGCGCATCGAGGCGGAGCTGAAGGTTCTACAAGATTTTTCCGCTATCGGAAAACACGCCAATTCGAAGGAAAGGGCTGCCCGATATGATGCCGACCGATCAGCGTACTGCGTCAAGATTTTTTCACAGCACGATTCGGAAATGCAGAGACGGGTTGCTGAGTTCGTACAGGCCATTCGCAATGGTCGAGGGGGAAGCTAACGGCCAATCGGGGACCAGGGTTATCCTATCCTGGTCTACCTGTTGTGGCAGCATCTTCCCTGAACCTCGCAAAGCCGAGTGCTATGAGGTTCAAAGTGACGATAGACTTGAAGCAGGGCCGAGGAAGTGCGGGCAGACCACATGTATCCGCAATCGGCTCCAGGCGCGAAATAACGTGGTCTGTCGCCTGTTACTTCTCCGCCCGCTCCGGGAAGTGCGGCGCCAGGCGCCGCGCAGGATGTCGGGATCGTCGGCATCGAGCCCCGATCGCAGCACCGGCTGGATCTACGGCCGGCGAAACTCGGCCAACGTGACCATCGGCGTGCTGCCGCAGCCCGACGGAAGCCTGCGTGTGCAGTTCGACACCAGGGGGCTGGGCCCGCACAGGACCAGGGCCTGGATGCGCAGTTCACGCGGGCCTACAACCGGCGCGTGGGCCGTTGAGCCGGCTGCCGTCCTGCCGCACGCCGCACCGGCATGGCCGGCTGTCCCGTATACTCGGGCTGCGTCCGGCTGCGCCCTGACTCCGGAGTCGAACCATGGGCGCCCGGGCGCTGCTCGTCGCCCCGCCGCCGACGGGCGAGCGCGCACGAGACGACAACGCGGCGCACGACTCGAGCCCGACTGACGAAGGGGATTGCGAATGGAGCCGGTAGGGTTGAGGATGGGAGATGCCTCGCTGGTATCGCTCACCTTCCTGTTCACCGACATCGAAGGGTTGACCGCGCTGTGGGAGGAGGAGCCCGAGGCGATGCGGGCCGCCCTGCAGCGGCACAACGCGCTGCTGGCCGCCGCCGTGGAACGCAACCGCGGCTGCGTCTTCAAGACGGTGGGCGATGCGTTCTGCGTCACGTTCGATCGTGCCTGGGACGCGCTCGCGGCCGCCGCCGAGATCCAGAACGGCGTGCTCGCGCAGACTTGGCCCACGCATACCCCGCTGCGGGTTCGTGTCGCCGTGCACTCCGGGCCGGCGCACCTGAGCGACGGCGACTACTTCGGCACCACGGTCAATCGCTGCGCCCGGCTCCTGGCGGTGACGCGGGGCGGGCAGAGCCTGCTCTCGTCGTCGACCCAGGCCCTGGTGCGCGAGGCCCTGTCCGGCGGCGCGGGCCTGCGCGACATCGGCATGCTCCGCCTGCGCGACCTGCCGCATCCGCTGCACGTCTTCCAGCTCGTGCATCCCGGGCTCTCGCCCGGCCTGCTGCAGATGGCCGATCCCTCGGGCGGGGCCAAGCTCTCGGCGCAGCCGATCGCGCGCTTCAATCCGATCGAGCTCTACGACGTCCCCACCCTGCCCACCGTCGTGGTGCAGGCGTTGAAGGTACTCCAGGATCCGGACAGCGACGCCAAGGACGTGCAGAACGTGATCGCCCGGGACCCGGCGATCTCCGCCAAGATCCTGCGGGTGGCCAACTCCGCGTTCTTCGGCTTCTCGCGGCGCATCGCGACGGTCGCCGACGCCGTGCGCGTGCTCGGCGTCGTCAATATCCAGGGCATGATCATCGGCGTGGGCGTGTTCGATGCCTTCCGGACCGAGCGGCTGAACCTGACCGATTTCTGGAAGCATTCGATCGCGACCGCGACCGCGGCCAGCTTCCTCGCCCCGAAGGTGCGCTGTTCGCCGGACGAGGCGTTCACCGCCGGGATCCTCCACGACATCGGGAAACTCGTTTTCGTCATCCAGGCGGAGAACGACTACCAGCGGGTGCTCGAACTCGAGAGGGAGGGTGCCATGAGCAGCATCGAGGCCGAGCGGACGATGTTCGAATTCACCCATCCGGAGGTCGGGGCCACCCTTGCGGAACGCTGGGAACTGCCGATGCGCTATGTCGCATCCATCGCCCATCACCACGATCCGGGCACGGCGGCGGGCGAGGCCACGTTCTGCGCGCTGATCGGCCTGGCCAACCAGGCGGCGCACGCGGCGTTCGCCGACGATGCGTTGCCGGCCGGGCGCGAGGCGGAGCGGACCACCGCATCGCGGCTGCTCGGCCTTGGGCCGAGCGACTGGGACGAGTGCCTGTCCCGCCTGCGCGAGACCCAGGCCGACATGGAGGGATTCCTCAGCGCGATCCGCTGAGTATGGACCGTGGCACCGCGCTTCGGCGAATTGGGACCTCGTCGCGGTGACGGTGGAATACTCGCCTGTCGGCGCGATTTCACCCTACGGGCCGCTACGGACAAGTTCTGTTTGGGTACTCCGATAGGGCGTGGCCTATCGCCGCGTTAACACCTGACCGGCCAACATCTGCGCTGTTGGCGACCCGCGGCGTGCGGCGCCGCGGCGGCAGGTTACGCGGAACGTTCAGCGGCCCGCGCAGGCGGGCGAAGCCCGCCCGAGCTGGTCCGCTGCAACTGATGGGGATAATCGGGGGTAGACCAGGGTTATCCTATCCTGCGCCATCTGTTGTGGCAGCATTTTCCCCCGAACCTCGCGAAGGCGGACGCTATGAGGTTCAACGTGAAGCAGGGCCGAGAAAGTGCGGGCAGACCACATGTATCCGATATTGCTTCCAGGCGCGAAATAACGTGGTCCCCTGTTGCTTTTCACGATTCTCCAACCACCCGGACTGTGCAGCACCACCACCCTACCTGTTGCCGGCGTACCCACGCTGACCGGCACCAGCGTCAGCGCTGCGCTCCCCCCTGCAAGCGCCTCCTTCTCCTTGCGACGCCAACGATAAAAGGCCCTCTCAGCCAATCCATTCTTCGCACAGTATTCCCGCTGCGTCACATCACTTCGATGCCACGCCTGAACATGCGCTTGCCAGAACTGCGCCCCGCGCCTCTTCGCCATTTCCCGAACACCTTCCCAAATGCACCAAGCATGCTCGAACGCGGCAAGAAGTCATAGGTGGCTCGGCTGGACGCTTACAGTGCATGACCTGACCCCGTCTCCTGCGCGATAAACCGGCCGCTGACTTTGTGCGACGATCGGCTGATTCCACGAGGTACATGCCAAAACCTCGTGGACGCTGATGGCCGTTCCTGGTGTTCAACCGGATGGGATTACGGCAATTTTTCGGCTGCGACATTCTTGTCCCGACAGTGACTGCGCCGCAGGCATGCCTCGACCAGGACGCGCACGGACTCCGCGGGGAGTTCGGGAAAGCGGTCCCGCACCGCGTGAAACGCAAGGCGACTGAGCGACTGGCCGCCCCAACTGTTGCTTGGATCCATGAATGGCGACACAAGGTCGCACGCACGCTCGAAAATCTCCCGCAGGTGGAACTCGGTTCGCCGGTCGAGTTGGCGTTGTCCCAGTGCGTCAATGTAATACCGTTCCATTTTGCAGTCCCCCGTTTCAGGCATAGATCGGCTTCGGCGGAAAAGAGTTACTAAGCGATACGTTGAAATGGCTTAACCTGTCAATAGGCACGAGCGCTTTCCGCGTCCGATGACGTTGCGGTTTTTTGGAAACCTGCGTGCAGGCAACGGGGCGGGGCATGGAATGAACGACGGTGGATCATGCTGATATGCGCGGGTTGGATACCGCCTGACTTCGTTTCGTCGTGGAGCTGCCTCGCCCTAGGCACGAGCGTCAGGACAATGCCTGGCTCATAACGTTTGCCGAGGGTTCTCCGCTACCGCAGCCGCACCCCGTTGCCTGCACGCAGGCACGTCTTTATCCCGATAGGCCTTCCTCCCTGCAGACGATACGGCGCTCGAATTCACGAACGCGGCTGGACTGCGCGTGCAATCGCCCACACGAAGCCGGCCAACTCCCGGGCAATGGCGATGATCACCTTGTTCTGCTCCTTGCCCCGGGCGCGCAGGCTCCTGTAGCGGGCGCACAGGCGCACCTGCGCCTTCCAGGCGATGTCACGGACCGTCTTGCTCAGACCATCGTGACCCTTGGCGATGATGGCGGTCACGCGGGCGGTGAGCCGATAGGACCAGGCCGCCTCGGTGCGCATGCGCCGGGCGTGGCTGTTGCCGCACTTGGTGATCCCCCCGCGGCGCGTGCTCGCGCCGCTGGAGGGCGCGAAAAAGAGGGGACAGACAACGTTTATATTACCCTGGCCTATCTGTTGTGGCAGCATTTTCCCTGAATCTCGCAAAAGCGAACGCTATGAAGTTCAACGTGATGATCGACTTGAAGCAGGACCGAGAAAGTGCGGGCAGACCACATAATCGGGCGCAAAATAACGTTGTCTGTCCCCGTTGGCTCGTGTCCCCGTTGGCTCGCGAGCGTTGGCGTTCAAGTGGGTCCGCATACTTTACCGATGCTGGAAAACTCGGACATCCTACGACGATAGCACGTACCTCAACGCATCGAGAAATCGGGGGTCACCCATCCTCAATAACCTCATCTTGAATCCACAAAACGCTTGACAGACTGCCTCAGGGCGTGAAGCCGGTGGTGCTGGAACTGACGGAGTGACCCTCGCCGCGCGCTCTCGCGTGCGCCCAGCGATGGCGGACGCGGTCCGCCCTACTGCGCTTCCCATCGATTTGCCGCCGCAGGCTCCCGCGCCGTTCGGCCACGAAACCGCGGCACGGGACGCCGTGCCCGCAGACGTTGCCCCCACCCGTAGGGCGCGCCGTGCGCGCCGATCGCAAGGCGGGCGCCGCCCGCCGGACAGTCCGGCGGTTCGATCGGACCCTCCCACCGCCTACGCGCCCGCGGCCCAGAGGGGCGCCGACCGCGGAACCGCAGGCAACGTCCCGTCCTATGTGTATAGGCCAGCCCGTTGCGGCGGCTATAATGTTTCGGGCGGACGCGATGCTGTGCCAATTCCGGCAGCATCGGCGGTTGCATTGCCGTAGTTTGAGGAACGGACGCCGTAGCAAGTCTGCTGCTCGATGAAGAATCAACAGGTTGGACAGAGGTTTCCGGAGGTGTACAGCACATGCTGTTTGCGTATACAGAACTTTTTCGGTCCACTACACGTTGGGCGTCATAGTTCCTCACACTGGAGAATTGCTCATGCTTGAACAAGAGATTCACATCTCCCCGAACTGAAAGACATTGGCCTTGCCCTCGTTCAATTTGCGAAGTCGCAGTTTCCAGGTTTATCGTTCGAGGCAAACTCGCAAGGCCGTTACGTCGCCACACCCGACAACTTCGTTACGTTCTCTGTTCATTGGCAGCGTGCGAAGAACATCACCGTAACCCTTCGCGGAAACCCAGATGAATTTCTGGCCTTCGAGGAATTGACCCTTAAGGCCGATATGGCTGGCTACAGCTCATTCAAAGTCACCGAGGTAAATCAGCTTGCTGCGGCTGCCTTTTGTATTCGTCGCGCGGCCGAGATCTATCGCGCCGGCCGTGTGCGTGTCCAAAAAGGTATGAAGGTAGTTGAAAAGTAATGACGCCCAACCCTCCGCTCAACCGGACCGCCTGCAAGCTGCGCTTGCAGGTTCCCTCCGCCGCTTCGCGGCTCCGGCGGCCGGTTAGCTAGCACGTTGGGCCGCATGACTACTCCGTCCTCCGACCGGTCATCGCCTGTATCCGTTGATCAGCAGGTTCTCGACCGCTGGGCTGAAATGGCTCTCCGCGTGAACCACCTTCACACATTGATACAGCGCGCCCTCACCGCGCGTTCGTTGGAGCGGGCGGAGGCGCTCTCGGAAAGAGCGCGCGTAGCTATTTGGAGCATGTTTAATGAGTTGCTCGTTTCAGGTGCTCGGCGGGCCACGACCGACCCGGAGTATCCGTATGTTCATTGGCATAGAGGCTTGGCTCTCGAAGCGATCGGGCGTTTCCACGATGCCCGAAACGAATTCGATGCTTTTTCCCAAGGCCTTGCCGCGATTGGGAAGCCTGTGCATGAAGGATTAGCTGAGGCAGTAGCAGAGAAGCTCCGACAGTATGGCTTGGAAGGGTTTTACCAAGAAGGCGACACCACAAAATGAACAACATGCGGCCCAACCCGGCAGTCGAGAGGGACGCGGTGGAAGCGTGGCGCTTCGCCTCTGGCATGGTCACGCCGCGCCCCTCACTTCTACGTTGGACCGCACACTCGGGCTAGCTGCAAGTGTATCTTCCCTCCCGCTCTCCCACGCCCGTTGATTGCTCTGTCCGCCCGGTCTTTCGCGTCGCCGGCGTCGTTCTCTTGTGGCTCGCCGCGCTGCTCTTCCTTTCCGACGCAATTCCGCTCTTCACCGAGGATGGGCCAATCTCAACAGCATGCCCTGAGGGAGGAAAGCGCTGGTTGTGCGAGGTCGGATCCTGGCTGGTCCGTCTATTTCCCGACTGTGCGGGGAGACAATCGGGGACAGACCACGTTTCTCTTGCTCTTGCCTATTGTTTGTGGCGGCACTTCCCCCCGAACCTCGCGAAGGCGGATGCTATGAAGTTCAACGTGACGATCGACTTGAAGCAGGGCCGAGAGAGTGCGGGCAGACCTCATGTATCCGATATAGCTTCCAGGCGCGAAATAACGTTGTCTGTCCCCTGTTACTCCGCTTCCTATCCCGATTTCGGCAATCCCTACGCGGTGATCCACCGCGTTGACGTGCATCGGTCGCTGCTGGAAGACGCGCAGGAGACCGGCCACGTCACGCGGCTGGGCGCCGCCGCCCAGCCGACGACGCAATACGTGGCGCAAGGCGCCTGCATGGCGCTGGAAGACGCGGTGACCCTGGACGGGGCGCTGCGCGTAAACAACAACGACTCCATCCAAGCCTTCGGCCTCTGCCAGCGTTCTCGCGTCGCCCGCACCGCGCGCATCGTGCTGTCCGCGCGCGAGATGGGCCGCATCTACCACGCCAAGGGCGTCGCACGCCGGGTGCGCAACGACCCGTGGCAAGGCCGCACGCCCGAGCACTTCTACGACGCGATGGGGTGGCTGTATGGCTGGCGCGTTGACAACTGCCTGGCCGCGGCCTGATCCGGGAGCCGACGATGAAGCTCTACAACTTCTTCCGCAGCGGCACCTCGCACCGGCTGCGCATCGCGCTGAACCTCAAGGGGCTCGACTACGACTACGTCGCGGTTGACCTGCGCACCGAGGAGCATCTTCGGGCCGAATTCAAGGCGGTCAATCCGCAGGGCCTGGTGCCGGCGTTGGTGAACGGCGACCTGACGCTGATCCAGTCGCCGGCGATCATCGAGTGGCTGGAAGAGCGCTATCCCACTCCCGCTTTGCTGCCGGCCGACCCGGACGACCGCGCCCGGGTTCGGGCCCTGGCGGCCATCGTCGGCTGCGACATCCATCCGATCAACAACCGCCGCATCCTCGAGTACCTGCGCAAGACGCTGGCCTGCGACGAGGCGGCGGTGCGGGCATGGTGCGCGACCTGGATAGCCGCCGGCTTTGCCGCCCTGGAAGCGCTGCTCGCCGCCGACCCGCGGCGCGGCGCCTTCTGCTTCGGCGACGCGCCGACGCTGGCCGACGTCTATCTGGTGCCGCAGGTGGACAGCGCGCGCCGCTTCAAGGTCGATCTCGCGCCCTATCCGAACATCGTCGCCATCGACCGTGCCTGCGGCGAACTGGACGCCTTCCGCCGTGCCGCGCCCGCCCTGCAGCCCGACGCTGTCTGATCCGGCCGTCATAACGAAACAACGAAGAGAACAGGAGACAAACCAAGCAGGCAAAACGATCCATCGCTGCCGCACGTCTGGCGGCTGCGATTTCTCTGCCCACTCTCGCCGCCGCCGCGGGCCTCGCCTGGGCGAGCCCGCTCGGACCGATCAACGGCGACCCGCAGAGCCGCGACATCGTCCAGACGATCTGCATCCGCAAGCTTGAGAAGGTCGCCGGCAAGCTGCAGAACGTCGAGTTCGACCAGGTCACAAATTTCCGCGACCCGGGCAAGCCGTAAGCCGCTCCCCTGCCGGGGAAAGCCCAGGCCTTCCCCGGCCATCCCCCCGCACACGCCGCAACGGAAGACTGCCATGACCGTCACCTTCGACGGCATCGCCTGCGGGATGCTGTTGTTCCTGATCAGCGTCGGCCTCTCGCTCACGCTCGGTCTCCCGATCGAACCGCGACCGGTTCGGCCTGCGACGCCGCAATCTGTCGTTGCGTCACGGTGCGGCCGATCTTCCCAACGGCTCGGGAACGGGAACAGGGGAATCGCCGTGAATTGTCCCCGGTCAAGAAGATGCAATTCGGCGTTCGGCATTCGACGAAATCCCCCGGCGCAGCGCGAGCCGGGCATGCGTTCCTGCGGCGGGGCGGGTTTGGGGTAAAATGCGCGCCTTTGTGCGCCGCGTCAGGCGGCGTTGCCTGCGCACCGGAGATTCCCATGCATATCGTTTGTCTCGATCTGGAAGGCGTGCTGGTTCCGGAGATCTGGATCGAGTTCTCCCGGCGCACCGGCATTGCGGAACTGGCCCGCACCACCCGCGACGAGCCCGACTACGACAAGCTGATGCGCGGCCGGCTGGCGCTGCTCGAGCGGCACAAGCTCGGCCTGCCCGACATCCAGCAGGTGATCGACGGCATGGGGCCGCTGCCGGGAGCGCACGAGTTCCTCGACTGGCTGCGCGCCCGTTACCAGCTCGTCATCCTCTCCGATACCTTCAGCGAGTTCGCCGCACCGCTGATGCGCCAGTTGGGCTGGCCGACGCTGTTCTGCCATGAGCTGGACGTGGCCGACAATGGCGTGGTCCGCGACTATCGCCTGCGCTTGCGCGACCACAAGCGCCTCGTCGGTGGCCAAGTTCCGGGAACTCAACTTCCACACCATCGCCGCCGGCGATTCCTACAACGACACCGCCATGCTGGCCGAAGCCCACGCCGGCATCCTGTTCCGCCCGCCGCAGAACGTCATCGACGAGTTTCCGCAGTTTCCCGTTACGCGCGACTACGGTCAGTTGCAGGCGGCGATCGTGGCTGCTGCCGCAAAGTCGTAGCAGCGGCTAGACCGCGCGCGCGGGAAGCGCTGCGCGGGTGGCCGGGTGTGGCTGAGGAAACACGAATGCCGCCAGCCCGTAGAGCACGACCGCCAGCACCACTACCGCCGCAAAGCCGAGATGGATCGCCAGGATGGTGGCCAAGATGGTCGCCACCACCGAGGCGAAGCCGTTGATGGCCCAGGCCCAGGGCAGCAATGCCTCGGCGTGCGCGGCGACACTGGCGAGCCCGGTGGGAAACGGCATGCCCATGGCGAAAGCGAGCGGCGCGATCAACAGCAGAGTGACGGCAACTCGCAGCGGGTCCGGCAGCGCCACGAGGTGAGCGAACAGCGGCGGCAGCACGACCGCGTAGGTCAGGGCGAGCAGGCAGATCGCCGCGAACAGGCGGCCGAGGTCGGTCATGGATGCAGTTCCCCCGCCCTGCAACCGGACCGCGTAGCGGCTGCCCAGCCCGGCGAAGATGAGGAAGGCGCTCAGCACCACCGCCGCGGCATACAGGGGGTGGCTGAGGAAGAGAATGAATTTCTGGATGAACGCGATCTCGACGAACATGAAGGCAAAGCCGAGGGCGAGGAAGTAGAGCGCGACGCGGCGCCGCATTGAGGCCGCAACGGGCGCAGCCTCCGGATCGCGTCTCAGGAAGCGCAGCGGCAGCAGGATCAGGGCGACGCTCACGATCAGAGCCTGCACCAGCGTCGCAACCAGCACCGGATAGCCCCAGTCGAGCAGCGGCAGGCCGCCCTGCTGCCGCAGCGCCACCAGTTCGGGCAGGGTGCGCCACTTGAAGAAATTGAAGAAGTAGGGCCGGTCGTCGCTGGCGGGCGCGATGTCGAACTTGTAGCGTTCGATGAAATCGTCCCGTTGCGCGCCGAGCAGGGCCTGGATTCCTTCCGCGAAGTAGGGGCGGTCCAGGATGTTGTAGCGATCCGGCGTTCCGGCAGCGATGCCGGGGTAATACTCGGCATCGAAGGAGCGCGCGCGACAGAACTCCCGCAGTGCGGCGATTTGCGTGGCCGTGAATGCGCCGTTCTTCACCAGCAGCGTCGCCGTTTTCCAGCCCCGTATCAAAGCCAGTTGGAGTTCCGGGCGGCGGACGCCTTCCGCTTGCAGCGCCTGCGAGGCCGTGGCGAAGAGCTTGAGCGTGTCGCGCGGCGGCAGCGTCACCCAGCGCGTGATCGCCAGCAGGCCGCCGGGGCTGAGCCGGTGCAGGTAGTCCTGCAGCGCTTCGACGGTGTAGAGATAGCTTTCCGATAGCGCGTGCAATCCGGCCGAGGCGGTGCCGAAGGCGTCCAGCAGAGCCACCTGGATCAGGTCGTAGCGCTCGTCGTGACGCGCCACGAAGCCGCGCGCTTCGGCGATATGCACGTGCACCCCGGGGGCGCTGTAGGGCCGGCCCGAGAAGGCGCCGAACTGGTGTTGCACGAGGTCGACGACCTGCGGGTTGAGTTCCACCGCGTCGATTCGGGCGACGCCGAAGTAGAGGCCCTGCAGCACGTCGACCCCGGCGCCGGCCCCCAGCACCAGAACCCGCGGCCGCGCCAGCAGGTGATAGGGCAGCGCCGAAGTGACATGGTCCAGGTAGGCAAGTTCGGCGGTCGCGCCGTCGAAGCGCGTCAGCGCCGCCATGCCGTCGCCGTCGGAAAACACGCCGAGCTGAGGCGGCGGCTCCATCACCGCGTTGAGGCTCAGGCCGGGTGCGTGGCGCAGCGGAACCCGCTGGCTGTCGACGACGGTCACCAGGCCGAGCGGACTGGAGCGTTCGGCCACCACCCGGGTGCCGCTGATGCGCAGCATCTGGCTCAGTTCCTTGTACTCGGAGGGCATGGGTCGTATCCAGGTCTCGGGCAGCAGGACGGGTACGGCGATGGCGGCCGCCAGCAGGGCAACGGAGACCGAACGCGGCCGCAACCCCAGGGTGAAGGCGGCGGTTGCCGCGGCCGCCCATCCCAGCGCCGTGATCAGGCGCAGCGCGCCGGACGGCGTGACGATGAACAGCGCCGCCAGGATGCCGATGGCGCCCAGGCCGGCGCCCACGATGTCGAAGCTGTAGATGTGGTGTGCGCGGGCACCAAAGCGGGCGAAGGCCGATGCCAGCGCGGTGGCGACGAAGAAGAAGGGCAGGAAGAGCAGCAGATAGACGGTCATCAGCCGCAACGGTTGCTGCGGATCCCACAGCAGTTCCAGCGGATTGAAGGGCACGCGCTGAGCCAGCGCGAAACCCGCTGCGGCGGTGACCGCGAACAGCGCGGTCGAACGCGGTGAATGCCCAGGCGAAGCGCGGCAGCAACAGGCGCCGCGCCAGCGCCACGAAGCTTCCCGCCGCGCCATAGCCGAGCAGGGCGACGCTGATCATCATGTAGGCGAAGTGATGCCACTGGATGATCGAGAACAGGCGCATCAGCAGAATCTCATAGGCCAGCGCTGATGCCGAGAGCAGCGCAATGGCGAGATAGGGCGGCGCTTCGTTGCTGTGCAGCTTCATGGGAGGCGGTGCCGCCCGCGGTGGGCTAAGCGATCCGGGCTAGTGACTGCCGGTGAGCGGGACGAAGCGCACCGCCATCATCTGCCGCGTCGTGACGGTGCCGTCGGCGTTCTTTTCCACCAGCATCAACTGCTGGGTCATGAACGGCGCGCCGATCGGGATCACCATGCGCCCGCCCGGCTTGAGCTGGCGCAGCAGGGGCGGCGGGATGTGGCTGGAAGCGGCGGTCACCATGATGGAATCGAAGGGCCCATGCTCCGGCCAGCCGTAGTAGCCGTCGCCGGACTTGGTCGTCACGTTGCCGTAGCCGAGCCGAGCCAGACGCTCCGCCGCCTGGCGCGCCAGCGCGTTGACGATCTCGATGCTATAGACCGCGCGCACCAGCCCCGCAAGTACTGCCGCCTGATAGCCGGATCCGGTGCCGATTTCAAGTACCACGTGCTCGGCCATCGGCTTCATCAACGCGGTCATCGCCGCCACCATGTAGGGCTGCGAGATGGTCTGGCCGTGGCCTATCGGCAGCGGACGGTCGTCGTAGGCGTGGGGCTTTTGCTCGGCGGGGACGAACTCGTGGCGCGGAACCGCGGCCATCGTCGCCATGACGCGCGGATCGAGCGTGCCTGCGTCCGAGCTGCCGCCCATGACCCGGGCAATGGCGGCGATCTGCTCCACCATCTTCTGGCGCTGCGCCGCCGCGGCGTCCTGAGCGCAGGCAAGCGACGGCCAGAGGCTCGACGCGCAGAACAGCAAGACAGCGAGCGGGAAGCGTCGCGGCAAAACAGGAGATGGCATGGCTGGGCTACCCTCGTGGATTGGACAAACCCGCCGTCGGCGGGTCCCGGCGGGTACCGCGCCAAGCGTGCGCGAAGCCTAGCATCAGCGCGCGCGTGTGTCATTGACGCTTCGCGGCCGCGCCGTCGCGGTCGGGGGCGGCGGCGGCGGCGGCGGCGGGAGGGTGCGCTGCTGCAGTATCCTTCATGCTTTTCGCCGGCTCGACATGACCGCCTTCGTCGTCGTCGTCTTCTGCCTCGTCTATCTCGGCATGATCCTCGGTGGGCTGCCGTTCCTGCAGCTCGACCGCACCGGCGTCGCACTGCTCGGCGCCATCGCCCTCGTCGGCGCCGGCGCGGTGAGTCCGGAAGCTGCGGCGCGTTCGATTCACCTGCCGACCCTGATCCTGCTTTTTTCCTTCATGGTGATCTCGGCCCAGATGCGCCTGGGCGGCTTCTACACCTGGGTCACGCGCCGCATCGCCGCTCTGGCGCTCACTCCTGCATTGCTGCTGGGGGCGCTGATCGGCGCCGTGGCGGCGCTGTCGGCGGTGTTCAGCAACGACATCGTCTGCCTGGCGGTGGCACCGGTGCTGGTGGATGCCTGCATGGCGCGCAGACTGGACCCGGTTCCCTACCTGCTGGCGCTGGCCTGCGCTGCGAACATCGGCTCCGCCGCGACCCTGATCGGCAACCCGCAGAACATGCTGATCGGAGAGGCCCTGGGCATGTCCTTCGCCGGCTACACCGCCGAGGCGGCTCTGCCCGTGATCCTCGGGTTGCTGGCCACCTGGGGCATCATCGTCTGGCGCGTCGGCGGGCGCTGGAGCCGGGACGTGGGGCCAGCCGGCGAGCTCGTCCCGGAAAGGCGGGAGGAGCTGCCGCTCGACCGCTGGCAGACCGTGAAGGGGCTCACCGTGGCGGCCGTCCTGGTGCTGGTCTTCGTCCTGCTGCCGTGGCCGCGCGAGGTGGCGGCGCTGGCAGGCGCCGGAGCGCTGTTGCTGTCCCGCAAACTGCATTCCAACAAGATGCTGGGACTGGTGGATTGGGAACTGCTGGTGCTCTTCATCGGCCTTTTCGTGGTCAATCACGCCCTGCAGGAGACCGGGCTTAGCGCCCTTGTGGTGGCCGACCTTGCGGCCGCCGGCGTGCGTCTCGACCAGCCGGCCACCCTCTTCGGCGTGACCTTCGTGCTGTCGAACATCGTCTCCAATGTACCGGCGGTCATGCTCCTGCTGCCGGTGGCGACCCATTCCATGGCCGGAACGCTGCTCGCGCTGGTGAGCACGCTCGCCGGCAATCTGCTGATCGTCGGCAGCATAGCCAACATCATCGTCGTGAATGCGGCAGCGCGCCGTGGCCTGCCCATAGACTGGCGCCGACATGCCGGTGTCGGCATACCGGTGACGCTGGCGACGCTCGGTCTCGCGGCCGTGTACCTCGGTCTGCGCCTCGCCTGAGAGGCGGCCGCCCGTCCGCCGCGATGTGGTTTGCGGAGCCGGACGTCGCGGCCGGAAAGGGCAGGGCGCGCCCCTTTCCGGCGACGGCTCGCGACCGTCCTGCGCTGCGGCGCTCCGAGATGTGCGCCGCACAATTCCTGCGTTTCATTGGGCTCGGTTGTTTTTCGCATCGTGAAACGATGTGCCTAACTATAGGAGTAAGAGAGTAAATAATTTTGCACTGATATTGATTCAGGTCGAAGTTGTTCCAAGATCCCCCTCTTAAAATTGACCATGCGACAAGCGCGGGAAACGCGACCCCGTTGCCCGCGTCAGTTCGGGCCGATCTCAACCCGTCGTGCCCGTCGAGTTCACCGGATGCGATCTCCAGCAACGCCGTGAATGACGCGCGTTCTTCCGCACTTCCGAGGCGCGGATGGGCGCTTGCCAGGAACCCACGTGTCCCCGGCTCAGGTGTGCCCGCCACCAAGGCGTGTTCGATGGACCGGGAGGACGCGGACGACTGAAAGTACCTCAGGCCGCATTCGATGCAGCCTGAGGTTCGACGCGAACGGAAATGGGCGACATGAACGCACTCACGAACATAGGAATCGCTGCCCTCTTCATGGCGCTGCTCGGCACGCTGCTGGCGTGGTTGCTGGCGGTGGCGAACCGGCGCCTCTACGTGTATGAGGATCCGCGCATCAACGAGGTGGAGGAAATGCTCCCGAAATCCAACTGCGGCGCCTGCGGTACGGCAGGCTGCCGCAACTTCGCGGAGGGTTTGGTCGACGGCAAGCTCCAGCCGGTGCAATGCACGGTCAATTCGCCGGACGTCAACAAGTACATTGCCAGTTTTCTCGGCGTTTCCCTCGGCGAGCAGGAAAAGCGCGTGGCAAGGCTGGCGTGTGCCGGCGGATCCCACGTCGCCATCATGCGGGCTCACTACGATGGCATGGAATCGTGCCGCGCCGCCGCGATCGTGGGCGGAGGCGGCAAGGGCTGCGCCTGGGGCTGTCTGGGTTTGGGCGATTGTGAAGTGGCCTGCGATTTCGACGCGATATTCATGGATCGGCACGGTCTGCCGCAGGTCATCGCCGACAAATGCACCGCCTGCAACGATTGCGTCGAGGTGTGCCCGAAGGGGCTGTTCTCGCTGGAGCCTGTGAGCCGCAAGCTCTGGGTCGTGTGCAAGAACCAGGCCGAGGGCGACATTGCAGAGGCCGATTGCGAAGTCGCCTGCACCGCCTGCGGCCGCTGCGTGGTGGATGCGGCGCCCGGTCTGATCAAGCTGGAGAACAACCTGGCGGTGATCGACTATGCCAAGAACGAACTGGCGGCGCGGCTCGCCATCGAGCGTTGTCCGACCGGCGCCATCGTCTGGCTCGACGATTCCAAGGGCCCGGTGCGCGGAGTGGCGGCGAAGAAGATCCTGCGGCAGAAGCCTCTGCCGCTGGCGAGCGTGTAGCTTGGTGGCGAAGGGAGAAAGGGCATGTTCAAGAAACTGAAGGAACTCAAGCTCCTCGAGATGGGCAACGCGGCCAGCGGCAAGCAGCGCGCGGTGAAGTATCCGGGCGTGCGCGATGCCATCGACGGCAATACTGCCGTGATTCTGTGCGAGCGCGAGGCCTCCGACGCTGCCGGCGCCTACCCCATCACGCCGTCCACCCAGATGGGCGAGTATTGGGCCGAGGCCGCAAGCAGCGGCCATATCAACGTCTCCGGTCGTCCCCTGATTTTCATCGAGCCGGAAAGCGAACACGCCGCCGCCGGCGTCACCGCGGGCATGGCGATGGCCGGGCTGCGCGCCACCAACTTCTCCTCGGCCCAGGGTGTCGCCTTCATGCACGAGTCGCTGTACGCGGCGGTGGGCAAGCGGTTGCCGTACGTGCTCAACATGGGCTGCCGCGCCATCACCAAAGCCACCCTCAACGTGCATTGCGCCCACGACGACTACCACTGCATCGACGACACCGGCTTCATTCAGGTGATGGCGAAGGACGCGCAGGAAGCGGCCGACCTCAACCTGATCGCGCGCAAGACTGCCGAACTGGCGTTGACACCGGCCGTGGTCGGGCAGGACGGATTTCTCACCACCCACCTGATCGAGTCGGTGCGGGTGCCCGAGCGCGAACTCATCGCGGAGTACCTCGGCCGGCCCGACGACCTGGTCGATAGTCCGACGGCCGCCCAGCGCATGATCTACGGCGAAAAGCGGCGCCGCGTGCCGGCGATCTGGGACGTGGACAATCCCATGATGTCCGGCGTGGTGCAGAACCAGGATGCCTACATGCAGGCGGTGGCGGCGCAGCGGCCCTATTTCTTCGACCATGTTGACGAACTGGCGGAGCGCTGCATGGAGGAGTATGCGGGCCTTACGGGCCGTCGCTACCAGCGCATCGATACCTACCGCACGGACGATGCGGAATATGTGATCCTCGGCATGGGCAGCATGATCGTGCAGGCGCAGGCGGTCGCCGACTATCTGCGGGAAACGCGCAAGCTCAAGGTCGGCGTGGTGAACGTCACCATGTACCGGCCGTTCCCGGGTGATCTCCTGGGGCAGATTGTGAAGGGCAGGAAGGGTGTCACGGTGCTGGAGCGCACCGATCAGCCGCTGGCCGAGGATCTGCCGCTGATGCGCGAAGTGCGCGCCACCGTGGCGAAATGCCTCGAGAATTCCCTGGCGCGCGACGCCGGGCTGCCCTATCCCGGCTATGCGGTCTACGCCGGGGCCGGCGACATGCCGCCCCTTTACTCCGGCTGCTACGGACTGGGTTCGCGCGACATGCAGCCCGAAGCACTGATCGGGACGGTGGAGAACATGCTGCCCCAGGGTGCGCAGCGCAAGTTCTTCTATCTCTCGGTGGATTTCGCCCGCGACACTCCGGTGACGCCCAAGGACGAGATCCACAACCAGCAGTTGCTCGAAGCCTACCCGCGCATCCGGGAGCTGGCAGTGCGCGGCACGGAGAATCCCAACCTGATGCCGAAGGGCGCCATCACGGTGCGCATGCATTCCGTGGGCGGCTGGGGAGCGATCACCACCGGCAAGAACCTGGCGGTGACGCTGTTCGAACTGCTCGGCTACGACATCAAGGCCAATCCCAAGTACGGCTCGGAGAAGAAGGGGCAGCCTACGACCTACTATCTCTCGGCAGCGCCGGAGCCGATCCGCGTCAACTGCGAATATCACTATGTGGATGTGGTGATGTCGCCCGACCCGAACGTGTTCGGTCACTCGAATCCCTTGTCGGGGTTGAAGAAGGGTGGCGTGTTCATCGTCCAGAGCAGCCTGGATACGCCGCAGGCGGTGTGGGAGAGCTTCCCCATGTCGGCGCAGAAGGCCATCGTTGACAACGAGATCCGCGTCTTCTACGTGGACGGTTTCAAGATCGCACGCGAGGAAGCGACCAACGTCGACCTGCAGCTTCGCATGCAGGGCATCGCCTTCCAGGGCGCGTTCTTCGCCGCTTCGCCTGTGATGCAGCGCGCCAACTTCAGCGAGGAAACGCTGCTCAAGGCCATCGAGGCGCAACTCGATGCCAAGTTCGGCACCAAGGGAAAACGCGTGGTGGCGGACAACCTGCGGGTGGTGAAGCGCGGCTTCGAGGAAGTGCGCGAAATCACCGAGAAGCAGGTGGGTGCCGTGCGCCGCGACGCCAAGCGCAAGGACGCCGGCCTCCCCATCATGCTCAAGCGCATGCCTGAAAGCGAGGGCCGCATCGCGGACGTGCACCGCTTCTGGGAACAGACCGGCAGTTTCTATGCCACCGGACGGGGCAACGACAATCTGGTCGATCCTTTCATCGGTCTGTCGATCATCCCCGCGGCCACGGGCGTGTTCCGCGACATGACCCAGATCCGCTTCGAGTATCCGGAATGGATCGCCGAGAACTGCACCGCCTGCGGCAACTGCTACACCGAATGTCCGGACTCGGCGATCCCGGGCTTGGTGTCCTCGGTCGGCGACGTGTTCAATTCCGTGGTCTCGCGCATCGAGACCGGCGGCCAGCCGACGCGCTTCCTGCGCCGCGCCGTGCGCAGCGTCGAGAAGAAGCTGCGCGGGCTGATCGATGGCGCCGGTGACGCCGTGAAAGTGCGGGAACTGATGGCCCAGGCCATCGAGCAGACCGTCGCCGAAACGCCCGCCGGGGAACGAGACAAGCTTGCCCAGGAGTTCGCCCTGTTCCAGGAACAGATCGGCGATTTCGCCTTCTCCGTCACCAAGCCCTATTGGGGAACGAAGGAAAGGCGGGCCAAGGGCAGCGGCGGGCTGTTCTCGATCACGGTCAATCCCTATACCTGCAAGGGCTGCGAACTGTGCGTGGCGGTATGCGAGGACGACGCGCTGCGGATGGTGCCCCAGAATCCGGCCAGCGTCGAACGGCTGCGCCGCGACTGGAACTTCTGGCTCGACCTGCCGAGCACGCCCAAGGAATACAGCCGCATCGACAGCCTGGACGAGAAGATCGGCGCCCTGGAAACGCTGCTCCTCGACAAGCACAACTACAATTCTATGAGCTGCGGCGATGGCGCCTGTCTCGGCTGCGGCGAGAAGACGGCGATCCATCTTTTCACGTTGACGGTGACGGCCCTGATGCAGCCGCGGGTCGCGGCCTACCTGGAAAAGCTGGACGATCTGATCTCACGGCTGGAGAAGCACATTCGCATGAAGCTCACCGAGACGGTGGACTTTTCCGATACCCGTGCCGTGATCCGCGCGGTGGAATCGAGCCAGGGGGAGGATCTCACCCTCGCCAACCTCACGGCCCGACTGAACCAGAACAAACCGACCGAATTGCTGGATCCGGCCTGGGTCAAGTGGGCGACCCAACTGCTGGAGAAACTGCGGACCCTGCGCTGGCAATACATGGAAGGCCCGTCCAAGCGCGGCCGCGCCGAGATGGGTGTGATCAACGCCACGGGCTGCACCTCGGTGTGGGGTTCGACCTACCCCTACAACCCCTATCCGTTCCCCTGGTCCAGCCACCTGTTCCAAGACAGCCCATCGGTGGCGATGGGCGTGTTCGAAGGGCACATGGCAAAGATGGCGGAAGGCTTCCGCGCCGTGCGCATGGCGGAACTCGAACTGGGCGGTGAGTACAACCCGCTGGTGCACGACGATTTCTTCGCGCGCTTCACCTGGCCGCAGTTCAGCGAGGAGGAGTGGCGGCTGTGCCCGCCGGTGGTATCGATAGGCGGCGACGGCGCGATGTACGACATCGGCTTCCAGAACCTGTCGCGGGCGCTGATGTCCGGACTGCCGATCAAGATCCTGGTGGTGGACACCCAGGTCTATTCCAATACCGGCGGGCAGGCCTGCACTTCGGGCTTCATCAGCCAGGTGTCGGACATGGCGCCCTTCGGCTCCGCCAAACAGGGCAAGCAGGAGGCGCGCAAGGAAATAAGCCTGATCGGCATGGCTCACCGTACGGCCTATGTCCTCCAGGGAACCATTGCCAACGCCACCCACCTGATCGAAGGCTACATCGACGGGTTGAACAGCCGGCGTCCTGCGCTCTTCAACATCTATGCCGTTTGTCCGCCGGAGCACGGCGTGGCCGACGACCGCGCGGTGGAACAGAGCAAGCTGGCAGTGGAAGGGCGCGCCTACCCCTTGTTCAAATTCGATCCCGACCGCGGCACCACCTTCTCCGAGTGCGTCAGCCTGGACGGCAACCCGGCGCTGGACGAGGACTGGCCGACCTATGCGCTGAAGTACCTGGACGAGGACGGCAAGGAAGCGGCCCTCACGGTGCCGATGACCTTTGCCGATTTCGCTGCCACCGAAGGCCGCTTCGGCAAGCAGTTCAAGAAGGCGCCACCGGAAACCTGGAACGACAAGATGGTTGCGCTGGCCGAGTTCGTCCGCCTCGACAAGGACGAGCGCGATGGCCGCTTCCCCTATATCTGGGCGGTGGACGCCAAG
>CAVPDA010000016.1:0-182645 GCA_963702495.1 uncultured beta proteobacterium | reverse complement strand
GGAACTGACTGCGGTTGGCGGCGGAATCGGCGAGACGATTGAGTTTCGCGTCGAGATAGAAGAGGGTTGGTGTATGGTCGTCCCAGGCATTCACGATATCGCCGTCGGATTGCGCAGGCGTTGTTTGAGCGCTTGTACATGGGCACGGTACGCCCCGAGTGTATCGAGGACGAGGGCGGCCAAGGGTACGAGTAGGGTGAACAACTTGTGGAACTCGTCCTTGTCGCTGACGAGCGCCATGGCGCGTCGAAAATCTACGTCCGACCACCTCGCGATGGGTTCGCTTACTGTGCGATGACCCAGCCCAAAGTGGATCAGGATGCTCACCCATGCGGTGTAAGCGTTGTGGAACTCGATCAGCTTTCCCTTGTTGCGCGCACGCCGGTCCGCTGTCGTGAGCTGACCCTGAAGATGGGCGATGAGGTGGCCCAGAGCCTCCGGCCGGAGAAGAAGTGCACTGCCGACCCGCCCGTCCGGGTTCAAGCGCCCAATCCGGTGGAGGGCGGGCGATGAAGATTGCGAATCGATCCAATCGACTGCATCGGCATAGACGGTTGCCAGGCGGTGCCGCGTCGGAGCGTAATCGTAGAGTCCGGCCAGGCATGTGAAGCGAGGGTCGGACGTGATGTGCGCGACTTCAACGAGATCCGAGGTGATCCTCAACAGAGCACCGACAAACGCGTTTCGGATGGTACTGAAGCTCAGGCGCGAACCGTGGTAGTCGTTCAGTTCGTCCAGCCAGCGTCGCATGTTTGCGACCGAGACGTTCGCGAACGGGAGCGAAGTGCCAACCCCACCAAGAAGATTGTCGGCGATTCTGGGATGAAGGGGTAGAACGAGCTCGGGCTCAACCGGTTCGAGCAGCGCCAGGACAGACCCGGATGGCATCGCGCGGTCCGAGGGCAGGGTCACCCGGAACGACCAGCAGCGCCCGGACAGATCCAGGACGGCGACAGCATCGTTCCAAGGTTCGGCGGAATGCACGACCCCCGCCCAGTGTCGTCCACTGTAAAGACTGAAGAGCAACGCGGCCTTCTCGTCGGCGGTCAGCCCGACCTTGCTCTCAAATTCCGGCTTTTCGAGCGAAGCATGCAGCACGCGGAGGTCTTCGCGCGTCGGGAAGCCCCACTGCGTTGGCAGATACTGATTCTGTCGGATGAGGGCATCTCTGGCGTTTCGGGTGCGCTGCGAAATCGCGGAAAACGGAGCTGCGCCGGCGTCTCCTGTCGCTTCCGCGGGCAGGGCGACATAGATGTCTTGGATCTTAGCCGGAGGTTGGTCGAGGATTCGGCGGGTCGGGCGTGTTTCGAAGATAGTTGCTTGAATCTCCGCGGGACCAGGCTGGGGGAAGGCGGTGTCGTCTGCCGCCAATTGTGTGACGGTTGACCTTTTCCAGATGCGATTACGCTTTGCGTTCGCCGGTTCGGCGCTGGGCCGGCCGCGCGGATGCCGCGCAACCAGTTCAGTGGGCCTTGCAGATTCGGAGTTCCCGCCTGCCCGCGGATGTTCGCCGGATGCCCGGGAACCATGGCTTGCCCGCGGCACCACGGTCGGAAACCGTGACAGCAGCGTACTTGTGGTTCTTCTGACTACCGCAAGGTCGGCCAGATCCTGATCGTTTAGGTCCTTTTCGAGGTCAGGACTGGCAAGCTGTCGGTTAAAGTGCAGTAGCGTGTCACTCGAGTGGGGGATTCGATCGAGCAACCTGGATCCCTCGTTCAATGCATTCTTGGTGCGACGAATGACCACCCCGAGGGCCTCGATGCGTTCGCTGCTCGCGACGCGTCTCGGGTCGAACGTTTCCGGGCATGCCGCAGCAACCAAAGCCAGGTAAAGGGTCTTGAGCTCACGGAGACCAGCTGCGCCCGGCCCGGCAACGTCGATGCTCATGGTCGCGTAGAAAGGGACCGACTTGGTCATGCTCCACGTCGTAAACCCGGTCCCGCCGCCCTTCGGCTTATCGAACCGCAATGCGGGATCCATCTGCCAGTCTTCCGGTGATACGATTTTGAGTGCCTTGGCCCATTCGTCAAAGCCGGGGGGCAGCAGATCAGGACCGCCAAGGGCATTCAGTCGATCGATTGCCTGGCAGACGCCGATCTCGAACAGGTCGAAGTGGTTGTAGTCAAAGGCGAGGGCTGGGTCAGCTGGACCGATCGATGCGACAACAAACCCGGCGATATCTGACTTGCAGCCGGCGGCAACAAGTCTGGCGACTATTGCATCTGCATATGATTTGGGGGTCGGCGTCACGTTGTTGGCGCCGACTTGCTATTGGCGGGCAAAGCCGCTAATGGACTCGGTTTCCCGGGCAGGGCTAAAGTCGAAAGTGGTGCATGACTCTGACCGGAAGGTTGGGGGTTGAAGAGGCGGGGTGCCTCTGTTGAGAATTGTTTGTCGAGAACGATTCCAGCAACCAACGAGGACACGCCACGATGAAGGGATAGGAAGAAGGCAGGCGCCGAACAATCGCAGATGGGACTGTCGCTGGAGGAGTTGATCCGGCGTGGGGCGCGCGAGTTGATCAAGACGGCGATCGAGGTCGAGGTGCAGGAACTGCGGGCCGAGCAGGGAAACGTGAAGACGCTGCGGGGGCAGCAGGCGGTGGTGCGCAACGGTTACCTGCCGGCACGGCAGATTCTCACCTCGGTGGGCAACGTTGAGGTCAGGGTGCCCAAGGTGCGCGACTGCTCGGGCGCCGGCGCGAGATTCAACTCCGCGCTGGTGTCCCCGTTCGTGCGTCGCTCGCCGCGGATGTCGGCGGCGCTGCCGTGGCTGTAGTGGAAGGGGGTCTCGACAAGGGATATGCGCGAGGCCCTGACGGTGCTGGTGGGCGAGCAGGCCAGGGGCCTGAGTGCGAATGTCCTCTCGCGGCTGAAGGCCGAGTGGGCGGGGGAGTACGCCGCCTGGATGAAGCGCGAGCTGTCCCCGTGCCGCTACGTCTATTGGTGGGCGGACGACATCCATACCGGGTTGCGTCAGGAAGACGATGCGAAGGCGTGCCTGCTGGTGATCATCGGCGTGACACCCGAGGGCCGCAACGAGCTCGTGACGATCGGCGACCGGCTGCGCGAATCGAAGGATCCTTGCGGGAGGTGCTGCGCGCTCCGAGGGCATTGGGCCTGGCGAGCGGCCCGCGGCTGGCCGTGGGCGACGGCGCACTCGGCTTCTGGGCGGTGCTCGACGAAATCTTTCCCGATACGCGCCACCAGCGCTGCCGGGTGCACAAGACCGCCGCCCTGCCCAAGTCGCTGCACGCCAAGGCAGCTCCGCACGAGATCTGGATGACGCCGAGCTGCGCCCGGGCACTGACCGCCTTCGACGAATTCCTGAGAACCTATCGCGCCAAGTAGCCGAAGGCGGTCGAGAAGCTCATCCGAGACCGCCAGGCATTGCTCACGTTCTATGACTTCCCGGCCGAGCACTGGTTTCACCTGCGCACTACCAATCCGATCGAATCAACCTTCGCCACAGTGCGTCACCGCACGACGCGCACGAAGAACTGCGTCTCGCGCTATACCTTCCGGGGCTTGCCTGACGCGCAAACTAGTCCGAAGGTCAGGTCATGGTATTCCAACCGCGAAAAGATATCAATAGACTTTCGACGGTTAGTGGCGTAAAACTGTCAAAAAAATAGCAAGTTGTCGAAGATCGGCAATTAGCTATGTTGCACCGAAGACAATGAATATAAGTATAATATCGTTTGATTAGCCATTTCACTAAGTTATACTTTGTCTCTACACGAACAATCGTCACTCTCATAACCCGAAGGTCGAAGGTTCAAATCCTTCCCCCGCAACCAAACAAATCAAGGGCTTAGCTTCTGCTAGGCCCTTCGCTTTTTGAGGCCTGTGTCCGACTTTTGTGCCATAAGTCGCCAAGAGGGCCGTCCTTATTTACCCGATTCGGGCTCCGGCTTCCTGGATAGGATGCTGATTTCTCAACAAAAAAGAAAAGTGCCGGTGCACCCTCCACGCAGGGCAATCGGGGGAGAACCCCGAGGGTCGAAAGCGCCGCCAATTGGAGGATGGCTGAGCCCCGCAATAGCGTTGGAGTCCAGCGCTGGATATGTGTCCTCGGCTTGATGGCGCGATTGACGCCCAGGTTTCAAGGGCGGATGATGTTCCTACGTCAGAGGAGAACATCATGCAGGCCTTCAATATCCGACAGCTCAAGACCAATCCATCCACCGCGCTCAAGGCGGCGAAGGAGGAGGACTTGGTCGTCGTCATGAATCGCGACCACGCGGAAGCGCTCCTGATCGATCTCGATCGCTTGGGCGTGCCGGATCTAGCCGCCGTTCGCGTGGCGCTCGCCGCGTCGCTGTTCCGCAGTGGGTCCATCTCTGCCGGGTTCGCTGCGCGCATGGCCGACAAGCCGCTGCCCGAGATGCTGGACCTGCTCTCGGCGATGGGCATCCCGCTGGGTGGGACCAAGGCCGATGTCCAGGAGGACATGGCAACCGCGCGAAAATGGCTCGACACCCGATCGTAGTTGCCGACGCCGGTCCGCTCATCGCGCTGTCGCGGATCTGCGCGCTGGGTCTGCTTCAGGCTTTGTTTTCTCGGGTGGCTGTGACCGAGGAAGTCCGCGGGGAAGTCCTTCCGCCCGGTGACTATCCAGGGAAGTCGGACATCCATGCCGCCCTCGATCAGGGGTGGCTTGAGGTTCTTGCTCCAGCTTCGTCCGATTGGCAGCCCAGCAACCCTGCCATTGACGCGGGAGAACGCAGCGCTATCGCTGCAGCGCTGCGAATTGTTGGCGCGCTATTGGTCATTGACGATCGAGCCGGACGAGCGGAAGCGCGGGCATGTGGCCTGCCTACCGTTGGCACTGCGGCGATCATTGGCATGGCGAAACTTCGTGGCTTGATACCATTGGCAAGACCGCTGCTCGACCGCCTTGCCTCGGCTGGCTATTTCATCGGCCCGAATGTGATTGATGCGGTCCTTGCAGATATCGGGGAGTGATTTAGCAGTGGAATGCAAGCGTTCTTGCCATTCTTCAGTCAATTGGCCGAGATCCGGGCATGACCGCACCTAGCCATTCCCAAGGCATTTGGCTCTTGCATTATTTGCGCCCGGATGCCCGTCCAGTCGTCAGTGTCCGAGCCAGGTCTGTTGGCGGAAGTGCGCGACCGTGTCGGCCAAGTCCCAGCGCAGCATACTCATTGTGTCTGGACTAGAGGCCACCAACAGCGGCGTAACTTGGCCTTACCCGAGAGCGGGTTGCGCCCGGCGGCTGGAACCATGGGCGGGCAGGCAGTTTCCGGAGGTGGGGAGGCGTGACCGCGTCATACCACCAGCACATCCTAGTCATGGAGCGAGGTGAGGGCCTCATCAAGCCCGGCGCGTGCATGTACCGCAACGGAAATCGCGTTGTTCTCGACAGTGCGTTCGCAGCCCGTAGCCTTGAGGGCATCGAACTGCAGGGTGGAGGTCTGTTTCTCGGTCAATACGCGGGCGTAGCCGACCAGCATTGGTGCTACAGCCCGGGCTGGACTTCAGTTCCGTCAGTGGCTTCGCGCCTGCGCACCGTCACCTGCACATCGACCCGCTGATCGAGCTTGCCGAGGGTGTTGATCAGGCGGTCGATGGTGAAGCGGCTGAGATCGCCATTGCGGATGCGGGAGAAGTCCGCCGCCGCAACGCCGGTGCGCGCATGCGCCTTGCGCACCGAAAGGCCATCGGCGTCCACGGCCTTGATGATTTCGGCGGCGAGCAGCGCCTTGAGCTGGTGGGCATCGGCGTTCGCCTGTCCCATATCGGCGAACACATTGCCGCTGCCGCGGATCAGTTCCATCGGTTCGTCGTTCATCCCAGCATCTCCTTCAGTCGCTTCAGTCGTTCCTGCACCAAGTCGATCTCGCGTTTCGGCGTCTTGATGCCCTGGGTCGATTTCTTCTGGAAGGCGTGGACGACCCAGATGTCCTCCCCGATCTGCACCGCATACACCACGCGGAAGGCATTGCCCCGGTAAGGGAGTGCAATCTCGAATACCCCGGAGCCGAGCCCTTTCAGCGGCTTGGCGATATCCGCCTTGCTGCCTTCCGCCGCGATGGTCAGGGCGTTCAGGCAAATGCTGCGGGCGCCCTCGGGAAACTTCTCAAAGTCCTTGCGCGCGGCAGCAATCCACGAGACTGGCCGAGTGGTTCTTGTCATCGCTTACCTTCGTGCATGTTGTCAGATGTGACAACGGTTTGCAAGGCTTTTCTGCGGTTCGTCAGGGGGCCGTTTCGTAGGAAGCACGGGCGCTTGGTTCCAGGCGGGCTTCCTCATCAACTCCAGCGGCAGTTCGCGACCCAAGGGCGTACCGTTGTGGTGGTCGAACCCTGAGTCGCCATGCATCGTCTCGGCGCGCGGAAGCGAGGGCACGGTCGCCGAGTCGATATGGCGACTGCTTTCGACTGCGCTGCTGGCGCGCTTGATGACCGGTGCCTGACGCAGCTTGAGTGTGACACGATTGTGCCTTGGATTGACTGGCATGGCGCGTGGCAAGCGTTGCAAGTATCTGATAATAAACATCCTGCGGAGGGACGATCCTGCCTCATAACCCGAAGGTCGAAGGTTCAAATCCTTCCCCCGCAACCACGAATTCCTCAATAAGGCAAAACACTTAGCTGCGTTTGGCCTTATTCATTTGTCCTGGAAAATCCGTTCGTGCCCACCCCGTGCCCAAACAGTGCCCATTCCGTGCCCACGATTTTGGGCACGAATTCTTGGCAGGGTGGATTTCGACCTTCGGGCGTCGTGCCCATGGACTCAGCACAGCCACTTTGCGAAGTTTCGAGTCGCTGACGAGACGCCGTGTGGCCGGCAATTGAGCGGAGCAGCCGACAAGGCTGCCAATCTAGAGTGGTGAAAGTCCACTTGCTGACAATTGCTCGGATTTGGTCAGCTAGCATAACCACTGCACGGGGAAGGTAACCAACCGTGATAGGCGTGGTCGTAAAAGTCTCTGCCGCCCGCGACGCGGAGCATTGCGGCGTGTGGGTGGGAGCTATCTGGGAGGCGAGCAAACTCACGGGCCCGAACATGATGGACTGACTGCAGCCCCGTAAATGGCCCCCAACTGAAATAGCTGTTGGGATTACTTGCGTTGCGCCGACCCGTTGCTCAATCGGGGAAGGCCAAAGCTCTGAGGGAAGAAACGAGCGAATGCACCTCGGAGGCAGCCGGGGTAGGGGTCCGAGCACGTGAGGAAAGATTGGCAGAGATAACGTCGGGAAGGACCATTGCCCAGCAGGGGCTGGCAGCAACCTGCAACGACCGGACGTACGAGGGAAACCGGAGGCGGACGGAGGGCAGTGGTTTGGCGCATGAGCCCGTAAGAGCGATGAAGGAGGGGTAACGCCCTTCGAGGAGACGCTAGACGTCTTTCCCCAAAGGCGGTAACACCGACATGGGGGCAAAGGGGCTCTGGGCACTTGGCGGTTCCAGGGTGGTCCCCGGACTCTGAGCCGGGATAAGCCGACCCTCGAAGTTGGGACGAGTTTGTGCGCAAACCAAGCGTAGGCGGGGTGTATGTGCGCCAGCACTTAAACATCGCGGCGTTCGGGAAGGCCACAGATGAAAGGCCAAGGTCAGAACCGGACCGGGGAAATCCCGCCGTCCGGGATCGTAGGGGGGCTTGCGGAAACGCGAGCGATGGGAAGGGCTAAACGGGCACGTACCGCGGAAACGCCGAAACAGCCAAGCCTTTGCCTAATGCCGCGCGCGCTGCATTTCTATCCCGACCGGTCACCGTTCTGAAACGTACTCGAACAGATCCGCCACGCGGCAGCCAAAGTACTGGCAGAGCGTATTCATGACGTCCAACTCGATTCGCTCGGCCGTCTCGTGATACAGGCGTGTCAGAGTGCCGCGGTTCACTCCGGTCTCGCGCGACAGGTCGCTGATCTTGAGTTTCCTCTCGCCCATGATCCGAGATAGGTGGCACTTAATCATGATGGTCTCTAAAAGAACAAAACAATCTATAGAAGATCACAATCGCTTGCATAAGATCTTTATTGCGTTATAATGATCTTCAGAAGATCATAAAGGACGTTCGGGGATCGATGTGACCTTCTAGGGTACTCTAATGTAATCAAGGAGATCATGCTATGGCAACGAATACCTACCTCACGACGGACGAACTGTCGGCCCGCATCAAGTACGACGTCCGCACCATCCGCGAAAGGCTGAAGGACTCGGTCCTGCTCGAAGGGGTCCACTACATCCGTCCGTTCGGCGGTCGCAAGATCCTGTTCGTCTGGGAGCGCATCGAGAGCGACATGGTGATCGCTTCGGCCGACAACGCGCTGAGCGTGCCCATGGCCAACGGAGCCGTGTGCCATGGGTAGCATCAACGTCAGAAAGGAAACGGGGAATCTGGTTCTGGACTTCCGGTATCGGAACTACCGGTGCCGTGAGCATACCGCCCTGGAAGACAGCCCGGCCAACCGCAAGAAGCTGCAAAAGATCCTCGACCGGATCGAACTCGAGATCAAGCTGGGAAGCTTCGAATACGCGCGCTTCTTCCCGGGGAGCAAGCTCGCGGCCCGCTTCGGCGGCGCCGCGCTCGCGCCGACTCCGGCGCCTGCCGCGCCCATCGCGGCCGCGGTTGCCCCGCTGCCGGCAGCCGCCCGCCCGAGCTTCCGCCAGTTCGCCGAGACTTGGCAGCAGGAGAGCGCGGTGGCGTGGCGGCGCTCCTACCAGCGCACCGTGCGCGACATCGTGCGCAAGCACCTGGAGCCCGCGTTCGGGCAGCGCGATGTCGGAAGCCTGTCGCGGGAAGAGCTGCTCCAGTTCCGGTCCGAACTCGCCAAAGTCAAAGGCCGGAAGAAAGAGACCGGGCGAATCATGTTGCGGGTACTCCTGAGCGCTGGGGAGCGGTGTGACCAATGGCGCATATCGAGCTGCGATTCTACTCCAGGACTTTGGCCGCAAGCAGCAGGGCTCCCAATCGGGCGCGAAGGCTCGGTGATCGAAAGTCATGACGTCGCAACGTACCCGGCCGACCGTACCGAGCACCATTCAAATCAGGCAGACAACGTAGCGGTCCCAGCAGTAGAAACCGCCCCGCGGTTGCCGTTCGGGTAGCGAGGTCATGAAGGGCTCTTCAACGCTTCTCTACGGAAGAAGGGGATGGCTGACATCCCGGAAACCGTGTATCCACCTGAGTTCTCTGAGGACACAGGTAGGAGCGCGATATGGGAGCAACCATCCCGGTGGGGATTATGGGGTATCAGGGGCAGGTAATCGAGCAGGTTGAGCACGACGCAGAGTGCGGGATTGTGCGCATTTCTTGTCGGCGTGATCGACGGGTAACGCCGATTGCTGCCGGGATAGGCCGATGCGGAGGGGTTCATCGGATCAAGCGGCGCTGGGTGAGTGATCTGCCGCTCATGGGGCAGGCATGCGAAGTTGAGATCGAGTATGCCGAGGTATTTATCAGCCCGTCGGTGGTGCGCGTTGAGCAGTTGCCGTTTGTCGATCCGACGAGGCGAGTCACCAAGCGCTACGCACTGCTGATTTCCGGTCTTTGCCGCCATATGTCGATCTCGGCAGTGGCTCGCCACACGGGGCTGCGCTGGAATACGGTCAAGTCGATCGACAAGGACTATCTGGCCGAAACGATCAAGCCGGTGGCGCCGCAAACGCTGGCGGGGATTCGCTATCTTGGCGTTGACGAGGTGGCGCGCGCCAAGGGACAGGACTACCTGACGCTGGTCTATGACCTCTCGCCGGGCGCTCACTGCGGACGCATCCTGTGGATCAAGGAGGGCCGCACCGCCGCGGTGCTGAGCGAGTTCTTCGATGCCTTGACCAAGGAGTGTGCCGCTGGCATTGAGGCAGTAGCCATGGACATGGGGGCCGCCTACATCTGCGCGACGATGACGAGCTTGCCGAGCGCAGCGATCGTATTCGACCGATTTCACATCATGCAAATGTTCTCGACGGTGATCCGCGATTGTCGCCGGGCCGAGTTCAAATCGGCCAAGACCTTGGGCGACCTGACCGGCGAGCAAGCCCTCAAGGGCAGCCTCTACCTGCTGCTGGGCAATCGTGACAATCTCAAGAGCTCCGACCAGGAGCGGCTTGACAAGCTGCTGGAGCAGAACGAGCCCCTCAACAAGATCTACACGCTGAAGGAACAGTTGCAGGCACTCTGGCGTCAGCCTGCCACGCCGGCCGACATGACGATCCGCCTCCTCGATTGGTGCGGCATGGCTGAGGCGGCAAAGATCACGGGCCTCTCGAAGTTCGTCAAGACGCTGCGCTCCCACCAAACCGGCATATGCGCTTGGGCGCAACACCCCATCAGCACCGCGCGCTTGGAAGCCGGCAACGTCAGCATTGCTCTCCTGCGCCGACGTGCCCGAGGCTTCCGCGACACCGAATACTTGAAGCTCAAAATCTATCAAACCAACACCCCGGACACGCCTTCCATGCTCTTCCCCAGGTTATCCGGGAAGATCACCGTAGGAAAGCGTTGAAGAGCCTCATGAAGGACGGCTATGTGTGGTAGACCTGACGCTCGCAAACCCCCAGCGTATTTCGACTCATCGGCCAGTATAGCCGACAGTCGCCTCGTGGTCAGTTCTGTCCGCTCTACACGCATCACCGGACATTGGCCCGTCTGGACCTCTCGAATGACTGCTTTGATTACGACCACGGGCAGGTACCGACCCCTATGCATAGTGCAGAGGATTTTTAGCCCGCCGACCGCGGCCTCATCGACGTGTCCCTCCTCGGGCGCCGTGCGCCGCGGCCGACAAGCTAAAAATCCTCTGCATTAGTCGGTGGCTGGCAGCTATTGATCGCACAGCGGTCAGCCGGTACGCGATAGTCATCGCCCCGCGATTCAGCCGGTTCGCGATCTTCAGCGCATCTAGCGGTGGCAGTGCGACGTCATTGCTCAGCGGACGGCCGGACAGCGAAGCTGGCCGGCCGTCCGAGGGCGGGAGGGTTGGCTTCACTGCGTCGCCCCACCGCTGAAGTGCTCTCTAAAGCCCTCTCTGGCTTCACCGATGAAGAGCAGAAGCTGATCTTCTGGAACGCGCACTACGGTGATGCCCTGTCGTTCAGCCTCGAAAGCAAGAAAGTCGGCTGGTTGTTCGCGTGATATGAAGACCGTCTTGGGCAACTGTTGCTTGTGCGCTTGCCCCTCTTTCAACAGGCGCATGGCTTCCATCCTTGAAGGTTCCGCCGCGTTCGTGGGTACAGGTGCAGAACTCAAGATAAAACAACTCGCTGCGTCCATGAGGGCGATAAAGTTGAAGGACCCGTCCGACTCTGTTTGGATGGGCGCATCGTTCAACTTGAAGGCGATCCAAGCTTCGTTGACTTGAAATTGACTCGGATGAAGCACGAAGGGGCCCTCTGTGAAGCTTAACGCTGCGGATCACCGACCGCCGCCGGAAACGGGCGCTGGCAGCCAATCCAGCATGCTGAACCTACGGTGTACCCAACGCTCAGCGCCGTAAGCGCTGTGCGGCGGTTCGGCGTATCCGCTTGTTCCGGGATTCACGTGGCAGCAAGAACGCCCTCATCGAGCATCCTGGTCAAGTATGCCCGCAACTGGGCGAACCGCCTATCGCCCATTCTGAAGCTCACCGCAATCTCCAGACCCCGATCTAGCTTCATCCAGACCCCATCCCGTCTCAACACCAGAGACATCATTTCGCCTCCCCCATCGTAAGCAGTCCCATCGTGCCACTCTATCGTTGCTGGACCAGGAAACTCGAAGTTCGCGCTGATCAAAACGTATGACGTGTCCCGCGTCTCCTCATCACAGCTCACCGGCATGGTGTCAAAGCATACCTGCAGAATGTCTCCACCGATCGCATTGGTGCACCTGACGGACTGGGCTTTGAACGCGAGAGTCATCGGGTCCCCGAACGCCTTGGCATGAGGGGCGCGACGTTGTGGAGCGTCCCTTTCCATGCCTTTGTTAGGCGAAACCAGCTTTGAGGGTGTGATCATTCAACCCAAATCGAGCCCGTACAGCGTGCGCTGAAGTCTGGGTAAGAATGTCAAAACAGTTAGGATGGTATCGACGGTCGTGCAGTCCGTAATATCGGTCCTCCACGTCCCCTCACCATAATTCAAATCGATCGCCGTCATGAAAGGGACGTTTCTCAGGAGAATATCAAGGGTCTCGCTAAGTAGCTCATTTTCTGGCGACGAGATCGCGTTCCGCAGCAACGTCCGCTTTCTTGTGGCCGCACTGGCGGCTGACTCGGGACTGCAAATTTGATGTCGTTGGAAGCCGTCATTGCGGAAGACGGCTTCCGGGATGTCGTGAACGACGGTATGGCCGAGTTGGGTGAATCCACGGCTCCCAGCGGAGCGTGGAGTTGGCTCAGTCGAAGGGAAGCGCCGTTGGCAGCACCGCTCGCTTCGACCGACCGCTCGACCCTCGGCAGCCAATCTTCCCCGGGCCGAGCCGACCGCTGCCGGCTCGGCCTGAGGTGACGTTCGTTGGGGAAGGGAGAACGCTACCTTCGTTCCGCTCTTGAGCTGCCGGCCCGGCGTCCCACCGAGCAGTCAATGGCTGTGACTTTGGGCTACAGGACAACGCCGACGGGGGATGCGCATTCGATCCGACGCCCCGAGCGCTATCGTAGCTCCGCGGTCCCCTCGGTCGTCGCTGAAGCGCCGTTTTCCGCCAGAATGGAGACCGCAGGCCGGGGAACATCACGGGACGTGGCGACAAGAGTATCAAACGCTTCGCGGCGACGGAGAAACGGCGGACAGAGGACCCTGAACATTCGCTTGGTGGTGACACTGTTGGTGCCACTCCTGGCCGCCTGCACGGTGCCGCGAGCGCCCTTGGTTCCAGTCGCGGCCGAACCTGTTCGCACCGTTCACCTGGTACGCCATGGCTGGCATACAGGCCTGGTGCTCAGGGTCGCGGACGTGCCCAGTACTTCGCCACTGGTGCGTGACTTCCCCGGCGCGGAGCACCTTGAGATCGGTTGGGGAGACCGAGACTACTACCCAGCAGCGGACCCGAGCGTCTGGATGGCCATGCGGGCGCTGTTTTGGCCGACGCCGAGCGTATTGCATGTGGTGGGGTTCCGCGGTACGCCTCAAGCCTACTTCCCGACCAGCGAAACAGTCGTGCTGACGCTTTCCCTGTCAGGTTTCGATCGTCTCCATGCCCGCCTGCGTGAGAGCTTCGAGTTCGACGCGGCGGGCAACCCCGTGGTCCTGGGGCCGGGGCTTTATGGGACGAGTCGGTTCTATGCTTCGCGCGAGTCCTTCCATTTGTTCAAGACCTGCGATGTCTGGACCGCTGAGGTCTTGCGCGAGGCCGGAGTGGCGATGACGCCCGGTTCTTCATCTTCCATCCCCTTGCCCTAGCGCGCGCCCCGCTGTTCGGCGATGAGGTCTCGGGGAGTATGGGAGTGTGAATGTATTCGTTGCGGCACACGGTTTGGGTTGGTGGAGGATTGGAAAGCCATGACGCGTTCGGGCTTGGGCCGTGGGCTAGCTGTGCTGTGCCTCGCCACCATGTCTACCGGGGCGGTATCCCACGGAGGCGGTCTGGATAAGTACGGCTGCCACCACAATCGCCGAACAGGCGATTACCACTGTCACCGCTCGGGCTATGTAGTGCCAACACCCAGTATCAGCAGTCGATCTGGTATAAGCACCAAATTGTTCCCGGCGTCCCCTCAGAAGGCGCCGGTTCCGGCTGTTGGCGGTTCTTTGTGGGGTAGCGGTGCGGAGTCAGACCAATCGAGTGCCGTTAGAGAGGCGCGCTGGATTGCATCGCACGCAGACGGCGTCTATTTCCGGGCCGGGTGCAGCGCGGCAATGGATCGGGCACCCTCAAATCGACGTTACTTTGACACGGAGGATTTAGGGACGGGTGCCGGTTATCGGCGCTCTCGTGTGCCGGGGTGTTAGCCAGACGACAGCCAGGGACCCGGATGGTGATTGCACCGCTCGGGCTCGGAGTTCTACGTGGCTGTCGAGGCAGAAGCAGATCATTGACCGAGCGATACTTCGTTTTCCCGCTGCTGTGCCCCAAGTGTGGCGGTGAGATACGCATCATCGCCTTCATCAACAAGGCGATGGCCGTGCGCGAGATCCTCGCCTGCCCGGGCGAGCCCACCTCACCGCCGCGCATGGCGCCGGCCCGAGGCCCGCCGCTGTGGGAGAGGGCCGATGCCGGGCAGGGCGAGTGCGACCCTCAAGCCCAACCGGCGCCGGACTACGAATTCGATCAGCGCATCGCCTGGTAGCTCGACGACGATCCGATCTCGCTCGTCGGGGAGCGCTCGTGCCATGGGTCACCGAGACGGCCTCGGCGGCCGCCCCGGCGACCTACGGCACGACTTGCGCTGTGATTCTGGCGCGGTTCTTGGGCTTCATCAGCATTCAGTTCCCCCGTGACGACTACACACACCGTTCTGTAACGATTCGGAATACTTGCGGCAGTGGCGTTGGATCTCCTTGCCCCTGCAGCTGGTAGAAGAGGGCGGCTGAACAAGGCCATCTTGCGGCAGACTACCAAACTGGCATACGCTTCGTGGCGGACGAACGAACTGGACGCTGCCGCATGAAGCCGCCGGTTATTCCGCGAGCCGAGGACAAGGTCGGCCTGAAGATCGACTACCTCGCCAAGCGCCTGGCGCTGGTGCTGGCGCCGCAGGGCTTCAAGCGCCAGGGCCGCACGCTGCTGGCGCAGGCGGGCCAAGGGCTGGAGCAGCACTGGCGCATCGTCCATCTGCAGGCCGGCCAGTGGAACGAAGGGCCGCGCGGCGAGTTCTACGTGAATCTCGCGCTGCAGTTCCCGGCGCTGACGCGGATGCGCGCGCAACAGCCCAGATGCGAGTGGATGCTGGACCAGGTCGACAAGCCGGACTTCGCCGCCGGGCAGATGCGTGAGCGACTGGAGAGCCTGCTGCACAAGCTCCCCGCCGGCCAACCGCATGCGGCGGTGAACACGAAGATCGGCCGCGACACCGATCTGGAACAGATGGCCAACGCTGTGGATGCCGCCATGTTCGAGGTCGGTTGGCCCTGGTTGCGGGCGCACGCCAGCCTGAAGGCCGTGGCCGATTACGACGACTCGCTGATCGTTTGCGATGTGCCAACGCGCATCGCCGCGGCGGTGGCGATAGGCGATCTGGACGCGGCGCAGCGCGTGCTCGACGCGCGCGCCGGATACTTTTCCGGGTGGACCGCGTCGAACCTCGCTGCGTTGCGCACTTGGCTGGCCGGCCTGGGACTGGACATGTCGGTGCTGCCCACGCAACCCGCGCCGCGCAAGCCGAGCGCCTATGACGAGAAGCGCAAGGCCGAGGAGCGTGCCGAAGAAGCGGCACACGAAGCGGAGGCGGCGGCCGCGCAGGCGAAGATCGACGCCGGCGCGCCCGAGCCGGCGCTTGTCGCCCAGGCCTGGGTGGCCGAGTACCGAGCACGCTGGCGCAAGGAACCGGCGCCCCTGACCGATCTGCCCACGGGCGTGCGCGTGGCCGCGTTGGCCGCCGAGCAGCGCGAGGCCGTGCTCGTGGCGCTGATGCAGCAGTTGGTTGCGGCGGAGTCAACCGCACACCGCGACCCGCTGAAGCCGGACCCCGACGAATTCGAGCTCGACGAAACGGTGCGTCGGATCGTGCCCGCCTTGCTGCCCACGATCGGCGACGCGCTCGCGTTGAACGCAGCAGGCAGTGCTCGACGCCATGCACGCGCTCGCCGGACGCATCCAGCCGGACCTCGTCACCAGCGCTTTCCCCTGGCCCTTCGTCGCGCTCGTCAAGTGGCTCGAACGCAGCAGCGCATCCCGGCGTGCGCTATTGAAACCGGCGGTGCGCGCCTGGCTCGATGCCTTCGGCCGGGGTGTGGTGGCGCGCTGGCAGCAGACCTCCAAGGCACTGAAGACGGCACATGCCGAACCGATAGATCCGAACCACCCGATGGCCGAGTTCCTGCTCGAAGCGCGCGAGCGCAATGCCGAAATCATGGCGCAGGCGCCACCCGTCGACGACGCCGAGGTGCTGCGCCGCCTGTCGGAGTACCCCGAACAGGCGCTCGCCGGCGACGACAAGCGCGCCGTGCGCAGTCTGCGCCGCTGGCTGCTGCGCGACGAGGCCAGCGGTGCGCTACCGGTGGCCTTCGATGTCGACGATTGGGGTGGTCCGTCCCAAGCAGCCTGGGACGTTACCGACCCCGATCTGCGCCGAGCGCTGACGCCGGTGCTGCAAGGGTGGATGGAAGGCGTCGATGCGAAGCCGAGCCAGCGCTGGCTGCGCGAGCTGAACGCCCGGATCGCGGCCTTGGACGCGCCGCTTGCGCCCTCGTGGCGCGACTGGATGTTTGAGCGACTGCACGCCTTCGAGCACACCAGCGGCCGTACCGAATGGGCCACCACCGGCGTGCGCCCCGGCGTCGGCGCCAAGCTCGGCGAGGCGAGCGAGTCGCTGCTCATGGGCGTGCTGTGGTGGGCCTGGTGCGATGCCGGGATCGAGCGCGACACCCTGGCCGCGACCGTGCGCCGTGTTGCCGAAGCGGCGTGGCTCAAGCTGCCCGAAGCCGGCGCGCGCGCGCCGGTCGTGGGTGGACTCGCGCTGCGCATGCTGGCGGGTCTGGGCGTCGCGCACCGCGATGAGTTGGCCGCGCGCGCAGCAGTGAAGGGCGCCAAGCAGATGAAGCAGGCGGCCGAGCGCGCGCTGGCCGATCCGGTTGCGGGCCGGTCGCCCGCCGCAGTCACTGCGAACGATCGCAGACTCCGCTGATGGTGAACGAGACCGACAAGCACGGCACCGCGGCTCGAACACAGCCTGCGCTCGACGAGCTCCAGGCCTCCCTCGGCGCGATGAACGGATGCCTGGGAGATGGTGAATCCAGCTACGTCCCGTCCTATTGGAACACCTTGTCCCGCGAAGGCGCCGAGCCCAAACCGATCCGGCGACCGCAGGAATACGCAGGCGGCGAGCGGCTCTCGATCCTCTGCACGCAACTGGATCTGCCCGCCAAGCAGCAACGCATGCTCGTTCAGGAGTGGTGCGCGTTTCTCCCGTCGCTGGGGAACGTGCGCACCTTGTGGTTCCAGTCGCGCGTGCCGCAGGAGCTCTTCGACGCTGCGTGCAGCCTGCCTTCGCTGACCGGGCTGTGGATCAAGTGGAGCGGTATCCGCAGTCTCGATGCGTTGTCCCGATTGGCAACCCTTCGATACCTCTACCTCGGTCGGTCCGGGAGCATCGAGTCGCTCGCGCCGATCGGCGCCATGTCTCAGATCGAGTGGCTGCAACTTGCGGGCACGGCCAAGGCGACGTCGCTCCAGCCTTTCGCCAGTCTGCGGCACCTCGTTGGCCTCGGATTCACCGGCGGCGACGGCAAGCCGATGGAAACGCCCACGCTCGCGCCCTTGTCCGATCTCGCGACGCTGGAATGGCTGCACCTCGGGGCGCTCCGCGTCGCCGACGGGTCGCTGCGGCCGCTCGGCAATCTCGCCAACCTGCGCTGGCTCGGCCTGCCGAACTTCTTCGCGATGCGCGAGTTCGCCTGGCTGTCCACCCGCCTGTCACGGACCGCTTGCGATTGGCTCGCTCCGTACTGCCGCTTTCACGGATCGGTGTTCCCGTGCCCGAAGTGCAAGCGCAACTGCCGCGTCATGACCAGCGGCCAGCCGAGCCGTTCGCCTTGCCCGAGTTGCGATACGCAACGCCTCGCCGAGCATGTCCTGGCGTTCAACGCCGCCGTGGCGCAGGCGCGGCATACGGCTTGAGCGCTCGCCGCTGCCCGCGAGACCGCGTGGATCAGGGTGCGCTCGTCACCGTCAGACCATAGCGTTCGTAGACCGCCTTGCGCGTGTCATGCAGCAGTCTCGCGCGCGCGGTATCGAGCCCCTGCGGCGAGGCGGTTCCGCGCGGCAGCGTCACCGCAAATCCGGGGCGCTGTTGCACCAGCCGCAGCGCGGCGCGGTGCGCACCCTCGGTGTCTCCCTGCCAATGCGCGTGTTCCAGTTCGATGAGCGTCGCGCTCGGGCCCTGGCCGCCGCTCACCAGCCAAAGCAGGGCGCGTGTAGTGAGGGGCGAGTCGGCACCGAGCGGACCAGGGATCGGCAGACGCTGCACCTGCGCGCGTTGCCAGTCCGTGCGGCCGGCCGCCTCGGCCAGCCACATGCCGTGGCGGCGCAGCCCATTGGTGTGGGCAGCCGGCTGGCTTTGGCGCGATTCCATCTGCGCGAGAAGCTGGTCCAGAAGTTGCAGCGCTGGTGCCGGTCCGGCGGTGGCGAGCATGAGATCGACATACAGTTGCGCCGTGGCGGTCAGGGCGACGACATCGCCGAGTTGCAGCGCCTGCTCGAACCAGGCGCGCGCGAGTCCGAGCGCCGGCGTCGGCTCTCCCTGCGCCAGGAGGGCGTCGAGCTTGAAGGCACGCACGGTCTCGGCTCCGGGAAGCCCCGGCCGCTCGCCGCCGAGTGCCAGCGCTCTGTCGATGCGCGCCAGGCGTGCCTGGCGCTCGTCGCCGGGTGCCTGAAAGAGCCACAGCGCGGTCGCCCGCATGAGCGGGCCCGGGTCGGCCGTATCCGCCTGCGCCGAGTCGTACAGCGCCATGGCCGATCGCAGATGCTGTAGCCGAACCGGCGGCTCGGCAGCAGCCTCGGCCATCCAGATCGCCACCGTCGCTTTGCTCGCCAGCGGATCGGGCAGCGCCGGCGCCAGCGCCTGTGCGTCGGCCAGCAGCGCTTCGCCGGCCGGCAGAGCGCCGGGGCGTTGAGTGGCCAGCTCTTCGGCGACCAAGTCCAGCCCCGACTCCAGCAGCGCCCATCGCTGTGTCGGGTCGGCGGTCGCGGCCACGCGTTCGCGCAGCTCTTCCAGCTCGGCGTTGCGCTGGGCCGCGTAGTGTGCCATCAGCGCCTCGTCCGGTCGCCGGGAGTCGAGCGCGGGCGGCGTGCTTCTGTGCGCAGCAGCCGGAACGATGTTCCACAGGAAGGCCAGGGCCGCCAGCACGGGGAGCGTCAGGAAGAACCCATACACCATCAGCCCGCTCATCCGGGCCGCGCGCCGCAATCTCGGCTGAATCGCCTGCGGAAGCATGGACTCGACCAGCGCTCGCTGCGTCGGCCAGGGCTTCGATCCATAGCCCAGCCGGCCGATGGTCGCGAACAGTGCCTGCAGCGCGTCTTGCCGGGTCATTCCGCCCCATCGCCCGGCGGCGCGCAGCGCGCTTGCCGTTCGTGCCGCGCGAAACTGGTGGCCGAGGCCGAGCGCTAGCAACACGACCAGTCCGAGCAGCGCCGCACGACCCAACGTGTCGTCGATGACCAGGGCAATGCCCGCCAACGCAATGAGTCCCGCGACACGGCCGGCGAACGCCAGCCACGGCCAGCGGCCGAGCAGCAGGATCTCGAAGATCTTGCCGCCATCGAGCGGGTGGATCGGCAGCAGGTTGAAGGCGTTGATCACGACCGCCAGCACGGCGCAATTAGTCAGCCACTCCCACCTCGGCGCTTCAATCGGCCACCAGAGCAATGCCGCAAGTCCGATCACCAGGCCCGGCACTGGGCCGGCGAAGAGGACGATGAGTTCCTGCAACGTGGTGGGCTGTTCGTGCCGGCCGCTGACCGCCGCGCCGATGAAGGGCAGGAAGAAGATCTTCAGGTCCTTGTAGCCGGCCCAGCGCATCGCGGCGAAATGGCCCAATTCGTGGAACAGCAGCACGGCCAGCAGTGCGACCAGCGTGCCGATATCCATGCTCAGGCCGAACGACACTGCCGCCACGGCCGCCGTGGCCAGGAACAGCAACCACGTCGCGCCCCCGGACCATTGTGGCTTGCGCCGGGACTGGGTCTCGCGTTCGTAGGCTTCGATCTGCCCGAGGATGCGGTCGGCGCCTGTTGCCGGCGCGGCGTCGGTTGGCGCAGCCTTGTCTTCGTCCATCGCGCGAAACGACGGCACCAACACCGACCAGCTGCGCACCAGCATCGCAAGCGCGCAGCCGAGGCTGAAGCGATAGCTGCCGTCGCCCGCCTCCATCAGATCGCCGCGAATCACGCGACGCTTGAACGAAGCCGATTCGAAGTCCGCGCCGAGCCGGATCCACTCGTCTGCGGGCAGCGTAGTCCACTGCGCTGCATCGGGCTGGATTGCGCGCATCTCGTCGCGATGCGCCCGCCACAAGGCGGGCCAGTTCGGCAGCCAGAGGTCCAGCAGGGTCAGGTCCGGTAGCAGCGGTGGCCCCACGACGCTGGAGCGGTTGCGCGTCAGCAGCGTGTGTCCGTCCCGCGTGCGGCTGACGAAGAAGATGCTGTAGTGGCGCGCGCGGTCAGGCGCGGTCAATTGCACCAGGTAGCCGACGGCCGGCGCTTTGGTATGGCGCAGCACCAGCGCGTGCTGCGGCAGGGGCTGGCCGCCGACCCGCTGGCTTACCTGGCGTACCGCCGCAGGCCGCGTGAAACCCAGCGCCAGCAGGTGCTTCAGCCCCGGCGCCAGGAGCGAACGTGCGTCCTCGGGGACGTCCACCGGCGAGAACGCGACGGTCTCTGGAGGCACCAACCGTAGGCGGCGGATGGTGGCGAGTGTCATGACGCTGGCGACAACGAAAAGCAGCCCGGCAGCGAAAGCCAATGCGTAGAGTAGCGTGAGCATCGTCGAGGGGACGCCATCCGAAGCGCGGAATAGGAGCAATCATCCCACAGCCTGTCCCTCGAGTCGGGCCTGAGAGCTCGTCAGGAAATCGTCCTGCCAGGAAAGGCACCGCCGGATGTCGGCTCTACGGCTCTCCGCACCTGCCACGAGCCGCCAACTGGCCCGGGCACGAGGGCCGCCCGATGCTGCTGCTGTAGCCAGATTGACCTCGCAAGCGCGGCCGCGGTCACCCGGCTCGCGCCGCTGCCCGACTCGGGCGCCTGGCTGTTCTTCGTTGCCGCGAGCGAAGATGGCGAAGCGTTGATTGACGACAGCTTCAATCCGGTGGCCACGCGAGTGAGCCTTTATCCGCCGCAGCGCGAGCGGTTGGTCAGGGCACGGCGTCATGGCGGCGGATAGACCTCGCTGGACTGGCCCGCTGCGACGGCGGTGGCTGTGGGGATAGTAAGGTTGCGGCCGGCGAAGTCAATTGAATGGCATGGTTCGTGGCAGGGCTGGCGGTGGCGCTGAGGCCATGATGGAGCGAAAGCGGCCGCGCCCGAAGGCTAAGGTGATTCCCCAGAATATTCATACCGTGCAGGTCGTTCGGATGAGGATGTCCCACTTGGGCAGGAGCGGGTTTCGTTCCAGCCTGGACTCGACAGCTTGCATGGCATCCTTGGCCACGGTGATTCCTTTCTCATAGACTGTACGGTTCAATTCGACGACGGGATGAACGCCTTTCCAGGTCATGCTCTTGGCCCACTGCAACATCGTTTGGGTATCCGTCAGCTTGGCCCCGTTCCAGTGCTTTATCTGGCGCAGTTGCTGCGCCTGGGCTTGTTACCCGAGGGCTACATCTACCCGCGCGAGCAGCGCGGGGCGCGCGACCTGGCGCGCAAGCGCCTGCAGCTGGTGCGCTACCGCACCGCCCAGATTCTGTCGATCGAGAACACGCTGGCGCGCCAGACCGGAGCTCGGCTGAGCGGCGAGGCGGTCAAGCGTCTGACGGCGGAACAGGTCGAGGCGCTGGGCTTCGTACCCGATGTGACGCTGGCCCTGGAATCGAACCGCGCGGTCAGCCAAGTCCTCCAGCAGCGCATCGAGGTGCTGGAGCAGCGGCTCAAGGAGCGTGTGAGCTTGCGCTCGGAGTACAGGTTGCTGAAGACGACGCCGGGCATCGGCGAGGTGCTCGCCACGACGATCATGCTCGAGACGGGTACCGTCACGCGCTTTGCCCAGGTGGGCAACTTCAGCTCCTACTGTCGCTGCGTGGACAGCCGGCGCGAGAGCAACGGCAAGAAGAAGGGCGAGGGCAATGCCAAGAACGGCAACAAGTACCTCGCCTGGGCCTTCGTCGAGGCGGCCAACTTCGCCCTTCGCTGCTGCCCGCAAGCGAAGCGATTCTACGAGCGCAAGAAGCGCAAGACGAACACCATTGTGGCGACCAAGGCGCTGGCGCACAAACTGGCGCGCGCCTGCTACCACATGCTGCGCGAGCAGAAGCCCTTTGATGTGAGTCGATGCTTCGCGTAACGGCTTGGCCAAAGACGGTGAGCCAGGAAAGCGGTCTGGTGCACAACCCAAGCAACTGATTGGACGCCGTCTTTGCGCCACCTGATGGAACGCAGATTACTGAATCGCCCAAGCTGTGAGCCAGTAGCGGACTGGCGTCGCCATCGCGACAGCCACACAAATGTGAGCAACCCCTTAAACACGGCTTGGCACCAACGTTTCTCTGGGGCGGCGCAGGCCGCCAGGGCGCTCGCAGCGCATCGCGGAACGCTTGATCCTGATGGGTGACTGGCGCGATTCGGTTCGCAGCCGGCAGAACGAGAAAACGGGTGCGATTGGAGTCTGCAGGAATGAAGGTGGCATGCGTTGTCGCACCGTATGGACGCAATCAGTATGCGACGGTTTGATATTGTCCTTGACACCGGCCGGCTAATGGGTGACTCCTATGGCCGAACTGAAGAAGTAGCACCTGGCCCTTGGCGGTGTCAGGTTGCCGAGGTGGTGCGGACCTTCATCACGTCGATTCCCGCGGCCAGTCACCGACGGATGATGGCCGAGGCTGAGGCTGGAACCGCACGCAGACGAAGCGGACGCGCGCAATCACCCCCACCGGCGGCGCCGCCTCGCAGAGCGACCTGCTGCCCTTGCCTATCGCACCTTCGCCCGGATCTCCTTGACGGTACTGATGGCCTGCTCGCGCACGAAGGGCTCCGGGTCGGATTGGGCCATGAGTTCCAGCTTTGCGGCCACGCGCGCGGAGGTGAAGCGGGTTGCCGATTTCACCGCGACCTTGCGCACGCCGGCATCCGGGTCACCCTTCAGGGAATCGAGCACCTTCTCCGCCTGAACGAGCGGGAGGTTGCGGATGCAGGAGGCGGCTGCCACTCGCAGGATGGCTTCCCGACTCTGCGCTGCGGCATGCACTACCGCCGGGGACTGGGTGCTCTGGATCATGCTGGCCAGGTAGGTCGCCTTCGAGGCGAGTGCCAGGTCGCCCCCCTGGACCAGTTCGAGGAGAAACGGCACCGCCGCGGTGCCCAGGGCCTGCTTGGCACCGGCGTAGTCCGGCTCGTCCGCGTCCAGCCAGGCGCGGACATCCTTCATCGTGATCGCCATGGTCGGCTCCTCAGGACAGGAAGGTGAGGCCGCTGGACCTCATCGCGAGCACTTCCGTGGCGACAAGGTCCGGCGGGGGATTGGTGATGTTCGACGTACCGTTGCCGGTCATGAGTCGGTTGTTGTCGTTCACATGATTCAGGCTCAGCACATGCCCGACCTCGTGGGCGAGCGTCCATTGCGTGGCGATCTGCGCCACCACGGCGCCCGGCCGTCCGTCCGGGTGAGCGGCGCAGCCGTTGAAGGAAGGCACGGTGGAACGTACGAAGTACACCACCACGTCGCTGCCCCAGGCATTTTTGCGATTGGCGAAGAGCTGCGCCTGTTCCGCGGTGACGACGCCGCGGTTGCAGGTGCCGACCTCCACGTCGTTGAGGGCGGGCAGGTTCAGATTCTCGGTGCTGGTCCAATGCACGCGGATGCCAACCGCTTCGTACGTTCGCTGCATCGCCTGCACCATGCGGTCGATGGAAATGGTCGGATTGGTCAGCACCTTGATGTGCAGGCGCAGGGTCTGCTCGCCGAGTTCGAAGCGGTTGTCCGCCGTGTTGAGCAGCCAGCCGCCGAAGCGCGTGCCATTCGGTGCCATCATGGGCACCGCGAAGGTGGTGCCGGTGAAGCGGAAAATGCCGATGCCCCACGGGCTGGTGACGAGGATGTCCACCTTGCCGTCGCCGGTGAAGTCGGCGAGGTTGTCGAAGTGGTTGTCCGCCGTGTTGAGCAGCCATTCACCGAAGCGCGTGCCGTTGGGCGCCATCATCGGCACGCTGAAGCTGTTCCCGGCGAGCTTGAAGACACCCACGCCCCAGGGGCTGGCGATGAGCAACTCGGCCTTGCCGTCGCCGTCGAAGTCGGCCGCCGGCCCGACGCGATTGTCGAGGGAATTGAAGAGCCAGCCGCCGAAGCGCGTGCCGTTCGGCGCCAGCATCACTGCGCTGAGGGAGCTGCCGGCGAGCTTCAGCACGCCGATCCCCCAAGGGCTGGTGATGACGATCTCCGCCTTGCCGTCGCCGTCCAGATCGGCCGCGGTCACCACGTGGTTGTCGGCGGTATTGAGCAGCCACCCGCCGAAGCGCGTGCCGTTCTGCGCCATCATCGGGGCGGTGAAGCTGTTCCCGCTCAGTTTGAGGATTCCGATGCCCCAGGGACTGGTGATCAGGATCTCGTCCCTGCCGTCACCGTCCGCATCGCCCACCGGGCTGAAGCGGTTGTCGGCGGTGTTGAGCAGCCACCCGCCGAAGCGCGTGCCGTTCTCGGCCATCATGGGGACGGTGATGGTGTTCCCGGAGAGCTTGAACACGCCCACTCCCCATGGGCTCGTCACCAGGATTTCCGTCTTTCCGTCCCCGTCGAAGTCGCCGACGGGCCCGAAGCGATTGTCCGCGGTGTTCAGCAGCCACCCGCCGAAGCGCGTGCCATTGGGGGCCATCATGACCGGGGTCAGCGTGTTGCCCGAAAGCTTCAATACTCCGATGCCCCAGGGGCTGGTGACCAGGATCTCGGCCTTGCCATCGCCGTCGAAATCGCCCATCAGGTCGAAGCGGTTGTCCGCCGTGTTCAGCAGCCAGCCGCCGAAGCGCGTGCCGTTGGGCGCCATCATCGGCGCCGACAGGGTGCTGCCCGAGAGCTTTAGGATGCCGATACCCCAAGGGCTCGTCACTGGTATCTCGGCGCTGCCGTCGCCGTCGAAATCACTTCTTTTCGCCGCCATTCTTAATCCCCTCCAGATGAATGCAGTGGGACTCGACAGTCTAACCACGTCCGTGCCGTCCGCGGGCGCGCAGCGATCCGGACGCCAGCAAACCCGCTGGATTCCCGTCTTTGCGGGAATGATGGAACGCTGAAGCGTGGGGCCTGCTCGCGCATTCGATAACGGGCGATGCGTAGCGGAGCCGGTGAAACCCTACCGCCTCACCCTCGCAAGGGTCAATATGCCTTCTGGCCTAGAAGCCCGGCAGCAGCAGTCGGCAGCATATCGTGCCTGACCCGGCAGATTCGGGGCGAGAAGACGCGACCCTCGCCTTCGGGAGGCGGTCACCTGGAATCGGGGGCATGTGATGTTCGCCACCGCTAATGCCGATAGCTGGGCATTGATTCGCCTTGACTCGGCAGTCGCAAAGAGATGGCGTCTGCCGATCGGTGAAGACGACGTCATCCGTCGGCTTTGAGTAAGGGAGAGGACGCGGGGTGTCTGGAAGATACCGGCCGATACTCTCAGCCCTTCCGCCAGCCGTTGCCATGCACTCATCCATTTCAGCCCGCTCCAGCGCGTCTGCGGCTTGAACCGCCCCCTCCATTAGGCCATGCTCCCAGAGGCCAGAATTTGGCTTCCTACTGGAAATATCACGCGGAGGGTGGTCGTGAAGCGATTGGGGACCGTCATATCCACGCCTGCGCGGTACGACGCATTCATGAGCTACAGTCACGCGGACAGGCGCGCTGCGAACCGCATCCACATCTACCTCGAGCACTACAATCTGCCCGGCGGTCGCAGGCTCCGGGTGTACCTCGATCGAACGGACATCCGGTCGGGGGACCTTAGGCGCCGGAAAGAAATAAAGGTGGCATCTGCCTCAATCAGGGCAAGACTCAGTCAATTACAATGAGTTGATACGTTTATTCATTTACGCCGCCTTAGCGCTGAAATCCGCGACGCGCTCGACGCGGCCGGTGCGCTCGTCGTGTGCTGCTCGGCGGCGGCCGCCAAGTCCGAGTGGGTCGCCCGGGAGATCGAGGCGTTTCTGACGGGGACCCCGCGGCCGGTCGGGATCGTTCTCGTCGCCGACGATCCGCCCTCTTCAGTCCCCGACGCGCTCCGCCATCGCGAACTGCGCTACGCCGACGTACGCCGTGCGTGGCGACTCGGCATGTTCCGACCCGCCGGACGCACCGAACTCGTCCGGCTCATCGCCATGATCGCTGGGTTGGATCTGCGCGCCTTGATACCGTGGGACCGAAGGCGTCGGCTGCGGCGACTGGCCGCCACGGTCGCGAGCGTCGTTTTGCTGACGATCGGCGGACTGTTAGTGCCCGTCCCGACGTGGCGCGAGTTGCCTCCGCCGCCTGCCGTCGCGAAGATGCGTTACTCCATCGATGCCGCCGAGGCGCGCGGCGCGGATCTCGTCGTGGTCATGCGAATGCCGTCCACCAGTTCGCGCGGCTACGTCGAGGTGTGGCGCGGCCCTCCCGGAGCCCTCGGCACGGGGAAGTGGATCGAACGCAACTTCAATCCGAGGTCCCGCCTGCTGCCGATCAAGTTCGCGGACTCAGACCTGACCCGCCGTGCGCTACCCGCGCTCGGCATCTCCAACGGAGACGGGCTATGGATCGGGGAGCCGGTGCCCGATCACTTCGTTGCGGTGCGCTCGCATCTTCCGGAAGACTACACGCCCGTGGCGGGCGAAGCGCTGATCGGATTCTCCGACGTGTGGGTGGCTTCGCCAGGCGTCCCGCCGCGGCACGCCCGCGTGGACAACTTGTACGCGGACGCCGTACAGCCACCCGGGGGAGCGCGCCTGTTTGACGTCTCTGCCGGCATTGCGGTGGCCTGGGGATCGACGGGTATCTGGATCGGTACGCGGATCTCGCCGTCCTTCTCGACCGACGGTGGGTTTTGGCACAGCGACGATGGCGGCGAAACCTTTCGCGCGATCAAGGCATTCCGCAACGTCCATTCCGTGCTGGCCGACGAGCCGGCACCTGGGCGGGTGCTCGTTGCCGAAGTTGCACGATTCGCGCCACCGAATACTCAGGTGCCGATTCCGGACGTCCGCCGATCGCGCATCGCCATCGGTCCCGCTGAGGGAGTGTGGCAGGAGTTCGACGGCCCGCCGCATGGCGATTCCGATGTGCTCGAACTGGTTGGCCGACCCGAGAACGGGCACCTCGTCATCCGCGTCGGGCAATCGCTCTATGAGCACACCCGCGCCCCTCTCGGAAACCGGTTCCGATCCCGTCGGTGACCGGCCGCGGCAGCGAATCTTTTTCGCATTCGCAGGCCGCGGATTTGCACACGGATGACGCAACACCGCGCGGGAGTGCGTGCCGTGGCGACGAGGCCGGGTTCTCTGAGTAGGAGGAAATCCAACCTAAATTCCCCAGTCACCCCGGGCCTGACTGGAGGCATGAATCGGGCGAATCGCCTCGAACATTCTGCGTCATCGGGATCCGCATCGCCTTGCGCCTCATGAGCCGCACGGCCCCGCTGCGGCCGTGGGCAGATCATCAGCTTTGATCGATGTATCGATACGGATAATTCTGTTTTTCTTTTGATTCGCGAGCAGCTACTCTTGGTCAGAACGCCCCCATCCCGACAGGAGACATCGATGAAGTCCATTGCACTACTGGCCGCTGCGCTCACCCTGGGCCTGACGCTTGCCGCAGGCGATGCCGAAGCCGCCAAGCGTCTGGGCTCCGGCAAGTCCTCCGGCATGCAGCGCCAGATGACCCCGCCGACCAAGGCGCCCGATGCCGCGCCGGCCCCCGCGGCCGCCGCTTCCGCCAAGGCACCCGCCGCCCCGCAAGCCCAGGCAGGCCGCTCCTGGATGGGTCCGATCGCCGGTCTGGCCGCCGGTCTGGGACTCGCCGCGCTGGCCTCGCATTTCGGTTTCGGCGAGGAACTCGCGTCCTTCCTGATGATGGCCCTGATTGGATTGGCCGTGTTGGCCGCCATCGGCTTTTTCATGCGCAAGCGCGCCGCCGCCCGCCCGCCAGCCCTCGCCGGGGCCCAGGGCATCCAGTATGCCGCCGCTGGTCTTGAGCCGGCCGCCCCCGCCGCGCGAAGCTACGACGCTGCGATGCCTGGCTCCAGTGCCGGCGCAGCTGCCACCGGCGCCCGCATTCCGGCCGATTTCGATGTGGCGGGCTTCGTGCGCAACGCCAAGGTTAACTTTATCCGTCTGCAGGCAGCCAACGATGCCCGTAACCTGGAAGACATCCGCGAGTTCACCACGCCGGAAATGTTCGCCGAATTGAAGATGAGCCTCAGCGAGCGCGGCGACGTGGCTCAGGAAACCGATGTTGTCGCCGTCGAGGCCGATGTCATCGAGGTTGTCGAAGAGGAAAACCGCTACGTGGTGAGTGTGCGTTTCACCGGCCAGATCCGGGAAGACAACGGCCCCGTCGAAGCCGTCGACGAGATCTGGCATCTGGTCAAGCCGCGCAGCGCCAAGGGTGGGTGGCTCCTGGCCGGCATCCAGCAGCAGCAATAGCGGTTGCGCGGATTCTATTGTTTCCTTTTAGACGTCAGGCCAGCACCCCCTCCCTCCACCCCTCCCGCTGGCCTGACGCCGTCTTTTTCATGACAGCGCCGATGGCAATACGTCGCATCGCCTTTCTCGCAAGGCGTTGCACAAGGCCGACTTCGGCGAATTCATCCTAGTCGCGCCTGTCTCGGCTCCGTTACTCGCGCCTGCGTCGCCTCCGTTACGGAGCGGCGTCGAACGCGGCGCCGCCGGTCACGATTGTCTGCTGTACTGCCGCACGGAGACGGTCGCCAGAATCACCCGACTGCCGGCGGCCAGAGCCGACATTGGCCTCGTGGTCAGTTCCGCCCGCTCTAGATGCATGACCGGACATTGACCCGGCTGCCGCTCCCGAACGGCAGGTTATCGCGGCTCGAACGGCAGAGGCCGACCCTCCCGTCATTCGACCCTACGCAGATTCAACGGGAGCTTACCGAGGTCGAGCCGCCATCCGTACCACCAAGTCGTCGGGAAAGCGGTCGGCCATTGCAGCCGGTGGCGTCCCACTGGCAGGGGTCAGTCAGGACTTTGAATGGACGGCCGCTTTCCAAGACGCCCAGATTCCACACCTCGGGCCAGAGGGTTATGGGAAGAAAAATCGGATGAAGTAAGACAACGAGAACCATACATCCCGGGGGATTCGAAACGTAGAACCCTCCTCGGGATTCCACGCACTGGTCAGCGACGAGCGAATCGACCATCCCGTCCAAGAAATACCGTCGAGCGAAATCAATCGGGGAACCGCCCGACCGGCCTCCAGGTGGCGCCGCTCCTACCGGCCGATCATTCCACTGCGACACCTTTCCAGAACGCCACCCGTCCCTTGATCCTGTTCGCCGCGGACTTGGGCTCCGGGTAGTACCAGCAGGCGTCGCGATTCCCCTGCCCATCCACCACAATCGTGAGACTGTGGGCCGTGCCCTTCCATGGGCAGATCGTGGTCGTCGCGCTCGGCACGACGCGGGAGCGGTCCAGCGTCTCCTCCGGGAAGTAGCTGTTCCCTTCCACTGCGATGATATCGTCGCTTTCGGCGATGCCCCGTCCGTTCCAGATCGCTTTCATCACGCTCATCCTCGAGGGAGTTTGCGGATCGATCCACAGCAGATCCGCCGCGGCCGGCCCTGGCCCGCAGCGCGCCTTTCGCCACGGTACGCATTCGTGCGCAGCGGCGCTAATCGCGGTCCGCTGCATTTCGCGTCCCGCGGCCCGCGTGTAGCAGCCGCACTGCCGTCGGTCGGCTACTTTACGGTAATGGTGATTTTCTGCGACACAACGGGCGGAACATGGGGAATACGGTTCTTGTCGCCCAGGAGAAGTTGCAGCGTATGCTTGCCCGGCGGCAGTTTCAGCGTGGTCTCGGTCTGGCCGCCTCCGAAGTGACGGTGCGTATCGTCACTCGGAATCGGTTGGTCGCCCTTGGGCAACTGCGCTACATCGACGAGCAAGTGATGATGCCCGGTCTTCGCGACGTCGCTGCCGGCGGGCGCAACACCCATCCCCTTCAATCCGAAGCGCACCACCACATCACCGGTGACGGTGTCACCATCGTTCGGTGTGATGAAGTACAACTCCGCGCCAGCGGGTGCAGGCGTGCGTGCAACCTGCGCCATTGCGGAACCCATCCATGCCGAGGCCGCTAGCGCGGCGAGAAGTGCCCATGTATATCGTGTTTGCATCGCTTCCTCCTTTCCTGCTGGCGCCAATCCCCATGACTGCGCCATCCACCCGTGTCCAGGAACGCGCGCTGGTGCTGACTGCGTCGTGAGGACGCGGGACATGCCCTGCGCTCGGTTCGAAGCCGGCGCCTGCGCCCCTTTGCGCCGCGCCGGCGCCGTGTCCGCCAGCAACACCGTGATACTCCCACGGCGAGACAGCTTGATGCCCCACCGCGGGAGATCCGCCGCACGTACCATCGCTTACGCGCCGCCGCCGTACGGACGCGTGATGATCTCGAGAAAGTGTCCGTCAGGTCCCTCGAAGTACACCCCGCGGCCACCGTCCCCATGGTTGATTCGGCCGGGCCGGGCCTTCCCCGGATCGGCCCAATGCGGAATATTGCGCTCCCGGATGCGCCCGAAAATCTGGTCGAACTCGGCTTCGCTGATCAAGAAGGCATAATGCTGCGGTGCAATCTCGTGGTCTGTGTCGAGAAAGTCGAGACTCACGCCGTTGGCCAGTTCCACGACCTGGAACGGTCCGAAGCCGCCCGGCCCGGGCAGGCCCAGTATCTCCGCCACGAAGCGCGCCGACGCGCGGCTGTCGTGAGCGTAGACAATGGTGTGGTTCAACTGCACGGCCATGGCAGGCGCTTCGCTTTGCTGCTGTACTTGTCTTTGTATTGGACAGACCGCGGTTCGGAATGTATCCCGACGCGCCGCCGCCTGGCGCACGCCGAAGGCGTCGAACTCGCGGTGCCCCCCGCCACTGCACTTTGTGCTTCACCCCGGCGCCGGGCATGCGCTCCGACGCCGCGCTCACAAAGGCTCTTCACTTGCAGGAGCTTCAGGCTAGGCGTTGGCGAAGGGCAAAGGGACTCGGGAGCATGAGTGCTTGGTCAATCAGTTCGCCAATTCGCGGCGTCGAAAAGTGCAGTTGCGCGCTCGAAACGCTGGCGGTCGGTGATCATGGATTCTCCGAAATCGCTGAACGAAGCGACGTCAGCTATAAAGTCGCCCGACCGCCTCAACGGTGATCGTGATCCTGTCTTCCCACCTGCACCGCCCTTGTGGGGTGCCGGCTACTCCCCTTCGCCGCCGTCGCGCCGCGGTACCGTCGTCGGATCGCAGGTGATGGCGCGGTAGATCTCCACCCGGTCGCCGGGGCGCAGCGGCGCATCGAGCGTGCTCAGTTTGCCGAAGATGCCGACATTCTGGGTCTCGATGTCGATGTGGGGAAAGCTGTCGAGGATCCCCGATTGGCGTATCGCCTGTCCCACCGAGCACGCTTCCGGGACCTCGATGCGCAGCCACACCTGCTGCGCTGGCTCGCTGTAGGTAACGCTGATTTGCATGCCGATCCCTGCTACGCCGCCGTCATCGCGTTGCCCGAGGCCGGTGCGCGGCGGGGGCCGAGTCTTGCCTCGAGCACGCGCTTGGCAGCCAGCAGGAAGCCCAGTACCAGGAATCCGCCGGGCGGCAGGATCATCAGCAGCACGCCCTTGTAGTCCGGAATCACGCGCAGTTCCAGGAAGCCGAAAGCCTGGCCCAGCAGCAGGTGGGCGTTGGCGAACAGCGTGCCGCTGCCCAGCAGTTCGCGAATCGCCCCGATCAGTGTCAGCGCCGCCGTGAAGCCGAGTCCCATGGCCAGCCCGTCGAGGGCCGAGGCCAGCACCGGCGCGCGGGAGGCAAAGGCCTCGGCGCGACCGAGGATGGCGCAGTTCACCACGATCAGGGCAATGAACAGCCCGAGCACCTTGTAAAGATCGTGCAGCCAGGCGTTCAGGGACATGTCCACCAGCGTCACCAGGGCGGCGATCAGGACCACGAACACGGGAATGCGAACATCATTGCTGACCCAGTGCCGGACAGACGACACCAGCGCGTTCGAAACCACCAGCACCGCGGTGGTGGCGAGTCCCATGCCGAGCCCGTTGGTGGCGGTTCCGGTGACCGCCATGGTGGGGCACATGGCGAGCAGTTGGGCGAATACCACGTTCTTGTCCCACAGGCCGTCCCGCAGCAGCGTTGCGTACTCCCAGCTCATTTCGGTTTCTCCTCGGCAGGGGCGGGAGCGCTCGTCGCGGCCTGCGCGGCGAAGCCGATCTCGGTGCGACGGGCGGCGAAGAAATCCAGCCCCTGGCGCACCGCTTTCACTACGCCCCGGGGCGTGATGGTGGCGCCGGCGAACTGATCGAAGTCGCCCCCGTCCTTCTTCACCTGCCAGCGATCCGGTTTCGGGTTGGTCAGGGACTTGCCGTCGAAGTCGCGTACCCAGTCGTCCTTGGCAGCCTCGATCTTGTCGCCGAGGCCTGGAGTTTCGCCGTGCTTGGTGATGCGCACGCCGAGTACCGTCCCCTGCATGTCCACGCCCATCACCAGTTCGATCGGTCCAGCGTAACCCCGGCCGCTCATGCGGAACACGACGCCCGTGGGGGCGCCGTCCTTGAACGCGCGATAGACCAGGACGGGGCCGCGTTCGGCGTTGATGGTGACCGCATCGCGCAGCAGATCGTTGTCGAAGCTGTCGGCCGGCAGCACCTGTACCAGCGAGTCCTGGAGATCCCGCGCCAGTGCCGCGGCGATGGGCGCGCTGGTCTGTTGATTGGCGAGCCCCAGTGCGGCGCTGGCAGCGAGCGCCACGACCCCCAGCAGCAGCGCCTGGTAGCTCACCCGGTCGCGCAGCGCTGCGAGATTCATCGCCGATCCCGCCACGGCAGTTGCATCCAGCGTCGCGGCGGTGGCGCGAAGCCCTCGCCCTTGCGGGTGCGGCCGTAGATGCGCGGCTTGACGTAACGGTCGATCACCGGCGTGAGCGCGTTCATCAGCAGCACGGCGAACGCCACGCCCTCGGGATAGCCGCCCCAGGTGCGGATGACATAGGTCAGCAGCCCGCAGCCGGCGCCGAAAAGCAACTGCCCGTCGCGGCCGCTGGGAGAGGTGACGGGATCGGTGGCGATGAAGAAGGCGCCCAGCATCAGGCCGCCGGACAGCAGATGGATTCCGGCGCCGGCATAGCGCCCGGGATCGATGGCGTGCATGGCGGCGGCCGGCAGCGCCACCGCCGCCAGCATCGCTGCCGGAATGTGCCAGGTGAAAACCCGCAGCCGCAGGAGCGCGATGCCGCCGGCCAGGAGCAGCAGCGCGGAGGTCTCTCCCAGGCTGCCCACCCGCATCCCGCCCAGTACCAGGGCCGGGTCGAACTGGTCATGCAGCGCCGCGGCGAGTCCCACCCCCCGCGACAGCTCGGTCTTGGCATGCCCGAGCAGCGACGCGCTGGTCACTGCGTCGGCGTCGGGCACGCCGGAGAAGGTGATGACCAGGCCCTGCAGCAGACCTGGCGCGGAGTCCGAGAACACGTGCGCGGGCCTGATCCACTGCGTCATCTCCAGCGGAAACGAGATGAGCAGGGCGACCCGCGCGACCATGGCCGGATTGAACAGGTTCTGGCCGATGCCCCCGAATACCTGCTTGCCGACGATGGCGGCGAAGACGCCGCCGGCGGCACCGATCCACCACGGCGCCCAGGGCGGCAACGACAGGGCCAGCAGCCAGCCGGTGAGCACGACGGAGCCGTCGGACAGGGCATCGGCCACCGGCCGTTCGGCCAGCCGCAGCGCGAAGGATTCCCCGAGCACGGCGGCGCCCACGGTGACGCACCACAGATAGACGGCGGGCCAGCCGTAGAGCCAGAAGCCGTAGAGTGTGGCGGGCAGCAGCGCCGCCATCACCTGCAGCATGATGCGCTGCACCGTGATGCCGGCGTGGGCGTGGGGTGCGTGGGTCAGTGCGCTCATGGGCGTCTCACGCGCTCGCTTCGGCCGCAGCCTTGGCGGCCTTCGCGCGCTCCCGCTCCGCCTTGCGCCGCGCGGCGGCCTCGGCCTTCTCCCGGGCTTCCCGCGCCATGCGCAGGCTGCGCTGTTGCGTGAGCTGGCGCGTCGCCTCCTGCTTCATCTTCGCCCGCTCCTGGGCCGCCAGTTCGCCTTTGGCATAGTCGAAGTAATGCACCAGGGGGATGTGGGCCGGGCAGACGTAGGAGCAGGAACCGCAGGCGATGCAATCCTTCAGGCCCCAATCCACTGCCGCCTCCAGCTCGCCGGCGCGGATCAGGGCCGACATCTCCAGGGGCAGCAGGTTCATCGGACAGGCGGTGACGCAGGCGGCGCAGCGGATGCACGGCGCCGGGCGCTCCTGCTCCACCTCGGTGCGGGTCAGCGCCAGCACGCCGCTGGTGCCTTTGACGACGGGAACATGGAGCGAGGGCAGGGGATGGCCCATCATCGGCCCGCCCATCACCAGCCGGGCCGGCGTATCGGTGAGGCCTTCGCAGTGCTCGATCAGCTCGGACAGCAGCACCCCGAACGGAACCTCCAGATTGCGCGGCGCTGCCACCGCGCCGCCGTTCACGGTGACGATGCGCGAGATGAGCGGCTGGCCGCGGCGCACGGCGCGATGCACGGCGTAGGCGGTGCCGACGTTGTGCACCAGCACGCCGACATCCGCGGCGCGGCCGTCCGCCGGCACTTCCTTGCCGGTGAGGACCTGGATCAACTGCTTGTCCGAACCCATCGGGTAGCGGCTGGGCACTGCCACGATCTTCACTTCGGCGTGGGCCGCCGCCGCGCCGCGCATGGCTGCCAGGGCCTCCGGCTTGTTGTCCTCGATGCCGCAGAGGATCTCCCGGGCGCCGATGGCGTGGCGGATGATGCGCATGCCGTCCACCGCGTCCGCCGCGCGCTCGCGCATCAGGCGGTCGTCGCACGACAGATAAGGCTCGCATTCGCCGCCGTTGATCACCAGGGTGCCCACCTCGACGCGCCGGCCGAGCGCCAACTTGACCGACGAGGGAAAGGTGGCTCCGCCCATGCCCACCACACCGGCGGCGGCCACCCGGGCGGCGATTTCCTGGGGCGACAGCGAGAACGGATCGGCCAGCGGGTCGGTATCCACCCAGCGTTCCTCGCCATCCGCCTCGATGGTGATCGCGGGCGCCGCGAGGCCGGAGGGATGGGGCGCCGGGAAGTCGGCGATGGCGGTCACTGTGCCCGAGGTCGGCGCGTGTAGCGGTGCCGAGATGTTGCCCTGGGCGTGGGCGATCAGCTCGCCCTTGCGCACCCGCTGGCCGACGCTCACCACCGGCTTGGCCGGGGCGCCCACATGCTGTTGCAGCGGCAGGTGCAGGCGGGCCGGCAGGGGCAGGACGGCGATCGGCAGATCGGCCGCGGGCCGCTTGCGCGACTCCGGATGCACGCCCCAGCGCAACGACATGCGCGTCAGCCAGCCGATGGATGGGTTATTCATCTGTTCTCCTGCTCATCGGCCATCCTCGGTTGTTGGCCGGCAGTTGCCCCCGCTCCCCAACCACCTCCCGCGAGGGGAGAGGGAGTCGAACCCCTCCCCCTGGACGGGGAGGGGCTGGGGAGAGGGTGATCTCGGAGGTTCATGACGAATCAGTTGTGTCGTCCATTCCACATGCTGTGGCCGGCTGTTCATGCCAAGGCAGCCGCTTGCGGCCGCTGCCAGTACCAGCCCTGGAGCGTCACCGGCACCGGTTCCAGCCGCGCGGACTCGGTGGGGCAGATGTCCACGCATTTGCCGCAGCCGGTGCACGCTTCCCGCAGCACGCCATGGATCTGCCTGACCGCGCCGACGATGGAATCGGTGGGGCAGACCTTGAAGCACTTGGTGCACCCGATGCAGATTTCTTCCTCGATCACCGCCAGCATCGGCATCGGCCGGACCACGCCGGACAGGTCGGCATCTACGCCCAGCCGCGCGGCCAGAGCCAGCGCCAGCACCCGCCCTCCAGGCGGGCACAGGGTGACACTGGCCTTCCCGGCAGCGAGGGCCGCGGCCGCGCCGGCACAGCCGGGGAAGCCGCACTGGCCGCATTGCGAGCCGGGCAGCATGGCTTCCAGTTCCGCCGCCACGCCGCCTTCCTCCACTTTGAAGTGGCGTGCCGCCACTCCCAGCAGCAGGCCGAGGCCGGCGCCCAGCACGGTGAGACTCGATATGGCAGCCAGCATCGCATTGCTCCTGTCTAGTTGAAGTTCAGCCCGGCGAAACCCATGAATGCCAGCGACAGCAGGCCGGCGACGATCAGGCCGACGGGCGCCCCGGCGAATACCGCCGGCACCTGGGCCAGGGCCAGCCGCTCGCGCAGGCCGGCGAACATCGTCAGCACCAACGTGAAGCCGACGGCCGAGCCGAAGCCGTAGAGCAGGCTGTGGAGGAAGCCGGCGTGCTCCTGTGCATTGAGCAGCGCGACGCCGAGCACTGCGCAGTTGGTGGTGATGAGCGGCAGGTAGATGCCCAACACCTGATGCAGTGCCGGGCTCGACTTGCGAATCACCATTTCGGTGAATTGCACCGCCGCGGCGATCACCAGGATGAAGCCCAGGATGCGCAGGTAGCCGATGTCCAGCGGTTGCAGCACCCAGCGCTCCAGCATCCAGGTGGCCGCCGACGCCAGGGTCAGCACGAAGGTCGTGGCCAAGCCCATGCCGATGGCGCTGTCGATCTTCTTCGAAACGCCCAGGAAGGGGCACAGGCCGAGGAACTTGACCAGGACCACGTTATTCACCAGGGCGGTGCTCAGCAGCAGCAACAGGAATTCGCTCATCGTCGGGGTTCTCCGCCTGCTGGGTGTGCACGGCCTGTGCCAGCCCCGGTTGTGGCGGCGAAACTCGCCCCGATTCAAGGGCTTTGGCATGGCGCGGCGGCGTGCCGGCGCCGTTGCCGGTGTGTGGCAAGCCGGACGCAGGCAGCGCCCATGTCGCAAACGCGACAAGACTCCGGCGCGCGGCGCGCGCCGCCCGGGACGGTGATAGGCGAAAGTGAAGCTTCCGGCGGTCGCGGTGCGCTTCTTGCTTCGATAAACGGGCCGGGCCGAGATCTGCGCCGCAGAAGCGCCCGATTCGGGACCGGCGCCGGGGAGGGTGCGGCATTCCGCGGGATGCCGCGAGGGACAATCAGAGAACAGGGAATTGGGAAATCATGGGACAGGCTTTCGCATCGGACAGCGAGGACCAGCCGGGGGGCTGGATCCGCGGCATGATCGCGGCGCTGGCGCAAGGCACGCCGCGACAGGTCATCGAGAACCTGGAGCGCGCGCTCGACGTGGGGGGCAGCCACCTGCCGCCCCAGGTGTTCTTCGAGACCGTGGAGCAATCCGCGATCGCCATCTCCATCACCGACGTTCAGGGCCGCATCCTGTACGCCAATCGCGCCTTCGAAGCCGTCACCGGCTATGCGGCGACGGAAATCGTCGGCCAGAACCAGTCGGTGCTCTCCTTCAAGACCACGCCGCGTTCGGTGTACGACGCGATGTGGCGAACCCTCCAGGCGCAGCAGACCTGGTCCGGCCGGCTCGTCAATCGGCGCAAGGACGGCACGCGCTATCTGGCGGATCTTTCCATATCCCCGATCCTCGACGCCGACGGAAACGCCGCCTACTTCCTCGGCATGCATCGCGACATCACGGCGATGCAGCGCCTGGAACGGCAGGTCCAGAACCAGAAGACACTGATCGAAAACGTGGTGGACCTGGCGCCGGTGTCCTTCGCCCTGCTGGACGACCAGGAACGGGTGGTGCTGGACAACCACGAATACAAAAAGCTCATCGGCGATCTCGGCGTGAATGAACCTTCGGCCCACCTCCTCGCGGCACTGCGCGCCTCCATGGGGGACGCATTCGACGAGGCGCGGACCAATGGCCGCGGCTTCGCCCATCAAGAGATCCGCTGCGACCGGTCCGGCGGGCGCGCACCGCGCTGGTTCTCCTGCTCCGGCAGCTGGTTCGAGGACGAGGACACCAGCGCGGATGCCTTCTTCGAGCCGCGGCGGCGCGCTTACATGCTGCTGGCGATCAACGAGATCAGCCTGATCAAGCGCCAGCAGGAGGAACAACGCATGAGCGCACTGCGCTCGATACTGGCGGAGGGCGAACTGACGCAGAGCCTGCGCGAGGCGATCGCCGGGGCGATCTACCAGTTGCAGGGGCCCATCAACCTGGTCGAAGCCGCCGCCAGCATGCTCGGCCGGCGCGGCGTGCAGCCCGATTCCCTGGCCTTGGTGGGGGTGCTGCGGGAGGCGGTGGCGGCGGGCAATCGCGCCATCGAAACGCTGCGCGGATCGATGCCGGCGGAACCGGCTGAGGCCGAGGTGCCGGTAAACATCAACGAACTGCTGCATGAAGTGCTCGTGCTGCTCACCGACCGCTTGTTGGCGGCCGGCGTGACCGTCGATTGGAAGCCGGCTCCGGTGCTGGCGGCCGTCCCGGGCCGCCCGACCCAGTTGCGCAACGTCTTCAAGCAGCTCATCGAGAACGCCATCGAGGCCATGAACGAACAACGGGGCGCGCCGCGGGAGCTGCGCATCCTCACCCGCCCGGAGGCGGACGGTGTCGGGGTGTACATGGAAGACACCGGCCCCGGCATCCCGGAGGAGTTGCGGCGCAAGGTGTTCGAACCCTTCTTCACCACCAAGCGCGCCTTCGGCGGCAGCGCCGGGATGGGGCTGGCGATAGCTCAGGAGATCATCAGTCGGCATCAGGGCCTGATCGAGATCGACCCGCGCTACTCCGGGGGCTGCCGCATGCATCTGTGCTTCCCGCTTCGCCATCGCAGTTTGGAAGCGGCCTGACCGCGGTGCGTCCTTCCGTGATCCCGCGCACCCGTTCCCCGTGATGCCGTCCCCCATGGATGCCCCGCGCCGTCTGTCGGATCCGGAAACATTGGAGCGCCTGGAGCTGATGGAGGCGGCTCTGGAGACGCTCTACGGCGTGAGCCAGGTTCTGTCGCGCTCCCTCAACCTGCGCGAGACCCTGCAGGAGGTGCTGCGCGTGATGGACGAGTCGGGCGGGCTGGCCCGCGGCATGGTGAGCCTGTCGGAACCCGGATCCCGCGAGCTGACGGTGAGCGCCGTGCACGGCCTGGGGGCGGATCGCGTCGAACGCGTGCGCTACCAGCCGGGCGAGGGCGTAGTGGGGATGATCATGGAGCGCGGTCGCACCGTGCTGCTGGATCGCGTCGCCGACGAGCGCCGCTTCCTGGGCAGGCTCGGCTTGTACGATACGGAGTTGCCCTTCATCGGCGTGCCGATCCGGGTGGCCGGCGACCTGGTGGGCGTGCTCGCCGCGCAGCCGGCCACCGCCGCCGACGGGCTGCTGGACGAGCGCGCCAAGCTCATGGAGATGCTGGCCAACCTCATCGGCCAGAGCGTGCGCCTGTCGCGGCAGGTGGAGCGGGAACGGCGCGATCTCACCGAGGAGCGGGACAACCTGCGGCGCGCGGTGCGAGGCCAGTACGGCTTCGCCAACATCGTCGGCCATTCGCCGCGGATGCAGCGCGTGTTCGAGCAGGTGCGGCAGGTGGCGAAGTGGAACACCACGGTGCTGATCCGCGGGGAGACCGGCACCGGCAAGGAGTTGATCGCCCACGCCATCCACTACAACTCGCCGCGGGCGGCCGGCGCCTTCGTCAAGCTCAACTGCGCCGCGCTGCCCGAGAACCTGCTGGAATCGGAGCTCTTCGGCCACGAGAAAGGCGCCTTCACAGGCGCCCTGGCGCAGCGCAAGGGGCGCTTCGAGCAGGCCGACGGCGGTACCCTGTTCCTCGACGAAATCGGCGAGGTGTCATCCGCCTTTCAGGCAAAGCTGTTGCGGGTGCTGCAGGAAGGGGAACTGGAGCGGGTGGGCGGCAGCCGCACCCTGAAGGTGGACGTGCGGGTGATCGCCGCCACCCATCGCGAACTGGAATCGGCGGTGGAGGCGGGCAAGTTCCGCGAAGACCTGTACTACCGCCTCAACGTCATGCCGATCGTCATTCCGCCGCTGCGCGAGCGCATCGAGGACATCCCCGAAATCGCCCTGTTCCTGGTGGAGAAGATCGGCAAGGCCCAGGGCCGCAGCCTGTCGATCACCGAGAGCGCGGTGCGGGTGCTGCTGCACCACGACTGGCCCGGCAACGTGCGGGAACTGGAGAACTGCCTCGAACGTGCCGCGGTGATGTCGGAGCGCGGCGAGATCGACCGCGACCTGGTGCTCGTCTCCGGCATCGAGGAACGCGTACTGCCGATGCAGGGGGCATCGGGCGCGGCGTTCGCCCTGGACGATCCCAACCTCGACGAGCGCGAACGCGTCATCGCCGCGCTGGAGCAGGCCGGCTGGGTCCAGGCCAAGGCCGCGCGCCTGCTGGGCATGACCCCGCGCCAGATCGCCTACCGCATCCAGACTTTGAACATCAAAGTGAGGCAGTTGTAGCGGCGCGACGCCTCTACGGCTGCGGCGGTCGATGGCCACCTCGCCGAAAAGAACGTTTGCGGACGGGCATTTCCATCGCGATTAAGCGCGCCACTCCGATCTGCTCCGGACTGCGCAGGAATCGCGGTCGAATGGCAGGTCATCGGGCCGTCCAGCCGCACACGCCGCCAACCTGGGCGGCTGCCGCTCGGCCATTGCCGACGGTCGCGTTGCACCAGAAGCGGTCGGTCAGAGCCCCGCTTGAACGGCCCCTTTACTATATGCGAAGGATTCGTAGCCGCCAGAACCAGTCACTCGGACAGTGCATCTAGTTCTTCCATGAGCTGCCGTTCGACCGGTGCCACGGGTTATCCGGTATGGGTGAGCCCGAGAATATGCGGAGTGGATCATGAATCGGATGGTTGGGTGGAACTGGTCGTGAGGTTATCGTACGCGTCAAGCAGTTCTCCCAGCCTTGCCGCCTCGACTTTCTGCAGCATGCCGCGACCGGTCGATTCTGATTCTGACGGTGCTTGATCAGCACTGCGCCGCCTCGTTCATCGCCCGCTTTTGTCTGGATCACGGACTCTTCCAGGCTCATCCAGTCGTGGTACTGCCTGTCACTGTCACCCCGCTTGATGAAGGGTCATATCCGCGTGGCGGCATTTCGATTCCGTTTTCGGAAGGGGCGCCCATCCGGCCAACGCGGGTTGGCCCCAACGCCCTTCGCCAACGTCATGCGTTGGCGAAAAGTGAAGGCACGCGGGAACTTGAGTGCCTGGTCAGTCAATCAGTTCACCACGAGTGCGATATGACGGATGGCGAACAAGGGCAAGTAGGCGCCGTCGTCGACCAAACTCCTCCTGGTCTGAATCCATCGAGACCGCTCGCGTTCGACACCGAGCACCGATCCTATGCTCCTGTGCCGAAGAGTGCTCCGGTGGCGGCCGTCAGCCCCATGGCCAGTGCTCCCCAGAACGTGACGCGCGCGGCGCCCACCGTCACCTTTGCACCACCGACGTGCGCGGCCGTCGCACCGAGGAGGGCGAGGAAGAACAGTGACGCGGCCGAGACAATGGGAAACAGATTTTTCTCGGAAACCGCAGCAACGGTCAGCAGGGGCATGGCCGCGCCGACGGCGAAGCTGCCGGCCGACGCCAGCGCTGCCTGGATCGGCCGTGCGCCGAGAGTCTCGGTGATGCCGAGTTCGTCGCGCGCATGGGCGCCCAGCGCGTCATGGGCCATGAGTTGCTGGGCGACTTGTTTCGCCAGCACCGGATCGAGGCCGCGGCGTACGTAGATCGCCATCAGCTCCTTGCGTTCGGCCGGCTCGTCGGCCTCGATTTCCTTGCGCTCGGTCTCCAGTTCCGCCTCTTCGGTGTCCGCCTGCGAGCGAACCGACACGTACTCGCCTGCGGCCATCGACATGGCCCCTGCGACAAGCCCGGCCACGCCCGCAACCAGCACCGCGTCGTGGCTCGCATGGGCCGCGGCCACGCCGAGCACGAGACTCGCTGTGGACACGATGCCGTCGTTCGCTCCCAGTACTGCCGCGCGTAGCCAGCCGATACGGTCCGTGCGGTGTCGTTCCCGGTGGCGTGCAGCCATTGTTGAGATCTCCTTGATAGGGGCGCAATCCTAACAGCGCGCGGCCGAACGGCCTGGCTGCTTTGCGGCATCAGAATCTCGGGCAACTCGAGAACTGATGGCTATGCTGCTGCCAAGCGTGACGATCGCGCGCCAGCGGCGCAGGCGCGATGCGCGGGCGTCGTGCCATCGAGCGATGGAAGGACGAGATGCCTATCGCGTGATTCCGGATTCCAGCCAGCTTAGGCGTTACGTCAGCAACGTTTTAAAAGAATACGCGATCGACCCAACTACGGCCAACGGTGCCGGTGGGCCGTTCGACGAATGGACGCGATGTAGGTGCTTATGCAGTGAACTTGATGTGCTCAGTGTCCAGGATCCGCCGATACCCCAACCAGCCATGGAACCCAAACAGCGGGTCGTTATTCAACTTGAGTCAGCTTCGAACGTCCATTTCCGATTGCACTGAACTGAACATCCGGCACACCGCATCGTCGTCCGGCTCGGCAACGCAGTCGATGAATCGGCGAGTGAAGCGGTCCGCGATGACCATCCTTTAGATGCTGTCGAACACGCCCACGTTTTCGATGACTGCATTCCTGATCTCGGATCCGCGTGGTTCAGCTGTGCTTCTGTGGTTGCAGCAACTTGGCGATCAGTCCTGTCCAGCCCGTCTGATGCGAAGCGCCGACGCCGCGTCCGGTATCGCCGTGGAAGCATTCGTAGTACAAGAGGTAGTCGCGGAAGTGCGGGTCGGACTGGAACTTCTCCTGGGTTCCGAACATGGGTCTGCGGCCCTCGGCGTTGCGGCGAAACAGGCGGGTCAGGCGTTCCGCGAGGGCGTCGGCGACTTCGGCGATGGACAAGTACTGCCCCGATCCGGTTGGACATTCGATCCGGAATTCCTCGCCATAGTATTCCGCGAACCGGCGCAGCGAGGTCACCAGCAGATAGTTGACCGGGAACCAGATCGGGCCGCGCCAGTTGGAATTACCGCCGAACAGCCCGGATTCCGATTCTGCCGGTTGATACTGGACGCTGAGCGGGTGACTCATGCAGGAGAAGGCGTAGGGTTCATCGAGATGGGCGCGGGAAAGCGACCGGACACCGTAGTCGGACAGGAATTCCGTTTCGTCGAGCATGCGCTTGAGCAAGCGCTTCATGCGATGACCGCGCAGAAGGGAGAGCAGGCGGCGATTGCCGCGCCCAGGTTCGCTCCAGTGTGAGACCAAGGCGGTCAGGTCGGGACGGTAGTGCAGGAACCATTCCAGGCGCCGCTTAAAGTCCGGGAGTTTGTCCAGCAGTTCGGGTTCCAGGATCTCGACGGCGTACAAGGGGATCAGCCCGACCATGGAGCGCACCTTCAGCGGGATCATCGAGCCGTCCGGAAAGCGCAACACGTCATAGAAGAACTGGTCATCCTCATTCCAAAGGCCGACGCCCTGATCGCCGATGTTGTTCATCGCCGCGGCGATATACAGGAAGTGCTCGAAGAACTTGGTCGCGATATCCTCGTAGGCGTGGTTGTACTGGGCCAGTTCCAGTGCGATGCGCATGAGGTTCAGACAATACATGGCCATCCAGCTGGTGCCATCGGCCTGATTGAGATAGCCACCCGTAGGCAGCGGTGCGCTACGGTCGAAGACGCCGATATTGTCCAGACCGAGGAAGCCACCTTGGAATACGTTATGTCCTTCGGCGTCCTTGCGATTGACCCACCAGGTGAAGTTGACGATCAGTTTATGGAGTTCGCGCTCGAGAAAGTCCCGGTCGCCCCGGCCATCCTTGGCGTCGCGTTCCAGTTTGTAAACTTCCCAGACGGCCCAGGCATGCACCGGCGGGTTGGCGTCGCTGAAGGCCCATTCATACGCGGGGATCTGGCCGTTGGGATGCATGTACCAGACGCGTGTCATCAATAGCAGTTGATCTTTTGCAAAGGCCGGATCAACCAGGGCGAGCGCCACGCAGTGGAAGGCGAGGTCCCAGGCGGCGTACCAGGGATACTCCCATTTATCCGGCATCGAGATGATTTCCGCATTGTTCAGATGGAGCCAATCGTGGTTGCGGCCGTGGCGGCGCTCGGCCGGCGGTGGCGGCATGGCCGGGTCGCCTTTGACCCACTGTGGGATGTCGTAGTAGTAGAACTGCTTGCTCCAGATCATGCCGGCCAGGGCCTGACGTTGGATCAGTTTGTCGTCGGCATCGAGCAGGTCGGTCTGCAGACCGGCATAGAATTCATCGGCCTCATCGCGTCGCTTCTGCATCACGGTGGCGAATTCCGTGAAGGGCTGCGGGCAACGCGCCTTCGTCAGGCGCAGCCTTACCTCGACCTGGCCATGGGCGGGTACGGTGAAAGCATAGTGCGCGGCGGCCTTGGTGCCGTTCTGTTGCGGATTCACGGCCTGATGGTTGCCGTGGATGATGTAGTCGTGGAAGGCATCTTTGAAATGCCCGGCATCCTGTATCCCGTATAGAAGTCGTACGTTGGTATCGTTGTCGCAGAACAGCAGGTCGGGGCCACCGTCCAGGTAACAGTGATAACCGGTCAGCTTGGGATGCTCGACCAAGATGCAGCCAAGCTCGTCGGCGGAGAGCTTGGGACGAGTCGGATCGTATCCCCAGGCCCAGGTGTTACGGAACCAAAGCTGCGGCAGGACGTGCAGCGGGGCATCCTGGGCGCTGCGGTTGCAGGCCGTGATCTGCATGAGTATGTCCTCTACGTCGGCCTTGGCGTATTCGACGAAAACATCGAAGTAGCGGTCGTCGTCGAAGGCGCCGGTATCCATCAGTTCGTATTCCGGCTGGTCCTTGCCGCGCCGGTGGTTCTCTTCGACGAGCCGCGCATAGGGGAATTCGGCTTGCGGATACTTGTAGAGCATCTTCAGGTAGGAATGGCTGGGTGTGGCATCCAGGTAGTAGTAGAGTTCCTTGACGTCTTCGCCGTGGTTCCCCTCGCCATTGGTCAGTCCGAACAGGCGTTCTTTCAGGAAGGGATCCCGGTGATTCCAGAGCGCCAGGGCCAGGCAGAGTCGCTGTTGCTTGTCGCTGATGCCGGCGATGCCGTCCTCGCCCCAGCGGTAGGCGCGGCTGCGAGCTTCATCGTGGCTGAAATATTCCCAAGCCTTGCCGTGCGCGCTGTAGTCCTCGCGTACCGTGCCCCACTGGCGCTCGCTCAAGTATGGGCCCCAACGGTCCCACGCGGCGGTCTTGCTGTCTTGGGCCTGCATGCGCACGTGCTCTGCGCCGGGCGCCCGTTCGCCGTTGTCAGCAGGCGCGTCACTGGCTTGTATTGACATGGTTCCTTCCCTTTCGATGATCCGACTTCAGTGCAGTCTCGTGTCTGTGAAGATCCAGCGAGGCACGCAACATCTCAGCAACGCTCCATGCCCCGGCCTGACAGCCGTCCGCGGAGGTACCTTATGCGCGCCAGCATCGACGACGGCTTTTTTCCGGGCCGGGTCCAGGGGGTTGTGGGGCGGGGAGACCGCGAAGATGCTATCGAGGCGCAACTGAACATCATAGCGTTGGCGGTTCTCACTCGGGTCGCCATCAGACTCATCGATCACGTCATACAGGGCAGCCCCCCGGGAATTCCAGAAGTGCAGAAAGCGGTCTCGTGCCTGCGCGCATGCGGTTGCGCAATCGGTTCCTTCAGCGTGTTTGTTCAGCATCCAGGCGAAGGTTTTTATCACCCTATGGGCCTTGTACCAAAACCGCTCTTGACGGCTGGTTTGCTGCGACGCGGCAGGTCGGGGAGTATGGATCAGCCCTGGGCCCAGCATTGTATGCCCAGATTTTCGCCACGAAATACGCACGAAGGCCGATATCCTTGGCCGCACGGCCAGTCGGTACTTGCGCGATTGGGGCCATTCCCTCGCGACTGATCCACTCACGGGTTGCGCAGGTCCTGCACGACGGGCCTTGGTTCTCACGACGCCTGAAGCTCGCGTGATGGCGACCTACGGGTGTATGGGTCCGTGTCGGGTAATCGCAGTCGGTAGACCGTGCATCCGAAGGCGCGGCGCTGGGCGAGCCGATGCGCTTCTTCTTCTGCGGCAGTCCCGTCCGGATAATATCCGAGTAATTTAGTCTGGCTTTGTGCTATAAGAGATCAGCGGCAGTTGTATTCCGCTATCACCTGACCGAGCCACGCAACGGGGCCAGGTTGGGAACACCGCTCTTCATCTGCACCGTATGCGACTGCTCTGGATTCAGGGCAGCCCGAAAGGAGCAACACCATGAGACAGATCCACATCGACTATCCCGGTACCGGTCTTGACTACAACGCGGCACGCGCACTCGCGGCCTCGCTTGCGATCGATGATCCCGAAATCGAGGAACCGGTGGTGATGGCCTGGCACGATAAGGGAGCGTCGAAGATGTCTCCCGTCATCGAGGGCGGCGACATCGACACGCGCTGGCACGATTATGGGGAAAGCCATAGCGGCCAGATCGAGATCAATGTCAACGGCCAATACGATTTCGTCTTCGCCGATGCCGCGGCCTTCGATGGCTACGGCCCGAGCCCGTACGTGAACCTTTCCGACGACAGCGGCACCAAATACCTATGCCAGCGGGGGTTGCTGCGCGACCCGCACCAGCCTGAAAAGGGTGCATGTGTGGCGCTGGACGATTACACGAGCCAGATGACCTGAGGACCCGGTCGGGCGAAACCGCCGCAGCGGCCAGGCTGCACGCCGGACTGAGAGACTCGGCTTCGTCCTTCCGCGTTGCTTGTCGGCGAAGGGCGGGACGCGCCTTTTCCGAGCGATGCACGCGCACGACACGTCGTCCAGAGGTCAGATCGTGACGTTCGGCCCGGGGCGGCAGTGTCTGTCGCAGAGGCCGTTCCCGGCCATTATTAAGAACACAGGGAGGTCAACACATGAATAACCTCGTCCTGGTTGGGTTGCCCATGTTCGGGATGCTGGCCAGCTTGTTCATCGGTTTCTACTACATCGCCTTCTCCAAGTCGCGCAGGGCGGAGCAGATCGGCTACTTTTTCCTCGCAGGCGGTGTCGCCTGGGTGATCACCACCGGCGCGGTCTTGTGGCCCCAGATGGGCCACCCCGATCGCGCTGCATCACTTCCTCGCCATTACGCCGTTACGGAGGCAATCGCATGAACCCTATCCTCACCCGGACAATTGCCGTACCCCGCAGTGCCACCGAGCATTCGGCGGCCGCCGCGCTCGCCACCAACACCGTGCTGCGCAACACCTACCTGCTGCTGTCGATGACGCTACTGTTCAGCGCACTTGCCGCCGGCGCCTCGGTCGCTCTGAAGTTACCCCACCCCGGACTGGTGATCACGCTGGTCGGGTATTTCGGCCTGCTGTTTCTCACCACCAAGTTCCGTGACAGCGCTTTGGGTCTGGCGTTTGTCTTCGGACTCACCGGTTTCATGGGTTACACGCTGGGCCCGATCATCAGCGCCTACCTGCAATTGCCCAACGGCGCGCAACTGGTAATGAGCGCCATGGGCGCCACCGGCGCGATCTTCCTCGGTCTCTCGGGCTACGCGCTGGTCAGCCGCAAGGACTTCAGTTTCATCGGCGGCTTTCTCATGGCGGGCATCCTGGTGGCCTTCCTGGCCGGACTGGGTGCGATCTTCCTCGAGATCCCGGCGCTTTCGCTCGCGGTTTCGGCAGCGTTCGTGCTGCTCATGTCCGGACTCATCCTCTACCAGACCAGCGCCATCATCCACGGCGGCGAGACCAACTACATCATGGCCACGGTCACGCTGTTCGTGTCCATCTTCAACCTCTTCACCAGCCTGCTGCAATTGTTGGGTTTCATGAACAGCAGCGACTAGCCCGGCGAAAAGAGTCGGGGCACTCTCCTGATCGCGAAGGAAGCCCTCAGGAGACAGCATTCCTCGCCTGCCGTCGATAGACGCGCTCGTCAGTATCTCCTGGGGACGGTCCATGAGGACCTGGTAGTCCTCCATACCACGATTGGGAAATCCGTAGGCCGATCCCCAGAGATAGAGCCGGAAACGACGGCAAAACACTTCGCCGCAGCGGCGGATCATTTCATCCCGAGCAGCCTCCCGCTGGGCCACCTCAGGTCAAGGACATCGCGGACAAACGCCTTTCGCTGGGAACTAAACAGTACCAATGCAGTACTAATGGATACGAGTGGTGATGAGAATGCTGAGACTGAGCAAACTGACCGACTATGGAACCGTGATCATGGCTTACATGGCGCGGCAGCAGGAACGGGTTCTTGCCGCGCCCGAATTGGCGGCCGCAATCGGCGTGGCCACGCCAACTGCCAGCAAGATCCTCAAGTTGCTGGCGCGGGGCGGTCTGCTGCGATCCGTGCGCGGGGCGACAGGAGGCTACATGCTGTCGCGGCCCGCCGGCGAGATCTCCATTGCCCAGGTCATCGACGCCATGGAAGGCCCCATCGGCCTGACCGAGTGCAGCGTCATTGCCGGGCTGTGTGCGCAGGAGGGGGCGTGCTCGATCCGCGGGAACTGGCAACGAATCAACCTGGTGATTCGTCATGCTCTCGATCAAATTACGCTGGCGGAGATGGCGCGACCGGCGTTTCGGCCGGTGTTTGTGCAAGTGGGAAGCGCGCGGGGCACGGTGGCAGCGCGCGCCCGCTTGAAGGAGATCTGACACATGACCACTGCGGCGTACGAACTCGATCACCTGATCAGCCAGGACTACCAGCACGGCTTTTTCACCGACGTGGAGACGGACGCCGTGCCGCGGGGGCTGAACGAGGAGGTGATCCACGTCATTTCGGCCAAGAAGAACGAACCGCCGTTCATGCTCGCATGGCGCCTCAAGGCCTACCGGCACTGGCTCACCATGAGCGAGCCCCACTGGGCAACGGTGAAGCACCCGGCCATCGACTACCAGGACATCGTCTACTACTCCGCGCCAAAGTCCATGAAGAACGGTCCCAGGAGCCTGGAGGAGGTCGATCCCGAGCTGCTGCGAATGTACGAGAAACTCGGCGTGCCGATGCAGGAGCGCGAACTGCTGGCCGGCGTCGCGGTGGACGCGGTCTTTGACTCGGTATCGGTGGCGACCACCTTCAAGGACAAGCTGGCCGATCTGGGCATCATCTTTTGTTCCTTCTCCGAGGCGGTGCAGGCGCATCCAGACTTGGTGCAGCAGTACCTGGGCACGGTCGTGCCCTACACCGACAACTTCTTCGCCACGCTGAACTCAGCAGTATTCACCGACGGCTCGTTCTGCTACATCCCGCCTGGTGTGCGCTGCCCGATGGAATTGTCCACCTATTTCCGCATCAACGCCAAGAACACCGGCCAGTTCGAGCGCACCCTGATCATCGCCGAGCGCGGCGCCTACGTAAGCTACCTCGAAGGCTGCACGGCGCCGATGCGCGACGAGAACCAGCTCCACGCCGCGGTGGTGGAGCTGATTGCCCTGGAAGGCGCGCAGATCAAGTACTCGACGGTTCAGAACTGGTACCCCGGCGACAAGGACGGAAAGGGCGGCATCTACAACTTCGTCACCAAGCGCGGCGAGTGCCGCGGCAACGATTCGAAGATCTCCTGGACGCAGGTGGAGACCGGTTCGGCGATCACCTGGAAGTACCCGAGCGTAATCTTGCGTGGCGACCACTCGGTGGGCGAGTTCCATTCGGTGGCGCTGACCAACCACTACCAGCAGGCCGACACAGGAACCAAGATGATTCACCTCGGCAGGAACACGCGCAGCACCATTGTCTCCAAGGGCATCTCGGCAGGCCACGGCAGCAACGCCTACCGCGGGCGGGTGAAGGTGGCGAAGAGCGCCGCCGGCGCGCGCAACTACACGCAATGCGACTCGCTGCTGCTGGGCGACCGGTGTGCCGCGCACACCTTCCCCTACATCGAGGTCAAGAACCCCACTGCCAAGGTCGAGCACGAGGCCTCCACCTCGCGCATCGGCGAGGATCAGCTCTTCTATTGCCAAAGCCGCGGGCTCTCGGCCGAGGACGCGGTGTCGATCATCGTGAACGGTTTCTGCAAAGAGGTGTTCAAGGAACTGCCGATGGAGTTCGCGGTGGAAGCACAGAAGCTCCTGGGCGTCAGCCTGGAAGGCAGCATCGGATAGGGGTATCACATCATGCTCGAAATCAGAAACCTGCACGTCAGCATAAACGATGGGACCACAATGCGTCCCATCCTGCGCGGCATCGACCTCAAGGTGAAGGCCGGCGAGGTGCACGCCATCATGGGGCCCAACGCCTCGGGCAAGAGCACGCTGGCCCAGGTGCTGGCCGGACGGCGAGACTTACACCGTGACTGCCGGCGAGGTCGTCTTCGCCGGGGACAACCTGCTCGAGATGGCGCCCGAAGAGCGGGCCCGGGCCGGCATCTTCCTCGCCTTTCAATACCCGGTGGAGATTCCCGGTGTGGCCAACATCTATCTGCTCAAGGCGGCGCTCAATGCCGTGCGCAAGCACCGCGGCGAGCCGGAGTTGGACGCCATGGATTTCCTCGCCTTGGTGAAGGACAAACTCAAGCTCATGGAGATGGACCAGGATCTGCTCTACCGCGCGGTGAACGAGGGTTTCTCGGGCGGCGAGAAGAAGCGCAACGAGATCCTGCAGATGGCCGTGCTCGAGCCCAGGCTGGCGATCCTCGACGAGACCGACTCGGGCCTCGACATCGACGCCCTCAAGGTGGTAGCCAAAGGGGTCGAGGCCATGCGCTCGCCTGGCCGTGCCATCATCCTGGTGACCCACTACCAGCGCCTGCTCAACTACGTCGTGCCGGACTACGTGCACGTGCTGGTGCACGGTCGCATCGCCCGCTCCGGCGGGCGCGAGTTGGCGCTCGAGCTGGAGCGCGACGGCTACGCCGGCATCGAGGCGCCGGCGAGCGGCAACTTGGCCGGGATTGCGGCATGAGTGCCACCGCCCGCGATCACTACCTGGCCGAGTTTGCCCGCGTAGCGGCGGCGCTTCCCGGGGGGCGGCTGCCCTGGCTCGAGCGTGCGCGCAAGGAGGCACTGGCGTCCTTCGCGGAAACCGGCCTACCGACGCAACGCCTGGAAGACTGGAAATACACCAGTGTGGGGGCGATCGAGAAGAGCCGCTTCGTCGCCGCTGTGCCGACTCGGAACGGCGTTTCAAAGGCGCAGATCGAGGCCCTGAGCTTGCCCGAGGCGCATTTGCTCGTGTTCGTGAATGGCTGCTGCCAGCCGCAGTTCTCGCGCCTCGAATCGCTGCCGACGGGCGTGACGATCGGCAGTCTGGCCGACGCCATGGCGTCCGGCGTTGGACGCCTGAAGGATTTGCTGATGCGGCGGGAGAACGACTACGCCTCCGGCTTTGTCGCCTTGAACGCTGCGTTCATGGCCGACGGCGCGTATATCCATCTGGCGCCGGGGGCGGCGGTGGAATTGCCGATCCTCTTGGTGTTCATTGCCAGCGAGCCCAACGCGGCGATCCATCCGCGCAACGTGATCCTCGCGGAGGAAGGCAGCCGCGCCAGCATCATCGAGCACTATGTGGGTCCGGAGGGCGCAAGCAGCTTCACCAACGCCGTGACGCAGGTCGACGTGGGACGCGGCGCGCAGATCGAGCACCACCGGCTGCAGCAGGAGAGCCTCAAGGCGTATCACATCGCCGCGGTGAGTGTGGATCAGCAGCGCGCAAGCCGTTTCACGTCCAACTCCTTCGCCCTGGGTGGCGCGCTGGCCCGGGTCGATATCGACATCGGCCTCAATGCCGAGGGCGCAGAATGCGCGCTCAACGGGCTCTACATGACCGGCGGCCGGCAGCATGTGGACCATCACACCCGCATCGACCACGCCCAGCCGCGCGGCGTCAGCCGCCAGCTGTACAAGGGCGTGCTGGACGGCGCCGCGCGCGCCGTGTTCAACGGCAAGGTGATCGTGCATCCGAACGCACAGGGGAGCGATGCGCACCAGTCCAACCGCAACCTCTTGCTGTCGGAGAGCGCCGAGGTGGACACCAAGCCGCAGTTGGAGATCTACGCGGACGACGTGAAATGCAGCCACGGTGCCACCGTGGGACAGCTCGACGCCGACCAGATCTTCTATCTGCGCTCCCGCGGCGTCGACGACGCCTCCGCCCGGGCCCTGCTCACCTTCGCTTTCGCCGAAGAGGTCGTCGGCCGCGTGAGCGTGATTCCGCTGCGAACCCGGCTGGAAGGACTGCTGCGCGGCCGGCTGCCCGAAGAAATGAAGGCGCTGCTATGAAGAGTGCAGCCGACGAATTGGCGGCACTGCGGCACGTGGCCTCCGCGCCACCCCTGAACGTGGCCCGGCTGCGCAGGGATTTCCCCATCCTGCGCCAGAGCGTGCATGGCAAGCCGCTGGTGTATCTGGATAATGCCGCCACCAGCCAGAAGCCGCAATGCGTAATCGATAGCGAGGTGCGCTATTACGCCGAGCTCAACGCCAACATCCACCGCGGCGTGCATACCCTGAGCCAGCGGGCCACGGAGGGCTATGAGGCGGCCCGCGACGCGGTGCGCCGCTTCATCAACGCGGCCAGGCGCGAGGAGATCGTGTTCGTGCGCGGCACCACCGAGGCCATCAATCTCGTGGCGGCGAGCTACGGCCAGCGCTTTCAGGCCGGCGACGAGATCCTGGTCACGGAGATGGAGCACCACTCCAACATCGTACCCTGGCAGCTCGCCTGCGAGCACACCGGCGCGCTGCTGCAGGTTGCGCCGATCGACGACGCCGGCGAACTCATGCTTGAGGAATTCGAACGCCTGCTCGGCCCGCGCACGAAGCTCGTGGCGCTCACGCACCTCTCCAATGCGCTCGGGACCATCAACCCGGTGCGGCGCGTCATCGAACTGGCCCACGCCCGGGGCATCCCGGTACTGGTGGACGGCGCCCAGGCGGCCGCCCATCTCGAGGTCGACGTGCAGGCACTCGACTGCGATTTCTACGCCTTCTCCGGGCACAAGCTCTACGGCCCCACCGGCGTCGGTGTGCTCTACGGCAAGCAGGCGCTGCTGGAGGCCATGCCGCCGTACCAGGGCGGCGGCGACATGATCCGCCAAGTGACGTTTCGCAAGACCACCTACAACGACCTGCCCTACAAGTTCGAGGCCGGTACGCCCAATGTTGCCGGCGTCGTGTCCCTGGGCGCGGCGATCGAGTACGTGAGCGGGGTGGGGCTGGAGGCCATCGCCGCGCACGAACGCGAACTGCTCACCTACGCCACCGCTCAGGCATGTGCAACGCCCGGCCTGCGGCTCATCGGCACGGCGAGACACAAGGCGAGCATCCTCTCCTTCGTGCTGGACAGCGTGCATCCGCATGATGTCGGCACCATTCTCGACTACGAAGGCGTCGCAGTGCGCACCGGGCATCACTGCGCCATGCCGGTCATGGAGCGCTACGGCGTGCCCGCGACGGTGCGTGCCTCGTTCGCCGCGTACAACACGCACGGGGAAGTGGATACCCTGTTCGGGGCAGTGCGCAAGGCGCTGGAGGTGTTCCGCTAATGCCCGATCTGCGTGAGCTGTATCAGGAGGTCATCTTCGACCACAACCGCAAGCCCCGCAACTTCGGGCGCCTGGCGGGAGCGAACCGCAGTGCCGAGGGCGTCAATCCCCTTTGCGGAGACACATCACGTTGTATCTGAAGATGGCCGACGGAGTGATCGAGGACGTGAGCTTCGAGGGCACCGGTTGCGCCATCTCCACCGCCTCCGCCTCGCTCATGACCGAGTCCCTGAAGGGCAAGACCGAGGCGCAGGCGCAGGCGCTGTTCGAGGAATTTCACGCCCTGGTGACCGGAAGCGATGGCACGCCGGCCGCGACGTCCCTGGGCAAGCTCGACGTGTTGTGCGGCGTGCGTGATTTCCCGGGGCGGGTGAAGTGCGCCACGCTGGCTTGGCACACCTTTCAGGCGGCGCTGCATGACGAAACGCAGGCGGTGACTACGGAGTCAAACCCATGAGCATTTTCGATTGGCTGCACAAGGCGCAGAAGCACGAGTCCGGGCGCGAAGCCGAGCCGGAAGCACTGGAAGGACGGGTGATCGCTGCGCTGCGCACGGTGTATGACCCGGAGATGCCGGTCAATATCTATGACCTGGGCCTGATCTATGACCTCGATGTGGACGAGCCCAAGGGCGCGGTGCAGATCCGGATGACGCTGACTGCCCCTGGCTGCCCGGTGGCGCAGACCTTCCCCGGGACCGTGGAGGGCGCGGTGAAGGGCGTGCAAGGCGTTAATGCAGCGCGCGTCGAACTGGTCTGGGATCCGCCCTGGTCGCGCGACAGGATGAGCGAGGCGGCGCGCCTTGAAATGGGCATGATCTGAAATGGCCGAGTGGGTCGAGGTCGCACGAGTGCTCGACTTTCCGCCCGGAACAGTGCGCACCGTCGAGGTCGAGGGCACGCTAATCGCGGTGTTCAACCTGAACGGCCACTACCACGCCATCGAAGACGTGTGCAGCCACGAGGCCGAGACGCTGTCGGACGGGGCGGTGGAGGGCGAGGAGATCGTTTGTCCGCGCCACGGCGCGCGCTTCTCGATCGTCACTGGCGCAGCGCTCTCGCCCCCCGCCTACGAGCCGGTGGCGAGCTTTCCGGTGCGTGTGGACGATGGCATAGTCAAAGTCGGAAGTGCATGACACGGGATGGTCGTGACAAGCGTTCTGTCGGGAAGGGTTGCCCTGCTCACCGGCGTCAGGCATGACGGACAGGTCCGGGCACGCTGTGGCTGGCGAGTTGCCAATGAAGCGGCAATCGGGCTCTGAGACAGCGCGACAATGCTGCTGCCAAGCGTGACGATCCAGCGAGGCAGGAGCAGGTGACGATGCGCCGGCATGTTGCGCAATGGCCCGTGAGACCCGTGCCATGTTTGCTGACGTCGGCAAGTCCGCTTTTCGAATTCAAGCAGGAGATCCCAATGAGCACAGCCCAAACCAATGACGCCGGCCCGGACCTCACCCTGGGCATTCCGACCGATGAACTTTCCGATGCAGGCATGCTCGTCGGACATGTCGGTGAGGAAGCCGTGCTACTGGCGCGCCGCGGGGACCAGTTCTTTGCGATCGGTGCCACCTGTTCCCACTACAGCGGACCGCTCGCGCAAGGGATAATAGTCGAGGACACGGTGCGCTGTCCCTGGCATCACGCCTGCTTCAGCCTGCGCACCGGGGAAGCCTTGCAGGCCCCGGCTTTCAGCCCGGTCGCATGCTGGGCAACCGAACTGCACGATGGCAAGGTCTTCGTTCGAGCCCGGAAAGACACGCCGGCACCGAAAGCGGGACGAACCGGCACGCCAAAGTCAGGACTGCCCGACAGGATCGTGATCGTCGGCGGCGGTGCGGCCGGCTTTGCCGCGGCCGAGCGACTGCGGCGCGAGCAATACCAGGGCAGCATCGTCATGCTGAGCGATGACGATGCGCCGCCCGTTCGACCGCCCGAACCTGTCCAAGGATTACCTTGCCGGCAACGCTCCGGAAGACTGGCTCCCGCTGCGCCCGGAGAGCTTCTATTCCGACAATGGCATCGAGATGCGGCTCAAGGCGAACGTCACCCGCGTCGACGTGGCTGCGCGCGAGGTCATCCTCGGTGGCGGGAGCAAGGTTCCTTACGACCGGCTATTGATCGCGACCGGTGCCGAGCCGGTTCGCCTGCCGATACCGGGGATGGACCTGCCGCACGTGCGCACGTTGCGCTCGCTCACCGACAGCCGCGCGATCATCGAACTGGCCAAGACGGCTCGCCGAGCCGTCGTAATGGGCGCCAGCTTCATCGGGCTCGAGGTCGCCGCCTCCCTGCGGGCGCGGGGGATCGAGGTCCACGTCGTGGCACCGGGGGCGCGGCCCATGGAGCGCGTCCTGGGACGCCGAGTTGGGCGACTTCGTTCGCAGCCTGCATGAGGAGCACGGCGTGATCTTCCATCTCGAGGACACGGCGACGGCGATCGACGACAAGAAGGTGACACTTAAGAGCGGCGGCAAGATCGATGCGGACCTGGTCGTTGTCGGCGTCGGCGTGCGACCGCGAACCGCGCTGGCCGAAAGCGCCGGACTCGATCTGGATCGCGGCGTGGTCGTCAACGCGTACCTGGAAACCAGCTCGCCCGGAATTTTCGCGGCCGGCGACATCGCGCGCTGGCCCGACCCGCACACCGGAGAGTCCGTTCGCGCGGAGCACTGGGTGGTCGCCGAGCGCCAAGGCCAGAGCGCCGCGCTCAACATGCTCGGGGGCCGCGAGAAGTTCAACGCCGTGCCGTTCTTCTGGAGCCAGCACTACGACGTTTCGATCAACTACGTCGGCCACGCCGAAACCTGGGACGAACTCACGATAGAGGGCGACATTGCCGCCAGGGACTGCCTGCTGCGCTACAAGCGCAATGGACGCGTACTCGCGGTCGCCTCGATTTTCCGGGACGTCGAAAGCCTGATTGCCGAAGTGACGATGGAAAGGGAAGCCGCGTAGCGACGGGGCGAAAAGCGACGGACGGACTCGGCGCGGGCGTCGGCGGAAGGACGGATGTTGGCGCAGCCCGGATTGCCGGACTTTCGCTTGGAGCGCCCCAATGATCGCTGCCACGGGCCGGTGAAACTCCTGAGCCAGTGCGGCAGTGAGTTGAAGGTCGTTCCTTCCGGTGCTGGTGGATGGCTGACGATTCAATCGGATCCGCGCTCTAGCAAGAACGCTGCAGAGGGATGTGGGCAAGCCATTAGCCCTCTGCGTTTGAGTCGCGCGTTCTTCACCGCATGTACTGCATGCACTAAAGCGACTTCAAGTATTCCGTGAGATCGTCCTTCTCCTGGTCGGTCAGACCCAAACCGAAGTGGGCGTCATAGTGGTTCACGACGTCACTCAGTGTCGCGAAGCGCCCATCGTGATAAAAGCCGCCCGTGGTATGGGTCCACAATCCCTTTAGCGGTGCCGTGCGGTAACGCTTGTCCGGTGCCCGGTTCGCCTGAAAATCGTCGATGCCGATTTCCTGAGCGGTATGCATGTTCCAACCCGGCTCGGAATACATCGGCGGAACGTGGCAGCTCGCACAATTCGCCTTCCCCGCGAAGCTCAGCTTGCCGCGCGCCGCGGCGGCGGCATCGTAACTGCCTGCCGGTGCGGCGGGGGCGGGAATGGCGAGCTGATAGAAATGCAGCGCCGGCAATTTGGCGCTGGTCAGATCGGGGTCGCTGCGCACGTTGTCGAATCCGGCGCGGGCGGCTACGGGAAACTGCACCGGGTCCTTCAGGCGCGGGTCGAAGAACGTTCCCTTCCCGTGCATCTCCAGCACAGCGACGAAGCCGTTCCAGTGCGTCACCGAGCCCCAGCCGGTCGAGGTATGGAGGTTAACGCCGGCCAGCCCGAACGCCGGTGGAATCAGGGTTGCGGCGGTCTTCCCGTCGGGGCGGAAGCCCTTGCCGTTGACCATCAACGCGGCGTCGAACTTCCCCGGTCCCCAGGCAGTGATGACCTGGCGCACGGTCGCTTCATCGACCTGGAGCAGCGCGGCGACGGCGGAGAGATCCGGCGACAGATTGATGATCGCGCCGACGTTGAGGTCGCGGTTCGCCCATCCGTCGAGGCGATGACCGATGCCCGGCGCGAGCGAGTTGTCCACTGCAGTGTGGCAGAACGCGCATTGAATACCCAGCGAAGTCAGATCGCGCCGCGCGTCGAAAAACCCGGTCACGCCGATCACCGCGTTCAGGCGCAACAACTCGACGGTGACTGCCGGGTCATCCAGATTCACCCGCCCATGCTTCAAGTCGGCTACCAGCCTCGCCGGCAGGGCGTCCGCATCGACCTTCAGCCCCACTGCCAACGCGGTCTTCGGGCTCACGCCGGCGCCGACCCCACCCAGAGCCTTGCCCTTTATCGCCTCATGCAGCTTCAGCGTATCGCCCCAGAAGGCCTCGTCGCCAAAGGTATCGAAGCGAAAGATATCTCGTCCTTCCGCCAGCGTCTGCTGCGCGTGCCTGTCGATCTGCCGGTCGAGTTTCGTGCCCGGTGGCGGGGATTCGGCCGACATGGCAATTCCGCGACCGGTTAGTGCCAGGGCCGCCAGTACTGGTACTGTCAGGATGTATTTCCAGTGACGCTCCATCATATCCTCCGTGCCATGAATTTAAGTGTCCGCCCCGCTCGCTGCGGTGTGGCGCTTGCGCCGCGCCGCATGACCGCCGGGTAGGCAACGATGTGATGGGCGCTCTTCGCTCCATGCGCCTTCATCCCCAGTCCGCGCTCCTCCATCTCGAGGAACAGGCCAATCGAGACTGCGCCCGATTCCTTGCCCGGTCTGTGCGTTCCCGAACCAGCGGGATCGGCTATACTGGTTTGTAGGAGCGGTTCCTTATCCTGATGCGTTCGTAGGATCCTGGCTGATGCTTGGGAGAGCATTCATGCCTGACCCGCACAACCCCCGCCAGAACCACCTTCTCGCCGCCCTGCCGGCGCCGGATCGCGAGCGCCTGTTGCCGTATCTGGAACTGGTGCCGATGCCGCTCGGTCACGTGCTCTACGAGTCCGGCAGCGAGTTGCGTCACGTCTATTTCCCCACCACCTCGATCGTGTCCCTGCTCTACGTCATGATCGATGGCGCCTCGGCCGAGATCGCCGTGGTCGGCAACGACGGCATCCTCGGTGTGGCCCTGTTCATGGGCGGCGAAACCATGCCCAACCGGGCCGTGGTGCAAAGCGCCGGCCACGCCTACCGCCTGCAGGGGGCGCTGCTGAAGCAGGAATTCAGTCGCTCCGGTGAGCTGCAGCATCTGCTGCTGCGCTACACCCAGGCGCTGCTGACCCAGATGGCGCAGACGGCGGTGTGCAACCGCTATCATTCCCTGGACCAGCAGTTCTGCCGTTGGCTGCTGCTCTCCCTCGACCGCCTGCCCGCCGACGAGCTGGTGATGACGCAGGAGCTGATCGCCAACATGCTCGGCGTGCGCCGCGAGGGTGTCACGGAGGCCGCCGGCAACGTGCAGCGGGCCGGTCTGATCGAGTACCAGCGTGGCCGCATCACCGTGCTCGACCGGGCGGGGCTGGAGGCGCGCACCTGCGAGTGCTACGCGGTGGTGAAGAAGGAATTCGATCGCCTGCTGCCGGGGGTCATCGTGCCGTAGTCCGGCTGGTCGGGTCCCGACGCATCGATCCCACGCAGACCTACCTACGCGCCCGGATAGCGGGTTCTGTACGCCACCGCCCAGACCACCACCAGCTTTCACTCCAGGATCCGTAGCGTTCACCCTGGGCGAGCGGTTCGCTGGCCCGGTGGTGAATCAGGTGCATCGGCCGATTCAGCGTGCAGGGCGTTCTTCCTGCAACCCTGTGGCCGCGAATGCGGTCGCGGGAACGCCAATCAAGGGTGCCGTTCCGTATGCCATTTGTGTCGTGGTCCACAACTCCCATAGGAGACGAGTCATGAAATCCTCGAGGATCGTTCTCGCAAGTGCATTGTTTTTCGCCGCAAGCGGCGCATTCGCGCAAGGCGCCGAGCCCACCGATCCGCAGATTGCACACATTGTGGTCACGGCCAACCAGGTCGATATCGACGCCGGCAAACTCGCGCAGTCGAAGGGCGGTAACAAGGACGTTAAAGCCTTCGGCAAGCAGATGGTCACCGACCATACCGGCGTCAACAAGCAGGCGACTGCGCTGGTCAAGAAGCTCAAGGTCACCCCGCAAGACAATCCGACCAGCCAGAGCCTCCAATCCGGCGGCGAGGAGAACGTCAAACACCTCAAGACCCTGAAGGGCCCCGAATTCGACAAGGCTTACATTGACCACGAAGTCACCTATCATGAGCAGGTGATCGACGCGATCGACAAGACGTTGATCCCCAATGCCAAGAACGAAGAGCTGAAGGCACTGATCGTCGGGGTGCGGCCGGCCTTCGTGGCGCACCTCGAGCACGCCAAGCAGATCCAGGCGACGCTTGGCAAGTAGAACTCATCGACCGCAGGTAAGCGGCGCATGAGCGCTCGATCTGGGCAACGGGATCGGCAAGAGTGGGGGCGATGGCTTGCCGTTGCGCTGGCGTGCACGTGGGGATCGCTCTTCCCCGGCGCCGGCGCAGTCTCGGCCGATCCCGCTGCGGGCCACACCGTCGTCATCGAGGCCGTCAAGTTCGCGCCCGAGACACTTACGGTGAAACGCGGCGCGACGGTGACGTGGATCAACAAGGACCCGTTTCCGCACACCGTTACGGCACCGGGCGTCTTCGACTCGCACGATATCCCGCCGAAGCGCTCGTGGAGGTACACGGCGCACAAGGTAGGAGAGTACGCCTACACCTGCACACTGCATCCGAACATGAAGGGGACGCTAAAGGTCGAGTGAGGCGCCCCGGCCCGAGCATCCTCGTGGCGCTTAGCGCATGTTGCGCTCTCCGGCCACCGAAATTCCGAAGCGGATTGCCCCAGTCTACGTTTGGATCCACAGGAAGTCATAGCCCAAGCCCTGGTATTGAGCCGAGCCGCGACCAGTCCAGCTTATTGATTCCTTTGAGGAGCAGATCATGAAAAGGAACGACTCTGTAGGATCAGTCGTCATGTTGTTCAGTGCAGTGATCGGTCTCTCAGCTTGTGGCCATATGGCCGAGTTGCCGTCGTCTGCAGGCTTTGGCGAGCATCCGACGCTGCCGAGCCCGAGTCACGCTCTCATTCCCACGATCAACATCGCCCCCGCGAAGGGTTGGCCTGACGGCGTCAAACCAGTGTCCGCGCCGGGCACGACTGTCACAGCCTTGGCGAAGGGTCTCGACCACCCTCGCTGGATCTATGTGCTTCCGAATGGCGATGTCCTGGTCGCCGAGACCAACGCTCCTCCCAGGCCGGAAGATGGCAAGGGTGTCAAGGCATGGGTCATGAAGATATTCAAGAAAAGCGCCGGAGCCGGCTCGCCAACGGCCAATCGGATCACGCTGCTGCGAGGGATCGGTCCTGATGGTTTGGCGCAGACCCGCACGGTCTTTCTTGAGGGATTGAATTCGCCGTTTGGCATGGCGCTGGTTGGCAAGGATTTCTATGTCGCCAATACCGATGCAGTCATGCGCTTTCCTTACGTGGAGGGTGAGACGCAAATTTCGGCCGTGGGTGTCAAGGTGGTCGATCTGCCGGGCGGTCCGATCAATCATCACTGGACCAAGAACCTCATCGCCAGTCGCGACGGTTCCAGGCTCTACGTCACTGTCGGATCGAACAGCAATGTCGGGGAGAATGGAATGGAGGCCGAGGCAGGCCGGGCGGCGATTTGGGAAGTAAATCTGAAAGCCGGCACACACCGCATCTTTGCATCCGGGCTGCGCAATCCGAACGGCTTGGGGTGGGAGCCCCAAAGCGGCACGCTGTGGACGGTGGCGAACGAGCGTGACGAACTCGGCAGCGATCTGGTACCCGACTATATGACTTCCGTAACCGATGGCGGATTCCATGGCTGGCCTTACAGCTACTACGGGCGGCATGTGGACGCGCGCGTCACGCCTGCACGGCCTGATCTCGTAGCCAAGGCAATTTCGCCGGACTATGCGCTCGGCGCACATACGGCTTCCCTGGGACTCGCGTTTGCCGCGGGAACTGCGCTGCCTGCGCCATTCGATCACGATGGCGTATTCATCGGCCAGCATGGTTCCTGGAACCGAAAGCCCCATAGCGGCTACAAGGTCATCTTCGTCTCCTTCAAGGAGGGCAAGCCAATCGGCAAACCGATCGATGTGCTGACCGGCTTTCTCAGCGCGGACGGCGACGCGTTCGGCCGCCCGGTAGGGGTAGCGCTCGACAAGCAGGGTGCACTGCTGGTTGCTGACGACGTCGGAAACACAGTGTGGCGCGTGACGACGGCAGCACGGCGTTGATGTCAGGGCACCGCCTCATCCATTCTCGAATCTGTCCCTGCCTCGCCCGGCCACGTTTCCGGGCGCAATGGCGGTTCCGTACCCCGCAGGGTATTGGTTGGCGGCGCCGCACAGCCCGCGCCGCAGCCTTCAGTGACTGAGCAACGGCCAGCCGCGTCGCTCGATTTCCGGTCACGTACGTCAGCAGACAGACGGCGATAGGAGTTCTGCCTAATCTCGAAACTTCGGAGCCCGCAACAGCGCGCTGTTGCACCGCGGCGATCCGCGATGGCCAAACGCAGCGCGGTCCCGGCAACGAGACGTGGTTGCCCGGCATGGCTTGCCGCTACATCACGCCCAAACCCATCACATGGAGCAATCCAATGAATACGATGCAGAGGTTCGCGATCAGTGCGGTTGCCGCAGCAATGGTGCTCGGCGTGAGCGGTTGTGCCGGGATGTCGGCGCAGGACAAGAACACCGCGATCGGAGCGGGCGCCGGTGCCGTCGGAGGTGCCGTTCTAACGGGCGGTAGCGCGGTCGGAACCGTCGGCGGCGCAGCGGTCGGCGGCATTATCGGCCACGAAGTCAGCAAACCCAAGTGATCGCATACCGACGACGACGCACGGGTCCACTCGAGGGCGCCACGGTGACCGAGTCGGCAGGTTCCGGCGACGGGGCGTGTTACGAATGTAGCGCTATTGGAAATCCGAGCAGGAACATCGCTTGAGCATGAAAGGAATCAGCATGCGACCCAGCGCCGCCAGCCTCGAAGGCAATCGTGTGACCAATGTGACGTTCAAGACCCGCACCAACCACCAATGGCAGGACGTATCCACGGACGACCTGTTCAAGGGCCAGACCGTCGTCGCGTTTTCCCTTCCTGGCGCCTTTACGCCGACCTGCTCGAACGCCCACCTGCCGCGCTATGACGAGCTCGCCGGTGTGTTCCGGGCCAACGGCGTGGATCAGATCGTCTGCCTGTTGGTAAATGACGCCTTCGTCATGAACGAATGGAAGTAAGATCAGCAAGCCGAGAACATCAACTTGCTTCCCGACGGAAACGGCGAATTCACCGCCGGCATGCATATGCTGGTCGACAAATCCAACGTCGGTTTCGGCAAGCGGTCCTGGCGCTATTCCATGCTGGTCAAGGACGGCGTGAGCGAAAAGCTGGGCCAGCCGGCGTTACCTTGCTGCGTCGCGCGCCCATCGGCATCGTGTTCACCGATCCGCAGATCGGCATCGTGGGGGGCGGATTCGCTTGCATGAAGCCCGGCACCTTCGCCACCGGGCAGGTGAGCTTCGAGAACCAGGGCCGCGCGCGCATCCGGCTCAAGAACAAGTGCCTGCTGAGTGTCTACGGAGACCTCGCCAGCGGCCGCTTGGTGGGGGCGGAGATGCTGGCGCCCGGTGCCGAACATCTGGCACATCTGCTGGCCTGGGCGCTGCAGACCAGGATGACCGTACCGCAGATCGTCGCTATGCCGTTCTATCATCCTGTCATCGAGGAAGGATTGCGCACGGCCCTGCGCGACCTCGACGCCCGGCTGCGCGCTGCCGGGGCGAAAGTGGGCAAGAGTGGTTCTTGACGGCATTCGACCGGAGCTTCCGGGCGGTATCGTCGCGCACAAGCGCGTGCTGCCGCTCCTGTCCATGTCGGAGACGGTACAACCGGTGGTGCATGGCCGCGCCTCGCCAAGCCTTGGCAAGTAATTGCCTGCCTGGTATGTCCGGCGGCGCACAGAACCGGTGGAGCGTGGAGGGGAAAATGGAATGTATCCATTCGTAGGCTCCGAATCGGGGTGGCGCCGCGACGGCTGGACCAAAGCCGTGCAAAGGATCGCGCCGGCGTTTCCCCGGTCGGGGGAGTCGAGTTCAATCACAAAAGGAAGTCATCATGCTCTATACCATCGTTGTCGTGCTGCTCATATTGTGGCTTCTTGGGCTGGTCACTTCTTACACTATGGGTGGCTTCATCCACGTTCTCCTGATCGTTGCCATCGTCGTGGTCTTGTACAGGGTAATAAGCGGGCGCAGCGTAGTCTGAATGGCCACCAGGTTGCCGCGACGCATGCGGCACCCGCACTCGGCATCGGGCGCGTCGACAACGAAACCGCGTTTGCCCGAACGGGGGGCAGGGATCATGAAGATGGAATTGCGTCGATACGCGAGGCATCGAATGCGACAGGTTCCACCGCACTTCGCGCACTCGGACCGTGCTTCCCAGATGAAGCAGGGCCCGCGCAGGAATTGTGTCTATAACCCCCAACCGCAACTCCAAGGAGTAGAGAATGAAACCTACCACATTGAATGACGTTTCGTCGAAGCGGCAGCCCTTAACAGACATCAAGACCTTGCGGGAGCGCGCCCGACAACATATCGAGAAGGGCGCAGTGACTGGCGGTTATGCCGCAGACCGCGAACATGTAGTCGAAATGCTGAACGAAGCGCTTGCCACCGAACTCGTCTGCGTCCTTCGCTACAAGCGCCACTACTTCATGGCATCGGGCATCCAAGCCACGCCGGTCGCGGCCGAATTCCTGCAGCACGCAACCGAGGAAATGTCGCATGCCGACCTTATCGCGAAGCGCATTATCGAGCTTCGCGGCGAGCCGAACTTTTCGCCTGACGGACTGGCAGCACGCAGCCACGCGGAGTACGTCGAGGGTGATTCGCTCAAGGGCATGATCAAGGAGAATCTGGTGGCCGAGCGGATCGCGATCGAAAGTTATCGCGAGATGATCGTCTATCTTGGGGATCAGGATCCGACCACGCGCCGCATGCTCGAGGGCATACTCGCCAGCGAGGAGGAGCATGCCGAAGACTTGTCGTCCCTGCTGGTCGGCATCAAGGACTAGGGAAGGGTCTGACCGTGCCAGGCTTGCGACGTGTAACCGCCACGGCTGCACGCACAGTATCCGGGGGCCGGCTTGTCCCGCTCATCGCAATGCACGTTTCCCCGCCGGCAGGACACGTCCAGTCCAGCTCGGGCGCAGCCCGGCGGTCGCGGTCGATCTGGTCGTCCTGGTGGCGTCAGGCGCATTGACAACTATCAATATGGCATGGTGGCTTCAAGGACATTCTGTTCGCTTCGGCACATAGGGTTGAAGGACGCCATCGCGGCGTTAGGGCGTTCGCCTTGGCCGTTTGCAGCCACCGCAGGGGTTCGCACTGGCCGGGTTCGGAATTCAACCCGATCGTCGCGCAACCCACCTCTACCCAGACTCCGATAGCGCCGAGGCAAACATGCCACCGCGCAAGAACCCGATGCTCCTGCGCGGCCTCATCGCGGTTTCTGCCCTAGCGGCCGCCGGTTGCCAGAGCACCGATCCGATCCCGGTCGCGCGTGCAACCGATCCCGCGACGTCTGCGGGCACGGCCTGCCAGAAGGCGGATTCGATGTGGAACGAAAGCATCGTTGCCTCCCGCTACGACCAATTGCCGGCGCTGGCCAGCCCCAGCGTCTTCGATCTGCTCAAACTGACCACGACCAGTTTCTCGGTCAAGGCGCTGACGGCGGCAGGGGATGAACTGGAGCATGGCCGCCACAAGCTGATGGCCGTTTGGATCGGGGAGGCCGGAGCACGCACTGGCAACCAACGGGCGGCAAGGCAGTCCTCGGTCGCGAAGTGGGCCAGACCGTTTCCACTGCGAGGCGACCCGGACCTCCAACGTGCGGCATATCCGTGTGCGGCCGGATACAGTGGAAAGCAACAGATCGGGGGATTTGTCGGCGGACGCACATTCGCATCAACCCAATTCGTCGGCGAATTCGTGATTGACGTCGCGGTGACGCATCTCGTCGGCTCGAATCGCGACGATGACATCCCGCAGCCGTGCATCGGGGGCGAGGTTCCAGTAATCGATGGCGATCCGGGGCGCGGCGACATTGGTACAGGCGCCGCCGTCTACGCCAGCCAGGTATCCGGTATAGCTGTGAACCGCCTCTTCCTCCAGGTAGCCCACGACACGATGGGCGGTCTTGGGCGAGATGATATAGAGCAGAAAGTAGCAGTTGTAGTAGAGACCTTGGGCCAGAAGAACCAGCCCTCGCTCGAAGTGCGAGGGCTGAACAATCTGAATGAACGTCATCAGGTGCATGCGTTCGTTCTCCGCTTCGTCCAGTAGGGCGCGAATCCAGCCGCGATCGCCTTCCATGCGACGCAGGGAACGCAAATGTTGCAGGGTGCCGCCCACCATGCCCGGCACGGCAGCAACCGTTTCCAGCACCACCGCGCGATGGCCGTACCGGCGAGCAAAAAAAGTGTCGGCAAAGAAGCGCAGAAATTCGACGAAGGCATACGCAATCCGGTCGCGAAAGTCCTTCGGATCGTAGTGCCGCTCCAGTGGTAGGGCCACCGACATGCCTGGTTCCACTTTAGTGCAGGATGGGAAGTGTCATGCCCTTCAGCATGTGCGAGGCTTCCACTGTAGGGACATGGGGAGGATATGTATGTGCGTTGACGCACCCCCCGGCCCGGCATCGGCTCTCCTCGGCGTCGGGTGCTCGCCCGTCCACCACCACTCGGATGATCCAGGCAAACTCGCGACAGGACTGGTCGATCAGGGACTCGATTCGCGAATCGCCCTGCGCGCCAGCGAACTGAAGTTCAATGCATCGTTCATCCCCGGTGGCCAGATTGCGGGTGTAGTGGACATGCGCCTGTTAGGGCGATCCAGCCGTATCCAATGTGCGGTGAAACACAGACGGCGCTGGGCGGACGAAATGAGTTGCACGCCGGGCCGCGTGTTGGCATCATGAGCGCGGCGCATGCGGGGGGTGGATTCCTGCGCCCCCGCAATCCGCGCCCCCTCGGCGCGCGCAGTCGGTCGCAGCCGCCAAGCCATCGCGGCCTCCTGATCGACGCAGCAGCATTCGCGCCTGCACACCCTCAATGATCACGAACCAAGCGGCCAGCGTTCCATGCCACTGAAAAGCCAAGACGGTCGTCGCTGGCCGGCACCGCTGGGAGGCCGGGTCCCGGACGGCGCGCACGCCGGGCAGGTCGCCGATGCGGTCGTGGCCCTCTGGCGGGAGATCGACCAGGCCCTGCATCCGATCATCGGTCATGGGGGTGTGGCGGCGCTCTACGAGCGCAGCCTGCGCCTGACCGCGGCCGCCTACCCCTGGCTGGCCATGGGGCAGCGCGGCATGCCGGCCGCCGTCGATCCGGCAGCGCTGCGCGCCGCGCTCGTGCAGCACACGGGCGCAGAGGCCGCCGCCGGCGGCAATGCGCTTTTCCACTCGTTCCATCAGTTGCTCGCCAGCCTGGTCGGCGCCTCGCTCACCGAGCGGCTGCTTCGTTCCGTCTGGGATCACTCACCGGGCGCCGCGCCGGCGCAGGACACCTCTTCATGACCACCAAAGCAATCATCAACCGCCTCGCCACCGGCGTGCCGGGCCTGGACGAGGTGCTCGGCGGCGGCTTGCCGGAGTTCTCGTTCAACCTCATCGCCGGCCAGCCGGGCAGCGGCAAGACCACGCTGGCGCACCAGATCATGTTCGCCCTGGCCACGGCGCAGCGCCCGGCCATCTATTTCACCGTCCTGGGCGAGCCGCCGCTCAAGATGCTGCGCTACCAGCAGCAGTTCGACTATTTCGAAGCCGAGGCCATCGACCGCAGCGTGCGCTTCGTCAGCCTGTCCGAGGACGCCATGAGCGGTGATCTCGACCGGGTACTCGAGCGCATCGTCGAGGAGGTCGCCACCCACAACCCCGGGCTGGTGTTCGTCAACTCGTTCCGCTCGGTGGTGTTTGCCAGCGAGAACGCCGGCAGCCCGCGCACCAGCCTGCAGCTGTTCGTGCAGCAGTTGGGCATGCTGATGACGAGCTGGCAGGCGACGACCTTCCTGGTCGGCGAATACTTCAACGAGACCGACGCCAACCCGGTGTTCACGGTGGCCGACGGACTCATCTGGCTGCGCCAGAGCGTGCAGCGCAACTCCATGGTGCGCAAGATGGAGATCATGAAGATGCGCGGCCAGTCCACCCTGCCGGGGCTGCACACCTTCCGCATCGACAACACCGGCATCCGAGTCTTTGCACCGGCCCAGGTGGTGGCGGCGGACAGCGCCGCCCCCGAGGCTGCCGTCCAGGGTGCGCGCGCCCTCCTGGGCGTGCCGGCGCTGGACGACATGCTCGGTGGCGGCCTGCCGCGCGGCTACTCCTTGCTCGTGGCCGGGCCTTCGGGCTCCGGCAAGAGCATCCTGGCGGCCTCTTTCCTGGCGCAGGGCGCACGCTGCGGCGAGACCGGCGTCGTGGCCGCCTTCGAGCAGCACCCCAACCGCTCGCGCAATTCCGTGCTCGTCGATCTGATCGCGCGCGGCCAGGTGGGCCTGATCGACAGCCGCGAGCCGGATCTGTCGATCGACGAGATCGTGCTGCTGATCCTGACCGAGGTGCGCCGGCTCAAGGCGAGCCGCGTCGTGCTCGATTCCCTGAGCGGCTTCGAACTCGCCCTGGCGCCGACCTTCCGCACCGACTTCCGCGAGTCGCTGCTCGGGCTGGTCACCGCCTTGGCGCGTGCCGGCGTGTCGGTGCTGATGACCTCCGAACTGGAAGACCGCTATACCGACCTGCGCTTCAGCCCCTATGGCGCGGCGTTCCTGACGGACGCGATCATCGTGCAGCGCTACATCGAGGTGGACAGCCGCCTGCTGCGCGTCATGGCCGTGGTCAAGGTGCGCGCCAGTGCCCATTCCAACGAGCTGCGCCTGTACAGCATCGGCGACCAGGGCATCCACATGGGCGAGATGCTGCCCGAGCAGGAAGGCCTGCTCGGCGGGCGACCCACCCGCAAGCGCCCTGCCGCCTCGTCGGCTCCGACCGATGACGCCTGAACGGACCCTGTGACGCAGACCCCTGAGCCGGCCGACCCATCGGTCGCAGACGCCGCAGTCAAGCTGGCGCGATTGACCGCGCAGGCCGAGGCGATGCAGGCGCTGCTCACGCGCCTGCTGCAGGACGTGGTCAGTGCGGAGATGCGCCTGGACCAGAACCAGGCGGCCCGGCTGGTCGAGGCCAACGAGCAGCTGGTGCTGGCGGCGCTGGCGAGCCAGGCCGATGCCGAGACGGCCGCGAAAGCGCTGCAGAATGCGGCGCAAGCCACCGTGCTGGATGCCCTGACGGGGCTGCCCAACCGCACCGCGCTGCGCGAGCGCTTCGTGCAGGCGATCGCCAACGCCAAGCGCCGCGGCTCGCGCTTCGCCCTGCTGTTCGTGGACCTCGACAACTTCAAGGAGCTCAACGACACGCTCGGTCATGCCTTCGGCGACAAGGTGCTTTGCCTTGCCGCCAAGCGCATGCTCGCGGCGGTGCGCGAGGTGGACACCGTCAGTCGCCACGGCGGTGACGAGTTCCTCATCCTGCTGGCCGAACTGAACCAGCCGCGCGACGCGCGCACGGTCGCCGAGAAGCTGATCGCGGCGATCGGCGCACCGGCGGTCCTGGACGCTCAGGCGGTGAGCGTGACGGCGAGCGTGGGCATCACCCTCTACCCGGACGATGGCGAAGACTTCGACACCCTGGTCGCGCGGGCCGATGCCGCCATGTACGAGTCCAAGCGTCAGCGCGCCGGCGGTATCGCGTTCCACGGCGTCGGCCCGATCGACGAAGCGGCGCCGCAGGCGCACCCGGGTGCGCCGGCGCGCCAGGCCGCGGGCAAGGGCGCCGACGAGGCGATCGACTCCGATCGCTGGCATGCGCAGCTGCGCGAGGCCAACGAGAAGCTGGTGCTGGCCGCGCTCACCGCGCAGGAGCTGCAGGCGGCCGCCGAACAGGCGCGGCAGCGGCAGGCCGCCTTCGTGGCCGCGGTGGCGGACGAGCTGCGCAATCCCCTGGCGCCGATCCGCATTGCGAGCGCGATGCTCGGGCCGCGCGCCGACCGACGAGGCGCTCCTGCCGCGGGTGCAGGGCATGGTCGGACAGCAGATGACGCAGATGTCGCGCCTGGTCGGCGACCTGATCGATGCCTCGAATGTGGAGGCCGGCGGATTCGAACTCGAGCGCCGATTGGTCGATCTGGCCCAGGTCATCGACGCTGCCGTCGCCGCCCACCGACCGATGATGGAACAGCGCGCACAGCGCTTCGAGTCGCAGCGGCCCGCCGGCGCTCTCCCGGTGCAGGGGGATGCGGCGCGCCTGGAGCAGATCGTCAGCAACCTGCTCGACAACGCCTCCAAATACACGCCCGACGGCGGGGGCATCCGCCTCGACGTCGCCGTCACCGCCGACACCCTGACGCTGACGGTGTCCGATGACGGCATCGGCATCACGGCGCAGATGCTGCCCTACGTCTTCGAGCCGTTCGTGCAGGACACCCGCGCGCTCGGCTTCCACGGCGTCGGGCTGGGCATCGGGCTCACGGTGGTGCGCGCCCTGGTTCGGGCGCACGGCGGCACGCTCGTCGCGCACAGCGCGGGCGCCGCTCGCGGCAGCCAGTTCGTGGTCACGCTGCCCCTGGCCGCGAGCGCGCCGGCCGCGCCAGCCGCTACCGGCGACGCGGCTCCGGGTCCGTAGGTTACATGCCGCTCAGCTCCAATTCGACGCGATCGGGGTCGGCCGCGGCGTCGAGCGCCCAGCCCGATCAGCCCGAGGCCGCGCCGCAGCGGCTCGCGCCGGACGCGCGGCAAAACCGGCTGCTGGCGTCGCTGCCGGAAGCGGATTGGCAGCGCTGGCGGCCGCTGCTCGAACCGATCGCGATGCCGCTGGGGCACTCGCTGTATGAGCCCGGCGCCGTGCCGACGCATGCCTATTTCCCGACTTCGGCCATCGTCTCGCTGCTGTACGTGACCGAGAGCGGCGCCTCGGCCCAGATCGCCGTGGTCGGCAACGAGGGCATCGTCGGCGTCCCATTGTTCATGGGGGGCGGCTCGACCCCCAGCCGGGCGGTGGTGCACAGCGCGGGCGAAGGGTATCGCATGCCCGGGCCCGCGATCCGCGAGGAGTTCGAGCGCTGCCCTTCGGTGATGAAGGTGTTGTTGCGCTACACCCAGGCGATGATCGCGCAGACGGCACAAACTGCGGTGTGCAACCGGCACCATACGGTGGCCCAGCAACTGTGCCGCTGGCTGCTGCTCAGCCTGGACCGGCTGCCCGGCAACGAACTGGTCGTGACCCAGGAACTGATGGCCCAGTTGCTCGGCGTGCGCCGCGAAGGGGTGACCGAAGCCGCGCTCTCCTTGCAGCGGGCGGGACTGATCAGCTACCGGCGCGGCCACATCACGGTGCTGGACCGCCCAGGTTTGGAGAGCCGAAGCTGCGAGTGCTACGCGGTGGTCAAGGCGGAGTACGACCGGCTGCTGACGCACAGAGTGAAGTAGGCGCGAGCGGCGGCCCGATTGGGCGCGTCATTGGGCCGGCTGTGGGCTGCTGTCCTGCAGCTCGCTGGCTGGCGAGCCGTTGGCCGGATGCGTTTGGATTGCTGGTGTCGTTGCTTAACGGCGCCGGCGCGCTTTCCGTCTTGCGTACAGGCTCATCAGCGGCGTCACGGAAATGCCGTGGAGCAGGACCGATGCGGCAACCGTCGAGAGCGTGATCGCGATCAACTCTTTGGCCAATGGTTCCGGCAAGCCGTGATTGATCGCGTACATCAGGTAAAAAATCGAGCCAACCCCACGGATGCCGAACCAGGAAATCAAGATACGCTGATCGCGCGATACGCCGGTCGCCCCCATCAGGCCCAGCCAAACGGAAACGGGACGCACCAGGAAAAACAGGAGCAGCAGGAACCAGACGGCCCGGTGAGGCAAATAGGTGTAGGACAGCATCGCGCCGGCCACCATCACCACCACCAGTTCGGCGAGTCGCTCGAGTTGCCCGTTGAAGCCTTGTACGGCTTCCATCATGTAGGTGCCGGCGTGCTGAGAGTGGGTCGCAAGTTCCTTACCGCTTTCCGCGCCCAAGGCAATCGTGACCTTCGCTAGGCTCGACGGCTTTTCGGGCTTCGAGTGCTCCTTGATCCGCTGCAGCGCGAGTCCTGCGGCAAACACCGCAAGAAACCCCGAGGCGAAGCTGAGTTGCGCGACGCCGTAGGCGATCGCGATCAACCCAAGCGCCAGGAACTCGTCGAGACCGACCGCCTCCTGATGCCGTGTGCGTAGGTAAAGAACCAGCTTCCCGATCAATGCCCCCAAGGCACCGCCGATCGCCAACCCGCCTGCAATGGCCCAAATCACGTCAACTGCCAGCCAGCGCCATCCGCTGCCCCCGAAATCGTAAAGGCCAAGCAGACCCAGAGCGAGCATCACGACCGGAAACGCGGCACCATCGTTGAGACCGCCTTCGGCAGTCAGGCCGAAGCGCAGGCGGTCGCGATCCGATGAATCTTCAACCTGCACGTCCGATGCAAGCACGGGATCGGTGGGGGCCAGAATCGCGGCGAGAAGGATCGCCGCCGCCGCGGGCAGTCCGAACAGGAATACGCCGATGGCCGTGACGAACATCACCGTCAGTACCATCGACGGGAATGCCAAGCGTAGCGGCAGGTACCAGCGGTTGTCGCGCAGTGGAACGCCGAGTTTCAGTCCGACTGCGAACAGCGAGATGAGCAGCGCGACTTCCGCCATCTTCTCCAGATCGGCGGAATAAAGGAGCGGGTCCGGAGCCATGAGCGCCCATCCTGCCGGGCCGAGCGCATAGCCAAGGGCCAGATATAGAATGCCCGGACTCAATGGCAGACGCTTGAGGAGCGTGCTCAGCAGCGCCATAGTGATCAAAATAGCGCCGCTGATGAGTGCCCAGATGGCGAAGGACATTGCAGATTCCAGGAGGGGCAGTCGATGTGCCGCGATTCTGCGGTTCGTATGAGGCAGTCACACCCCATGCTCGCATCGGTCGTGGCGACAGGCCCCTGCAGTTACAGCGCCGGGAAAATGCGCGTGGTGGATTCCGCCAATCGCGCGCGACCAATTATAGAAACGCGAAGGCTCGCAGTTAAGTGTAACCCGAGTCCGTGCGGCGACGCACAAAGAACGGCGACGCGGTGGCGACCGGGGACGCGGCGGGATCATCGAACGCACAGCGTGAGCATGAGGCCACCATACTCGGGCGGGATTACCAGTGGTAGCCTTTTGGCATAATGGTGCCGTCGCAAGCACAGGGGCGCTGAAGTTACGATGCCCTCGGCCCGCCGCGCCTCGGCGGCCCCTCATGGGGGCCGTTTGAACGTCTTCTTCGTAGGGACTCGACCGTCCACACTGGCCGCGAGCGCCAGCTCATCTTTTTCAAGAGCCGTCACTGGAAATGGTCACGCGGACCACGCCAGAGGCAATCTGCGAGTGACTGCAATGGCCGAACTGGCGACCCCGAGCCAGTGCTGGCGAAGGTCGCGCGTCGGGGAGCAGCGGACGGTCGTCGGTAACCGTCTCTCGTTACCTGATCGTCACTTCCTGGCCGATTGGAATCCGCCGGAACCGGGACCCGGTAACCGGTGCGGGTGAATTACTGCGAGTTGGATTTCAGCCGCGCCGCCTTGTCGGGTTCTCGGCGCCCGGATCTAGCTCCAGTCCTGGAGTTGGAGCCCTTTGACTCGGGAGAATTCTCCGGTGTTGTGCGTGACGAGAATCGCGGCGTGGCTGAGCGCGGTCCCAGCGATGAGCGTATCCATCGGCCCGATCGGCATGCCAGCGGACTCCAGTTCCGCCCGCACTTCTGCGGAGCGCTTGGCGGCCGCGCCGTGGAAGGGTAGGACGGAAACAAGTGCGGTCAGTGCATCGAGTTGCCGACGCCGCTGGGTTGCCCGGGCGGACTTGGCTATTCCCACCTCGAGTTCGTAGAGCACCACCGCGGGGATCGCGATATCGCGTGGCGCAACGCTGAGAAGCGTTTCCGAAACCTTGCCCTGTCCCTTGAAGAAATAGATCAGCGTATTGGTGTCCAGCGCGAACATCTATAGCGACTCGCGTGCTGAGTCCTCGCCTTGGCGGCCACGGATTTCCGTCAGTGCCGGGAAATCCGTCCACGCCCCCGCAAGGCTCCTGACCGACGCCGGCCACTCGTTGCTTGCTCTTTCCCGGATCAGACCGGCAATCCACTTGCTCTTCGACACGCCCGCGGATTTTGCTGCCGCTCGGACAAGCTTGTCGGTGTCGTCATCAAGATAAATCGTAACCTGGCCCATGGCACGGCCCCACGGCGAATATATGTGCCAGTATATGTTTAGGGTGCGCGTTCCGCAAGTCGAAGGCCGCGGCTGAACCTTTGGGCCGTCCCGAGGCAATCCGGCGAATCGAAGCAGCCTTGCCTCAGTAAATGAAAGGTCCGCCTGATTGGCCGGGGCCGCGAACCGCGGGACGGCTCCGTGCGCAGAGGAGTCGCCGGCCTGGAAATGACATTCGCCGCCCAGGCCGAATGGCCCGGCACGCCTGTCGCCTTCACCACAAACTCCTGTCCCGGCGCTGTGGGGTTTCGAACAAGCACGGTCCCGCCGCGCCAGAAATCCGCGACATTTCATGGTGTTGAGCGCGATCCGAGCCCCGGCACGGCGCTTGCTGAATCTAGTCCCGAATGGCTACGTCGGGAGAACAGCAAGTGGACCTGCCAGTGATCGGTCTTGCCGCGCCCGCATCCGCCAAGGGCGGTTGCAGTTCCAAATCCTGCGGTTCCTCCGGCGAGCAGACCAATGCTCTGCCGGAGCATATCCGGCAGAAGGTTGCCGACCATCCGTGCTACTCGGAGGAAGCGCACCACCACTTCGCGCGCATGCACGTCGCGGTGGCGCCGGCCTGCAACATCCAGTGCCACTACTGCAACCGCAAGTACGACTGCTCCAACGAGTCGCGACCGGGCGTCGTTTCCGAAGTGCTGACCCCGGACCAGGCGGTGAAGAAAACCCTGGCGGTGGCGGCGGCGATTCCGCAGATGAGCGTGCTGGGCATCGCCGGTCCCGGCGATCCGCTGGCCAATCCCGGGCGTACCTTCGAGACCTTCCGCAGGATCGCAGAGCATGCGCCGGACATCAAGCTGTGCGTGTCCACCAACGGCCTGAACCTTCCCGAGTGCGTGGATGAACTGCAGCAATACAACATCGACCACGTCACCCTCACCATCAACTGCGTCAACCCGGAGGTGGGCGCGAAGATCTATCCCTGGATCTTCTGGAAGCACAAGCGCGTCTTCGGCCGCGAGGCGGCCGCCATCCTCATCGAGCAGCAGCAGAAGGGGCTGGAGATGCTTACCGCGCGCGGCATCCTGGTCAAGGTCAATTCGGTGATGATCCCGGGCATCAACGATGCGCACCTCAAGGAAGTGAGCCGCATCGTCAAGGCCAAGGGCGCCTTCCTGCACAACGTCATGCCGCTGATCGCGGAGGCCGAACACGGCACCTACTACGGCCTGACGGGGCAGCGCGGCCCGACCCAGGACGAGTTGCAGGCGCTGCAGGACGCCTGCGCCGGCGACATGAACATGATGCGGCACTGCCGCCAGTGCCGGGCGGATGCCGTCGGCCTGCTGGGAGAGGATCGCGGCGCCGAGTTCACGCTGGAAAAGATCGAGACGATGGAGCTCGACTATGCCGAGGCGATGAAGCACCGCGCCGCGGTGCGCGCGGCCATCGCCGCCGAGGTCGAGGCCAGGCGTTCTGCCGGCACCTCCCACGGGGTGAAGGTGGTGCAGGTCGTGCCACGGACCGTGCGTCCGGCCGCTGCTGCACGGGCAGTGAAGGTGGCGGTGGCGAGCAGCGGCGGCGGCGTGATCGACCAGCACTTCGGCCATGCCCGGGAGTTTCTGATCTACGAGGCTTCGGCAGCCGGTGTGCGCTTCGTCGGCCACCGCAAGACCGACCTCTACTGTTCCGGCGGCGATACCTGCGGCGACGCCGAATCGGTGCTCGGCCGGACGATCCAGGCGCTGGAAGGCTGCGAGGCAGTGCTGTGCTCCAAGATCGGCTTCGAGCCCTGGGGCTTGCTGGAAGCGGCCGGCATCGCGCCCAACGGCGAGCACGCCATGGAGCCGATCGAGGATGCGGTGGCGGCGGTGTACGCGGAGATGCGCGCCGCCGGCAAGCTCGCCCCGCCCGCCATGGCCGCCGTAAGCCTGCGCCTGAGCGCGTAAAGAGACCGGGAGATGTACCGACATGGCACTGTCGATCAACGAATTGTGTGTGAACTGCTGGGCCTGCGAACCGCTTTGCCCGAACCAGGCGATCCAGGAAGCGCGGCCCCATTTCCTCATCGATGCCGATCTGTGCACCGAGTGCCTGGGCGACTACGACCGGCCGCAATGCGCGGAAATCTGTCCGATCGAATGCGCCATCGACGACGACACCGGCGCGCCGCTCAATCCTCCAGGCTCGCTCACCGGAATTCCGGTGCGGGTGCAGGCCCATCCGGCAGCCGCGCCGTGAGCGTTGGTACCGACAGCGGCGCGGTCCGGCTGGCGCCGGGCGTGCATTGGATCGGGGCGCTGGACCCCGGCCTGCGCAACTTCGACATCATCCTGCGCACCGCCAACGGCACCAGCTACAACGCCTACTGCGTGCGCGGCAGCGACGGCGTGGCGGTGATCGACACCGTGAAGGAGGAGTTCGCCGACACCTTCTTCGCCCGTCTGGAAGCCGTCGCGCGCTATGACGAGATCACGGCCATCGTGCTCAACCACCTGGAGCCGGACCACTCCGGCGCGCTGCCGGAGCTGCTGCGGCGGGCACCCGGGGCGCGGCTCTACATCTCGCACCGCGCGCAGACGATGCTGAAGGGCATCATCAAGGACGCTCTGGCCCCCTTCGCCTTCAGCGCGGTGGATACGGGGGACCGGGTGCCGCTCGGCGGACGCACGCTGCGCTTCCTGCACACCCCGTTCCTGCACTGGCCCGACACCCAGTGTACCTTCCTGGAGGAGGAGGGCGTGCTGTTTTCGGGCGACGTATTCGGTTGCCATTTCTGCGATCCGCGCCTGTTCAACGACCGCGTCGGCGACTTCCGCTTCTCTTTCGACTACTACTACCAGCACATCATGCGGCCTTTCCGCAGCCATGTGCTGGAGGCGCTCGAGCTGATCGAGCCGCTCGAGCTGAAGCTGCTGGCGCCGGCCCACGGACCGATCCTGCGCGATGCGCCGTCCCGCTATGTGCAGCGCTATCGCCAGCTGGCGCAGCCGCTGCTGCGCAACGAGGCCGGGAGTGACGAGCGCACCCTGCTGATCTTCTACATCTCCGCCTACGGCAACACCGAGCGCATGGCGCTCGCGCTGCGCGACGGTGCCGAGGCCGTGTCCGGCGTGCGCGTATCGATGTACGACCTGGAGGGCGGGGAGGTGGGGCCCTTCGTCGATCTGGTGGAGGAGGCCGACGGGCTGGTTTTCGGCTCGCCCACCATCAACGGCGATGCGGTGAAACCGATCTGGGATCTGCTGTCGTCCCTGACGCTGGTGAACGTGCGCGGCAAGCTCGGCGCCGCTTTCGGTTCCTATGGTTGGAGCGGCGAAGCGGTGGGGCTGATCGAGGACCGCCTGCGCGGTCTCAAGCTGCGGGTACCGCAGAAGGGGATCAAGGTGAAGCTGATCCCCACCGAGGGCGAACTCGCCGGCTGCCGCGCCTTCGGCCGCGACCTGGCGCTGCATCTCACCGATGCCATGGAGCGCCGGGTGATCGACATGGCGGAGCTGGCGTGAGCCTATGCGGCGCGCACGGCGCGCCCTACGACGGAAGAGTTCGCCATGGACGCAGGGTGCGCCGCGCGCACCGGAACTTGCGGCGTGCGGCACAATTCGATCAGGAATAGGGAGAACGGAAATGCCAAAGGCCCAGGTCACGTTCCAAGACATCGGCATCACCGTCACGGTGCCCGCCGGCACGCGCCTGATCGAAGTGTCGGAGAAGGTCGGCGCCGGCATCACCTACGGCTGCCGCGAGGGCGAATGCGGCACCTGCATGATGCGCATCGTCTCGGGCCAGGAGCATCTGGCAGCGCCCTCGGTGCTGGAGGACAAGGTGCTCAAGGAAAACATGGCCGGCCGCGCCAACCGACTCGCCTGCCAGTGCCAGGTGCTGGGTGGCGAGGTGGTCGTGCGCCCGGGCTAGGGCGCAGAAGTTTCATCGTTCCGGCGGGACGCACGGGTTCCGCCTTCATTCGTCAGGAGTCGTCATGCCTCTCATCACCTTCAGCAGCCCGATCCACAAGGACAAGACCATCTACGCCCCCGCCGGCAGCCACAAGGACACCATCCTCAAGGTTGCCAAGGAGCACCACGTCCCCATCGACTTCAGTTGCGGCGACGGCGAGTGCGGCACCTGCCTGGTCAAGGTATCCACCGTCTCCAGGAAGGGGCGCATGGGCGGTCCGCTCACCGACAAGGAGCGCAATGTGCTCAAGGATCTGAAGAAGATCACCCAGACCGAGATCGACAAGATGGACGTGGACGACATCCCGACCTCGTGGCGCCTTTCGTGCCAGATGCTGATCCGCGACGAAGACATCCTGGTGGAATACTGAGGCGCAGATGCTTGCCCCCCTGCGGCGGCCGCCCCTGGCGCGCGCCTTCATCCATGCCCGCATCATGGCACATGCCACGGACGGCGGCGTGAACGAGGACCTGCTGGCGAAGATGCTGGCCAGCCGGGCGGTCGGCCAGGGTGCGCTGCCCTGCGATCTGGGGCTCGCGCCGGATTCTTTCCACGCCCTGCTGTGGCGTCATTTTCCGCGACTGCCATGGATCCTCGACCAGCCGGGCGCCGATGCGGAGCGGCTGCCGGAGCGCGAGGACCTAGTCGCCCTGCTGCTGCGCCATGGTCCCGCTGGTGGGCAGGCCAGTGCAACGACGGCCGACATGGCGCTGATCCTGGCCGCCGGCTGCATGGGCGGCAACCACCTGTGGGAGGATCTGGGGCTGTGGTCGCGGGCCGACCTGTCGCGCCTCATGAATCACAATTTTCCGGGCCTGGCAGCGAAGAATACGCGCGACATGAAGTGGAAGAAGTTCCTCTACAGGCAACTGTGCCTGGAGGAAGGCATCTACGTCTGTCGCGCGCCATCGTGCGAGGTGTGCAAGGACTACGACCTCTGCTTCGGCCCGGAAGGCTGACGATGGGCCCGGCGCTGCCCGATTCCCTCGGCATCGAGTCGCGGGCGGTGGCGGCCTACCTCGGGCTGGCGCTCGGCGACGCGCTGGGCGCCACGGTGGAATTCATGACGCCGCGGGAGATCGTCCACCAGTATGGCGTCCACGATCAACTGCGCGGCGGCGGCTGGCTGCGCCTGAAGCGCGGCCAGGTGACCGACGACACCACCATGGCCCTGGCCCTGGGCGATGCCATCCTGGAACATGGCCGGGTAGCGCCGCAGGCTGTGGCGCAGTCCTTCGACCGATGGATGCGCGCCAAGCCGGTGGATATCGGCAACACGGTGCGGCGCGGCATCCTGCATTGGCGCGCGAGCGGTGTACCGCAGGTGCCGCCCGGCGATCAGGATGCCGGCAACGGCGCCTGCATGCGCTGCCTGCCGGTGGCCCTGGCGACCCTGGGCGATGCGCCGGCCGCAGTGCGCGCGGCAAGCCGGGCCCAGGCCCATGTCACCCATCACAACCCGCTGTCCGACGCCGCCACCGAATGCGTCATCGACATGGTGCAGCGCGCGCTGCTGGGGGCGAGCCTGCGCGAACTGCTGGCGGCGACGGTGGAGCCGCTGGCGGCGTCCCATCCTCAGTTCGCCGTCCTCGGCCGCCGCGTCAACAACCCGGGCGGCTACGTCGTGGACACCCTGCGCGCAGTGCTGCAGGCGCTGTTCGACACCAGCAGCTTCGAATCCTGTCTGGTCAACGTGGTGAACCGGGGCGGCGATGCCGACACCACGGGAGCGATCGCGGGCATGATCGCCGGGGCGCTCTACGGGCAGGGCGGCCTGCCTCGGCGCTGGCTGCGGGATCTCGATCCCGACGTGGCCGCCGCCTGCGAGCATCAGGCGAAGGCGCTGCTGCGCCTCGCGCCCCGGATGCAGCGCGCGAGTTTCTAGCTCGGCGCGCGCTGGGGGGCCGCCGGAATCAGGCGGCAACCGCGGTGGGTTCCAGCAGATCGGAGAGGCTGGCTTCCACCACTGCCAGGCCCAACCGCTCGCAGAAGCGTCTTTCCTTGTCGCTGGGCTGGCGTATTACGGCCCAGCCCGCCGGCTGGCCTCGGCCATAGGTCATGTCGGAGAGCACCATGCGCTCGGTGTCGCGGTTGAGCCGCATGCCCAGCAGCACATAGTTCATGCCGCGCCGGCGCTGCTTGAGGAAGCCGGGAATGGCGAAGCCGCCCATCAGCTCGGTGATGTAGTCCACGTAGTCGGCGTCGGACGCGATGTAGTTGGGCTGCGGCAGCGGCGTCCCGTGGGGCTTGAACAGGACCGGCGCGGCGGGGTCGATCTGCTCCTCGGTTGCTGCGGCGTAGCCCTCACCGTCGTGGCGCCAGAGCTTGTAGCGGAATTGGCTGCCGCCGAGTCGAGCCACTCCGACCACCAGAGTGTGGGGCGTGGCGGCATAGAGCCGCTGCAGCTGGGTGTCGCGGTTGATGTCGATGACATAGCCGGGATTGAGCTTGCGCAGCCAGGCGTGGAACGGCGAGCGCGTCCAGTGATCGGCGCCGTAGGTGGCGGTGAGGAACTTGGTCACCTGGGCGCGGCCGCGCTTCAGTTCCACGTGCATCGCCGCCCGGGCGAACTCATACATGAGCTTGGGCGCCATCGGCCGGCCGTTGTTCAGCGCCAGGATCAGCTCGTCGCTGGTGGCGGGCAGCGGCGCCCCGGTCTCGGTGTGACGCACTTCGGACAGGGCGCCCGGCCCGAGATAGGGCACGGCGCGGCCGTCGCGGATCGCGTCGGTGATCTCCTGCAGCACTGTCGAATCCATGCGGCTCTCCCAGGGAAATTCCCATGACTCAGCAAGATTCGAGCCGTGGCGTTCGCGAGTGGCGCCAGCCAGATTCCACGCGGGCTTGCGGTTGGTCGGCGGGGGCCGGCAGGCGATGTCGCGTTCGCGACAAAGCGCGGGTCCCGACTGTAGCGTGCGCCGTGCGCACCGTATGTGGTTCGGTGCGCGCAGCGCACGCTGCGAGGGGCGGCGATTGCCGGCGTCGCATCCGGCGTGCAGCGCAGGTTCGCATCGACCCTACACCGAGACCGACTCCAACTGATACAGCCCGCCGATCACGATGTACTCGTCCTCGCCGCTTAGCACTCCCGGCAGCAGGCGCGGGTAAAAGAGGACTTTCGGCAGCGGCACCGCCACTGCGGCGACGTGGTCGCCGAACTCCCCGGCGCGTTCGCGCGATGCGGAGAAGGAATTCAGGCTGTTGAGCAGTAGTACCGGAGCGGGGTCGTCGGCAGGCGACAGGACTTCGTGCTGCGACAGCCGGTTGGTGCCGCGGAACAGCCGAACGTGCGTCGAGCCGGGCAGGCTGCGCCCCAGCTCGTACTGGCAATAGGTGTAGAGCAGATCGATCTGGGCCTCCAGGGCGTTGGTGGCGTAGAGACCCGCGGCGCGTTCCTCCAGATAGGTGCGATAGCCGCGGCCGCTGAAGTCCCGCAGCGGCTCGCGGTGAAAGCGCGGCAGCAGGCCGAAGCGCGATTCCACCCAGCCCTTGAGCACCGCCCCTTCGCGGCTGTCGGCGTCGAACGCCCAGCCGCGCAGCAGGCGCAGGTAGTTGGCCCTGCCGCGGTGGCGCGGCGCCGCGGGATCGAGGCCGGCTTCGTCCAGATGTTGCAGGCGGAAGTGCACCGTCATGTAGTCCTGGAAGTGCCTGGCCCGCAGATTCGGATCTGCTATCGCATCCAGCGCGGGGAACAGCTCGCGGTGCAGCTCCGTCACACCGTCAAGGGCCAGCGGCGAAGGATGACGCTGGAAAGTCAGACTGCCCAGTATGCGGGCCGGCAGATTGCAGCGGTTGATCGGCAGGCAGACCTGGCGCGACAGGTTGGGGCCGCCCTCGGCGGCGGTGGCTTTGTCATTCACCCTACAAAGTCCGGGCCCATTGTCGCATCCGCCACCGCCGCGCCGCCTCCGAGCAGCCAGCAAAGGTTAGTTGCATCAGTCCCTTACCAGTGGCGGACGGACTGGCACGGTGATTGCGGAGAGGGGCTCGCAAGCAAATGAATGCTGGCTGGTTCCACGACATGAAGGAGATCGCACCATGGCTCTGCGTCAATGCGCAATTTACGGCAAGGGTGGTATCGGAAAGTCTACCACTACCCAAAACCTCGTCGCCGCCCTCGCCGAAGCGGGCAAGAAGGTGATGATCGTCGGCTGTGACCCGAAGGCCGATTCGACCCGCCTGATCCTGCACTCCAAGGCCCAGAACGCGGTGATGCAGCTTGCCGCCGAAGCCGGCAGCGTCGAGGACCTGGAGCTCGAAGACGTCATGGCGGTGGGCTATGGCGGTGTCAAGTGCGTCGAGTCCGGCGGACCGGAGCCAGGGGTGGGCTGCGCCGGCCGCGGCGTCATCACCGCCATCAACTTCCTCGAGGAGGAGGGCGCCTACGACGAGGACTTGGACTTCGTGTTCTACGACGTGCTTGGCGACGTGGTGTGCGGCGGCTTCGCCATGCCAATCCGCGAGAACAAGGCACAGGAGATCTACATCGTCTGCTCCGGCGAGATGATGGCGATGTATGCCGCCAACAACATCTGCAAGGGCATCGTCAAGTACGCCAACTCCGGCGGCGTGCGCCTCGCCGGACTGATCTGCAATTCGCGCAACACCGACCGCGAGGACGAGCTGGTCATGGCGCTGGCGGCCAAGCTGGGCACGCAGATGATCCACTTCGTGCCGCGCGACAACGCGGTGCAGCACGCCGAGATCCGCCGCATGACGGTGATCGAGTACGACCCGAAGGCGAAGCAGGCCGACGAGTACCGCGCCCTGGCGCAGAAGATCATCCACAACAAGAAGTTCGTGGTGCCGACCCCGATCACGATGGATGAACTGGAAGAACTGCTGATGGAGTTCGGCATCATGGAGCAGGAAGACCAGTCGATCATCGGCAAGAAGGCGGCGGAAGAAGTCGGAAGCTGCGCGACGGCGTAAGGCGTCACCAGGCTCTCCCCGAGCCCAGGCATCCCCTCTCCGCAGCGGAGGGGGTGGCGGAGCGGGCATCGATCAACCTGTCACCGGCCGCCACGCATGAGTGGTGGCGTGAAAGGAGAGAAGCATGGCTGCACTGACCCGCAACGAAACCGAGGCCCTCATCCAGGAGGTCCTCGATGTCTATCCCGAGAAGGCGAAGAAGGACCGCGCCAAGCACCTTGCGGTCAATGATCCCAGCATCGAGCAGTCGAAGAAGTGCATCACCTCCAACCGCAAGTCGCTGCCCGGCGTAATGACGGTGCGCGGTTGCGCCTACGCCGGATCGAGAGGCGTGGTGTGGGGACCGATCAAGGACATGGTGCATATCTCCCACGGTCCGGTCGGCTGCGGCCAGTATTCGCGCGCCGGCCGCCGCAACTACTACGTCGGCTTCACCGGCGTGAACACCTTCTCCGAATTGAACTTCACCTCGGACTTCCAGGAGAAGGACATCGTCTTCGGCGGGGACAAGAAGCTGGCCAAGATCATCGGCGAGATCGAGCAGTTGTTCCCCCTCAACAAGGGGATCACGGTGCAGTCGGAGTGTCCGATCGGCCTCATCGGCGACGACATCGAAGCGGTTTCGAAGAAGTCCGCCGCCGAGATCAACAAGGTGGTAGTGCCGGTGCGCTGCGAGGGCTTCCGCGGCGTCTCCCAGTCGCTCGGCCACCACATCGCCAACGACGCCATCCGCGACTGGGTGCTCGGCAACCGCGACGGCAAGCCCTTCGAGAGCACGCCCTATGACGTGGCGATTATCGGTGACTACAACATCGGCGGCGATGCCTGGTCGTCCCGCATCCTGCTCGAGGAGATGGGCCTGCGCGTGGTGGCCCAGTGGTCGGGCGACGGCTCGCTCGCCGAGATGGAGCTTTCCCCCAAGGTCAAGCTCAACCTGATCCACTGCTATCGCTCGATGAACTACATCTCGCGCCACATGGAGGAGAAGTACAACATCCCCTGGATCGAGTACAACTTCTTCGGCCCCACCAAGATCGCCGAGAGCCTGCGCGCCATTGCAGCGCAGTTCGACGACAGCATCAAGGAGGGGCGCCGAACGCGTGATCGAGAAGTACCGCGCCGAGTACGAGGCGGTGATCGCCAAGTACAAGCCGCGCCTGCAGGGCAAGAAAGTGATGCTCTACGTCGGGGGCCTGCGTCCGCGCCACATCATCGGCGCCTACGAGGATCTGGGCATGGAAGTGGTGGGCACCGGCTACGAGTTCGCCCACAACGACGACTACGACCGCACCATCAAGGAGATGGGGGAGGCCACGCTGCTCTATGACGACGTCACCGGCTTCGAGCTGGAGGAGTTCGTCAAGCGCATCAAGCCCGACCTGGTGGGCTCCGGCATCAAGGAAAAGTACATCTATCAGAAGATGGGCGTTCCCTTCCGCCAGATGCACTCCTGGGACTACTCCGGTCCGTATCACGGCTACGACGGCTTCGCCATCTTCGCCCGCGACATGGACATGACGGTGAACAACCCCTGCTGGAACAAGATCACTCCGCCCTGGGAAAAGAAGGCCCCGGAGGAGTTGAAGCAGGCTGCGTGACGGCGCGCGCGGCGCGCCCTACGCCCTGACTTTCTCGTAGGGTGCGCCGTGCGCACCACAAAGGAATTCCCAACTTGACGCCCGCTGTCCGCGCATGAGCGGCAGGGGCTTGAGGAGAACGAAATGAGTCAGGCAGTCGACAACATCAAGCCGAGCTTTCCGCTGTTCCGCGACGAGGACTACAAGGCCTCGATCTCGGCCAAGCAGGATCTGTTCGAGGAGCGCACCCCGCAACCCCAGATTGACGAGACCTTTGCCTGGACCACTACGCTCGAGTACCAGGAGATCAACTTCAAGCGCGAGGCCCTCACCATCAACCCGGCCAAGGCCTGCCAGCCCCTGGGCGCTGTTCTGTGCGCGCTGGGCTTCGACAAGACCTCTGCCCTACGTGCATGGCTCGCAGGGCTGCGTGGCCTACTTCCGCACCTACTTCAACCGCCACTTCAAGGAGCCGATCGCCTGCGTCTCGGATTCCATGACCGAGGATGCAGCGGTGTTCGGCGGCCAGAAGAACATGTTCGACGGCCTGGAGAACGCCAAGGCGCTCTACAAGCCGGACATGATCGCGGTGTCCACGACCTGCATGGCGGAGGTGATCGGCGACGACCTCAACGCCTTCATCAACAACACCAAGAAGGCCGGGCACATCGCCCAGGACTTCCCGGTGCCCTTCGCCCATACGCCGAGCTTCGTCGGTTCCCACACCACCGGCTGGGACAACATGTTCGAGGGCATCGCGCGCTACTTCACCCTCAACACCATGGACGACAAGGCGCCGGGCAAGAACGGCAAGATCAACATCGTTCCCGGCTTCGAAACCTACCTCGGCAACTACCGCGTGATGCGGCGCATGCTGCACCGAGATGGGCGTCGAGTACAGCCTGCTGTGCGACCCGTCGGAAGTGCTCGACACCCCGGCCGACGGCAGTTACCGCATGTACTCCGGCGGCACCACCCAGGACGAGGTGAAGGACGCGCCCAACGCCATCACCACCTTCCTGCTGCAGCCGATGCAACTGGAAAAGACCAAGAAGTACGTCGAGAACACCTGGCACCACGAGATCCCGAAGCTCAACATCCCGATGGGTCTGGAGTGGACCGACGAGTTCCTGATGAAGGTGTCGGAAGTCACCGGCAAGCCGATCCCTGCATCGCTGACCAAGGAGCGGGGCCGGCTGGTGGACATGATGACCGACTCCCACGCCTGGCTCCACGGCAAGAGATTCGCGCTCTACGGCGACCCGGACTTCGTCATGGGCATGAGCCAGTTCCTGATGGAACTCGGTGCCGAGCCGACCCACGTTCTGGCGCACAACGGCGGCAAGAAGTGGCAGAAGTCGATGGAGAAGCTGCTCGCCACCTCGCCCTACGGTGCCAAGGCCAAGGTGTATGCCGGCTACGACCTGTGGCACCTGCGCTCGCTGGTGTTCACCGACAAGCCGGACTTCCTGATCGGGAATTCCTACGGCAAGTACATCCAGCGCGATACGCTGCACAAGGGCAAGGAGTTCGAGGTGCCGCTGATCCGCCTCGGCTTCCCGATCTTCGACCGCCACCACCTGCACCGCATGACGACCCTGGGTTACGAGGGCGCCATGTACATCCTCACCACCCTGGTGAATGCGGTGCTGGAGCGGTTGGACGACGACACCCGCGGCATGGGGACCACGGACTATAACTACGACCTCGTTCGGTAACGGTGCGCACGGCGCACCTTGCGGGTGAACGGCAGGGTGCGCCGTGCGCACCATAGCGGGGGGAACGTATGGCCAACATCATGATCCGGCGCGGCAAGGAAGGCGGGCTGGTGTTCTACCTGCCCAAGCGCGATCTGGAAGACAGCATCGTCTCCATGGAGTTCGAGACGCCGGAGAAGTGGGGCGGCGAGCTCAGGCTCAACAACGGCGGCAGCTACTACATCGAGCCCATGGCCCAGCCCGAGCGGCTGCCGGTCTCGCTGCGGGCCAAGCGCCTCGACGCCCCCGAGTAAGGATTTTTCAGGAAAGGAAACCATCATGGCAATGAAGATCATCATGGCGGAGTGCACCTCCTGCGGCGACTGCAAGCCGGTGTGCCCCACCAAATCCATCACCGACAAGGGCGGCATCTACAAGATCGACAAGACGACCTGTAACGAGTGCGAAGGCGAGTTCGACGAGCCGCAGTGCCTGGTGGCCTGCCCGGCGGGCGAGGCCTGCATCGTGCCGCTGGCGGTCTGAGCCGTTCGAGGACGAGCCGATGTCCGAACCCCAGGCCATGACAAGGGAAACCGCGCTGCGCATCGGCATGGCGGCGCGCGCCATGCCGGGCGTGGATGTTCGCGCCTTCGTTGCCGCCCTGGCCGGCAAGTATGGCGTTCCCCTGAGCGAGGAAAAGCTGGCTCTGGTCACCGTGGCCGACATGAAGGCGCTGCTGCAGGGCGACGAGATCATCGAGCCGGATTTCGAGCGCGAGCAGATCAAGACGGCCGTGCGCTATCTGTGGGGCGAGGGCCTTGCGGCGGAAGACGTGCCGCAGCCGCTGCCCTATGCCGAGGGCGACATGCCCGGTTCCCTGCGGGTCGCGGTGGCCTCCAACAACGGCGAAATGCTGGATGGTCATTTCGGCTCCTGCGCCCGCTTTCTCGTCTATCAGGTGTCGCGCAGCGACGCGCGCCTGATCGACCTGCGCTCGACGCTCAACACCGATTCCGCCGAAGACCGCAACGTCGCCCGCGCCGAGCTGATCCGCGACTGCCAACTGGTCTACGTCCAGTCCATCGGCGGACCGGCGGCGGCCAAGGTGGTGCGCGCCGGCGTGCATCCGGTGAAGCTGCCGGAGGGCGGGCCCGCCGCCGCGGCGCTGGCGCGGCTGCAGCTCACCATGGAGGCACCGCCGCCTTGGCTTGCCAAGGTCATGGGAGTGACGCCCGCATCCCTGGAACGCTTCGTGGACGACGCCGAGACGTGATCGACCCGGCGCTGATCGAGAAGCTCGCCGACGCCCTGGAGGAGCAAGGGCTGGACGAGGCGGCCATCGCCGCGCTGCGCGCCGCCCATCCCGGGCTGCACTTCACGCTGTGCTTGGACGAAGACGTGCCGGCTCGCCTCGCACCGGTGGCGGAGCGCACCGGCTTCAACGTCTATCTGGTGGACGCGGGGGAGCACTGCGTCAAGTTCACCACCGAGCCGGAGCAGGCCAGCGGCCTGGTGCTCGCCAGCACGTAGGGTGCGCCGTGCGCACCGATGTGGCCGTAACGGTGCGCACGGCGCACCCTACAGGCCGGGCAGGGAGGCCAGGCGTGGGTCGGCTCAAGCCCGAAGGGTGGAGCCGACATAGGGCCGGATCTACAGGGGAGGTCAGGACAAGAACATGTGCAGCGCCATTGCAGATTCGCCGCTGACCGTCGCGGAGCTTTCCCGCGTCTGTGCCGCCACGCCGCCGCGGCCGCACCATGGTGCGCTGCTGGCCGCGATCGGGGAAATGTGGCCGGGCTTCGATTTCCGCCTTGCGCTCACCCGCGGCGGCTGGTACCGGCCGGGTGGTGTCATCACCGGGAGTGGCGAGCGCGTGTCGCCGGACTTGCAGCGCTGGGCCGAGCAGGCTTGGCAGACCTGCGGCGCCGATGCGCTGCGTTTCGCGGAGCGTTTCGGCGATGCGGGCCTGCTTGCCACACGCTTCGTCGGCCGCACTCACTACTTCGTCGCCGCCTACGGCAAGCGCGCCGCCGAGTTCCTGCAACTGGAGGTCGAGGAACTGGAGGAAGTGGCCGACCGCCGCCTCCTGGACGCTGACTTCCCGCCCGACGACCTCGGCCAGTTGCTGGAGCCGGAGCATTCCGCTCGCATCGATCCGCAGCCGGTCGCGCCCGCGCGCTACGCCCTGCGCCGTCTGGCCGACATCAACTCCTTCCTCGGCCGCATGCAGGGCCAGTCGCCGCTGCCGCCGCCGGTGGTGCGCTTCCTCGACGAATGGGACACGAGCAGTGCACGCCATGCCGCCCACTTCAGCGACGAATGGGTGCTTGCGCTGGCGGAGCACCTTGACCGCTTCAAGCAGGAGCGCCTCACGGCCAAACCCATCCCCGCCCCGCGCAAGCGCAGCGCCCCGCCGGACATGGGCGACAAGATCGGCGCGGACCTCGGCGCGGCGCTGCACATCTACGACCGCTACGCCGGCTATCCCTTCGCCTGGTACTTCCACCTCGTGACCAACAACGGCGTGAGCCGCAGCGTCGCGGCGCACGTCGGTCAGGATCTGGCGGCGGGCTACAACTACCTGCCGACGCGGGACGCGGAAATCCTCAGGGTCTGGCTCGACGCACCCTACTGTGTTTGAGCGGGTGCCGGCTCGGACGGCCGATTTAGATAGCCCCGGCAGCGGGAGGAGCCGCAGTTGCAGGGCAGTAGCGGTACGTCGCCGGTGATCCGGTAGTCGTCGAGCAATTCCTCCCCTGCGGCGATGGGCCGCCGGCTCACGTCGCTGTTGAAGGTGTACGTGGCGAGGCTCTCCTCCGGCGTCAGCAGGCGCAGCTTGTCCCGCGGCACGAACCACAGCAGTGATCCCTTGCGCGAGCAGATCGAGCAGTTGCAGTCCATGACGCCGGTGAGCTCGCCCTCGACTTCGAAGGCGGTGCGACCGCAGTGGCAGCTACCTGTGTAGATCATCTTCTGATTCCTGTTCGTGGTCTCGCGCGAGTCGAGTGCGCGGTGGACCCGGTCGCCGTTTCGAGCAGCGCCGCGCCGGTGTACCGGGCTCAGGCTTCGATATGCCGGTCGATGAACTCGCGCACGAAATGCTCGGGCTTCGTGCCGTGGAAACGGTCCACCACCTCGCCATCCTTGTACAGCAGCACCGTCGGGAAGCCCCTCGCGCCATTGCGGCCGGCAATCTTCATGTTGTCGCCCTCGTCCACTTCCACCTTGGCGAGGCGGACGCGGCCGCCATAGTCCGCAACGACCCGCGCCAGTACCGGTGCCAGATGGTGGCAGGGACCGCACCAGTCGGCCCAGAGATCCACCAGCACCAGGTGCTGCCGCGAAACCGCCACGACGTCCTCTTCGAAATGGTGCAGGTCGGTGTCGAAAACGCACTTCTCGCATACCGCATCGTGGTGCGCGCGGTCATGGATCTGGAAAGTCATAGAGGACGTTCTCCATCCTGGCAGGGAATTCGGAAGGCATGATGACCGCAGAAACGGAGCATGGTCGCCGTCGTTGCCGGCCAGGAAGACTCCGGCCGATGGGGCCCGGATCGCACTGCCTCCAGCGCCGTCATGCCGGCACGCATTATGGCGGGAACTCGCATCGCCTGCCATCGGGGGCGAAAGGGGCTCCTGCCGCAGCCTGAACCAGCGCATTTCCGCTCAGCCATGACCGACGTTTCGCTTCGACCTTGAGCATCGTGAGCCAAGTCGCCGCTCACCGATAAACCTCGCGGCGGGTGCCGATCCGCAACACGCGGACCACGATGCGCCGGTCTTGAATGTCGCAGATGATCCGCCAATCGCCGACGCGGTACTTCCAATAGCTGCCGAGCCTCGCGCCGGCGAGCGGCTCGCCGAGATCCCGTGGATTGTCGAGCGTGGCCACGCGTTGCCTCAGGAAGCCGACCAGCCGCTGCTGAATGGGGCGATCCAGCTTCTTGAGATCCTTCACCGCATCGGGATCGAACTCGATCTCATAGGCCAAGTTCTCGCTCCACGTCTGCCAGCGGGATCGTCTTGCGGTTTTTCCGCGCCCGGGCCTCGGCGAGGTAGTAGTCCTCCAGATCGTCTATGTATTCGAGGATGGCTTCGCGCGCGAGCGCGGTCTTGGTGCGCCCCGTCTCGTTGGCCAGCGCGTTCAGGCGCTTCTCGATTTCCTCGGGCAGGCGAATTGCAAGCATGGTGTTCCTCCTTATGAAGCGAATTGCTATACGAGTATAGCAGGCTGTGCCTGAAGCCCTGTCTGCGATTCCGAAATCGTCCTGAACCGATGACTTCGAGGCTTCGCGAGGCCGGGCGATGGCCTTGGCGGCAGGAAGATCCGGAATCCATGTTCTGGAGTCGGGGAAGATGGCAACGGCCGATCCGCTGCTTCTGATTGTCGCCAAGTTTCCTCGCGCGCCGCATTGTCGCATTCCCGACATCACCTTCTCGGGACAATTGTCGTAGAAACAGTGCGTTAGCAGTGGCACATCGCTTGCTGAGGAGTAGGCATGCGCCCAACCCGCCCCGCCAATCCCTCATGTCGCTAAAGTCCTCCGACATCGCCGCGCTGCTCAACGAGCCTGCCTGCGCCCACAACGCCAAGGCCAAGTCCGGCTGCTCGCGGCCCAAGCCGGGTGCCTCGGCCGGAGGCTGCGCCTTCGACGGGGCGCAGATCGCGCTGCTGCCGATCGCCGACGTCGCCCACATCGTCCACGGCCCCATTGCGTGCGCCGGCAGTTCCTGGGACAACCGCGGCACCCGCTCCTCGGGGCCGACGCTCTATCGCATCGGCATGACCACGGACCTCACCGAGCAGGACGTGATCATGGGCCGCGGCGAGAAGCGGCTGTTCCATTCCATCAGGCAGGCCATCGCGTCCTATTCCCCGGCGGCGGTATTCGTCTACAACACCTGCGTGCCGGCGCTCACCGGCGACGACATCGAGGCGGTGTGCAAGGCGGCCGAAGCGCGCTGGGGTGTTCCGGTGGTGCCGGTGGACGCGGCGGGCTTCTACGGCACGAAGAACCTGGGCAACCGCATTGCCGGCGAGACGATGGTGAAGTACGTGGTCGGCACCCGCGAGCCCGATCCGCTGCCGCCCGCGGCGGTGGAAGACGCGGCGCGGCGCGGCATCACGGTGCATGACGTGAACCTGATCGCCGAGTACAACATCGCCGGCGAGTTCTGGCATGTCGCTCCATTGTTCGACGAACTGGGGCTGCGCATTCTCTGTTCGCTCTCCGGCGACGCGCGCTTCCGCGAGGTGCAGACCATGCACCGGGCGAAGGTGAACATGATGGTGTGCTCGAAGGCGATGCTCAACGTGGCGCGCAAGCTGGAATCGCGCTATGGCACGCCCTGGTTCGAGGGCAGCTTCTACGGCATCGGCGACACCTCGCAGGCGCTGCGGGATTTCGCGCGGCTGCTCGGCGACGCGGACCTCGCCGCACGAACCGAAGCCCTGATCGCCCGCGAGGAGGCGCGCATCCGGGCGCTGCTGGAGCCCTGGAGAGCGCGCCTGAATGGCAAACGTGTGCTGCTCTACACCGGCGGCGTCAAGTCCTGGTCGGTGGTCTCCGCGCTGCAGGATCTGGGCATGGTGGTGGTGGCCACCGGCACCAAGAAATCCACCGAGGAGGACAAGGCGCGCATCCGCGAACTGATGGGGCCGGACGCCAAGATGATCGACGACGGCTCGGCCCGCGCGCTGCTCAACACGGTGAAGGAATACCGCGCCGACATCCTCATCGCCGGCGGGCGCAACCTCTACACCGCCCTCAAGGCGCGCATTCCCTTCCTGGACATCAACCAGGAGCGCGAGTTCGGCTACGCCGCCTACGACGGCATGCTGGAGCTGGTGCGCCAGCTCGCGCTCACCATCGAGAGCCCGGTATGGCAGGCGCTGCGCAAGCCCGCACCCTGGGCGGCGACCCAGCCGACATTGACTCCGCTCGAACCGGAGCTGGACAGCATCGAGGCGGGGGAGGACGGCGAGGAAGATTCGCTCCCTCCCCGCGAGCGGGGAGAGGGCAGGGGTGAGGGGCGCGGCATGAGCACGCTCCAAGGACTTTGCCCTCACCCTCAATCCCTCTCCCAGAGGGAGAGGGAAGCGTCGCGCGCGACTCCGTCGCGGAAACGGGTTCGCACTGACATGGCCGAGATCCTCAAGCGCAGCAAGGCCCTTTCCGTCAGCCCGCTCAAGGCCAGCGCGCCGGTGGGGGCGGCGCTCGCCTTCCTCGGCATCCGCCGCGCCATTCCCATGCTGCACGGCTCCCAGGGCTGCACCGCCTTCGCCAAAGTGTTCTTCGTGCGCCATTTCCGCGAGCCGATCCCGCTCCAGAGCACGGCCATGGACCAGCTCAGCACGGTCATGAGCGCCGACGACAACGTCATCGAAGGACTGGCCACCCTCTGCGGCAAGAGCAGACCGGCGCTGGTCGGACTGCCGACCACGGGTCTTTCCGAGACCCAGGGCACAGATATCCTGCGCCTGGTGCGGGAGTTCCGTGGCAAGCATCCCGAGTTCGACGCCATTCCGGTGGTGCCGGTAACCACGCCCGATTACACAGGCTGCCTGGAAAGCGGCTACGCGGCCGCGCTGCGCGCCATGATCGACGTGCTGGTGCCGGCCGACACGGGCCGCGCCGGGCGCCGCCACAAGCAGGTGAACGTGCTCGCCGGCTCCCTGCTCACGCCCGGCGACATCGAGCACGCGAAGGAACTGATCGAGGCCTTCGGCCTGCGGCCGGTGGTGGTGCCGGACATTGCCGATTCGCTCGACGGCCATCTCACGCCGGAGGACTTCAGCCCGCTCACCATCGGCGGCACGCCGGTCTCCGAGGTCGCCACCCTGGGCGAGGCGCGCGCCACCTTGGTGATCGGCCGCTCGCTCGCCGCCGCCGCCGACCTGCTGCGGGAGCGCAGCGGCGTGCCGGACTACCGCTTCGACTCCCTCATGGGCCTCGATGCGGTCGATGCCTTCATCGCAGCGCTGGCGCAGATCGCCGATATGCCGGTGCCGGAGAAGATCGAGCGCCAGCGCGCCCAGTTGCAGGACGCAATGGTGGATACCCATTTCATGTTCGGCTTCGCCCGCGTCGCGATCGCCGCCGATCCCGATCTGCTCTACGGACTCAGCCACCTGGTGCGGGGCATGGGGGGCGAGACGGTAGCGGCGGTGGCGCCGGTGCGCTCCCCGTTGCTGCAGGAGGTGGCGGCGCCGGAGGTGCAGGTGGGCGACTTGGAGGATCTGGAGCGGGCCGCCGGCGCCCGCCGAGCGCAGGTGGTGATCGGCAGCTCCCACGCCGTGCCCAGCGCGCGCCGCCTTGGACTGCCCATCCTGCGCGCCGGCTTCCCGCAGTACGACCTCATCGGCGGCTATCAGAAGACCTGGGTGGGCTACCGCGGCACGCGGCAGACCCTGTTCGATCTGGCCAACCTGGTACTGGAACACCATGGACAGCACGAGATCCCGCCTTTCCGCTCCCGCTACGCCGGAAAGGACGTCGTCACCGCAGACGATGCGCCGCCTGCGGCTGGTGGAAAGCCGCACTGAGGCGGCAAGCATGAGCCTGCGCGTGGCCTTCGCCAGCAGCGACCGCCAGGTGGTGGATCAGCATTTCGGCGCCGCCAGCGCCTTCGCCATCTACGCCATCGACCCCGACGCAAGCACGCTGCTGGAGGTGGCGCAGTTCATCGACACCGCCATGGATGGCCACGAGGGCAAGCTCGCCGCCAAGATCGACCTGCTCGCGGGCTGCGGCGCAGTCTACTGCCAGGCGGTGGGCGCCTCGGCGGTGCAGCAGTTGCTCGGCAAAGGCATACAGCCGATCAAGGTCGCCGAAGGTACCTCGATCGAGGCGCTGATCGGCGTGCTGCAGGAGGAACTGCGCGCCGGCCCGCTGGGTTGGCTGGCGAAGGCCCTGGCCCGCGGCAAGCCGCGGGACGAGAGCCGCTTCGCCGCCATGGACGCGGAGGGTTGGCAGGAATGATCGAACAGCGCGCCCGCGTGGTGGCTACCGAACCCGGCTACGCGCTGGTGGAGGCGGCGCCCTCGGGCGGCTGCAGCGCCTGCGGCGTACAGGGCGGCTGCGGTGTCTCCAAGCTCGGCAAACTGCTGCCCCAGCGCGCGCGGCTGCTGCGGGTAGCCAACGAGCTTGCCGCGCGCGCAGGCGACGAGGTGACCCTGGGTGTGGCCGACGACGCGCTGCTCAGTTCCGCACTGGCGGCCTACCTGCCGCCGCTCGCCGGCCTGCTGGCGGGGGCGTTGATCGCCGCCGCGCTGGGCTCCGGCGATCTGTGGCCCATGCTGGGCGCCGCCGGCGGCCTGCTGCCGGGGCTGGCCGCCTCCCGCGCGCTGTCGCGGCGCCGGCAGGCGCGCCATGCACCCCGCATGGTGGCGCGCCGGGCGTGTGCGGCGCAGGCGGTGGCGGTGGTCTTGCGCCGGACCGCGTCCCCTCGGCCGCATCCGATCCATCCGTTTATTGACAGGGAGACCCCATGAGCACTGCCCTCGCCACCCCCGCCGATCCCCTGCTGCAGACCGACTTCATCAAGGAGATGGTGAAGCAGATGCGCGCCCTGGACAGCTACGGTACCTACGACGGCTGGCCGACGGAGCGCATTCTCGCGCCGTACGTACTGACCAAGGAGCAGCGGCGCGAGATCCCGGTCATCGGCGACCCGGACGACGTTACCCTGTCGCGGGTGAAGGCGTTCTACAACGCCATCGCCGCCATGGTCGAGAAGGAGTGCGGCCTGATGGCGGTGCCGATGATCAACATCACCCACGAGGGCTTCGGCCGCGCGCTGATCACCGTCGGCAAGCTGGTGGTGATGGACCGCACCGTGCGCGACGTGCACCGCTTCGGTTTCGACAGCCTGTCGAAGATGAAGGACGAGGCCGACAAGATCCTTTCCGTGGCGCTGGAGATCGTCGGCAAGTATTCCGAAGTGGCAGGGCTGTAGGCTTGCGGGCCGTGCCCGCCATTGGGCGGCGCGCTCGGCGCGCCCTATGAGGTGGAATATGAGCGAATTGGAATTGAAGGAATTGGAGAAGGAGACGAGGCGTCTCAAGCGCATCGCCTCCGAGCATGCGTCGCGGATGCATGATCTGGTGGAGGATCGCCTGCCCTCCGCCTACGAGGAGATTCCGGCCATTGCCCAGGCCACGTACGAGGCCTGCCGCGCCTGGGCCGAGGCCAATGCCCGATACGTGGCGGCGACGAAGGAGCCGGCCGGCGCGTAGCAGGAAGGTGCGCCGTGCGCACCGATTTGGCCCACATGACTATGCCTGACGGAGAAATCCATGGATCCGATTACCGGCATCACCCGCGGCGGCGCGGTCTGGACGCCGCTTTTCGTCGTCGAACTCAATCAGAAGAAGTGCATCGGCTGCGGCCGCTGCTTCAAGGTCTGCCCGCGCAGCGTGTTCGAACTGGTGGAACGAGCCGAGGATCTGGAAAGCGAGGAAGAGGATTTCGATGACGACGACAACACCATGGTGATGTCGCTCGCCGACGCGCTCGACTGCATCGGCTGCGGCGCCTGCGGGCGGGTCTGCCCCAAGGGTTGCCACACCCACGCCCCGCAGGCGCTATGACGCTGCCGGAGGCGCAGACATCCGGAGCGCCGTTGGCGCAGCCGCAGTCGGCCGGACGTGGGCTGCCCGATGGCCTGCGTGTGCTTCATTACCACAAGCATCGCACCAGCGCGCGGCTGCGCTTCCTGCTGTTCGCCTCGGGCTTGGTTACGCCGCAGGCGCTCGATCCCGCCGCCGTGCTGCTCCCCTATGCAGCGCCGGCCGGCACCGGCAAAGTGGTGGTGCACCCGGCGGCGGTGGCCGCCGCCTGTGCCGAGCGGTTCGGTCTGCCGCGCAGCGAACTGCGCATCGACGCCGAATTCCGCCTGCAGGGAGAGGAGCGCGGTATGGGCTTCACGCTGCTGCTGGCGGAATTCCTCGCCATCGATCCGCCCTTCGCGCAGGCGGCCGCAGTGGGCGGACGCTTCGTCGCCATCACCGAAGCGCACGGCCTGGGCCATGCCGAACGCGAAGCGATGCGACTGGCCTATTCCCACATCCTGGGGTGACGCGGCATCATAGCCGCCGGAGGTCGAGGCACCACGGCGTGAGCGCCGCGGGCGGCGCAGGGGGCGGCGGCGGATCGGGCGGCGGAACCTGCTCCGCCACGATGCGTTGCGCGCGGCGGGCGCGGGCGTCCTCGGCATCCCCGGGCAGGCCGTCGTAGGCCTGCCGGTCCGGGCGCCATTCGTGCAGCGTGACGCGGCACGCGTGGCGCCGCGTCGGATGCCACAGCAGCAGCGCGATCGGTCCCTCGGCCGGCAGGGTCGGATGCAGTCCCGCCCAGGGCACGAAGCGCCGGTAGCGCAACCCGAACAGCCGCGCCGGGCCGGTCTCGTCGCCACCGCGGCGCAGCGGCAGGTCGCCGCCCTCGGTGGTGATGCTCCAGCCGTCGAAATCGCTGTCGCGCTGTCCCGGCAGCAGCCGCAGGCACAGTTCGATGCGGGCGGTGCTGGCGTCCACCAGGCGCGATGTGCCCCGCTCCTGGGCGGCGGCATCGCCGACCAGCGGCCAGAATTCCAGGGCGCGCTTGACGGTGAGTTCCACCGAGTCGAAGGCGACCCGGCCGAGCACACGGAACTCGTCGTTGAGGAGGGTTCGGCGCAGCGGCGGCGCCAGGCCGAAGCCGGTCCGCTCCAGATCTTCCAGCACCGCCCACAGGTCCTGGCGCAGGCTGAAGGGCAGGGCGAAGCGGTCGTGCAACTGCGCCGCCCAATCGGTCAGTTCCTCGTCGAAGGGCTGCGCCGCCAGCCTTGCCGTCACCGCCCGCAGCAGTGCAGCGACCGCGACCAGCCGCTCCGGAGTGTGGGCCATGCGCAGCGCGCGGAATTCCACCAGACCGAGTTTTCCGCGCTGCGGGAGGTAGGGGTTCCACAGCTTCTCGATGTTGAGTTCGGCGCGATGGGTATTGCCGGCGATGTCCGCGAGAAAGGGCCCGAGGCTGCGCCAGATGATCTCCGGGTCGGGGCGATCCCTGGCTCTCAGCAGGCGCAGCGCCAGTCCGAGTTCGTCGAAGTGCTCGCGGTCGCGCTCGTCGCTGCGCACCGACTGGCCGAAGGCGCCGATGTGATCGTGGGCGAAGAGGTAGGACAGGGCCGGGTGATGGTTCACGTAGCGCACCCAGCCCGGCAGGGTGTGGGGATGCAGGAAGAACGGGCTGGCGAGCGGCGAGGGTCCGCCCAGCGTGATCTGCCCGGCGCCGCCCGAGTCGCCCACGTCGCCGTTGTAGTAGAAGCGGTCCGGCGCCAGGCCCTCCGGCACCGCCGCCGCGAACACGCTGCGGCTGAAGCGCAGCAGTCCCTCGCAGTCGGGAAACGGGGCGGAATTGATCTCGATGACGGCGGGATCGGGGGTGACGGTGGTCCACGCCACACCTGCATCCACCGGCGGCGGATGGCCGGCCAGGATCAGGGCCGGGAGCTGCGCGCTGCGCGCGGCATCGGCAATCAGTGCCAGTACGCGCCGCAGGCGAGGCACCTCGCCCAGGGCCGGCAGTTCGAGGCGCAGCGCCTCTCCCTCCGGCGTGGGCTGCCGGCGAATGAGGAACAGGTACAGGCCTGCGGCCGCCAAGTCGTCCTGCAGCCCGCTCTCGGGGGCCGGACCGTCGTGGCAGGACGGCTCGTGCCAAGCGCGGGTCGTCGGCGGCGGCTGCCGGGGCTCCGGCTTCACACAACAGCAGTCGAAGCTCGCCATCGTGCGCGGAAGGGACGGCGACGGCGTAGAATCCGCGGGGTGGCGCCTCGCGTCAGCATCGCCGTCGCGAACCGGCGCGCATCGGAACGCGGCAGATCGCCCGTCGCCAGCAGCGGGTCGGCGGGGCCGTTCCAGACCGGCGAGCCGTCGCGCGCAGCGAGCAGGCCGAGGCTCCAGCGCGGCCGATCCTCGCCCGGATAGCGGCGACCGACCGCGCGCATCAGGGCGGCGCCGGGGGACTCTCCGGCCAGGCGCAGCAGCAGCCGCTCGGCCCGGGCGAGCTTGTCTTCGCCGAGGGCGGCGCTCACCCATTCCGCGTTCTCGGAGCGGCGGTCGGTGAAGGTCGGCTCGGCACCGACCCAAATCTCGAAGCCCCGCCGCGCCAGGGCCCGGTCATGGGCGCGCACGGCGGCATCGAAATCGTCACTTGCTTCGTTCTGTTCGCTCACCGTCGTCTGTTTTCCGCAATGCCTTGCCGAACCCTGTTGGAGAGGCTCCGCCGCGAAGAGGCCGATTGTAGGGCGCGCCGTGCGCGCCGGCCCAACGAACTGCGCGCGGGGCCGATACACGGTGCGAAGCCTGCCCCGGACTCGATGCGCGGGCGCACCCTACGGAGGGGCCTCTCACCAGCGTTCGCGGCGAAGCCTACGCTGCCGCCGGCGCGGCCTGATAGGGAAGATGATCCCGGGTGTAGCGGCCCATCTGCTGCGCAAGTTCGGCGAAGCCCGGCGCGTGCTCCGCCTTCATGCGACGGAACGGCCACACGCGGTCGGTGCGTCCGCTTTCGAACAGGACCAGGGTATCGGCGAAGCTCTCCACGTCGTCGTGGTCGTGGGTGATGAGGATCACCGGCACCTGGAAGTGATCCTGGATGCGCCGGAGTTCCGCGCGCATGCGTGCCCGCAGCAGCGGGTTGAGGGCGGCGAAGGGTTCGTCCAGCAGCAGCACCGAGGGCTGGGTGGCTATGGCGCGGGCGAGGGCGACGCGCTGGCGCTGGCCGCCGGAGAGGTCCCGCGGCATGGCCTGGGCCAGTTCAGTAAGCTCGAAGATGTCCAGCAGTTCCGCGACGCGCCGGCGCGCGGCGCGGGGCAGCCGCCACGCCAGCGCCGGATGCAGCGCGAAACCGATGTTACGTTCCACCGATAGGTGCGGAAACAGGGCGTAGTCCTGGAACAGGTAGCCGACGCGGCGCGCGCGGATCGGCAGGTCGATGCCGCGCGCCGAGTCGTAGAGGACCCGGTCCCCGACCACGATGCGCCCGGCATCGGGCCGCACCAGGCCGGCGACCGACTGCAGGGTGAGGCTCTTGCCCGAACCGGAGGGGCCGAACATGACCACGAAGTCATCGCCGCTGGCGAAGCGCGCCGCCAGCTCGAACCTGCGGCCGCGGTCGCGCAGCGTCTTGCGAATGTCGATCTGGATGTCCATTCAGCCTCCGAAATGGTGGCGCTTGAGCACGGCCTGGGCCTCGGGTCGCAGGAGAAAGTCGATGAAGCGCTGCGCCGCCGCCAGCCTTCCGCTCGCGCTCACCACGGCAACCGGGTAGGCGATCGGCTGCGGTGTCGGCACCTCGGCGACGACCCGCACCTTGCCGGCGGCACCGGCGGCGTCGCTGGCGTAGACGAAGGCGGCGTCCACCTCGCCGCGACTCGCGTACTGCAGCACCTGGCGCACGCTTTCGCCATAGACGAAGCGCGGCTTGAGCGCCTTGATGCGATCCGCTCCCAGGGCATCGCGGGCATAGCGTCCGACCGGAACCAGGGCCGGATTGCCGATGGCGATGCGTTTGACCTCGGGCTTTGCCAGGTCCGCCAGCGCCCGCACCCCGAGGTCGGCCGCGGCCGGCACGACCAGAACCAAGCGGTTGGTGGTGAATTCGCGCCGGCTGCCCTCGACGATCAACCTGCGCTGCCGCGCCAGGTCCATGGTTTCCTGATCCGCGGCGGCGAACACGTCCACCGGTGCGCCCTTCTCGATCTGCTGCAGCAGGGCCCCCGATGCCGCGAAGTTGAACGACACCGTGACGCCCGGATTGGCGGCGGCGAAGGCAGTGCCGATCTCCTTGAAGGCAGCGGAGAGGCTGGCCGCCGCCGACACCAGAAGTTCGTCATCGGCGAACGCGCGCGGCGCGATGGCGGCGAGAGTCAGCAGCAGCCAGGACATCACGTTTCTCATGGCCTGTTTTCCGGATACGACCGGCAATCAGTAACGCACCTGCAGCAGGCGGCTGGAGAACACCAGCAGCGCGACGCAGGTGGCGGAGGTGATCAGCACCAGGTTCGCGGCCAGAGGGTCGTTGCCGGCCTGGACGGCGTCATAGACGGCGAGCGACAAGGTCTGGGTGCGGCCTGGAATGTTGCCCGCCACCATCAGCGTGGCGCCGAATTCCCCCATCGCCCGCGCCAGCGCCAGTAGTGTGCCGGCGAGGATGCCGCGCCAGGCCAGGGGCAGGGTCACCCGCAGCAGCACCACCGGTTCCGGCTGGCCGAGGGTGCGCGCCGCATTCTCCAGATTGCGATCCACGCCTTCGAAGGCGGCGCGGGCGGCCTTCAGGACCAGTGGAAAGGACACCACGGCGGCAGCGGCCACCGCGCCCTGCCACGTGAAAATGAGCGAGATGCCGAGCTGTTCTTCGAGCCAGCGGCCGGCGACCCCATTGCGGCCGATCAGCACGATCAGGTAGTAGCCCAGGACCGTCGGCGGCAGAACCATCGGCAGGGTGAGGATCGCATCCAGGGTTTCCTTGCCGAAAAAAGAAGCGCGCGCGAGCAGGAAACCCCCGCCAGTGCCGGCGAAGAAGGCGAGCAGCGTCGCCAGCAGGGCCACTTTGAGGGTGAGCAGCAGCGGACTCAGGTCGAGGGCGTGTTCCATGGCTGTGAGATCGATCGGGTGCCTTGCATTGGCTTGTCGCAACAGCGTCCTGATTCCTGCCGAGCAAGAACCCTTCCAGCTTTCCCAACGGCAAATCTCCCGTGACGGATCGACACCGTTCAGGGGCGGGCCGGACGCCTCGGTCACGTCGCAGTTGCGACAGAGTACCGGCCCGGGTCGGCGGGCGCCGCGTTGGCGATGTCGCAAAACACACAATCGCGGCCGGCGGGTTCTGTTTGCGACGCACGGTCCTTGTTGCATCGGCCTTGTGCGGCCAGAGAAAACAGGGGTTTAGGCGACCGTGGCGGCGTGGCACGTGAATTGCAGCGCAGACAGCACCGCAACGACCTTCCGGGGAGAGATGCTAGATGCTTACCTTCACACCGAGCGCCATGAAAGCCGTGCAGCGCTTCGTCAGCTCCGCCGCGGACCCGGTGGCCGGTCTGCGTATTCTCGTTTCAGGCGGCGGCTGCGCCGGCCTGCAGTACGGCTTGCGGCTGGAGAAGGAACGCAGCGCCGACGATGTCGTGGTCGAGTTGGACGGTTTGACCCTGCTGGTGGACCCGTTCAGCGCGCCGCTGCTGGAGGGCGTCAACATCGACTTCGTGGACTCGCTCACCGGCAGCGGGTTCAAGTTCGAGAACCCGCGCGCCAGCCACTCCTGCGCCTGCGGCCAGTCATTCACCGCCTGAGGAGGCCATGCCATGTGGGAATACACGGAAAAGGTCAAGGACCACTTCTTCAACCCGCGCAATGCCGGCTCGCTGAACGATGCCAACGCGGTAGGAGAGGTAGGCTCGATTTCCTGCGGCGATGCGCTGCGGCTGATGCTGAAGGTGGATCCCGACACCGAGAAGATTCTCGACGCCAGCTTCCAGACCTTCGGCTGCGGCTCGGCCATCGCCTCATCCTCGGCGCTGACCGAAATCATCAAGGGCAGGACCCTGGACCAGGCGCTGAACGTTTCGAACCAGGACATCGCCGATTACCTCGACGGCCTGCCGCCGGAGAAGATGCATTGCTCCGTCATGGGGCGCGAGGCGCTGCAGGCGGCGATCGCGAACTACCGCGGCGAGATCTGGCGCGACGAGCACGAGGAAGGCGCGCTGATCTGCAAGTGCTTTGCCGTCGATGCCAAGCTGATCGAGGACACGGTGCGCGCCAACAGCCTGTCCACGGTGCAGGACGTGATCAACTTCACCAAGGCGGGCGGCGGCTGCTCGTCCTGCCACGAGGGCATCGAGGAGATTCTCGCCACGGTGATGGCGGAGCGCGGCGAGAACTTCAGGCCGCACCCGGTGGCGCCGGCCAAGGCGGCGGCCAGGCCGGGCAAGCTCAGCAATCTGGAGCGCATACGCCGCATCGAGCAGGTGATCGCCGCGGTGCGCCCCGCCCTGCAGCGCGACCACGGCGACCTGGAACTGATCGACGTGGACGGCAAGACCGTCTACGTGAGCATGACCGGAGCCTGCGCCGGCTGCCAGATGGAATCGGTGACGCTGGCGGGCATCCAGCAGAAGCTGATGGAGGAACTGAAGGAGGTGGTCCGCGTCGTGCCCACCCGCGCCGGCGACTACGCCCGCGCCTGCGGGGTGTGAGATGACAGCCCCCACGCTCACTTCGTTCGCTGCCCCCCGGGGGGGCGGTCAGTCTCCTTGGGGCGGCCCGGCGGAGACTGACGTGACGCCGATCTATCTCGACAACAACGCCACCACCGGCTGCGACCCGGCGGTGGTGGAGGCGATGCTGCCCTACTTCACCGAGCAGTTCGGCAATCCCTCGTCGATGCACAGCTTCGGTAACCGGGTCGGCCTGGCGATCAAGAAGGCGCGCATGCAGGTGCAGGCGCTGCTCGGCGCCGAGCAGGACTCGGAGATCGTGTTCACCTCCTGCGGCACCGAGTCCGATGCCACCGCCATCCTGTCGGCGCTGAAGGCGCAGCCGGAACGTAAGGAGATCATCACTACCGCGGTGGAGCACCCCGCGATCCTGAACCTTTGCCAGCACCTGGAGAAGGACGGCTGCAAGGTCCATTACCTGGAGGTGGATGCCAAGGGGCGACTGGACTTGGACGCCTACCGCCGCCTGCTTTCGGAGCGGGTGGCCATCGTGTCGGCAATGTGGGCCAACAACGAATCCGGCACCCTGTTCCCGGTGGAGCCGATGGCGCAGATGGCGCATGAGGCCGGCGTCATGTTCCACACCGACGCGGTGCAGGCGGTCGGCAAGCTGCCCATCGACATGGCGTCCAACCGCATCGACATGCTGTCGCTGTCCGGCCACAAGCTGCACGCGCCCAAGGGCATCGGCGTGCTGTACCTGCGTCGCGGCGCGCGCTTCCGTCCCCTGCTGCGGGGCGGCCACCAGGAGCGGGGTCGGCGCGCCGGCACCGAGAACACGGCCTCCATCGTCGGATTGGGCGTCGCGGCGGAACTGGCGCTGCAGAACATGGAGCACGAGAACACGGTGGTGCCCGCACTGCGCGACCGGCTCGAAGCGGGCATCCTCGCCCGCGTGCCCCACGCCTTCGTCACCGGCGACACCTCGAACCGGCTGCCGAACACCAGCAACATCGCCTTCGAATATGTCGAGGGCGAGGCCATCCTGCTGCTGCTGAACAAGCTGGGCATCGCCGCGTCCAGCGGCTCGGCCTGCACCTCGGGCTCGCTGGAGCCCTCCCACGTGATGCGCGCCATGGGCATTCCCTACACCGCGGCCCACGGCACGGTGCGCTTCTCGCTCTCGCGCTACAACACGGCGGCGGAGATCGAGCGCGTGATCGAGGCGATGCCCCCGGTGATCGCCCAACTGCGCAAGCTCTCGCCCTACTGGGCCGACGGCGGCCCGGTGACGGCGCCCGAAAAGGCCTTCGCGCCGGTGTATGCCTAGCCATGATCCGATCCGCGAATCGTAGGGCGGGCCGCGCCCGCCGTTTTACGGGACCGGCGGGTATGGCCCGCCCTACGCCAGAGTCATGAACACGACCCGGGTCATCATCGACGACACCACGCTGCGCGACGGCGAGCAGTCCGCCGGGGTGGCGTTCACGCTGGAGGAGAAGCTCGACATCGCGCAGCGCCTCAACCGCCTCGGCGTGCCCGAACTGGAGGTCGGCATTCCGGCCATGGGTGAGGAGGAGCGCGAGTCGATCCGCGCCGTGGCCGGGCTCGGTATGAGCGCGCGGCTGCTGGTGTGGAGCCGCATGTGCGCCGCCGACATCGATCAGTGCCGGGACTTGGGCGTGCACATGGTGGACATCTCGATCCCGGTGTCCGATCAGCAGATCGCCCACAAGCTGCGCAAGTCCCGTGACTGGGTGCTGGCGGCGATCCGCAGCCACACCTCGCGGGCGCTGGATCTCGGCCTGGAAGTGTGCGTCGGCGGCGAGGATGCCTCACGCGCCGACCTGGACTTCCTGCTGCGGGTGGCGGAAACGGCGCAGGCCGCGGGCGCAAGCCGCTTCCGCTTCGCGGATACCCTGGGCGTGATGGAGCCCTTCGGCCTGGCGCAGCGCATCGCTTCCCTGTGCGATGTCGTGGATATCGACATCGAGATGCACGCCCACGACGACCTGGGACTGGCTACCGCCAACACCCTGGCCGCGGTGCGAGCGGGCGCCAGCCACGTGAACACCACCGTCAACGGTCTGGGCGAGCGCGCCGGCAATGCGGCGCTGGAGGAAGTGGCGCTGGGCCTCGCCAAGCTCTACGGGCTGGCCACAGGACTGGATCTGCGCCAGTTTCCCGCGCTGTCGGAGCGGGTCGCACGCGCCGCCGGGCGACCGGTGGGCTGGCACAAGAGCGTGGTGGGCGAGGGCGCCTTCACCCACGAGGCGGGCATCCACGTCGATGGCCTGCTCAAGGATCCGGCCAACTACCAGGCCATCGATCCGCGGGAGGTGGGGCGCAGCCACCAGTTGGTGCTGGGCAAGCACTCCGGCAGCCACGGCGTGGTGGCGGCGTACGCCCAGCTCGGTCTGTTCGTCAGCCGGGCCGAGGCGGATGCCTTGCTGACCCGTATCCGCGGCTTCGTGGTACGGGCCAAGCGCTCACCCCAGCAGCAGGAGCTGGCCGCCTTCTATGACGACGTGTGCCGGCACGCCGAGGCGTTGGCGACATAGGCCCCCATGGCGAGCGAGGCGCTGACTTTCCACCCCCCGGCACCGGGCCTGGCGACCCTGGTCCGGGAGGACGTGGCCTGCGTGTTCGAGCGCGATCCGGCAGCACGCACGCGCTGGGACGTGCTGACCACCTATCCAGGCGTTCATGCCGTGATCCTGCACCGCCTGAGCCACCGGCTGTGGCGCGCCGATTGGCCCTATGCGGCGCGCTTCCTCGCGTTCCTGGCGCGGCTGTGGACCAACGTGGATATCCATCCCGGCGCGCGCATCGGCCGACGCCTGTTCATCGACCACGGCGCCGGCGTGGTGATCGGCGAGACGGCGCAGATCGGCGATGACGTCACGCTCTACCACGGCGTCACCCTGGGCGGCACCACGTGGCGCAAAGGCAAGCGCCATCCCACGCTGGCCGACGGCGTGGTAGTCGGGGCGGGTGCCAAGATTCTCGGCCCCATCGTCATCGGCGAGCGGGTACGCGTCGGCGCCAACTCGGTGGTGGTGAAGGGCGTTCCGGCAGATCGCACGGTGGTGGGGATTCCCGGCCGGGTGGTGCGCATGGAACTGCCCCAAGCCCGGGCAGCGACATCGGACGGCATCAATCTCGACCACCTCCTGATTCCGGACCCGGTGGGCAAGGCCATGGCCTGTCTGCTGGAGCGCATCAAGTCGCTCGAAGCGCGCCTGGCGGCGGCAAACGTTCCCGCACCCGAGGCATGCCGCTGCGGCTGCGCTGACGGAGCCTGCGAGTGCGCTGCCAGCGTGGGCGACGTCGGCGAAGGAACGCCGTGATGGATCTGCTGGACTTCGACCCCGAGCCGCTCTATTTCGACGATCCTCTGCCACCGGAGGTGGAGGCCCTGCTGCGGGCGGCGGCAGACGGCTACGCGGAGGATGAAGCGGAGGCGCATCTGATGCGCGCCTACTTCCTGGCGCCGGAGCAGCTTACGGTGCTGGTGGCCCTGTACCGCTACTTCTACTACCGGCACGCGCTGGACGACGCGTGCATCACGGCCCGGCGCGCCATGGCGGTATCCGCGGCGCGGCTGGACTTTCCACAGGACTGGCGCGAGCTTTCGGCGCAGCACGTGGGACGCGGCGTGCAGCGTTCGCTGGGGCTGGTGCGCTTCTACCTCATGGCGTTGAAGGCCCACGCCTATCTCGATCTGCGGGCCTGCGATTTGGACGCCGGCTGCGCCAAGCTGGAGAAACTGGCGGCCCTCGATCCGCTGGACCGGATCGGTGGGCGGGCCTTGCTCGCCGTCGCCCGGGCGCGGCAGCCCGAAGCGGCAGCGATGGATGTGGGTTGAACTCTGAAAGGAACGGATATGGAACAGCTTGCCTTGCAGGATGCGTTGGAAGAACTGTCCTCGGCCGAGGAGTTTCTCGACTACTTCGCCATCCCCTTCGATCCGGCCGTGGTCCATGTGAACCGGCTGCATATTCTGCAGCGCTTCCACGACTATATCGAGGCCCAGGCCGACGCGCTGGCCGAGGGCGAAGCGGCCCGCACGGACGCTTACCGCGCGCTGTTGCAGCGCGCCTACGAGGATTTCGTTGCCTCCGACGCCCGTACCGAAAAGGTGTTCCGCGTGTTCCGCAGGCACGAGCCCAAGACCGTGTTCGTGCCATTGAGCGAGATCCGGCGCTGAACCGCGGTCGCCATGAGACCGCGCTACGACTACGGCGATGAGGTGCGCGTGACGCGCAATGTGCGCAACGACGGCACCTTTCCGGGCCAGCCCTCCGGCGCCCTGCTGGTGCGGCGCGGCAGCACCGGTCACGTGGTCAACGTCGGCACCTTTCTCCAGGACCAGATCATCTACACCGTACACTTTCTCGACCTCGGCCGCATGGTGGGCTGCCGCGAGGAGGAGTTGATCCGGGTGGACGAGCCGTGGACGCCGAGCCGCTTCGAGTCGCGGGAAAAGGTGGAAGCGGCGCGCCATCTGGTGGTGCGCGGCCAGATGCGGGCCGTCCAGGGCAGCGTGGGAGAAGTGCTGAGAGTGCTGCGCAATGACGGCGACGAGGTGCACTACGAGGTGATCTTCCCGGGGCACGTCCTGTGCGTGCCGGAGGGCGCCCTGCGCCCTCCGTCGGCCGCAGGCGAGGAGGCACAGCCTTGAGCGAAGCGGCCTTCAGCCCTGAACTGGCCTATCTCGAATTCACGATGGCCCAGTCCCTCTACCGCAAGGCAGTGGCGGACCTGACGTCCGATCAGCGGCGCGAAGTGCGGCGTGTCGCCGCGCGGCAGCGTGAGATCGAGGCACGGGTGCTGGCCGCGCCGGATGCGACAGGCGTGTGCATTCCCGAGGCCACCTTGATGTCGGCGCTCGGCGAGATTCGCGAGCGCTATGGGAACGAGGCGGAGTTCGCCGCCGATCTGGCCGCCAACGGCCTGTCGCAGTCGGCACTGGAAGCGGCGCTGCGCCGCGGGTTGGCGGTGGACGCTGTGCTGGAGAGGGTGTCGGCCCAGGCGCCCGCGGTGAGCGATACCGACGCGGAGCTCTTCTACCGCCTGCACATCGATCGCTTCGTCCGGCCCGAGCGGCGGCGCGCCAGCCATATCCTGGTGACCATCAATGAGGGTTTCGAGGAGAATCGGCGGGAGTCGGCCCGCGCCCGCATCGCTGCCATCGCGAGGCGCCTGGCGCGGGATGCGGGGCGATTCGCGCAACAGGCAATGAAGCACTCCGAATGTCCCACCGCCCTTCAAGACGGAATGCTGGGCGAGTACCGGCGGGGACAACTGTTCGGCACCCTGGACGCGGCGCTGTTTGCCCTGCAGCAAGGAGCGTTGAGCGATGTCGTCGAATCGCCTCTGGGATTTCACATCCTGCGCTGCGACGCCATCCTGGCACCTGGCGCGATGCTGTTGGCTGAGGCTCTGCCTCGCGTCCGCGCGATGCTCGCCGGCGATCGCGCCCGCGGCATCCAGCGCGCCTGGCTGCGCCAACTGCTCGGCGGCGATAGGGCACCCCCGTGTCCGGCGCCGGAATCAAACGTCGCATGAGTCCGCTGGGTTTTCGAGAGATGGTGGAAAAGGGCAGTCCATCGGGGCGCGCATTCACAGCGAATGCAGTCCTCTCGCCAGAATCAAGACGCAATATGTGCTCGCGTCAGAACAGGTGCAAACCTTGTTCCATCAACGCTAGATTACGTCCCCGAGTGGGAGTCCGCTTTCGGGCAACGAAAATGGCGATTTAGGCGCCACATGGGACTTCCGCAAAGGGGCGCGAAATGGCCAGTCGTTCAACATCGTGCCGGATGTCGCCTTTGGGTCGCCAGCCGGCGATCATCTTTTTGAGAAGCTGACGCTCGAAACGAAAGTGCTGATCCTTAGCCCAGCAGATTGGGACCGCTATCAAATGTAGAGCGGTCGTTGATTGCGGCGGTCACGACAAGTTTCGTATTCCGGAAAGCCGCCATCGGCCATGCAATTGGCAACAGACGGGGTTGGATCGGGTGCTGCCCGTCTCATTGTGATCACGGGAGCGTGCTCAGTGATTGACTTGGGGCACTGCAACACAATGGCGCGGCATCAACGACGAGAACCCGATGCCCCGTCTATTTCGGCGATGCGGACTGCGCCCGCGCACTCGTACGGACGGTGAATGCGGCGCCCGGGATCGGCGCCGCTGCGCAACATGCGGCGCTTGCCGGCGTGATGTTCCGCTGGCGCATCCGGCAAGCGGCCCCGGCCGACCTGGAGCGCAACGCCCCGCGCTTCAGGGTTTGCGCTGGCGGTGCCGGCACGGGGCGCCAGCCTGTTCATTGAAGCGGAAGACGGTGGTGTTGACGGCCCACCGGTGCGAGCGTATGTGGAATGGCGCGGGAGACCCGCCCCCTGCGGGGAACGTATCCCCCGCAGGGGTGGGTCGGTCAGACCACACGGCCTGGGTTTGCGCAGCAACTGATTGCCTTCGCTGAAGATCACGGCGCCGGGATTGACCTTCGCCGCTTCTTCGAGGCATCGGGTGCGCCCGAAGGATGCACTGGGCATAGGATCGTCGCCGCGGCGTTGTGTGCCAATGCCGCCTTGACCACCTCGCGTGGATGAACCGAGGTCGGGTCAAGGTGCCGCGAAACATCTGCAGTTCGGCCTCGATCAGACGGTTCTGGGCGTCAAGGGACAGCACGCCGAACACTTCGTGCGGCAGGTGCGCGTAGTGCAGCATCAGGTACTCGCGAACCGTCTTCGGGCTGTCGAGGACGCCGCTGCGCCGGAGCTGGGTCTCCAGATCGCGCAGCAGGATCTCGCGGGCAATGGCAAGACGGCGCACGATCTCGGCCGGACGGGCCGGCGTGTCGTCGGCGGCGCAGTAGGGCAGCGCTGCGTCCGAGACTGCGCTCACAGGTGCGAGCAGCGCCGCGGCGAGTGCTTCGCGCGACAGGTGTGAAAGCTCGTTCATGCGTTTCTCCTGGGCGATGCACGGCGGCGGGCCGTGCGTCGTCCCGAAAGCGCGGAGCGCGTCGCGTCCCCTGCGCGGGAGATGAAGCGGCCCCGCGGGGGTGGGTGTCGGTCAAGGCAGTGCTAGACTTTCCTGACCATGATCCGAATCGGCCAGCGCATCCGCCTGACGCGCGACGAACGTGCCTTTCTCGAGGGACTCGTGCAGGAGCGCGTGGCCCCGGAAAGCGTCGAGGACTACAACGCCTGGCTGGAGCACGCCCTGCGGGATCTCTCGGAATCCGATCCTGAAGAGCGCCTATTCAAGCGAACGCTGGAGCGGATGAAGATCGGGAGCTGAGCCCCCGATCCCCGGTCTTGTCACTTTCCCGTCAGCAGCGCGAAGCGCACCTCCAAAGGCAACCGAGCGAGGCTGCAACGCGATATCGCGTTGCTGTTCGAGAGGCGAGGCGCAGCCGACTTCGTCGAGGTCGCCCCACCCGATCACGGCCGCATCGAGACGCGGCGCATCTGGTGCAGTTCGGCACTCAATGCGTACATCGACTTCCCCCACGTCTCTCAGGTCTTCCTGATCGAGCGCGAAACCATCGAGAAAAAAACCGGCAAGCAAACTTGCGAGATCGCGCTCGGCATCACGAGCCGTACACCGCTGGAGGCCTCGCCGCAACGGGTACGGCTCGTCAACCGCGGTCACTGGGCCATCGAAAGCGTTCATTACATCATCGACTGGAACTACGATGAGGATCGCAGTCGCATCCGTACCGGCTTCGGCCCGGAAAACATCACCCGCCTTCGCCGCTTCGCAGTCGGCATCCGCAAATCCTTCCAGAAACCCGCTCAATCCATCGCCCAGATGATGCGCGCTCTCTGCTTCCGCTCTCGCCTCGTCCTCGACTACTTGCGCATGACCAAGAAATCGACAACCGCGTCATGCGGACGCCGAGAACAAATCTACCGTGAGTTCGCCTCCGACGCTGATTGCTTTCGACCAACCATCGTGGTCCTAGCCGCTGCCCTTGGAACGGGGCCGCGCAAGCCGGGCAAGGGAAACCGGCTTTTCACTCGTCGGATTAGGTGAGTCTCAATAGGTGATTCAGACGGATAGCCCTCACCCGCGATTGATCGAAACCACCTTGCCGGCGGTCCTGATCGTTTCGGTGTGACGCTGCCACTCGTCCATCAAGCGACGACGCTTCTCAAACAAATCCCCGCGCCGGTAGGCAGCTTCCACCTTGTCACCCACGGTATGCGCCAGCGCCATTTCCGCCACTTCCCGGGGGTAGTTGGTTTGCTCGGCGGCCCAATCTCGGAAGGTCGAGCGGAAGCCATGTGCTGTCAGGTCAGTGCGCTCCATGCGCTTGAGGGTGGCGAGCACGGCCATGATCGATAGGGGCTTGCCCCGACGCGCGCCAGGGAAGACGTATTCGCCTTGCCGGGTCTTGCGCAGTTCGTTGATGATTTCCATAACTCGGGACGACAGGGCGACGCGGTGTTCCTTGCTCGCCTTCATCCTGCTGGGAGGGACGGTCCAGACCGCGGCCTGTAGATCGATTTCGCCCCACTGTGCGCCGATGACCTCGCCGGTACGCGCGGCCGTCAGGATGGCGAACTCCAGGGCACGGGCGCCAACTCCGTGCTCCTTGCGCAGGTCGGCCATGAACGCGCCCATCTGATCATAGGGTAGGGCAGGGTGGTATTCGATCGTTGCGACTTTCGATCGCTTAGGCAACAGCTTGTCCAGGTGGCCCTTCCATCTTGCCGGGTTCTCGCCAGCGTGGAACCTACGCACAGTGGCCTAGTCGAGAATGGCCTCGATGCGGCCGCGAACCCGGGTCGCCGTCTCGGCCTTCTTCGTCCAGATTGACTCCAACGCCTTCATCACAAGGGCGGTGTCCACGGCTTGCACGGGGAGCGCACCGAAGGTCGGGCTAGCGTAGCTCTTGAGCGTGTTCTCCCATTGAGATCGGCGTGTTTGGCGTTGCGCCAACCGGCACGATGCGAGGCGATGTAGGCTTCAGAGCAATGGTCGAATGATTGATTTCGCCGCGACCACATTCGCTGCGATGCGGGTTGCGTTGCGGGCTTCGATCGGGTCAACGCCATCGAGCAGCAACTTGCGGGTCTCGGCTGCCTTGGCGCGCGCATCGGCCAGCGTCACGGTGTGCAGTGGTCCCAGACCCATTTCGCGGGCTTTGCCACCCAGCATGAATCGGAACACCCAGGACTTCACGCCGGCCTTGGTGATATGCAGGTAGAGGTTGCCGCCGTCCCGGTACAGCCCCGGCTTGGTTTTCGTGGAAACTGCTAGCGCTGTAAGTAGTTCGATCTTGCGCGCCATGACCGTTTCTTCCCCATCCACGAAACGACCCACAAACTAGATCAGGATTCGGATGGACGAGAAAGGATGATGTTGGAGTAAATGATTCGTAAGTATAGAGCAAAACCACAATGTTTTTCTGGACGATCGCGGAACGTGATGGACGAAGATTGGGCGGACACCGCTTCCGCCAACTCCAGGGTTGCCTCAACGCCCTGCCTGCCAACCGGATGCGCAAAGGCGCGACGCGGTGTTATCGCGCCTCTCCAGTTTGCGGCAGGACGAATTCCACGGCGCGGCCGGCGATTTCCTCGATGGAATAGCGCTCGCCGGGCCGGTACCATTGGACGACCCAGTTGAGGGCGCCGAGAAGGAAAAGGCGTGTCACTTTGTCATCCTTGTGCAACAGGCCGGCCTGCTTCAGTTCGCGCAGCATGGCATCCCAGATCGCCTCGTAACGGTCCTTGACGGCGATGATGTCGGTACGCATCTCGTCGGGCAGCGCGCGCCATTCGTAGAGCAGCACCGGGACGAAGTCGGCCCCCGGTCCGAGGATGGTGGCGAGGTGGGCGCGCACCATGGCGCGCAGTTTCTCCTTCGGCGAACGCTTGCGTGCGGCTGCGTCTTCGATGGCGCGCCGCACTTGCTCCAAACCCTCGAGCATCACCGCCTTGAGCATGTCCTGCTTGCTCTTGAAGTGGTAGAAGGGGCTGCCGGAGCGCATGCCCACGGCGTCGGCGATGTCTCGTATCGTCGTCGCCTCGTAACCCTTCTCGCGAAACAGGCGGCCGGCGGCGCGAACCAGTTCGGCCTTCCGGTTGCCTTCCTCCTGCGTTTCCCTGGGTGCGATGCTTGCGCCCTGCGGCGCGGCCTTGCTGGAGCGGGCCATGACGTCCTTTGCGGTTCCAAGATCTGACTCGCCGCGACGGCCGAGGCGGCGCGCGGGCCGCGCCATTCGCGCTCAAGCCTGAATAACCAAGCAATTGCTTGGTTGATCGATTGCTGCTACTTTACCGGGTTTCGTGGCGCGCCTCAAACGTGCGCGACAGGCGCGCGGGTGCGGCGATGTCGCGGATGAAGGCAGGAGACCGTGATGGCAGAGGCATTTATCTATGATGCGGTACGAACGCCGCGCGGCAGGGGGCGCAAGGATGGTGCGCTGCACGAGGTCACGCCGATCGAACTGGCGGCGACCGCGCTGCGGGCGATACGCGACCGCAACCGGCTCGACACCGCGCTGGTGGACGACGTGGTGCTCGGCGTGGTGGACCCGGTGGGCGAGCAGGGCGCCTGCATCGCCCGCGTCGCCGCCCTCTGCGCCGACTATGCCGAATCGGTCCCCGGCGTGGTGGTGAGCCGCTTCTGCGCCTCCGGGCTGGAAGCCTGCAACCAGGCGGCGGCGCAGATCATGGCGGGGCAGTCGGACCTGATGGTGGGCGGCGGGGTGGAGAGCATGTCGCGCATTCCCATGCTGTCCTCGGGCGGGGCCTGGCCGGCGGATCCCCAGGTGGCGTTGAAGACCTACTTCGTGCCCCAGGGTGTGTCCGCCGACATGATCGCCACCCTCTGGGGCTACAGCCGCGCGGATGTGGATGGCTATGCCGTCGAGAGTCAGCGGCGCGCCAAGCTGGCCTGGGACAACGGCTGCTTCGAGCGCTCCGTCGTTCCGGTGACGGACCGCAACGGCCTCACCATCCTCGACCGCGACGAGCACCTGCGGCCCGACACCACCCTCGATTCGCTGGCGACGCTCAAGCCGTCGTTCCGGGAGACAGGCGAGAAGTACGGCTTCGATGCCGTGATCATCCAGCGCTACCCCGAAGTGGAGCGCGTCATGCACGTTCACCACGCGGGCAACAGTTCGGGCATCGTGGATGGCGCGGCGGCCGTCCTTTTCGGCAGCCGGGAGATGGGCGAGAAGCTCGGTTTGAAGCCGCGTGCCCGGGTGCGCGCCTTCGCCTCCATCGGCTCCGAGCCGTCGCTCATGCTCACCGGGCCGAGCTACGTCACCGAGAAAGTACTGAAGCGCGCCGGCATGCAGGTGTCCGACATCGACCTGTTCGAACTGAACGAGGCGTTCGCCGCGGTGGTGCTGCGCTACATGGAGGTTCTGCGCATTGCGCGCGACAAGATCAACGTCAATGGCGGGGCGATCGCCATGGGCCACCCGCTCGGCGCCACCGGCGCCATGCTCCTCGGCACGCTGCTCGACGAGATGGAGCGACGCGGCCTCGGCACCGGCCTGGTGACGCTTTGCGTGGGTGCCGGCATGGGCACGGCAACGATCATCGAGCGGCTGTGATGGGGGTGAGGACGATGGACTACGCGACCGATGGCGACGGCATCGCCACCCTGACCTGGGACGCAGCGAACCGCAGCGGGAGCGTAACCGACGCTGCCGGCGCCGTCGCCTTCTGCGCAGCGCTCGATCGCGCCCTCGGCGACGCCGCGGTGAAGGGCATCCTGATCGTGGCGGCCCAGGCCGATTTCCTCGCCGATGCCGATCTCGATACGATCCTCCGCGCCGACGACGCCGGGGTCTTGTTCGAGCGCGCGATGGACTGGAATCGCAGGCTGCGCGCCCTGGAGACCGGCGGCAAGCCGGTCGCCGCCGCGCTCCCCGCATCCGCCTTCGGTGCGGGAATGGAACTCGCGCTCGCCTGCCATTACCGCGTCGCCGCGGAGAACGACCGCGCCCGCTTCGGCCTGCCGCAGGTGTCGTTCGGCCTGATTCCCGGCGGCGGCGCCACGCAGCGATTGCCGCGGCTGATCGGCATCGCCCCGGCGCTGCCGCTGCTGCTCGAAGGCAGGCGCGTGACGGGCCGCGCCGCGCTCGATGCCGGCATCGTGCATGCGCTGGTGACCCCCGGCCAGGAAATACCGGCGGCGCGCCAGTGGCTGCTCGCGCAGGGCTCGCAACGGCCGCAGCAGCCGTGGGACGGCAGCGGCTACCGGATCCCGGGCGGCGCGGTGCAGAGCCCCGCCGGCATCCAGATTTTCATGTCGGGCAACGCCATGCTGCGCGAAAAGACCGGCAACAACCAGCCGGCGGCCCGCAACATCATGGCCTGCGTGTACGAAGGCCTGCAGACCGACATCGATACCGGGCTGAAGATCGAGGCGCGCTATTTCGCCGCCACCGCGCTCACGCCGGAGGCGAAGAACATGATCCGCCTGCTGCATTTCGGTCTGCGCGATGCGAACAAACTCGCCAGCCGTCCGTCCGGGATTCCGCTGCAGGCGTTCACCAAAGTCGGGATCCTCGGCGCCGGCATGATGGGCGCGGGAATTGCCTATGCCACGGCGGCGGCCGGCATCGGCGTGGTGCTGCTCGACACGACGCCCGAAGCGGCAGAGCGGGGCCGCGCCCATGCCGAAAGCATGATCGTCAAGCAGGTCGAAAAGGGCATCACGACCGCGGCGCAGCGCGATGCCATACTCGGTCGTATCGCGCCGACGACCGATTTCGCCGACCTCCAGGGCTGCGAACTGGCGATCGAGGCCGTGTTCGAGGATCGGGCGGTCAAGGCTGACGTGACGCGGAAGGCGGAAGCGGTCCTGGCCACGAGTGCGATCCTCGCCTCGAACACGTCCACGCTGCCGATCACGGGCCTGGCGCGGGCGAGCGCGCGCCCCGGCAATTTCATCGGTCTGCATTTCTTCTCGCCGGTCGAGCGCATGCCGCTGGTGGAGGTCATCGTCGGCGGGCAGACCAGCCCGCAGACGCTGGCGCGCTCGATGGATTACGTGCGGACCATCGGCAAGACGCCGATCGTGGTCAACGACGCCCGCGGCTTCTACACCAGCCGCGTCTTCGCCGCGTACCTGGCCGAAGGCCTGGCGATGCTGGCCCAGGGGGTGAAGCCGGCGCTCATCGACAATGCCGGGCGCATGGCAGGCATGCCGCTGGGTCCGCTGGCCCTCACCGATGAAGTGTCGGTGGAGCTGATCTACCGGATAAACTGGCAGACCCGCGCCGACACCGGCGGCACGCTGGTCCACCCCGACGCCGAGCGCGTCGCGACCCGGATGGTCGAGGAGTTCGGACGCCTCGGCAAGAAGTCGGGTCAGGGTTTCTACGATTATCCCGAAGGCGGCAGCAAGTGCCTGTGGCAGGGACTGGCCGAATTTTTTCCCGTTCTGCCGGTCCAGCCTGTGGTCGACGCGGTGATCGAACGCCTGATCGCGATTCAGTCCATCGAGGCGGCGAAGTGCCTGGAGGAAGGAGTCGTGACGCGGCCGATGGACGCAGATATCGGCGCGCTCCTGGGCTGGGGCTATCCGTCCTTCCGCGGTGGTCCCATCGGCTGGATCGATACCATGGGCGTGGCGGAATTCGTCGCCGCGGCGGAACGCCTCGCCGCCTGGCACGGTGCGCGCTTTGCGCCGCCGCCGCTTCTGAACGACATGGCGGCCAGGGCAGAGAGGTTCTATCCGCGCTGAATCGCAGCGCGGCGCCGGGCACATCTGCCCGGCGCCGCGGCCGCGAAGGTCAGAGTGCCGCCGCCAAGCGCGTTCCCTGGTCTATGGCGCGCTTGGCATCGAGTTCGGTGGCCACGTCGGCGCCGCCGATCAGGGACAGCGGCACCCCCGCCTCGCGCAGCCCCGCTTCCAACTCGCGCCGCGGCTCCTGGCCGGCACAGACGACCACGGTGTCTGCCGGGATGAGCTGCGGCTGGCCGTCCACCGTGATGTGCAGGCCGGCGTCGTCGATGCGCTGGTAGGCCACACCGGACAGCATGCCGACACCGCGCTTCTTCAGCAGCGTGCGGCGGATCCAGCCGGTGGTCTTGGCGAGACCGTCGCCGACCTTGCTCGTCTTGCGCTGCAGCAGCCATACTTGGCGCGGCGGGCGTTCGCCGACGGCAGGCTTGAGGCCGCCGCGGCCGTTGAACTCGGCGTCGATGCCCCATTCGTCCTGGAAGCGGCCGATGTCGTTCGCATCGCCGCCGGTATGGGTGAGGAACTCGGCCACGTCGAAGCCGATGCCCCCGGCGCCGACGATGGCGACGCGGCTCCCCGCCTGCTTGCGACCCTCGATGACGTCGATGTAGCTCGCCACTTTGGGATGCTCGATGCCCGGAACGTCGGGCGAACGCGGCACGATGCCGGTGGCGAGGACGACGTGGTCGAAGCCGCCGGCGGCGAGTTCTGCCGCGGTGACGCGTCGCCCGAGTCGCAGTTCGACGCCGCTGGTTTCGATGCGGCGGCCGAAATAGCGCAGCGTCTCGGCGAACTCTTCCTTGCCCGGGATGCGCCGGGCGAGATTGAACTGGCCGCCGATGCGGTCGGCGCCTTCGAACAGCGTCACGGCATGGCCGCGCTCGGCGGCGGCGGTGGCGCAGGCGAGGCCGGCGGGACCGGCGCCGACGACGGCGATCTTCTTCGGCGCCGTCGTCCTGGTCAGAACCAGGGTCGTTTCGTTGCAGGCACGCGGATTGACCAGACAGGAGCAGGTCTGGCCCTCGAAGATCTGGTCGAGGCAGGCCTGGTTGCAGGCGATGCAGGTGTTGATCTCGTCGGCGCGCCCTTGCTCCGCCTTGACCACGAAATCGGCGTCCGCCAGCAGCGGACGTGCCATCGACACCATGTCGGCATCGCCGCGGGCGAGGATGTCCTCGGCGACCTGAGGATCGTTGATGCGGTTGGTGGTGATCAGCGGGATGCCCACCTTGCCCCGGAGGCGGCGCGTCACCCAGGTGAAGGCGGCGCGCGGCACCATGGTGGCGATGGTCGGGATGCGCGCCTCGTGCCAGCCGATGCCGGTGTTGATGAGGCTGGCGCCGGCCGCCTCGATGGCCTGACCGAGGGCGACGATCTCGTCCCACGTGCTGCCGCCCTCGACCAGGTCGAGCATGGAGAGGCGATAGACGATGATGAAGTTCGGCCCCACCGCGGCGCGCGTCCGGCGCACGATCTCGACCGCAAAGCGGATGCGGTTCTCGAAGGATCCGCCCCAATCGTCCGTCCGCCGGTTGGTCATCGGCGCGATGAACTGATTGATCAGATAACCCTCTGAGCCCATGATCTCGACCCCGTCGTAGCCCGCCGACCGGGCGAGCCGGGCGCAGCGGGCGTAGTCGGCGATGGTCTGCTCGACCTCGGCGGCGGACAGTTCGATCGGCTTCACCGGCGAGATCGGCGCCTGCAATGCCGTGGGCGCCACCGACTCGCGGTGGTAGCCGTAGCGGCCGACATGCAGGATCTGCAGGGCGATCCTGCCGCCGGCGGCGTGCACGGCTTCGGTGATGACGCGGTGTTTCTCGGCGTGCGCCTCGTCTTCGAGCGAGGCCGCGCCGGGGAAGGCACGCCCGGCCCGGTTCGGCGCGATGCCGCCGGTGACGATCAACCCAACGCCGCCCTTGGCCCGCTCGGCGTAGAAGGCGGCCATGCGCGCGAAGCCGTCGGGGGCCTCCTCCAGGCCGGTGTGCATGGAGCCCATGAGGACGCGGTTCTTGAGCGTACACCAGCCGAGATCCAGCGGCGCGAGCAGGCGAGGGTAGGAGTTCGTGTTCATGGTCCAATAAGAGGCGTTCGTTGTGGGCAGTGGCATCCGGCAGGAAGGCTGTGGGACGATCATCCGACTCCGCTGCGCGACGATGGCTCGTTGTTACCAAGCAAATGCTTGTTTAATTATCCCGGCAGTGCCGCGTCGCCGCAAGGGCCATTGCGCGGCAATCGTTACCGGCGGACGCAGGGGCCGATTCTTTCGCTCCGATCCTCACCTAGAATGTGGATCCCGGATCGGTGGTCATGGCGGAGGAGGCGTTCCCGGTCACCATGTGAAACCGAGGGCCAGATATGTCATTGAAGGCAAACGACGCCGCGAGCCTCGCCTGCGTGTGGCGCTTCACGCCGGAGTCAGCATCGAACGAGGAAACGAGGTTGATCGCGCTGCTCGATGGCATCGGCCGCACCGGGTCGATTGCCGCGGCGGCGCGCGAACTGGGCATGTCCTATCGCCATGCCTGGGGGCGCATCGATCGCTGGCAGGGACACTTCGGGCGGGAACTGGTGGCGTCGGGGCGTGGCAGCGGTTCCAGGCTCAGCCCGTTCGCCGCCCAACTCGTGACGCTGGATGCGCAGGTCCGGAGGCGGTTGGCGCCGCATTTTGCGGCAGCCGATCTGGAGATGGCCGAGATTCTGGCGGGGCGCCAGCGCGGCACGCATTTGCGCTTGAGGCTGGTGGCGAGCCACGATCTGGCCGTTGGGAGCCTGGCAGAACTGATGCGCGCGCGGGGGCATGAGGTGGATCTGCACTTCCGCGGCAGCGTGGAGGCGGTCGCGGCGCTGGCCGACGGCGGCTGCGATGCCGCGGGCTTTCACTGTCCGGGCGGGGACCTGGGCCGGCGCGTTTGGTCGCAGTATCGGCGCCAGTTGAGTGCCCGCAAACACCAGTTGCTGCGCGTGTGCGGCCGGGTGCAGGGATTGATGGTGCCGGCCGGCAATCCAAAGCGCTTGCGCGAGGTGCGCGACCTGGCGCGGCCGGACGTGCGCTTTCTGAACCGTGAACCGGGGGCCGGCACGCGCATGGTGTTCGACCTACTGCTCCAGGAACATGGCTTGAAACCGGGCGACATCCGCGGTTACACCTCGGAGGAGCACACCCATGCCGCGGTCGCGGCGCTCATCGCCGGCGGCGAGGCCGATGCCGGATTGGGCATCGAGGCGGCGGCACGGCGCTTCCGGCTCGATTTCGTGCCCTTGATCGAGGAGGCGTACTACTTCGGCTTTCCCCGCAAGTCCGCGTGCAGTCCCGAGATCCTGGGACTGGCCGAGGCGCTGGAGTCGCCGGAGTTCCGGCAGGCGGTCGCGGCACTGCCGGGCTACGACGCCACCGGCAGCGGCGACCGATTGTCCGTGCTCGCGGTGGACAAGGCCCTGCAGGTGGGGGAGAACTGACCCGGCGGTTCGGCGTCCGCCCGGCGTGAACGCCTCGTCAGCCGCTGCCTTCGGCGTCCTGCCGCACCGCATCGGCCCAGCAATTGGGCGTTTCGTAGATGCGGACGCGTTCCAGCCTCAGGTGATTGCCGTAGGTGTCGCGATAGACGCGGTCGAGGATGCGAAACGCGGCGAGCGCCAGATTCTCGGCGGTCGGTACGGCCTCCAGCACCACGGTCTTGTGGTGCGGCAGTGACTGAAGGAATTCGACCACGGCAGCGTCGCCGCGGTGCACGAGAAACGCGTGGTCCCAGGCGTCGGCGACGTGGGCCCGCGCCAGCGCCTTGACCTCGGCGAAGTCCATCACCATGCCGTCCACCGCCGATCCCGGCGCACGGATCACATCTCCGCTTACGGTCACTTCGAGCGCATAGCGATGGCCGTGCAGATGGCGGCACTGGCTCCGGTGATCGGGGATGCGGTGCCCGGCGTCGAATTCCAGTCGGCGGGTAATGCGCATGTCGGGATGGCGGTCCGGGAAGGCAGTGGTAAGCTGTGGCAGGGCGCGGGATTATAGCACCGTGCCGACAGCGCCCGCTTCCGCCCCATCCCATGCAAATCCGCCGTCTCGATACGCGTGACCATAGCCGAGAGTCCGCCGGACTGACCTACGTCTATCCGGTGATATCGCGCCGGGCAGGCGGGGTTTCCGTCGGCATCAATCTCAACCCCAATAACGCCTGCAATTGGCGCTGCATCTACTGTCAGGTGCCGAACCTGAGGCGCGGATCGGCGCCGCCGATCGATCTCGATGTGCTCGGGCGCGAACTGCGCGGTTTCCTGCGCGAGGCTTTGACGGGCGATTTCATGCGTCGGCGCGTGCCCGAGGATTCCCGCCACCTCGTCGATATCGCCATCTCGGGCAACGGCGAACCGACCAGCGCGCGCGAGTTTCCGCAGGTGATCGAACTCGTCGCCACGGTTCGGGGGGAATTCTCCCTGGCGCCGCAGGTCAGGACGAGGCTGATCACCAATGGCAGCCTGCTCGGCCGCCGCAGTGTCCAACAAGCGATCGCGCGGCTTGCCGCGTGCGAAGGGGAAGTCTGGTTCAAGGTCGATGCGGGAACGCGTGCGGGATTCGCCCGCATCAACAGCATCGCTCTTGCGCCGCAGCAGGTGGCAAGAAACCTGCGGCGCTGTGCCCAACTCTGCCCGACCTGGGTGCAGACCTGCATTTTCGCCGTCGACGGGAAAACGCCGGATGGAGGGGAAATCGAGGCCTATGTCGATGTGCTGCGAACGGCCGGAACGGATCTGATCGAGGGCGTGTTGCTCTATGGATTGGCGCGCCCGTCATTGCAGCCCGAAGCGCCCCGCCTCGCGCCCGCGCCGGAGGCGGCGATGGCAGAAATGGCGGCACGCATCCGCGAACTCGGGCTGACGGTGCGCGTCAGCCCGTAGCCGCGGTTGATGCAGGCGCTCAGGCCGCCTTCTTGCTCCAGGCGCGCGCGTCCTTCTTCAATCTCTTGTACAGATCGGATTCCTTGGCTCGCAGATATTCTATGACCTCGTAGTCGTCGCGCCGGATCTTGTTCACGTCAATCTGCTCAACGTGAACCAGGCGCAGCAGGGCCTGCACCGGGCGCGGCATGTTGCGCCCGCTCTCATAACGCGACCCGCCGCTCTGCGTCACGCCCAGTTTGGACCAAAACTGCGATTGATTCATTCCCAGCTTACGGCGCAATTCCCGCGCATCTAATTTTTCTGTCGCTTTCATGTATTGTCCTCGTGTGGTGATGGCAACATGAGAATCGAAACTCTATAACTAAAGTTATAGTGGTCGGATTATAGAACAATATTCGGGTGCCATACAATACAAGTTGCATGTTATCCGATTGTGGTTTTCCGCAACTTGCGCGCGCCGGCCGGGCGGCATCAGGTTTTCGCCAAATGGGGTAGAATTCGCGACCTTTTCACCGCATCCGAGCAAAGCATGGCACTGATCGTCCAGAAGTACGGCGGCACGTCCGTCGGGTCGCCCGAGCGCATCAAGAACGTCGCCCGGCGCGTGGCCAAGTGGCACGCGCGCGGTCACCAGCTCATCGTCGTCGTCTCCGCCATGAGCGGCGAAACCAACCGCCTGATCGCTCTGGCGAAGGAAGTTCAGGCCAACCCCGACCCGCGCGAACTCGACGTGGTGGTGTCCACCGGCGAGCAGGTCACGATCGGGCTCCTCTCCATGGCCCTCATGGAGGAGGGGTTAACGGCGCGCAGCTATACCGGGGGGCAGGTGCGCATCCTGACGGATAACGCCTTCACCAAAGCACGCATCGTCAGCATCGACGAGGCGAACATCCGCGCCGATCTGGATCAGGGCCATGTGGTGGTGGTGGCGGGATTTCAGGGCGTCGACGAGGAAGGCAACATCACCACGCTGGGCCGCGGCGGCTCCGATACTACCGGCGTAGCCCTGGCAGCGGCACTCAAGGCCGACGAGTGCCAGATCTATACCGACGTCGATGGGGTTTACACCACCGATCCGCGCATCGTGCCGGAGGCGCGGCGGCTGCGGACCATCACCTTCGAGGAAATGCTGGAAATGGCGAGCCTCGGCTCGAAGGTGCTGCAGATCCGCTCGGTCGAATTCGCCGGCAAGTACAAGGTCAAGTTGCGCGTCCTCTCCAGTTTCGAGGAGGAAGGAGAGGGCACGCTCATTACTCTCGAGGAAGACATCAAAATGGAACAGCCGATCATCTCCGGCATCGCATTCAACCGCGACGAAGCCAAGCTCACCATTATTGGCGTGCCGGACCGTCCCGGCGTCGCCTACCAGATCCTGGGACCGATTGCCGAGGCAAACATCGACGTGGACATGATCGTCCAGAACGTGGGACGCGACGCCACCACCGACTTCTCTTTCACCGTCAGTCGCAGCGAGTTCGCCCGCGCGAAGTCGATACTGGAGGAGCAGATCAAGCCCCACGTCGGCGCACGCGAAGTGACGGGCGACAATCGCATGGCGAAGGTATCGGTCGTGGGCGTCGGAATGCGCTCCCACGTCGGTATCGCTAGCAAGATGTTCCGCACTCTGGCGGAGGAAGGTATCAACATTCAGATGATTTCCACCTCGGAGATCAAGATCTCGGTCGTCATCGACGAGAAATACCTTGAACTCGCGGTGCGCGTGCTGCACCGTGCCTTCGGATTGGATCAGCTGGCGGCCTAGTCCGCGCCACGGCATTTCGGCGCCGCGCCAACCTGATCGACGGGTAGGCTGGAGCGGCCCGAGTGGCCGGCGATTGATCGGCAGCCGGCGCGCACATCAGGCGGCGGCAAGCGCGCGAGAAACGTCGGACACGCGGTTGTCGGACAGTCGGTTTGACCGGCAGGAGCGAAGCAGGTATCATCCGCTACCTTTTTTTGGAGAGATGGCCGAGAGGTCGAAGGCACTCCCCTGCTAAGGGAGCATACGGGCAAAACCTGTATCGAGGGTTCGAATCCCTCTCTCTCCGCCAATTTGGTAACATTACGCATCACAGCGCCCGTAGCTCAGTTGGATAGAGTACCTGGCTACGAACCAGGGGGTCGTGGGTTCGAATCCTGCCGGGCGCGCCAGTTTCACTTGTAAATTCAACAGATTAGGCCACCATACGGTGGCCTTTTTTGTTGGCAGGAATCCGTGTTCGGGACTTTTTCGGGAATTTGGTCCCGAAAAAGGCCATCTTGGAGTACCTGAATGCTCGGTCCCGAACGGGTAAGGTGCTTGTGGGTTACAGCTTGCGAGTGCGCAGCACCGTAAGCGTAGGGGTCTGACGGCCGGCGCTGGAGACGAGATTTGCGGCTGCGATCAATTCGGCGACTTCCGGCGCGGAGTAGTGCGTGGTGATGTCGCCGTTGGTGTGTCCCAGGAGCACCTTGCGGGTTTCTTCGGACACTCCGGCGGCCCGCAACCGGCGGCCGAACGTGTGCTTCAGATCATGAACCCGTAGGCACGCGAACGCTTCATTCAGCGGCTCGCCGCGAAACTCCGCGAGCTTGTTTGCTGCGCGCAGACGTGCGCCCTGCCAACTCGTGTTGTTCATTCTGTTGACGGGCCGCGGTGCGGCATTTGTTGGATCCCTGCGATGCGTGCCCATGAAGCCGTGCCGGTCGACGTTCTTCCGATACACGAAGACGAACTCGCGGTGATCTCCACGGCACTGTTCGATTACTGAGGCAGCAACCCGGTTCAGCACGATCAGCCGGTCCTCGCGGTTCTTTACGAACTGCCTGGGCACCACGAACACGCTGGCCTCCAGCTCTGTCACGCGCACTTCCCAACTCCAGCGCAGTTCGCAGACCTCTTGCTCGCGCGTGCCGGTGTTGACCTTGAAGAGCGCCATGCGCTGCAGGTGCGCCGGCAGTTCGCGCAGCAAGTAGTCCTGCTCTTCCCAAGAAAGCGGGTAGGGGTTGCGCGAGTCCTGCTCGGCCAGCATGGTGATCAATGGCGGCGCGGCAAGCCACGTCCGGCTCGATCCGTCCGTGAGGTTGTCCCGGTAACGCCGCGCAGCGGCGTTCAGGACGCGGCGCACGACTTCGAGAGAATGGTTGATCGTGCTCGCCTTCACGCCGTCCGCCCGGCGCTTGTCGATAAAGGGTTTGAGCGTGCCATCGTGTACCTGGTCAAGGGGCAGACGGTTCACGAAATCGGCGGTGAGCGTGAGGTGGAGGATCACGTCCTCGATGGAGGCGATGTGTCGATTCTCCTCAACATAGCGCAGCGCCGCCTCCTCGAATCTGCGACGCGTCGCGCCGCCATTCGCCTCGATTTTCCTCTTTTCGGCTTCGATCTCGGCAAGCCGCGCGATCAGGTAGCTTTCGGCCGCCTTCCGGCTGCTTGCCTTAGTTGATTCGCAAAGTCGGCCGTAGCCTGTGACGAGCTTGTCGATATGCCAAATGCCGTTGATGCGTACGAGACCCGTGAGACCCTTGTGGCTGGGCATGGTTGGACTCCTGCAGTCGATGTGGGGTCGCGGCCCCGCGCTTCGCCCGTTGGGGCGGGCTCTTTCCCGGCGCAGGTCTTATAGTGGTCGGCCCAGCTATCGAGGTCAACGCGGTCGAATGCAATTCCCCTGCCCGCAATCGGGATCTCGGTCAAGTGAGGGCGTACCCATGCGTTGAAGGTGCGCCGGTCCATGCCGAGATAGGCCGGCGCGTCTCGCATGCGTACGAAGCGCGGCAGTATCATGATGGCTTCGCCTCAAGCTGGCGCGGCTGTGGCCAGAGGCTCCCGTCCGTTTGCTTTGTCCATTCGGTAACCCGCAACCATAGGTCGGTTGCGGCCGGTCGGGTGTGGCGGCCAGGCGGTGTCATGGCGCATCCGGGCAGTCGCCGGGGGTTCTGCCTCGCGGGGACCGCCCTGCGCAGCGAATTCACCCGATCATTCATTCGCGTCGGAGGGGATCAGTCCCGGTCTGCGTTGCGCGGTCGCGGCGCAAGGCCACAGCCGTCGCCGAACGGGAGAAGCTTTTTCGAACAGCGAGACTGCCGCGGCAGCGCATTGCCTTGCTCCTCGTGGGCTTGCCGCCCATTGCAAAGAAGCAGGCAACGCTTCTGCGCGGAAACCTTTTCAAGCAGGTGGGGAAGCAGCGTCACTTGGCCGAGGTCCGATCCGTCGTACTCGACGATGACACGCTGCCGCCCCGCGCTTTGCGCAAATCCCCGCACGGTGCCCTGTCGCTGGGTAGGACATTGCACCCGATCACCCATGCTCAGCCACTGCCCAAATTTGTCGAGGCGCCCGTTCATGGCCGGATTCCCCCGCCGTCGGCATCGAGGTCCGGGGTGCCTTTGCGGCACAGATCGTGCGCAAAGTCGGTAAGGCTGTGCGCCGCCTGCAGCAGTCCACACACGGCGTGCAACCTGACGTCACAGGGTTCCCAGATCTTCGCCTCACACAGGGCACAGACGGCCTGGGCGAGCGCGTCGTTGCAGTCGCCGATCCGCTTGTCGAGGCAGCGGCGATGGTAGGCGGAGAGTCCTCGGGCAGCCCCATACCGCCGTTCTGCCGGCACAGGGACGAATGGTTGCGATCGCACACTGCAGCCGAGTCCGTCCCCTTCGACCGGGGCATTCCCCGCGAGGGTGAATTCCTCCAAATGCAGCATTTCCATGGGGCCTCCTCCGCAGTGCTGACTGCTCGCCCGCGCTTCACACTTGGTACTCCCTGCTCAACCGTAGGGCATCGCTCTCCCGCTCAACCCCTTCCATCCCGCTAGACTTTTCCCTTCCGTGCGCCAGGGCGCGGGAGGTTCCCATCCTGCTTCGGCTCGCCCGCGCGCGGGCGCAATGTCCCGGAATCGCGCTCCAGCCGCGCCTGCGCCTCGGCAATCTGCTGGCGAAACACGTCAATGAGTTCCTTTGGCGCGATCAGCGTGACCTCCTCCCAGCCGGGGGGCAGACGCTCTTCCTTGGCCGCCTGGGAGACCGTCTCCCGGATCGCGTAGACGCGCGCCAGATTCACCCCGTACTCGGCGGACAGCGCCCGGGGGGCGTCGCGGTACAGGAACAGCCGTTTGGCGATCTCCAGGGTCTGGCTGGAGAAGCGGCGCTTGACCGCGATGCGCTCCAGCAGTTCAGCGGTGACGGCGTTCATCGCCCAGCTCTCCGAAGCAACGCATGAGCGCGTAATACCCGGCCAACAGCGCGAAGCAGGCGAGCGAGGCGCAGAACATGAACAGGGTGGGAAAGCGCGGATCGCGCAGCACCACGCCGAACAGGAGCGTCATCAGCATGCCCGCGGCCGCGAGCCCCGAGAGCGCGTAACGCACCACCGGCTCCAGGATCGCCTGGGTGGCGAAGATCACAAATCCCGCCGCCCGCCAGGTGAGCGAGAACACGCCCCAGCCCGCCCGAATGACCCACTCGACGAAACGCTCCATGTCGCACCCCCATCCCTCCTTTAGTCATTGAATACCCAAGCCACGAGCCGCAACCGTTCCAACTGGACGATCTCGGGCACCCCGTCCTCGAAGCTCACCCACGCCGAGGTGGGCGAGGGCGGCTGCCCCCACTCGAGCGTGCCGCTGCGCCCATCGAGCGCCACCTGCAACGTGTTCGTCCGGGGCTTGGCCGGCACCGCCGCCCCCCGGCGCTTCGGCCGCGGCCCGAGCGTCGCCGGGCCCTTCGCCGCCGCCTCGGCCGCCGCCCGCGTGATGGGCGCCTCGCCCGCCAGAAGCGGGGCGAGCCCCGGGGCGTTGTCACGGCAGCCGCGCGCCAGGGTGTAGAGCGTGCGCACATCGGCGCAGCGGCCCGTTTCGCACAGGGCGCGCACTTCCTCGGGGGCCTGGGCCAGCGGGGCAATCTCGGAGATGAAGGAGCGCGGCTTGCCGAGCTTTCGGGCAATCGCTGCCCGGGTCTCCCCGGCCTGCTCGCGCCGCGCGATGAAGCGCGCCAGATCCAGCGGCGAGAGCGCCTCGCGCTGCAGGTTCTCGATCACCTGCTTGTACGGGTCATGGGTGGGCTCGATGACGGCAGGTATGGTGTGGCGCCGCGCCAGGCGCGCCGCGCGCACCCGCCGCTCGCCGAAGTTCACGATGTAGCGCCCGGCCGCGCTCGGGTGGGCGCGCACGGAAATAGGCTGTATCACCCCATGGGCCTCGATGCTCGCCGCCAGTTCCGCCAGCGCCGTCTCATCCATGCGCCCGCGCGGCTGCTCCGGATCGAATTCGATCGCCTCCAGTGCGAGATCCAGCAGCTTGCCCGGCACCGGGGCGGCGAAGAGCCCCCCCGCCGCCAACTCATCCAGCCCGGACAGGTCAAGATTCACGCGCCACCTCTGCAACGCTCGCCTGCGTCGGCTGCGCCGCTTCGCCCACCTCGACCCCGTCTGCCGTTTCCGTCTCCCCCATCCGCTCCCGCAGCAGGTCGAGCACCTGGCGCATCTCCACGGCCGCCGCCCGCGCCGCGCTGCGGGTGAGCTTCCACACCGGCACGCCGGCGGTATTGGTCTCGGCGATGCTCGATCGCGTGCCCAGCTTGGCGCGGATCACGTGGCGCTCGAATTGGGCCAGCAGTTGAGGGAGCGCTTCGCGCTGCCGGGCCGAGTGCGCATTGAAACGGTTCGCCAGGATGCCGAGGAAGTTGAGGGTGGGGTTAAAGCGCTGGCGGATGCCGAAGATGGTCTGCAGCATCTGGGTGAGTCCCTCGATCGAGTATTGCTCCAGCTCGATCGGGCAGAGCACGTGATCGGCTGCGATCAGTGCCGCGCGCATCAGCAGCCCGTCGGCGGGCCGGGTATCGATGACGCCGTAGTCAAACTGCGAGGCGAGGCGCCCCATGCTGGCAACGAAGGCCTTGACCGGCAGGGCGTCGTGGCGGCGATCCAGGGCGCTGAGCTCGCGGGTCGCATGAAACAACGAGAGTGCGCTCGCCGGTGCGATGCGCACGCCGCTGTCATCGAACAATTGCAACGCCGCCACCCCGCAGCCGCTCGCCTTGAGCGTGCCGCTGGTATTGGCCTGAGGGTCGAGGTCGATCATCGCCACCCGTGCCTGCTCGGCGAAATACCAGGCGAGGTGACAGGCAATCGTGCTCTTGCCCACGCCGCCTTTCTGATTGGCCACCACGACGATCTGCATACCGCTGTCTGCACCGACTTGCAAATCCGTTGCCATAATCTTATGATGAATAAAAATTGGCTCGACGCCGTCCCCGCCCCTTCCACAACAACCGCGGTACGGCCCAACCGAGCCTCGATAGGTTCTGTTCGTTCGGGTGTTAATGTATAAGAATGTATAAAAATCATACGCTATTTATTTGTGCTCGACAAGTGGCATCGTGTGGTTTATCTTTGCCTGAAGCGTATGTACACTATTTCCATTCACCGGGTTCGAGCGATACCGCTCGAACACGCACTCGAACCATTCGGGGCGCAGCGCGCGCCCAAGGACCCGACTCGTAACGGAAGAGTCGGCGGCAGCCGCATTCGCGTTCGCGGCGCCCGGTTCCACGATCACATTCTTGAGGCCGGCGGCGGCGCGATCGATCTGGCGTGCCGCCTGGGCGGGTGGAATTTCCGCGCGGCGGTAATCTGGCTCAGCGGTAATGCGAATCGGCTGCGGCGCGCAGATCGGGTGCCCGCTGCTACCCCCGCCCCCGAGCGCGCTCGCTCCCTTCCCCCGTCCGTGCCCGACCCCGACCCGCTCGCGCGCGTAGTCGGGTACCTCACCGGCCCGGCCGCCGGGCGATTTCCACCACCGGCAACGGCGTCGATGCGCGCGAGAAGATGGGCCGGCGCCTGCTGGCGCTGGGCTCCACGCTGTGCCCCGGCTTCAAGGCGGACCACCGCGAGGGCGATCGTATGGCGAAGCGCCTCACCGAGCGGCTCGGCAGGCGATTGCGACGCGACCCGCCCGATGGGGCGATCGGCAGGGATTCGAATGACATGCGGGTCGCGCGCCGCACGCACACGATCTGCGGGCAGATGAGCCATGGACTGGCACGCTGAAGGCGCGCCCATCGTCATCGCGTGGCTGCTGCTGGGCGCAAGCGCGCTGGCGCACTCCGGCGGGATGGCGGTCAGCCCGACGCAGCAGGCACAGCGCGATGCGATGCGGCTGCACATTCTGCACACCGAACTGGCCGCCGAGGAGCAGGGGCTCGCCCAGGCGGACCGGCGCAAAGCCGAGCGCGCGGCGGCCAACGATGCGCAGGGGGTGGCCGAGGCCGAGGAGGCGCTGAGCGCCCACCGGCGCAACCTCCAGGCGCTGCGCGCCGAGATCGAGCGCGCAGCCCAGCCCCCCGCCGTGCGAGCGCCCGCTGTGCGGCAGTCCCGGCGCGCCGCCGCGGGCCGGGGCGGGGACGCGGCGGCGTCGTGGTGGTGGGATGTCTATGGCGAAGCGCCCTCGACCGTGGAGAACAGCGCGGGCAACGGCGCGCAAGGGGCTGCGGCCACCCCCGGCCGCAGCCGGTGGAACGTCTATCAGGGAGGACCCACACCATGAGCAACGAGCAGCGTCACGACAGGGGTGTGCTTACAATCGCGTCTTTCTCACCAAGAAGAACAGGGGGAAGACGTGCCGGCCAAGCCCAAGGATGCCGCCCACCACATCATCGAGTCCGCGCTGGTGGACTACCTGCGCAGTGCGGCGGTGAGCGAGCTGGTGATCGTCGAGCTGGAGCCCGGGGTCTATCGTCTCGAAGCGCTGCTGACCTGGCGCACGGGACGCAGCGCTCTGGTGGCGGCACGCGGGGGCATTCGTACCTGGCGCAGCCTCGACACCTTGCGGCGCTTCTTCGCCGCGGTCGAGGTGGGCGCCACGCCGATTCGGATGGAGCTGATCGGGTAGTTCCTGCCCGCGCGGGCCGCATCGCCGCCCGCGCAGGCTTGCTCCTCCTTTACCTCGTCGTTGCGGCCCTGGCGTTCGTGCCCGAGACGGCGCTCGCCCAGGCCGCCGGCGGCGGCCCGTTCGCCGCGGGCGCGGCGAGCTTCCAGACCAATCTGCTCACCATCCTCACCCCGATCGCGGTCATCGCGGTCATGGTGCTCGGGGTCGCCGCGTGGTTCAACAAGATCTCCTGGTGGTGGTGTGCGGCCGCCGCCATGGGACTGATCCTGGTGTTCGGGGCGCCGCAGATCGTCGCCTGGATCCGCGGCATGGCGGGGGTGTAGATGGACGCGCGCAATCCGGGGCTCACCGCCGACCCCTTGTTCGTCGCGGTCACCCGCCCGCCCATGCGCTGGGGCGTGACCTATTCGGGATTGCTGGTGAATGGCCTGTTCACCATGGAAGCGTTTCTGATGACGCACAACCTTCTGTGGCTGCTGGCCTGCATCCCGATCCACCTGGTGTGCTATCTGCTATGCCTGCATGACCCCAACTTCTTCGAGCTCTTCCGCCTGTGGGGCGTGACGCGCTTGGCGGGCCACTTCGGCAACCTGCGCTTCTGGAAGGCCAACAGCTATAGCCCGCTGCCCATCGCGTTGCCGGACGCGGCGGGACGGCGCGCGCAGCGCGACGTCGTGGCGCACGTGTAGGAGCGCGAAGATGGGGACCGCTGAATTGAGGGATGCCAGGATGATGCGGCGTGAGATGAGCGCTGCCACGCACATCCCCTACGCCTTGCATGTCACCGGCCAGGTGGTGAAGACGCGCAACGGCGACTACGTGCAGGGCTTTCGCCTGAGCGGCGCGAGCTTCGAGAGCGCCGATGACGAACAGATCAACGGCTGGCACGAGCGGCTGAACCTCCTCTGGCGCAACATCGCCAGCCCGAACCTTGCGCTATGGGCGCACCTGATCCGCCGGCGCGAGAACACCTATCCGGCCGGCACGTTCCAGCCGGGGTTCGCGGCGGACTTGAATACCCACTACCGCATGCGGCTCGCGCAGGAGACGCTCATGGCCAACGAGCTCTACCTCTGCCTCGTCTATCGGCCGCAGCCGAGCCGGGCCGGCTCGGCGCTGCTTCAGCTGCTCAAGAAGACCGACTCCGAGGGCGAGGCGATGGAGCTGCGCGATTCGCTGGACCTCTGCGCCAAGCTCCACGAGCAGCTCATGGCGGCGCTGGCGCGCTACGATCCGGAAGCCTTGGGGATCTACGAGGACGGCGGGGTGAGATTCTCGACGCTGCTCGAATTCTTCGGCGTTCTGGTCAACGGCGAGTGGCAGCGCATGCCGGCGCCGCGCGCCCCGATCAACGAGGTGCTGGCGACCTCGCGCCCGCTCTTCGGCCACGAGGCGATCGAGTACCGCATGGCGACGCAGACGCGCATCGGCGCCATGCTCGGCATCAAGGAGTATCCCACGCCCACGGTGCCGGGCATGTTCAATAGCCTGCTCACCGCCGCGTTTCCCTTCGTGCTGACCCAGAGCTTCACGTTCCTCTCGAAGGCCACCGCGCAGAGCCTGCTCCAGCGCCAGTTCAACCGCATGCGCAACGTCGGCGACCTGGCGGTGTCCCAGGCCGATGCCCTCGAGGAGGCCCTGGACGATCTGAGCTCCAACAAGTTCGTCATGGGCGATCACCACTTCACCCTCCAGGTGTTGGCCGACCCCGTCGAGGCCGCCGAAGAGGCGGACGCCCGCCCGCGGCTGCGGCGCCTGAACGATGCCATCGCACAGGCACGCTCCTTTCTGAGCGATACCGGCATGGTGGTGGTGCGCGAGGACCGGGCCACCGAGGCGGCGTTCTGGGCCCAGTTGCCCGGCAACTTCAGCTACCGCTCGCGCAAAGCGCCGATCACCAGCCGCAACTTCGCCGCGATGATGCCGCTGCACAACCATCCGAGCGGGCGGCGCAGCGGCAACCACTGGGGCGAGGCACTCACGCTGCTGGTCTCCAGCGCGCAGTCACCGTACTACTTCTCGCTGCACGCCTGCGATCCGCGAGATCCGGACGGCGGCAGCCGCAAGGACTCCGGCCACACCTTCATCTGCGGCCCCAACGGTACGGGCAAGACGGTGCTGATCGGCTTCTGTGTCGCGATGGCGCAGAAGCAGGCGGTGACGCAAGTCATCTTCGATAAGGATCAGGGCCTGAAGATCCTGGTGCTGGCCTTGGGCGGGCGCTACCTGCCGTTTCGAAACGGTGAGCCCACCGGCTGCAATCCGCTCGCGCTTGCGCCCACGCCGTCCAATGTTGAGTTCCTGAAACGCCTGCTGCGACGCCTGGTGTATCGCCCGAACCTGCCGCTCACCGTGGCGCAGGAAGAAGACCTCGATCACGCGCTGCGCACCACGCTCACCTTGGAGCGGCCGCTGCGCCGACTCTCACGGCTCATCGAGCATCTGGACCCCACCGGCACCGAGGGCGTGTATGCGCGCCTTGCGCGCTGGTGCCAGCTCACCCGGGGCGAGTACGCCTGGGTCTTCGACAACGCCGAGGATCGGGTGGTGCCGGTCCTGAATACGGCGGCGACCGTCGGCTTCGATGTCACCGATTTCCTCGACAACGAGGCGACCCGCGAGCCGATCTCGATGTACCTGTTTCACTTGGTGGAACAGATGGTTGACGGGCGGCGCTTCATCTGCTGGCAGGACGAGTTCTGGCGGCTGATCGGCGACCCGGCCTTCGAGAGCTTCGCCCAGAACGGCCCGAAGACCTGGCGCAAGAACAACGGCGTGATGGCGATGGCCACCCAGAGCCCCGCCGATGCGCTCGCCAGCGGCATTGCCCGCACCATCGTCGAGCAGACGCCGACGAAGATCTTCTTCCCCAACGCCGACGCGAACCGCGAGGACTACGTCGAGGGCTTCGGGCTCACCGAGCGCGAATTCAAGCTCATCAAAGACGAGATCGAGCCGGGCTCGCGCCTGTTTCTGCTGAAGCAGGGCCATCACAGTGTGCTCTGCAAGCTCGATCTCAAGGGTTTCGACAATGAGCTGGCGGTCATCTCCGGCCGCAAGAACAACGTTGCCCTCGTGGATCGGATCATCGAGGAAGTCGGGCCGGATCCCACGCGGTGGTTGCCGAGGTTCGAGGCCGCCAAGACATCCGCGTAACCATGCTGAACGACAGCACAGAGGAGGACCCCATGTCAGCCAGACGATTCGCCGCAGCACTGTTTGCTTGCGTAGTGGCCCTTACGCCCCTGAGCGCCCCGCGCGCCGCGGGGATCCCCGTCATCGATGTGGCGGCCATCGCCCAGTTGATCCAGCAGGTGCAGTACTGGATGCAGCAGATCCAGCTGATGCAGAACCAGCTCAACCAGCTGCAGCAGACCTACGGGACGCTCACGGGCCCGCGCGGCATGGAGAACCTGATGGCGGGGGCGGCGCGCAACTACCTGCCGCAGGACTGGAACGAGATGCTACAGGTCATCCACAACGCCAGCACGACCTACGCCGGGCTGTCCTCCCAGGTGCAGGCGGCGATGACGGCGAACGCCGTGCTCTCGGCCACGCAAATGGATGCGATGAGCCCGCAGCAGCGCCAGTTCGTCGACGACGGGAGAGCCGCGGCGGCGCTGCTGCAAGTGCTCTCGCGCGCGGCCTATCAGAGCACCAGTGATCGGTTCGGGGCACTGCAGACGCTGATCAACGCCATCAGCCGCGCCGGCGACATGAAGGCCGTCGCGGACCTGCAGGCGCGGGTGCAGAGCGAGCAGGCGATGTTGCAGAACGAACAGATCAAGCTCCAGACGCTGTACCAGGCAGCACAGGCGCAGCAGTGGGTGCAGCAGCAAAGCGTTCGCGAGGAAGCCGTGAAGGATTCGGTTCAGTCTTATAGCCCGCGCCATCGCGTTTCTGAGATGGAGGGCGGAAATATGACACGTATGATGATTCTTGTCGTATGTGGTCTCGAGTCGCTCCTGGGCGGCGGCACGTACTACATCTTGCTTCGCAGCGACATTGCGGTAAGCGCGCCGGCAACAGCGTCACCGGCGCAATCTCCACAAAACACAGTCGTCATCGAGCGCAAGAGCGATGACGAGGCGCTGAAGGAAAAACGCCTTGCGGGTATGCGGCAGCGTGAAGCAACTCAAGCCGTTCGACTTGGGACCGGCACGATCGCAACAGGAGGTCGCATCCAACAAGCACCGAGGAGAGACTGTCAATGGGATTCTTCTCTCAATTCTTTGCGTGGCTCGATGCGCAGTTGGCCACGTACATTGGGGTCAAGACCGCGGCGGTCGCCGCTGCGATCGAGCCCGCTGCCGTCACGCTTGCAACGGTCTACGTGATGATATGGGGGTACCTGCTTCTCACCGGCAGGATCCAGGAGCCCATACTCACCGGGGCCCTTCGCATCTTCACGATGATCGCGATCCTGGGTGTCGGCTATTCATCTGTGGCTCTACCAGACCCTGATCACTGACACCTTCTACAAGCGCACCATCGCACTTGGCCGCCGCCTTGGTGGGTGCGCCGAGCGTGGTGACGGTCATCGACCAGATCTGGACAGCGATGGCAATCTCGCCGCCGAGCAGCTCCTCGCGAACGGCAGCATGTTGAGCGCGGACTTCGCGTTCTATCTGGCGGATTTCTTCGTCTATTCGTCATGGTGGGCCTCACGGCCGTTTACACGGTATTCCTGCTCGCGCTCTCAAAGATCGCCCTGTCCATCATCATCGCGCTCGGACCGCTCTTCATATCGGCTGTTCTTCGATTCGACCAAGCGATTCTTCGAGTCCTGGGTTGCACAGTTGGCCAACTACGCCCTGATCGTCATCCTGGCGATCGCCGCTGCGGCGCTGCTGCTCAGTCGTGGTCCGGAAGCTATACGCGCGCCACAGCAGCCCTCGGCGGCGGCATCAAGATCGCGGAAGGCGTGCGGGTGTGCATCCGGCCTCGGTGCTCGATCTTCCTCGTCATGCGCCAAGTCATGCCCATGGCCTCCGGGCTGGCGAGCGGCATTGCGCTGAGCACCTATGGGGTCGTGAGCAGCGCCCTGTCCCGTGCGCTGGGCGTGGCCGCCAGCTCCGGGTACCAGTTCTCGCGCGGCGTCCTGGACGGCCGGGCCGGCGAGGCGCCGAGCCGCTGGGATTCGATGCGCCGCAGGCTCGGCAACCGCGTGGGCCGCCTGGGCTACGCCCAGGACGCGCGTCCCGGCGGAAAGGTGAGCCGCGACCGGGTGATGCCACCGCCCTCCGTGTGGCGCTGATCGGGGCGGACCCTCATGAAGAAGCTCGCGATCCTCGCCTTGGTGCTCGCCCTGCTGGGCTGCGGCACCACGCCCGCGCGCCCGCCCGAGTGCGCCGGGCCGCTGGTGCCGATCAACTCCCCCGCGGGCCAACAGTAGGAGGACAGCCATGCTGCGCGACCCGACTCTGGAGCGCTATCTTGCCGAGGGGGCGAGCTGGGACCGGGATCGGCTCCAGCTCCTCGCCAAGTCCGAGCGGCGGGCCTGGCGGGTGGCCGCCGCCGGCTGGATCGCCTGGCTGCTCACCCTTGGCGCGCTGGCAGGGCTCACGCCACTGAAGAGCGTCGTGCCGTTCGTCGTTCGCGTCGACGGCTCCACCGGCATCGTCGATGTGGTGCCCCAGTACGATGGCAAGGGCAGCGCCGAGGCGTTGGTTAACCGCTATTTCCTCGGCCACTACGTGAGCGTGCGCGAGCGCTATTCCTATGCCATGGCGGAGAGCGACTACCAGGAGATCGGCGCGTTCAATTCCCCCCAGCTCAACCAGGAATGGATGCAGTTGTGGAACGGCGCGAACGCGAACTCGCCGCTCAACCTGTACAAGGACGGCACGAGCATCCGCACCCAGATCAAGTCCATCAGCTTCTTTGAGCGCGCAAGCGGCGCCAACGACCTGGCGCAAGTCCGCTTCACCCGGACCATCCGCCCAGGCGGTTCGGGCAACGACCAGGTGACGCACTGGATCGCCACGATCCAGTTCGCCTACGTGAAGCCCTCCGAGGACCCGAAGGATCGCGCCTGGAACCCGCTGGGCTTTCGCGTGGTGGAGTACAAGCGCGAACCGGAAGTGGCGGCGGACACGCCATCGCCTTCCGTGCAGGGGAAGCGATGAGCCGCCCGATCGGTAGAGCGTTGGCTGCGGGCCTCACCCTGGCGATCGGGGTGCTGGGCATGCCGAACACCGGCCATGGCGAGTACGTGCCGCCGCGCGGCCAGGTGGACAGCCGGATTCGCACGGCGCTCTATAACCCCGAGGACGTGATCCGGCTGCGCGGGTTCGTCGGCTATCAGATCACGATGCAGTTTGCCGAGGGCGAAGAATTCGTGCGCCTGGGCGCGGGCGACAGCGAGATGATCGACGTGGGCAAGGAGCGCAACTTCGTCTTCCTCAAGCCCAAGGTTGCCCGCTCGGCCACCAACCTGACGCTGCTCACCACGCTGCGGCACTATCACTTCGCCTATTCGGCGGTAAACAAGGTCCCCAACCCGAAGACCGACGAGGTGATCTACGCCCTGCGCTTCATCTACCCGCAGGAGGAGGCCGCCCGCAGCGCGGCGGAACTGGAAAAGCTGCGCGTGGACGGCCGGCTCGCGGGCAGCAGCGAGGCGCGCGCTCGCAACTGGGATTACTGGTTCTGCGGCAGCCCCGCAGTCAAACCCGTCAGCGCCTACGACGATGGGGTGCAGACGCGGCTGCGCTTTGGCGCCCGCACCGAGATGCCGGCAATCTTCCTCAAGAACGAGGACAAGAGCGAGAGCCTGGTGAATTTCAACCTTCAGGGCGACGAGGTCGTGATCCACCGCGTCGCCCCGCAGTTCATCGTGCGTCGCGGCGAGCTGGTCGGCTGCATCGTGAACAAGTCCTTCGACGGCGCCGGCATGCGCCTGGACACCGGCACGGTCTCGCCCGAGGTCCGGCGCGAGCTTCACGGGGGATAAGCGATGGGCATCAAGCCATGGTGGCCTGGATCCGGCAAGCGGGGCGCCCAGAGCGGGGTGCCGGGCCCGGATGAGGGGCCGGCGCGACCGGCAACGAACGACGCGCCGCCCGCCGCCGATGCGGATGGGGTCCGAGGCGAGCGTCCGCTGATCCCATCGGTAAGCCGTGAGCAGTCGATCCAGTCGCGGCTGAACAACGTCGTGGCGATCGGCGCACTGGTCCTCATCGGGGGCGCTTTCCTGTTCTGGTATTACAGCGCGAAGCTCGCCCAGAACCGGGAGGCCGAGGCGGCGGTCCGGCAGGCTGCGGCGACCAAGGCGGCGGGGGAGATGAAGCTTGCCCCGCTGCCGCGCGTCGATCCGCCCCGGCCGGTGGAGCTCGCGCTGGGCCCGCCGCCGCAGGCGCCGAAAGCGACGGCCGCTCCCGTTCCAGGGGCGCAGCCCCCCAGCCCGGAGGAACTGGCGCTGCAGCGCAAGCTCAAGTCGCCGGTCGTGTTCGCCGGTGCCGCCGGAGCCGCGCCGCTGCCGGCGCTCATGCCGATGCCGGTGGGCGGCACAGGCGAGATACCCTCGGTCCTAAGCCTTGCCGGCGCGCTCAATCCCAGCGGCACGGCTGCGGGGCCCGGCCTGGAGAGCGATCTCGCACGGCGGCTGCAGCCCACGGCCACCCCGGCGGTGCGCGCCCAGCGCTTGCCCACCCAGCGATTGCTCTTGCCCAAAGGCGCTTTCATCGACTGCACCTTGGAAACGGCGCTGGATTCCACCCTGCCGGGCATGACCACCTGCATCACGGCCGTGGATATCTTCGGTGCCGACGGTCGGGTGGTCCTGCTGGAACGGGGCACCAAGCTGGTCGGGGAGACGCGCGGCGAAGTCAAGCAGGGCCAGGCGCGGGTGTTCGTGCTGTGGACCGAGGCGCGAACGCCCCACGGGGTGGTCATCGCGCTCGCTTCCCCGGGCACCGACGCGCTCGGGCGCGCGGGCCTGCCCGGTGCCGTGGATACCCACTTCTGGGAGCGCTTCGGCGCGGCGATCCTGCTCTCCGTGATCGACGGTGCCGTGCAGGCCGCGGTGGCCGCCCAGCTTGGCGGCGACGGCCCGTCCGTGATCTATAACCCCCAGGGTACGCGCGATGTCATGACCGAGGTGCTGCGCAACACCGTGAACATCGCGCCGACGGTGGTGAAGAACCAGGGCGAGCGCATCCAGGTGCTGGTGGCCCGCGATGCGGATTTCAGGAGCGTCTATGCACTGCGAGCCGAGCCCTGACTTCGCGTCGCTGCGGGAGCCGCACTCGGTCGAGGCGAGCTCGCTGGAGCTGATGCTGCGCCCGCTGCGCTCGCTGCTCGATGCGCCGGAGGTCACCGACGTCCATATCAACCGGCCGGGCGAAGCCTGGGTCGAGGACCACCGGGGGTTTCGCCGCGAGCCGTGCGCCTTCGTCACGGACGAGTGGTGCTATGCCATCGCAAAACTCGTGGCGAATGCCACCCGGCAGCACATCAGCGCGGAAAAGCCCCTGCTCTCGGCCACGCTGCCCAGCGGCGAGCGCATCCAGATCGTGCTGCGCCCCGCGGCCGAACATCACGCCATCGCCATCCGCCGCGCCTCGGCGCGGGTGTGGACGCTGGACGAGCTCCACGCCATGGGCATGCTGGAGCAGTGCCTCTGGATTCGCGACCACGCCTACGACGATGCGCTCGATCCAAGGCTTGCCGAACTCGACGCGGGCGAGCGGGCGATGCTCGCTCTCATCCAGGCGGGCGATGTGCGAGGGTTCCTGCAGCGTGCGGTGGTAGCCAAGCAGAACATCCTGCTTTCCGGGGCCACCGGATCGGGCAAGACGACTTTCGGCAAGGCGCTCATCCGCGAGATTCCCGCCTCTGAGCGGCTCATCGTGATCGAGGACGCCAGGGAGCTGATCGTCGATCACAACCCCAACCATGTGCGCCTGTTCTACTCCCAGGGCGCCCAGGGCCAGTCCGATGTCACCGTGCACACCCTGCTGGTGGCGTGCCTGCGCATGCGCCCGGACCGCATCCTGCTCGCCGAGCTGCGCAAGGACGAAGCGTACTTCTACCTCGATGCGGTCTCGAGCGGCCATCCGGGGGCGATCACCAGCGTGCACGCCAACAGCGCGCGGCTGGTGTTCGAGCGCGTCATCTCGATGGTCCGGGAAGGCCCCGGTGGAGCGAACCTGGCCAGCGAGGACATCCGGCGCTTTCTGTACCTGCTGGTCGATGTGATCGTGCAGTTCAGCAAGGAAGAGCGCGCGGACGGTACCACGGTGCGCCGCGTGAGCGAGATCTGGTATGACCCCCTCATCAAGCGCTCGCGCCTCGCCTAGCCTGGGAAAGGTCCTCGCTGCGGGCCTGATCGCCGTGCTGGCGGCGCTCTACGTCACCGGCTACTTCTTCCTCTGGGCGATCCGGGAGTCCCCGCACGCCGCCACGCCGCTCACCCCCCTTCGCTACTGGTACTACTACGGCGATTCTCCCCAGGTGAGAGGGCCGCTCGCCTGGAGCGCCGCGGCCGGATTCGGCCTGGTGGCGATCGGTGCTGCGCTGCTGCTCATCCCGCGCCCGCGCGCGCTGCACGGGGACGCGCGCTTTGCGACGAAGACGCAGATCAGGAAGGCGGGGCTCTTCGCGCGCTCGGGCCTGATCCTCGGGCGCAGCGGCCGGCGTTTCATCACGCTCGACGGCCAGCAGGGCGTGATGCTCGCCGCCCCGCCGCGCTCGGACAAGGGCGTGGCCCAGGTGATTCCCAACCTGCTCAACTGGCCGGGTTCGGTGGTGTGCACCGACATCAAGCGCGAGAACTGGACCAAGACGGCGGGATTTCGCGCCCGCCACGGCCAGGCGTGTTTCCTCTTCGATCCGCTGGCCGAGGACGGCCGAACCGCGCGCTGGAACCCCTTCGGTTATGTCTCGGAGAACCCCCAGCGCTGCGTCAACGATCTGCAGCGCATCGCCGACATGCTCTATCCGGATCCGCCGAATGTCGATCCGTTCTGGACCGCCTCGGCGCGCTCGCTGTTCTTGGGGATAGCGCTCTACCTGTTCGAGACCCCCAGCCTTCCTCGCACCCTGGGCGAGGTACTGCGCCAGGGCATGGCCAGCGACGACGAGGGATTCGGTGCTCACTGGAAGCGCGTCATCGAGGGTCGCCAGAGCGGCAAGCACCCGCTGTCGCAGGCGTGCGTGCGCGCGCTCTACGATGTGATCGATCTGGCGCCGGTGACCGCCTCCTCGATCCGCAAGACCTTCACCAGCCGGCTCGATCTGTGGCTCAACCCCATCCTCGATGCCGCCACCGCGGCCAACGATTTCGACCTGCGGCGGCTGCGCAGCCAACCCATGTCGGTGTATGTGGCGGTCAATCCCGACGATCTGCACCGCATTCGGCCGGTCCTGAACCTCTTCTTCCAGCAGGCGATCGGTCTGCAGACGCGGGTGCTGCCCGAGCATGACCCGCAGTTGAAGCATCAGGTGCTGATGATGCTCGACGAGTTCCCGGCGCTGGGGCGCATCCCGATCATCGCCGAGGCGATCTCCTACCTGCCGGGGTACAACGTTCGCATGTTCATGGTGATCCAGGCGCCCTCGCAGCTGCGTGAGGTCTATGGCGCCAACACGGCCGAGACGATGATCAAGACGCTCGCCGCGCGCATCGTCTACGCCCCGAAGGACTTCTCCGACGCCAAGGAGATCTCCGACGAGCTGGGGATGACCACGGTGAAGGCGAAGAGCGTGTCGCGGCCGATGTTCGGTGGCGGCAAGACCCCCAGTGTGAATGTGAGCGAGCAGCGCCGGGCGCTGATGCTGCCCCAGGAGGTCAAGGAGTTGGGGCGCCTTGAGGAGATCATCTTCTACGAGGGGCTGCGGCCCATCCTGTGCCGCAAGAACCGCTACTACGAGGATGCGCTGTTCCGCCGGCGCGTACTGCCCCCGCCCGAGGTTGCGGCGCTGGTGCTCACGGGCGCCGCGCGCGGCACCCCGCAAGCGTTGCCCGACACGCCGGGGGCGGGCGGCAGCCTCGAGCGCGCTCCCGAGGTCGCGACGCGGCCGCTGGAAGCTGCCGACATCGCCCACCTGGACAGCCTCGCACTGGAGGATTTCGCGGTGAGCTTCGATCACGTCGAGATCCCGCAAGAGCGGCGCCTGAGCGACGAGGAGCTCACGCGCGCGGTGGATCGCTTTCTGCAAACGATGGCGGACTAGAAAAGGGGAAAGACCATGGCGGACTACCGAGAAACCGGCGTCTTCAACATCGACGGCCAATGGGCCACCAGCATTCGCTATGAGGCGCTGGTCAAGGACGCGCGCGTGAGCGAGATCGACTTGACGTTCATGAACGGCCGCAGCCGGCTGGGCACGTACCGGGGTGAGCGGGAACAGGCATTGGCGCTGCTGGGCGAACACAATCTTGCCGCGATCGAAAGCGGCGCCGGCGAGCATGATCAGAGCCTCAAGGGCCAGCTGCGCGGGGCCCGGCTTCACTACCGCGCCGTCACCTTGGCGAAGCCCGCCGCGCAGCCGGCGAGCCAAAGTGCGACCGATGTCCCGGAGAACGCGATCGAGCGTGGCAGCCGGGACCGCGGATCGATGCGGGCGAGCAATCGAGGCTCGGCACGATGGCCTCGATCCCCGCCTTCGCCACGTCCGCAGGCGGCGAAGCTCCGGCGGACCCGCTCGCATCGCAGCCGGCAGAATCCCTATCCGATTCCTGCCGGGCTGGAGCGGCGCTTCATCCGGGTCGAGCACCGCTTCTATTTCCCCGACCGCTCGCTCGCCTTTGTTGACCGTGGCACGCGGCTGAGCGCCGAAACGGAGAACATCGAGGTCATCCGCAGCCTGGTCGAGATCGCGCAGATGCGCGGCTGGGAGGCGATTCGCGTCACGGGCACCGACACCTTTCGTCGCCAGGTGTGGCACGAGGCGGCGCGGCGCGGCATGGCCGTTCGCGGGTATGTACCGTCGGACCTCGAGCGTGCACAGCTCGCGCGTGAGCGCGCCGAGCGTAGTGAGGCGGCGCCGGCGCCGCAGCCCGATGGTGGGGCCGTCGAACAAGCGCCGCTGCGCCCGGACGGTCTTTCGCCCGCGGCCGGCGAATCCATGCCGGGCAGCGACACCGGGCCGCCGGGGCGTGGTGACGACATCCAAGCGGCCACCGGAGCCGGTTCCACCGCGCCGCCCGATGTGATCTTCGGCACGTTGATCGAAACCGGCGAGGCGCCGTACCGCTTCCAGGCGCATGCCGACCCATCGCCGTACCTGCGCATCGCAACGGACAAGGGTGAGCGGGTGCTCTGGGGCATCGACTTTCCCCGCGCCCTGGCGCAAGCGCAGACGCAACCGCAGCCGGGCGATGTGGTCGGCGTCCAGTATCTGGGCCAGCGCGCCGTGACGCTCAAGGTGCCGGTAAAGGACGGAGACGGGTCGGTGAAGTCCTACCAGCAGATCAGCACGCACCGCAATACCTGGGCGGTGGAGAAACCGGCGTATTTTGAAGCACGCGCGGCGCGCGTTGCGGCGCTGCGCAACCCTGCGACGGCGCGCGAGGCGCTCCTCGCATCGCATCCCGAACTGGCGGCCGCGATCACCTGGCTGCATCTGGCTGAGCAGCTGGCGGCGAAGAGCATTTCCGATCCGCACGACCAGGAACGCTTTGTGTCCATGGTGCGCGAAGGCCTGGCGCAGGCGATTTCGCGCTCGCAGCCGCTGGCGCCACCGAAGCTGCGGGTGGTCGCGCTGCGGCAACCGGAACGAGGCAAAGATCGAACGCCACCTGAGCGCGCCGCGCCGAGCGCACAGAACGCGATGGCGCGATGAGCTCGGGTGGCACAGGGGCGGTGGAGCGGCGCCCCTTTCGGGCTTGGGCCTGGGTTCGGGTCGGTTGGGATGGCCAGTGTGCAAGGAGGTCACGATGAAGCGAGCGTTCCTGATGACCTGCATCGGCGTGGCGGGGCTGCTGTGCCTTGTGGCCGCCCGGGCCGACGACTGGGGCTGCACGGTGTTGCTGTGTCTGTCGAATCCGGGCGGGCCGAAGGCGGTTGCCGAGTGTGTCCCGCCCATCGACCGGCTTTGGGAGCATCTGCGCAAGGGCGGGTCCTTCCCCACCTGCCAGATGAGCGAGGGTTCCGGCAGTGCCAGCGCCGGGACCTACGTGCGCCACCGCTATACCCACTACGATCCGTGTCCGGGCGGCACCATGGAACTTGCGCCAGGCCTGCGAGCCGCCTCGGCGCAAGAGGGCCAAAGCCGCCCGGGTCGGTTCGGAAGGGACTCCGTGCGGGTCGCTGCGTACGCCACGGGGATTGGCTCGGGAGACGCTCTGTGGCCCCAGGCGTTGGCGAAGATGGGGATGGCGGGCTTGCCGCCCAAGGTGTGCGTCGGCACGCGCACGGGTCTTGCGTACGGCGAGGCGCCGGATGGGGAGGCCGCGGTGAAGCTCGTGCCGGTGGGCCTCTATGAGCGCGTGCTGCTGCTGAACCCCAATATCTCCCCGCGGGTGATCGACGTGTACGTCGATAACGCGCTCACCCAGCGGGTGCGATGGTAGGCCGATGCCCGGCCTGGGCGAGAAGATCGAGAGCGCACGGCGTGCACGATGCTGCGAACCGGTTCAGCGGTAACGGATGACCTTCGTATGGGCGGATGAAGATTATGGCCACGGACAATGAGGGAGCAGATTCTTTGGATATCGAGGCGCTTCCCGCGGTGGATGAGCTGGAATTCCTGAGGGCCTGCGCGTTGTTGATGCAGGCGGGACCGGTCACGCGTTGCGTGCTCGGCACGACCGAACTGGACGTGGCCGGCCTGAATCGTGCCGACCTCCCGCTGGTATTGGTGGGCGGCTACCTGCGAGAGCAGGGCTTCGATACCGTTGAGATAACGAGCGTGTTCGCGCGTTTCAAAGCGCTCGTTGCGCTCATGGACAATCGCTCGCCCCTGGGCCCCTCTCATATCCGGTTCGATGAGGTGGAGGGCCTTCAGCTATCCAGGGCGCTGCTGCAGGCGGCGGCGCTCTGCCCTCTGAAAGCGGCGTCGAAGGAGGAGGGCGATATCGTCTTCGACGTCCAAGCTCTGAAAATGATGGCGGACCAGCGTGCGCTCGCTGGGGGGATGACACTCCCAGTCCATTGATTCGTACCCTCGGCGTCGCACCTTGGCGCGGAGGGGAGATTTCCGGCGAATACGTGGCGGCGAACTTGCCCTTGGGCAGACGACGCGTAGTCGCTGCGACTGCGGTTCGGCCCAGTCGCTCTCGTTCGGGGTGATTTGCGTCCGGCGCGAGCGTCCCGTAGCACAGCAGCGGGGCGGGGATGCGCATCAACCCGGTGGTGGCTTCGCCTGTTTGCGCGCAGGGCCGTCTGCGCCCGAGTCAACGAGCGACCCGGTGACGATGTGGCCTCGCGCGATCCCTTTCTGATCGCACAATTCCGACCTGGCCCTTGATCGAACGTGCCCTAGTGTGCCGGCGCGCGGCAGGTGACATCGTAGGGGACGCGTTTCTGACCGATCTCGGTCACCGGATCGACTTTGCGGCCGTGGTTGCTGTGCCGGTGGGGGAGGCGGGCGTCTCTTGCGTCGTCGCGGGCAAACCCAAGGGCCCAACTCCGGCGATTGCTGCACGCCGGGTGTTCCGTGTCACCGTCCAGTCAGAAGACGCCGCCGCCAAACTTCCCGTAACGCCCCTACAATAGTCCGCCAAACATTGAACAAGAACGGAGTGTGCGTGGAGGGCGAACTGATCCGCTTTCGCGTCGATGCCTCGATCCGGGACAAGGCGTCGGCGGTGTGCGAGAAGCTCGGCTTCGATCTGTCCGACGTATTGCGGGCGTTCGTGACGCGCATTGCCGAAGAAGGAACCTTGCCCTTCGACATGGGCACCCCCTCGGGCCCGCACCCACAGCGCGCGCCCTTTAGCGAATACACCGAGCGGCTGTGGCGGGATTACCAGCACGTGGACGCGGAAGTCGCCCTGGCGCTGCTGGCGCGCTTCATCGCCGACCGTGCCGCACGGCTGGACGCCGAGGAAAGCGAGCCGCGGCCGAAGGCGGCGGTGCTCAAGGAACTGCGCGGGGAACTCGCCCAGGCGCGCAAGCTGGCCCAGAGCCTCGACCCGAAGGATGCCGATGCGGTGGCCGCCGTGCTCGCCACCTACGGCCCGCGGGTCGCCTCGTTCGAGTAATCGCAATCCTATGGCAAGCAACGCAGAGCACCTGACCGCGGAGCAGATCGAGCACATCTACGAGAAGCAGATCCGCCCGGCGCTGCTCGAGTCTATCCCGAGCTCTGCGCAGCCGGTGGCCGTGCTCGTCGGCGGGCAGCCCGGCGCCGGCAAGACGGTGGCCATCCAGCGCCTGCGGGGAGAGCCGCGTTTCGCCACGGCGGCGCCGCTCCTGGTTTCCGAAGTCGAGCTGCGGGAGTTTCACCCCAACTGGCGGGCGTTCGCACGGCATCGACCCGATGCGGCGCAGGCAGCCCAGTCGGAGAGCGAGCTGTGGGGCGAGCGCCTGGCTCGCGACGGGGCGAAGAAGCGCGCCAACCTCGTTGTTGAAACCAGCATGCAGCAACCCCAGAATCTCCTCGCCCTGGCGAGCGAGCTCAAGTCTCAGGGCTATCGGGTTGAGTTGATCGTGGTGGCCGCCGATGCCGATGCGAGCCGCCTGGGAACCGTCACCGGCTATGAACGGCTGATGAGCCGCGGCGCCGCTGCGTGCTTCGTCCTGCGGCAATCCCATGACCAGGCCTTTGAAGCGGTGCGCGAGACGCTCGCCCGCCTGGAGCGGGCCAAAGCCGTCGATCTGCTACGGCTGATCACCCGCGACGGCCGCGAGCTCTTTGAGAACACTCTGGAGAAGCGCACCTGGCGCCAAGCCACATCCGCCGTGGAGGCCCTGGATGCCTACCGCGCGCGCGAGCTCCCCGCGCGGGAAAAGGCTGACAACGCCCTGCGCTGGCACACGCTGGTCGCGCGCCTGCAGGCGCGTGCCAGCGAGCTGTCCCGCGAGGTCATCGCCCAGGCCGTGGACTGGCGCACGCAGTCCACCGAGCGCGCAATGGCCGATCCGCAATCGCGCACGCTCTACGAATCGGGCCTTGCCGCCGAGACCTTCCGCACGTTACCCGGCCAACATTTCGTCCGGGAGTTCCCGCAGTACCGGGCGGCCGCGAACAAGCTGGAAAAGGCCCGCGAATACGCCGCGGAACAGTTCAGGGACGTCACCGAGCGCGAGCGCTTCGTCGCCATCGCCCGGGAGCGCATTGCCGAACAGATCGAACAGGGGCGCCAGTATGCGCGCGCCCGCGGGGACGAGGAGGGCAGGACGCGATGAGCGCAGGCGCTGACAAATCGGCACACCCGCGGCAGGCCAACCTGCCCACTTTCAATCATTCTTCCCGCCCAGCGGGCTGGTAGCGTGGCCCCGCACGGTGGCGGGTATATCGGCCGCGACCGGCGACCAAACCCGGAGCGTCGCTCATCGATCTATCGAGTGCGCAGCTTTGCGGACAGGAACGCCGCTGCGTGTAGGCGCTACCGAACGTGAGCCCGAGGACCCTGCGGACGATCTGCGTCGACTGCTCTGGCGATGGCGCTGGTCACGTCTCAACTTCAGACAGAGTTCGACCTACACCTTTTTCGAATGACAGGTATATGGCTCAAAGCCGCCGGATGACGCCGTCTTCGCGGATCGGCAGGCGCCAACCCTGATCCATTACCGAGATACGGCGAACCAATGCCCGGTTATCGGCCGGAGCCGACACCGGCCACTTGGTTAGCGCCGTCCGCTTAAGGTGCATGACCGGACGTTGGCCCGGCTGCCGCACATAAACGGCGGCTAGCGTTTCACCCAAAGCGTGTAGGCCTTCTCGGTCTTGAAGCTGTAGCGGCGCAGACGAAGCCCCTGACGCAAACTTGGCATGAGTCTGAGCTGCAGGGAACAACGACGATCCCCGCGCGCCAGGGAAAGCTGTGTCGGCATGCATTTGGAAACCCTCCACTTGAGGTAAGATTGCCCTTCCCGACGTGTCTGTCGGCGACCATCAGTATCGGCCCGCCGCTGGCCCGTAGGGTGAGCCTGGATGTCCGGATAAAGAATTCGACCGACAGTGGGGGCGAATTGAATGGAAACCGGCCGGGTTTACACCGACACTCGGCAATCGCACCAACACTCGTGTCGTTCAACTCAAAGTTCGGCGCATAAGGAACGCAGCGGGCAGCTTGCCGTCGCAGCTAAGGTGGTGCTGCGCTCGGCTCGGAGGCTAAGAATGTGAGAACGGAGGTGCGAGATGCTGAAGCCTCTCTTGATGGTAATGACTGCGGTCATTGTGATCTTTGTGATCTTTGCGTCGGCTTTGGATGCGCTCTGCCCTGGAGTGGCATCGCAAACTCAAGAATGGCGAAAGGGTAACGCCAGTCTACATCTCTTACTCTGTCGAGATACCCAGCCTGCATGGTGGTGGTTCTCAAATCGGCGGGAAGCGTTTGTGGCCGAATTGAAGCAGGAACTCAGCAAATCAGGATGGCGAGAGGTGGCTGGTTCTTCAGCCAATCATCCGACGAACTGCCGCCTTTGGATAGCTCAGGAGGGTCCGCCGTGGATTTCTTGGAATAATCCTTTTAGCAACGCCAACAAGGTGCCACAATACCAGTTGCATAGAGAAACAGGTATAACGAAAGGCCCGCCAGAACTTTCGCTGGTAGAGTTCCGTGAGTCAAAGAATGCGGCAGATCTCGAGCGTGACGTAGGCATGTGTGAGTAGCAGAAACTTTGCCTGTCCCGTGTTGGCGAACGTGATGATTTCATGCGCGGGTTATGATGTCGTAGTATGTGTCAGTGGCGCATCTGTAAGGATGAACGGTACTTGCAACCGGCCGGCGAACAAGCGGTTCGACCGGAGCGCCAAACAGCATCGCTTCGCTCGCGGTATGGGTTCCGTCGCGCTTCGCGCGCCGGCGCCCGGTCAACCGCGGCGTTAGCCCCCAATGGCACTACCTTAAGGCGGATTCGGTGTGCCGTTCTTGCTGTTTGCGCAGGCGTTGGCGCAGGACGCAGCGAGGCTCCGTGAGGAATTTGTGGGGTTTGTGTCGTCGTCTGACGGCTCGGGGTTCAACTCGATCGGGGCGGATGGGGAGAATTACTTGACCGATGGAAGCCAAGACGATTGCATGACGTGTGGTAAGCCGGGCGTAGGGACAAAAGCGCGGATTTTCCTTGAAGGCGTTGAGCACCTGCAGCGTGGCCTTGAAGCTCAATTGCCGCGGCAGAAGATGTGCGAGACAGGGCGCCTGGGCCATGATGGTGCGCACCAGGTTGTAGGCGAGCAGGTGCGCCGCAAGCTCCTTGCAGACCATCCCCGGGCTCTTGCAGCGCAGAACGTCCATCTGCATGACCGTCTTGATCGAGCGCAAATCGAGTTCGATCTGCCAACGCTTGCCGTACAGGTCAACGAGTTCGCGCTTACCAACCTCTTTGGCATTGAGCAGCGTGCTCACCAAGGTCAGATTAGCGACACGGACTTCGCGCATCACGATACATTCGGGCATGGTGGCGTAGGTGGCCAGGTCCATCCAGCTTGGGCACTGCGGGCGAGCCCAGGTCAGGACATGGTCGCGCTTGCCCAGGCGGCGCCCGCGGCGAAAATCAGTGTGCCGGCTTTGATGCTGGCGAATGAGCACGTCGACGCCCCGTTGGCGCAGGCGCGCGATGCCGAAGTAGCCGGCAAAGTACCGATCGGCAATGACCACGTCGCCCGGGCAAAGCTTGTCCATCAAAGCCCACAACAGCGCGGTCTCCCCAGTCTTCTTGCCCGTGCACGGGCCGCTGACCCACTCCAGCACCGCCCCGCAGGACAGCGAGACAATACCGAGCAGGCGGGCCAGCGGGAAGCCCAGTCCGGGCTTCTGCCCCCGGCTCTGCGGGAAAGCCTCTTGGTTGTTCTGCGTGTCCGGCATCGAAACGGTCGTTCCATCGACAAGCTTGACGTTGCGCCCGCGCCACAGCCACGGCGCCGGTTGCGCCGCCATCAGCCGCGTTGCGACCTCGCGCCCCAGCCGTTCGATGAGGCCCAAGGCCAGCTGTCGCCGTGCCTTGCAGTACGGGCCGGTGTTCAGGCTGCAGGGGGCTTGCCCCAGCGCCACCCGAGCGCTCAGCCCTCGTGCCACGGCATCCTGGCAGCTGTGATCGGCACCCAGTACCTGCTCGATGAACAGCACCACCGTCGTGAGCGGGCTGTACAGGCGTTCTCGCCAGCCCCCCGTCTCTTCCAATACAGTCGTCTTCAGGACGTGATCCGTGATCACCTTGCCCAGTGCCGTTCCCGCAGACTGAACAAACCGGGCGCGAAACCGCCGAACTTGTTCGGCGAAACTGCCTTTCTTGGTAACATCCATTTGGGCTGACCCTCCGACGTTATGCACCACGGATTCGACACCCGCATCATAACGCCGACAGGTGCTCAGCCCATTTCTATCTTATTGATCCAGAACGTGTATGGCTTAAGGTAGTGCCATTGGCGTTAGCCCCCTTCAGATCCAGCGACCACTTCCGTGCACGTTTATTGCTTTCTAGAACTCAGAATATACTGTGGGAGCGTTCGTTTACAAAGTTCGCTCCCGAGGAGCCAACAAGCGATGGCTATTGACGAGATCTTTCCGAATCCGACCGTGAAGTCGGTTTTCTTTGAGCTCAAGTTCCCCAACTTATTCTTCCTCGAGAGCAAGGTCGGAGACTTCCAGCTGAAGGTGCTCGAACACTTTCCCGAGTCGGCTCTCTTGTACCGCCGGCAGGTCATGTTTGCTGACTTGGCCCCGGGCGCGTCGCCCGCGGACGTTCCGCTCCCCCAGGACGATTCGACTGCGAGGAAAGTGTGGCAGTTCATGTCGCCTCGCAACTATTCGTTCACGCTAGAGACGAACCTTTTGCTGATCTCGTCTCAGTTACACAAGACCTACAACCTGGGCGAGGGAGATCGATTCCGGGACGTAATCAAGTACGTAGTGGATGCGTTTCTCAGCGTCGTCCAGCTCCCCCTCTTCCAACGTATCGGGCTGCGATACCTGGATGAGTGCCCTCTTCCGTCGAAGGACAACGAGACGCTTACTTCTTACTACAACACGACGTTTCCCCTCCAGAGATTCAGCATTGCCGACGCGCAGGAGATGCGATTCCATACCGTCGTCAAGCGGGGAGACTCATACCTTCGGTATGTCGAGCAGCTGAAGATCGAAACGGATAACACGTACCGCCTGTTGCTTGACTTCGACGGGTTTCGTGAGAAGGTTCAGGCCCCGGACTATCTCGCCGCCACTGACGGACTCCACGACATAATCTCCGGCGCCTATGAGACAACGATTAGGCAACCAGTCTACGACCACATGCGCGCTCACAAAGGTGATTGACAATGACTACGACGCCCGTCTCTATTGTCACCGGCGAGGATTTTCCGTCCGGAACCTACAAGGTGATCGATTGCGTCGTTGGGAAATACAAGGTAAAGGTCGTTGTCTCCCCAACAAACGAGTTCCTCGGCATCGCCGAAGTGGCAGTGACGGCAGACTTTCGCTCATATGAGCAGAGGTCCGCGCGCATTGGTGTTCATGAAGTTGACGAGTTCTACCGGGAGCAGGAGTAGGCTGCCACGTGTTTTACTCCTCGAATCCAAGCCAGGCGCTTCGGTTTGGTGATGTGGTACACGGCTATGTAGCCGCCACGCCGACGCTTAAGTCCCCATTGCTAGGGGCCGAAGGGGAGAGCTATACCCTTGAGGTTCAGCGGCCGTTCCTTCTATCGATCCTCTCCCCATGCTGTTCGATTTCGGACAAGGTTCTCCTGCTTGCACCGCTCATTCAAGTACGGAGCGGCTTCTTTGACAACCCCTATTTCGCGGCAGACCTGACGCGATTGAACCGCCCGATGAGTCCGGAGCAGTCGCTACCGCCCGTCGCTTGGGAGAAGCTGCCTCCTGAGGAGAAGACCAAGCGGCTCTCACAAGGCGAGTCGTATGCATTCCTAGAACTCTTCATTTACGAACCCCACGATCTCTTCCCCAGATACTCGGTCCACCGAAAGGCAGGTAACATTGAAACTTCAGCCTACATGGTCAACTTCCGTCACGCGTTCCGTCTGAATTGTGATCGCGTCATCAATCCAGCGAAGGCTCCCCTGGAGTCAAAGCGACTGGAACTCTCCATTGAGACGCGGTCCGAGCTTCGTGAGAAGATCTCCTATTTCTATCGCAGGGTTCCCGTCGAGGATCTCGTTGCGTAGCCATGGTTCAGAGGTTCGTCTCCGTCCTAGGCGCACGGTTTGATCACCGGAGGGGGCTAACCCGCCCATGAACACGGACGCACAAACAGCGGCGCTACGCTTGCTGTTTGCGCACCGGTTATTTGCATCTCGTTGAACTGCCGCCTTTAGATGCGCTGAGATCGGGAACCCGCTGAATCGCGGGGCGATGACTGTCGCACCGGGTGACCGCTCTGCGATCAAATAGCTGCCAGCCACCGACTATCTGTAATATAGCGGCTTGGGGTCTGGCTCCGCCGTTCGAGCCGCGAAAACCTGCCGCTCATGTGCGGCAGCCGGGCCAACGTCCGGTGATGCCCACCTTAAGCGGACGGCGCTGACCAAGAGGCGGGTGTCGGCTGTGGCCGAGCAAGCGAAGCACGCGGTGATTCAGCGGGCGTCAGGTTGATGGGGCGAGCCGCCATTCAACGACCTCTTCTATCATGAGCCGGCGGTCATAGTCGGGAACTGCCAGTACCCACCTCCATCACTTCCTTCGCCACTCCCACGGCGGCACCGGGATCTTCTCCGCCCACAGGCCAGCCCGCCTGATCTTGGCCTCAAACTCGGCGTGCTCGTAGCGGCCTTGGTCCTCCGCTGACTGCTCGGTCCCGTACTTCCGGTACCACCAGGCCAGCCCGGCGGTGATTTGCGCGAGCCCGGCGTCCAGTGTCTTGGGGCAATCCGGTTTGCCACGGCAGGGTGCATCCGGGGATTCGACCCAGACCTTGCCGACGATGCGTTGATAGCGGTCGCGCTTGTTCCACGCCACCTTCACCTCCTTGCCGAAGACCAGGGCACCGAGATTCTGCCGTGAGCGCTCTCCGAATGGTTGGGCACGCTCAGGGGCGTCGATGCCCGCCACCCTGATCTTGTGTTGGGCGTTGCCAGCGTCGAGCACAGTCAGGGTGTCACCGTCGGCGATGGCAACCACGCGGCCCAACAGGGTTTCCGCCTGCGCAGCCGTGCCGATGAGTAGAATGCCGGCAAGAAGAATGAAGCGTATGGGCAGCCTCACCACCAATCGCGGATAGCTAACTTCACTGGCGCGACAGGGCTCCGTCATTCGCTGTCGTTGGACTCAGCCCGAGTTTCTACTCCGTTCTCTTCCGCCCAAGCACGGCAGCCTTCAATGAATGATTCTGAGTTACCGTCGCATTCATCGGGATCCGTAATGTCGTTTGCCTCCGCCCACTCGTATCCTGCCTCGTGCCCAGAGCAATCGTCAGTACAGACGTAGCCGCTAAACATTGGCGCGTGGTGTCCTTGATGCTGAACTATTGGCCGCGTCAGCCGCTCGTCCACCCGGACCCGGCCGCGCTCTTCCGAAAACGGCGGGCCACGGAAATGCGAAGCCTCAGGGGCCGCCGGCGGATCGGCAGTCAAGACTGGAACAATGGTCGGGGACCGTGGAAGGGATGCACTAGGCACGGGCTCGGTTCGGCTCCCGACGAAATCGCAGCCGCTTAACACCAGCCCAAAGAGGAGGCCCGGCACCGTAAGTGGCGTGAAGTACATTGCAGCCTACCCCTGCGCCCGTATCCCCCGGCTATGCCGGGACTCCGACGATTGGAACAAGCCGGGGCAATACGTCCGAACAGAGCAGCACTCACATTCCGAAAGGTAGATGTTCTTGAAGTCAGAGATGCTCTGGCGGGAGAACGACCAGAGAGACTCCGGCAGGACGCAAAGCGGCAGGTTGTACAGCGAGACCGGCACTCGGCGCAGGTACAGGTGGCGCACTGCTGCTTCCAGATGCGGCGCATAGTCAACTGGGTCTATCCAGAGTAGATCCCAGTTCTTCCTCACATAGCCCATGTTTTCAAGGCCCATGAAGGCGACCTGACGCACGAAGGGCAAATTGCGCCAGACGAACTCCGCCAGCCCCGTGAGCCCCTCGACGGTCTGCCGATGCAGCACCACCCGCAGCTCGACGGCCAGCCCTCGCTCGGCCGCGTTGTAGAGCCCTTGAATGGTCTGGACGAAGGCCCCTCTGGCCTGCACCACGTAGTCGTGGTCGACCGGATTGGCCGCGTACAGTGGGACCGATATCAGGAAGTTCTGGTGCGCGACCTCGGCCAGCGAATCAACCACCGCGCGCTCGGCAAGCAGCCTCGCATTGGTGAGCATCGTCACTTGCGTTTCAGAGAACCGCTCCTTAAGTCGGGTCAGCAGGCGTACCAGATCCGGCCCCAGCAGCGTCGGCTCACCGCCGGTGATGCCCATTCTTGTCGGAGTCGTCTCAATGAGCTCAACCACCTGCAGGCACTCGTCAACTAGGGAGCGAGGGTCGCAATCCTTGGGCGGTTGAGAGCACATCAGGCAGTTGCTGTTGCAGGCCTCGGTCACGAAGAGCGCGTTATCCAGCGAATCCGGTCGGTAGAGCACGCGGGTAAAGCCCGTGCCGGTATCGACCAGCGCAATCTGGCCCTCACGGAGGAAGTCCAGACTGTCGAAGCCACCGACCTCGCCCTCGACACCGCCAAGGAGAGCGCCCTCATGCAGCACGGCCGCATAGCCTTCGACACCACCGGCATCGAACGAACCCGCGGGCAGGATGCGCAGCGTGCGCGCGCGCTCCCCGGCCTCGACCTCACTGCGGGCCACGCGCCCGACGATGCGCCGTCCCACGCCCGCGGTCTTGCCGCGGGCCCTCAGTTGGATAGCCATGGCGGTGGCGGCAGGTGCATGTGGTCAACGTCCTCGTGCCCAATCCAGGCCCAGAGAATGCGCTCCAGGTCCGGGTCGGCATCGCGTAGCAGCGCCAACAGGTGACGGATGACGCCCATGTTCTTGCGACAGTAACCGCTAGTGGGACGGTGCCCGAATGCATCCCCCTGGACCGAGTAGTGGCGCACGGGGTCCGCGCCACAGTACGGCTGCAGCGCGCACTCCGAGCAGCCCGCCAACGATTCGTTGCAGGCTGCCGCGGCTATCGTCTGCATGGTCTCGCCGAAGAAGATGCTGGCGAAGTCGTCTTCTAGTACGTTGCCCATGCGAAACTCCGGCCGCCCCATTTCGGCCAGCATGCGCGACTCGTCCGAGGGATACACCTCACCGTCATAGTTGTAGACCACCACGCCGATTCCGGCCCCACTGGGAGACTGCAGGTCGACAAAGCCGATTGGCCAAGGCGTGAGGACCTTGGTGAGTATCAGTGACGCGAACGCCTCGGAAAAAGTCCGCCCATTCCGATTGACCTCGATGATATAGGCAAGCGCCTCCTGATAAAACCGAAGGAAATCCTCGGTCGGGTAACCCAACGCATTGCGCGCCTTGACCGCGTAGCCGTAGGGATTGAGGTCGCGAAGGAAAATCGAACCCATCCCTAGTCGCAGGTATTCGTCGATGATTTCGCGCGGGTACTTGAGGCTTTCCCGCGAGGTCGTCATGAGGCAGGAGACGGCGTGCTTGCCCAAGGCCTCCTGGGCCCGGGCGATGTTGTGCGTCACAGTCGCATGGCTGGAGCCGCCGGCGAGCGGGCGGTTGCGGTCGTGAACAGGGGCCGGCCCGTCAAGCGAGGTTGAACACCTGAACACAATGTTCCTTGAAGAAATCCAGATGCCGGTCTTCCAGTATCGAGAGGTTGGTGCAGACGACGAAATCGATGCGCTTGCCGCGCGTTATGTTGCGCGCCTTAGCGTAGGTCACCGCTTCGGCCAACAGGTCGAAGTTGAGCAGGGGTTCGCCACCTTGGAACTCCATCGTCACATGCCGCGCCGGGCCATCGAGCATGAGCTCGACCGAGCGGCGCAGCACGTCCTCGGTCATGTCGAAGTCCCCTGCGCCTTCATTTCGGCGCGAGACCTGACAATACTGGCAGGACTGATTACAGCGCAGCGTGGTCACGAAGATGTGCAGCTTCGTGAAGCCGTCGAGAAAGGAACGCTTGGTGCGCACCTTTGCAGCCAGTGTGTCGAAAAGCGGCCCCGAACCAGCGTCCACAAGGAAATGCTTCGTCTGCAACTCCGCGTAGCGCGGCGAGCTGCGCTCCAGCCGGTGTGCGACAAAGGGTGTCCTTCCGGTAAACCTGCGTGAATTGTGCTGAGGTTCATGGTATGAGCCGATGCCGGTGCCATAGTTCGAGCAATTGGCTCAAAGCGCTTGCGTTCCGCGAACGATCCAGCTACGCTGTCTGGTATGCAAACGAATATATGCTACCGGCACCGCGTGGTCACCGACAGCGACGTTGCCTTCATCCGTCAGCTGGTTGCCGAACATCCCGAGTCGAGCCGGCGCGATCTGTCGAAGAAGCTGTGCGTGGCGTGGAACTGGGTGCAAGCCAACGGAGCGCTACGCGACATGGTGTGCCGCGGGCTGATGTTGAAGCTTCACCGAGAGGCTCTGATCGAGCTGCCGCCGGTGCGCCGAGAGATGCGCAATCCGCTGGCGCGGCGCAGCGCGCCTGCCTTGGTCAGCGTGGAGGCGGCAGCGCTACAGGCGAGCCTGGCCGAGATTCGGCCGCTCGAGTTCAGGCAAGTGCGGCGCACGCCGCAAGAGGCGCTGTTCAATAGCCTGATCGAGCACCACCACTATCTCGGTTACACGCAACCGGTGGGCGAGCACCTGAAGTACTTGGTGTTTGCCCGGGGCCGGCCGATCGCCTGTATGGCGTTCAGCTCGGCGCCGCGCCACCTGGGTAGCCGCGATCGGTTCATCGGCTGGGACAAGCAGGCGCGGCTGAAGAACATCCGGCTGCTCGCCTACAACACGCGCTTTCTCATCCTGCCGTGGGTGACGGTGCCCCATCTGGCCTCCCACATTCTGGGACGCATGGCCCGAGTGCTGTCGGCCGATTGGCAGCGCCTATACGGGCACCCGATCTACTTTGTGGAGACCTTCATCGATCCGGCGCGCTTTCGGGGCACCTGCTACCGGGCGGCGAACTGGATTTACCTGGGGCAGACCACGGGGCGTGGCAAGGACGCGCCGACGCATAAACCCAACCGCCCGATCAAGCAAGTGCTCGGCTACCCGCTGGTGAAGGACTTCCGCCGGCGCCTCTCGGAAGTCCTCGCGTGAAGCGCCCCGAATTGGTCAACGCAACTCAGACACAGCTCGACGAGCTTCTGGCGCAGGCCAAGACGACATTCTCTACCGAGCAATACGACTGCTCGAAGCGGTGCTCGACACCTTTGCCTACGTCATGCAGGCCTTGCAGAACGCGAAGACCTCGATCAAGCGCTTCCGCCAGATGTTGTTCGGCGCGCGCACCGAGCACAAGCGCAACGTGCTCAAGGGCTACGGTGGCGCTGAGCAGACAGCCAGTGGCGCCAGCGACCCGCCGGCGGCCTCAGAGGCCACGCAGGCTGAAGGCAAGCAGCAAGCAAAGCCGTGCGCACCGGGGCACGGGCGCAACGGCGCCCAGGCGTATCGCGACTCGACCGTCGTCGAGCTCGACGTGCCCGCTCTGAAACCGGGTGACCCATGCCCGCAATGCGCCGATGGCAAGGTCTATGACTCGCCGCCAAAGCTCATCGTCAAGGTGGTGGGCCAGCCCCCGCTGGAGGCCACGGTCTACAAACTGCGACAGCTGCGATGCCGCCTTTGCGATGCAAGCTTCACCGCCGCCTTGCCCGAAGGCGCCAGTGAGCTCAAGTACGAGCACAGCTGCGCGAGCATGCTGGCCTTGCTTCGTTACGGCAGCGGCATGCCGTTCTACCGCCTGGAGAGCTTGCAAGCGAGTCTGAACGTCCCCCTGCCCGATGCCACGCAGTGGGACATCGTGCTCAAGGCGGTGCCGGGGCCGCGTGCGGCCTTCGAGGAATTGATCCGCCAGGCCGCGCAGGCGCAGTTGCTGCACAACGATGACACCCCAGCGCGCATCCTGTCGCTGATGCGCGAGCGCACCGAGGCCGAGGCGGCGGGCAAGACGCCTGTGGCCAAGGCGATCAACACCTCGGGCATCGTCGCCGAGTTGCAAGGGCGCAAGATGGTGCTGTTCTTCACCGGCCACGCACACGCCGGGCAGAACCTGGCAAAGGTGCTGGCGCATCGGGCCAAGGAGCTCGAGCCGCCGATGCAGATGTGCGATGCGCTCGCCTGCAACCTCACGAGCGAGTTTGCCACCGTGCTAGGCAATTGCCTCTCGCACGGCCGACGCCAATTTGTCGATGTGCTCGAGCATTTCCCCAAGGAATGCAGCCACGTGATCGAGGTGCTGGCCCGAATCTACGCCGAGGACGCGCACTGCCGCGCCGAGAAGCTCTCGCCCGAGCAGCGCCTCGCGCACCACCAAGCGAGCAGCGCTGCGCCCATGCAGGGGCTGCACCAATGGATGAACGAACAGTTTGCGCAACGCAAGGTCGAGCCCAACTCCGGTCTCGGCCAGGCCCTGCGCTACATGCTCAAGCATTGGAGCGAACTGACGCTCTTCCTGCGCAAGGCGGGAGCCCCGCTTGACAACAATATTTGCGAACGTGCTCTCAAACGGGCGATACGTCACCGCAAGAATTCGCTCTTCTTCAAGACCCTCAAGGGGGCCGAGGTCGGCGACATCTACATGAGCCTGATCTACACCTGTCAGCTCGGCAACGTGAACCCCTTCGCGTATCTGCAGGCATTGCAGATCCACGCCCAGGAGGTGTTGACGAGGCCGGCCTTGTGGATGCCTTGGAACTATCACGAGCAACTGAACCGCACCGCGTGATCCGCGGCGCCGCTGCCGGCCGACCCCTGCTCTATGCCGCCAGGCTCAAAGGGCGCCACGCCGGCGCTGCATTGGCGCGCGCCGGATCGCCCCCCATGAGCAGCAGCTGCAGCTCGCACGCCTGCAGCGCCCGGGTCGGCTTCTCACCGTCGGGCCAAAAGGCGAACCGCCCGCTCGATAGCCGTTTCTGACACAGCCAGTAGCCTTGACCGTCATAGGTCAGGACCTTGATCGCCGTGCGCGCGCGGTTGCCAAAGACGAACACGGCTCCGCTGAAAGGATCGGCCTGCAGGCGTTGCCGGCACGCGCCCACCAACCCGTCGATTCCGGCACGAAAGTCAATCGGCTCGACCGCTACCAGGATGCGCATGTGTGGCGTGATCTGGATCATGCCGCACCCCAGAACGCGCTGCACAGCCCAGCCAGAGCGGCAATGCCATTGCCGTTGAGTTCCACGCGCATCTTCGACCCGCGCCCGTTCTCCAGCTCCACGGCGCACTCGCACAGGCTTGGCGCGCCGGGCGCCGGCGAAACCATCAGCTCAACGAAGCGCGTGCCGCTCTTGCCAGGCTGCGCCGCGCCGCCGTCGTGCTCCAGGCGCTTCTTCAGCCTGACAGGGTCGACACGCAGCTCACACACCACTCGATGCAGTCCGTGTTCCCTGGCCATACCCACCGCCGCCGCCCACAACACTTGCGGAATATGCTCGCCGCGAACCCGTGTCTCACGCCAACGCTTGAACCGCTCCCCTATCTGCTCCAGGCTCTCGCCATGCACCCTCGCTTGCTCGACCTTCGCCCTCTCGTCCATCAGCTGCGCTCCTCATCGGGTTGAACTGGCAACTGAAGTTAGCAAGGATGTCGATCGACTTCATGCAGGCTTGCCGGAAGGACACGGTGTGCGACAAAGGCATCGAACTCGCCGCTGGCGAGCCAAGTAAACTCGCCCGCCTCGCTCACCAGCAGGCGCTCGCTCTGCCCCCACCGCTCAAAGCGGAAGGGCAGCAGTGCGTAGCCAGGCGAAGGGGGCGCAAACTCGTCCCGAGGAAGGAAGTGGGTGTCGCCCATCGGCTTCAGGCTGCCGCCAGTTTGTCCTGGCAGGCCGTGTCGAGAAAGTAGTTCCAGAAATCCAGGATGACCTGCCGCGCATCGGGTGCGTACTCGCCCTTCACGGTCACCGCGATGTCCACGCGGCCGTCGGCACGCGGCGCGGCCCGGACATGGCAGTACGCCGAATAGGCCTCGCGTGCCGCGGCAAGCGCCTTGCGCGTGTAGAGAGCGTTGTCGATGGTTCGGGTGTGCTCAATCATCCGAACCGCTCGACGGTGCCTTGCGGAAACTGGGCACGCGCTTCGAAGAAAGCCTTACGCAGGAGCGTGTCGCGCACCGCCGATGTCTCAGCCAAGACCCGCTGGCGCACCTCCTGGTCGAGAATCGCGTTCCACAACTCCCCGCACGCCGCCTTGAGCGCGGCCTCATCCTCCCCCTGTTTGAGCCGCAATTCCACATCGAGTAGCCCTGTAGCCGCATTGCTGGCGAAATACACGTAGTACCGGTCGGTTAGCCAGTACGCGGTCTTCAAGATTGCGGTCTCGGAATACACTGCGGGGTCAACGCTCACGCGCGCGAAGACCCCGAGTGCATCCGCGCCGAGCGCGAACCCGGCGGTGCTCTGCGTCTCACTCATCGTCTAGTACCGGCTCGAATAATGAGACTGGTGTGACGAGTGCGAGGAATGGGACGAGTGCGACTCGTGGGAGGAGTGTGAGTAGTGGCGAGCAACCTGCTCAAACATCTCGCCACCGGGCGCAAGCAGCAGAGCACCTGCGACGCCGGCCGTCGGACCCTGGGCGGCTGCCACGGCAGGTGCGGCTTGGACTTCGTCCGCAGGCAGCCCTGCGACCGCCAGACCCAAGGCAAGGGCAACACCGGCAATAACCTTCTGCGTCTTCTCCAATCGCGACATGATCCGCCGCGGACCTTTCTCGACTTTCGGGAGCTTCAACATTTGACACCTCACGTTATTGATTATTGGTTACAAGATTAGCCTATGGCGCTGCCTCGCCGAAATCAAGGGAGAAAGTGAACATTTCGGCCTTAGTCGAGTAGCCAGGGACGGTTGCCCGTCCCCAGCCCTCTAAGAACCGTGCATGATAGTTTCCCATCACACGGCTCGAGCCTTACTAAGGCCGGTGTGACCCGGCATCTCGGATCGGTGCCCGAGTTGCCTTCGCAATACGCATCTGCAGCCGCAGAACATCCTTTTGCACGGTTCGCCAATCGATGGCGTCCCAGCTTGGAGGCGTTGAGGGCGCACCAATCAACGGTTTTGCCGTTGTCGTCATTTGCTTTCCCTCATGAGTTCGGTTCTGCACACTCTCTTGCGATGTAAGACCAGTCGGACGTGGGCTCACTTTCGTGCCGGGTAACGTTTAAACCCGTATCCACGCCATTACAGCGCAGCATTCGCTTCTTCCAACATCCCAAGCTCGCACCGCCATAAGCGACGCCTTGCAGCGTGCTGTCCCCCGAGGGGAAGCGATACGAGGTTTCCACGTTCCGTACCGAGAAGTATCACCGGGTTAGGTGCCTGCTTTCGACCGAGATGCATGTGGGTCACGCGACATCTATCTACAAGAGACGCCGCCCGCATCCGTTACCTTTTGGTTCAAGCGCACTACTACAGCCACTTTCGCTTGTTGTGAAATTACGGTCTTTATCGCAGATTCAAATACCTTCACCATGCCGATTAGCTAGCACTTACCCGGCTTGTGGCTGCCAGGAGGGCCTCTCGCTCGCGCTTGACACCCCACGCCATTACTATTGGCGTTTCGTTACATTGTCCGGGTCGCTCTTGATTCAGACCCATAGCTTCATCTGGTGACACAGATGGTCTCCTCCGTTTCCGTGGAGACAACTTCTCGACACAGCTTCGTGTCGCACTGTGGAGCTCCACATGAGGCCGAGGTCTGGTCACCGACCTGGCTCTGTTGTCGGGCCGCTTGGAGTGGTGAAGCAGTCTTCCGAAACAAATCGGGCGCCCATCGACAGGTTATCGATCGATACTTGCCGGCTGCAGCGACTGGGCGTCCGTCGAGATCTCGGCCATTGCCGTCACTGGCGGTCGGCCGCCAGTTCGTTCCGGCGTCCGGTTTGCGGCTGAGTTACACGCGAGTACTGCCGGTCAGTTCCGGACATAGCGACCGCCGAGAATCCTCAGGGTCGAACGGCAGGTAAGTCCTACTGAAGCAGACCGTCAGCCCCGCCAGCCATCGGACTCTTGGCCGTTGCTGACTCTCACCACATGCCGGCAGCGTCGATGGGCAATGACCGCGTCCCTTGAACTCAAACTGGCGCTGTGAACCAGATACAACCGTCAATCACGGTTTCCCACAGCGGTCGCGATACGCTTCCGTTCCTTCAGTCCGTCAGACCAATCTCGCCTCGCCGCGACAAACGGCCGCATGTCCCTCATTTCCGGTCGGTGAGTCGCAAAAAATGTAGTCCATTCAGATGATTTCGCCTACATTCCGCCTGAAAGCTGAAGTGTTCGTGAGCATGCCGCACTGGCACCACTCGGGATGACTTTGATCCATGTCAAAGAGGGTGCCGAATCGCAGCGTAGCTTAAACGCCGGTCACCGCACCGACAGCCGTTTGTCAGATTGCTGCGCAATCGCAAACGAGAAGAATTCGGCGCCGACCAAACGTAATTGAACAAGAAAAACAGGTAGGGAGGTCAGGCTCCATCATGCGCGCGCGTAACACGCAGCGTGCTCCATTATCGGCTCCTAACGGAAGCGGAATGTCGATTTCGTCCCGTTCGGAGCGCGAACGGACATCGTCGGAGTGCTCGGTTGTCAATTCTTGCCCAGATGCGACAGGAATTTGGCTGCTAACGTCATTTCCAACGGCAGATTGCTCCGACGACTCTGCGCCCGGATTTGAGCGGTCTTTTCCTTGTGTATAGAGCGCACGGGCGTGTCTCCGTTTCGCCATCTTGTGGGCATTCATCATCCGCCATATCGCGGGAAAACCAGTGGCAGACGGTCCGTGCTCTCCTCCCCGAAGGCTGCTGCTCCTATGTTTCGAATCATGCCAGCTGGAAGTGCTTTGAGCGTGTTGGGTGCGATCCATACAGCCAGCGCGGATGGGATATCTGTCGCGGTACGGATGGCATTGCATCGAAGCGCAGCTCTGGTGGGACGGTCAACGCATTTCGAGTCACCGAACATGTCAGCTTGGCAGAGGTGGATCGAGAAGAACGTGTTTGGAATGTCGTGCCAGCTCAGTAAATACTGAGATTGTAGAGAGGTAATGCAAATGCGAACCAAACCTGGGTTGTCGGCATACAATCGGCTGAGCGACTTGTTGAAGTGGGTAACTCTTCTGTTCTTGGCAGCACTGCTCGCTGTCGCGACTAACGCAAGGGCCGAGTCGTGGGTTTCGACCGGTGGCCCGCCGGGTCCCGTCCAGTCCATCGCAATAGATCCGTCCAACCCTTCCACGCTCTACGCTGGAACGTACGGCCACGGCGTTTTTAAGAGCACAGACGGCGGCAGCACATGGCGAGCCAGCAACAACGGCCTTGGGAGTCTGCGCGTCAAAGACGTTGCCATCGATCCGAGTATCACGGCCACGCTTTACGCAAGCACCTCAGGCGGGGGCGTTTTCAAAAGCGTCAACGCAGGAGCCACATGGCGGGCTAGCAGCTCCCAGATTTGCTGCAATGTCTTTGTTGACATACTTGCAATGAGCCCGTCTCAGCCAGCTACTTTGTACGCCTATACAGGTGGAACTATCTTTAGGACCACAGACGGTGCGACTAGTTGGCAGGCGCAGGTCCGCCCCGACTCCTATGTTAACAGCCTTGCGGTGCATCCCACCAACCCCAGCACACTCTATGCGGGCACCTACGGCGATCTGCTGAAAAGCACCGATGGTGGCACCTCGTGGCATGCGACTAGCATTAATGCGCTTCCTCTAAATCTCGTCGAGGCACTAGCGATCGATCCGACTAACCCATCGACCTTGTTTGCTGGAATCTCAGGGTCCGGTGTATTCAAGAGCACGGACGCTGGGTCAACTTGGAGGCAGGCAGTTAGCGGCGAGGCGATTCGAGCTCCGAGGGTTATCGCCATTGATCCTTCCAATTCGAGCACTATTCTTGTGGGGACGGCTTTCTCGGGCATCTTCAAGAGCGCAGATGGCGGTGATACCTGGGAGCAGGTTAGCTCTGGCCTTGGAAGCCTCGAGATCCACGCCCTCGTCATCGATCCAGCTGACATTGATAGGTTTTATGTCGGCACCGAAGGTGGCGGTGTCTTCAAGACTAGCAACGGTGGCACCATATGGCAGGCTAGTAGCACGGGCCTCGCCGCTGCTATGGTCCGTAATCTGGTGATCGACCCTTCTAACCCGGCTACGTTCTTTGCCGGCACTGTGGGCGGCGGTGTGTTCAAGACCACCGACAGCGGGGCGACTTGGCACCAACTTGGTCCTGGAGCCGAATACGCGAACGCCATAATCCTTGCGCTTGATCCTGCAAATTCGAACACGATCTACGCATCAATACTCGGCTCTGTTCCCCAAAAAAGCACAGATGGCGGTACCACTTGGCTTCCAACTGCACTCCCATCATACGCCACCTCCCTCGCCTTTGATCCGTCCAATCCGGACACCGTCTATGCCATATCAGATCGTGTTTTCAAGAGTGTCGATCATGGTGCCAGTTGGCGTCCAAGCAGCACCGGTCTGTACTGCTCAGCCCAGAAACTGCTAATCGATCCCGTCAATCCTGCAACGCTCTATGCCACTGCCGACAGCTGCGGTGTATTCAAGAGCATCGATGGCGGGGCAACATGGTCGCTTCGCGGCCTTGAATTAAGAGACCCACGGATTATGGATCTTGGAATCGATCCCATAAACACTGGAACGCTATACGCGGCGACGATGTACGGAGGCTTGTTTAAGAGTGTCGATGCGGGATCCAGCTGGACAGCAAGCAATTCCGGACTTGGCAGCGTTGACATCAGGGCCCTATACGTCGATCCCGCTAGTCCGGCCACGCTGTATGTAGGCACTTTCGATAAGGGTGTGTTCAAGAGTGGCGACGGCGGTATAACCTGGGAACCAAGCAGCTCGGGCCTAGACGTCGCTTGGATTTCCAGCTTCGCCAGTGACACCAAGAGGCCGGGATCGCTGTATGTGGGAACGTTTGGCGGCGGAGTGTATAAGCTTGTACCCCCTTCGCCTGCGGTCCCTGGCATATCCTCAATCCTTCCAATCGCCGGGACGGGTGGCACTGCCGTAACGTTAACCGGAAACGACTTCGGCGCGAGCCAAGTCACGAGTGCGATAACGTTCGGCCAGCTTGCCGCGACGGTTACTTCCTGGAGCGATTCGCAAATTGTTGCTCTGGCGCCACAAGCGGCTGCAGGAACAGTTTCAGTAATCGTAACAACTGTGGCTGGGGCGAGCAACAGTGCCACCTTTACCTACGATGCAGTACCGTCACTGCCCGTACTGGCGGTGGCTCCACAGTCAAGGCTACTGGAATTCGGTGCGGTTGCCGTTGGTTCACACAAGGATCTCCCTTTCACGGTAACCAATGCAGGGGCTGGTATGCTTAACGGCACCGTTAGCACTAGCGCGCCCTTCGAAGTCCTGACGGGCAGCCCGTTTGTATTGCCCGCGGGCGGTGCGCAGGATGTCTTGATCAGATTCGCTCCGACTGTGCAATCGGAGCCCCTAGGGGCGCAGGCTAGCATTTCCAGCAATGCCGGAACGGCCTCAGTAGGTCTTCTTGGATCTGGGTTTGTAGTCATTGGCGGATCGGATCTCGTCTTTTCGCCACCAGACGACATTCCATTCGGCAACGTGATCGTAAATAGCTCAGCGGAGCAGACTTTGTCGATCACGAATGTGACTGCAACAACCGTGCGGGGGAGCTTTTCGTTTCCCGCGGCAGACCCGCTATCGATAATTGAGGGCTCCGAATTCACCCTTGAACCAAGTGAGAAGCGAAACTTCACGATCCGGTACTCACCTACAGCACCCACGGATAAGTTCAGCGGTTTGTCTTCCAGCCTAACGATAACTTCGGGTTCTCTCGTCAAATCCCTGCGAATAACCGGAAGCGCTACCAATCCCAAACCTGCCAGCACGGCTGTTTGGACTGGAGGTTACGCAGGTAGTCCAGGACTTGTACAACTCAGTTCCTTTAGTAGCAGGCAAGACGACCGCTGTAATAGCCCACTTTGATGGGGCAAGCCGTACTTCAGCGCGGCTGGTCGGTCAGAACGAAGGAGGCATGGCGTTCCCCGAGTCGCCCCTCTGTGCGCAGGAATCATCGTTCTCGGGACGCAGCACTACCGTGAACGACTCCTTGCGGCTTACGTTTGAACTACCGGCATCATGGACCACAAGCAAGGCGCGCCTGAAAGTTGAAACTTTCAATGGCGAAGACGGAGCCTGCAAGGGCGCGACGCCCACTGCGCTGGACTGTCGCGAACCTGCAGAAGCAGGGGGCATCGCGGGTGATTGCGCGGTAACGGCGCAGTTCGGCCAGACCGCTATACCAGAGATCGAGATAGTACCGGTTCCGTGGATTGAAATCACATCGAGCGGGATCGTTAGGCACACGATGACTCTGCCAGATCTAGACGAGGCGTGGGAATCGTCTGAAGTCAATTTATCCAATCAGCGAGATTCAACAAAGCGTTGGTGCCCCACTTGTGTCTGTGGCTGGGCTTGTACCTGAGGTGCTGCTCGTATTGCCGCAGTTGCAGTATGTGTCCGCGCTTACGCTTGAGCAGGCCTTGAATCCAGATCGGATTAGGTTTGCGGCGATTCCGGTACTCGAACGGTACTAGCGGAATACTTCCCATCAGTATCAGTGCGACCGGGCATTCCTCCCAATTTGGCTGCGGGTTATTTTGTCAAAGGAACGGACAGACTCATACGCGCGCCACATCATGGCTCACGAGATCGGTCACCTTCTGTATCGTCCACATCCGAGCAAGGAAGGCACGATTTCGGGTAGCTGTGACGAGGCGGGAGGCCTATTCGAGAGCTTTCCCTACTACTACCCCCTAGGGAACGGGAATCGCGATATGGCGACAATTGGGCCGCTTGACCTCAGCGACCCTGCGAGGGAGATGTGGGGCTTTGACACGTACGCAAGTTACCAGTCGAACGGAAAGAATGCAGTCGTCGACCCACGCAAGCATTTCGAACTCATGAGCTATTGTGGTGGGTATGACGATGTTTTCAACTGGATCTCCGATTACACGTATAAGCTCATCCGAGATGCAATCAATGCTCGGTTCGGAAGCATTGTCCGCAGCGTTTCTAGCGCGCAACCAACGAAGCTCGTACTAGTCAAGGGCTTCGTAAATCAATCGGACGGCTCAGCGACACTGCTGCCTATGTTGAGGCTTGATGCTCTGCAATTGCCCGCCAATCCGTTACCCGGCGATTATCATCTGGTCTTGCGAGATTTGGGCGGGGGGGTTCTTTCTGATACTCCGTTCGCGCCTGCGACACCAGTTCCACAAGCCGGTGTCACGGCCACGCCGAGTGATGTGGCAGCTTCATACTTTGTTCTGACAGTTCCCGACGAGCCGGACTTGGCTAGAGTTGAGATAGTAAGGGACGGGCAGATCCTCGCTCACAGACAGCGAAGTGCATCGGCGCCGGCTGTTCGTGTTCGCTTTCCAGATGGGGGAGAGGTCTTTGGCGAGGAGCCAATCGTGGTGCGCTGGGAGGCAGAGGATCCCGACGGGGATACGCTCACATACACCGTGCAATACAGTAGTGATGGGGGAACCACATGGCAGACGGTGGCAGTTGATTTGCCGGCACAGCAGGTTGAGTTGCACGCGGGGCTTCTTCGTGGCACCCAAGTCGGCCTCGTGAGGGTGAGGGCTAGTGATGGTTTCTTCGAGGTTCGGGACGAATCCGATGCACCCTTCATCGTCACAAACAAGGGGCCAGAGGTGTCACTACTTGCCCCGGGCGATGGGACCACATACCTAGGCTCTCAACGGGTATTCATGCGGGCGTCGGGGATTGACGTTGAAGATGGCGGGATCGATCCGGCGCTGGTTACCTGGGAATCCGATCGCGCGGGTGTCATTGGCCACGGTCTCGAAGGTGACATCGACGCCTCAACGCTTTTGGAAGGCCGCCACGTCATTTCCGTGACTGCGGTAGACAGGAATGGCAACAGTACCCGAAGGTCCGCGCTCATTTCGGTATTCCGGCGTTCGCCGCCGACAGGCAATATCGCGCCGGTCTCAGAAATTGCAGGCCTGGCCGTCGTTCGCGTTGGCAGCCTGACAGTGCTGGACGGAACGGCGAGCAGGGATCCGGACAACAGCCCACTTCCGATCATCTATCGCTGGCGTCAGACAAGTGGGCCGAGGGCAGCGCTGAACTCCGCAGATAGCCCTACGGCGAGCTTTACGCCGGTCGTGTCGGGCCTCTATGAGTTCGCCCTGGGGGTGAATGACGGGCTGGAAAGCAACGAAGCACGGATATCGATTCTGGTTCCGCTGCTGGGTGACATTGATCAGGACGGAGATGTGGACAACGTGGACCTGAACTTGATCCGGGCGGCGCTAAGCGAACCGCCAACGTCCCCCAATGACCTTCGAGACCTGAATGGTGACCGACAGATCAACGATCTAGACGTCGCCCAAGTCCGGAAGCTATGCGGCACTACATGCAACCAGCCACCGTTCGCCGCCACGGGTCCAAGTCAAACATTCGAGGCCACTTCGCCTGCCGGTGCAAGCGTAACCCTGAATGGCTCCGCATCGAGCGACCCCGACGGCGATTCCCTCACCTTCACCTGGACCGGACCTTTCGGCTCAGCCACCGGACCCACGCCAACCGTAACACTTCCCCTGGGCGTCACCGTCATCACCTTGACGGTGAGCGACGGCAAGGGTGGCACCGCCACGGCAACGGTGACGATCACCGTCGTGGATACCATCGCACCCGTCGTGACCTACACAGGCAACGCTGGCACCTACACGGTCGATCAGGCCGTGAGTATCACCTGTGCGGCCACCGACATCGGCTCCGGGGTCGCCTCGACGACTTGCCAGAATGTGAGCGGCCCCGCCTACTCCTTCCCGTCTTGGAACCAACACATTCTCAGCGACCGCAACAGACGTGGCCGGCAATGCTGGAACCGGATCGACGACGTTTGCCGCGAAGGTGACGACACCGAGCCTCATTACGCTGACCAAGCGCTTCGTTACCAAAACTTTGGTCAAGCTAACGCTCGTCGGCGAACTCCAACTGGCGGCGGCGGCAGAGGCCCGCGGCGATCTCAAGCTAAAGGCGAAGCTGATCGCGCTCTACATTGGCGAGTTGAAGGTGGTGACGGGCAAGGCGATCACCGCCGAGAACGCAGCGATACTTACAAAGCTGGCGCAAGCCCTGTGAGGTTGGCAGGCATGCGCTAGGCGATCGTACGACAAGGTAGCTTGGTACAGCGGGCATCCGGCGCTCTTTCATCGGATGTCCGGTTCCAAATTCTCCATGGGATTCTGCCGGGGAATCAAGCGAACTCTTGGGTTGGGGCTGCCATTAGGTTACCCCACTTATCGGCGCGCTTGGCGACGTGCGAGGCGTGCCCGGTGCGCGGTCGATGGATGCGGAGGCCACCTTCCACGGACCCGATCCAAGACAGAGAACAACGTGGAGGTCAGGCTCCATCATGGTGGTCGTAGCCCTTAGCGTCAAAGTGCCGGTGGTTCATCGCGCCGGGGTCCTGATCTCCATGCGCCCCTGCACGGTCGTGCCCGGTAATTCCTTGGCAATCGCGCTCTATACGCAAGTCGGCGGGCACAACCCCGGCACATCCGATTACCGCACTCACATCTGGCGATTATCCCGATACTCAGGTTGTAGCGCGGCAGTCTTGTGCTCCGGTGTGCGAATTCCACGGCCTCCGCGTTGACGGGTACTCGATCAAGCACCTGGCATGGGTCAATCGGAGTCGTTTTTCGCGCCAAGACATTGGCGTACGATGATACGGAGAGACCAATGAGTCATGCAGCATTCTGCGATCAGTGTGGCAAGCCCGTGAGTCCCGCCGATTACGTGTGTGGTCAATGCGGTGTGGGCCTCGATCCCCCTGAAGTCACACCCGATCCCGAAGTATCCTCGGCCGGTCACTTCGAATGGGCGGGGCTGCTGAAGTTTTGGCCCTTCCTGGTAGGGGAGATATTGGTGATTGCCGCACTCGCGCTGGCGACGAGGCGCCACGATGGCTCGTTTGCGCTCGATTTCACGATGGCCCTTAGCTTTTCCCTACCAGTCCTTGCCGGGTTGGGAGTCGCTGTCCTGAAACCGCAGGAAGCGGCTGATGCCTTGACCAAAGCAGATGGTTGGCTACAGGCTCAATGCGACAGCTTTCGAGATGCTCCGGGGATCTTTTCCGCACTGACGGTGCGACCGGTGTCTTGGCTCGTGGCCAAGGGGGTCGCTGTGCTCGGGGGAATTGACGACGAGTTTGTTCGGACGGGCACGCGCCTATTCATCTACGCCTACGTGGTGGGCCTGCTTGCTTACCTCGTCGTAATGTTAACCCTGTTCGTTATTGCCCTATTCATCGTCGGCGGTGCCCTTTGGTTGTTCGGCAAGGTGTTTGGCGAGGAGGACGATTCCGCGCGAGAACGCCGTTTGCGGCTCTTGACAGGCTCAGAGGGGCGGCTGTCGGATCTTTCGGTCAGCGAGCCAGGCTTTTTCGGGCGCAAGGACATCATGCGCACCGATGAAGAGGGAAACATCATCAAGCCGGATCCGCTACTTGGCTTCGCGTTTGGTGCTGGCGAGCGCATCGCGCGCATCGACGATGAAGGCAACGTAGTCAAGCCCGATCCCCTTTTTGGCCATTTGTTCGGTACCGGCGAAACGGTCGCCAAGATCGATGAGGATGGAAACATCAAGACCCCAGATCCCCTCCTGGGGTTCTCGCTTGCAGCAGGGGAAGCGATTGCAAGAGTTGAACGAAGAGGGCAACGTCACTCGCCCTGATTCCCTGTTGGGCTTCGCTCTGGGCGCAGGCGAGCGTGTGGCTAAGCTCAGCAGACGTGAGTAACTGCGATGTGCGGCCCAAGATTGCCCCTCAAAGCTATGTGATGAAGCGCATGCCGATAGAGTGGAGATGTACCGCTCACCAAGTCGATGCGACTGTCGGCTACTCGGGCTAGTGCCGACAGTCACCTACTCTGCGAGTTGATGTCGCCTTTGGGTCGGGATGACCCATCGCGCATTTGGGAAGCCGCCATCCCCGAGCGGCAGCTTCCGGTGGCAGCGGACGGCGGCTGAGGCCGATGACCGGGCATTGGTTCGCTGTGTCTCGGTAATTGATCAGGGTTGGCGCCTGCCGATCCGCGAAGAGGGCGTCATCCGGCGGCTTTGAGACATAGAGCAGACGCTGGGCAACTGGGAAGGAAAACGTACCCACGGGCGACGGTCGGCCCCAAGCAATCGGTCGAATTTGCGGAAAGCCAACATTCGCCCACGGAGAGAAGCGCCGTCGGCTGGATGCCCAGGTCGTGACCGAGACCGCTTCTTGATCCGGGTGACCTTGCCGTGCGCTTGGGTTCCGCGTGGCGTTGGCCGCGGCGTGCGTCGCCTGCGCCTCCAGGGCCGGCGCCGGTGATTCGACGCTGACGGGACGAACTCCTCGCGATAGGCCATACTGATCCACTTCTGATCTGGGGAATGCCTTGCGAAACGATCGAACAAGCACCGGACTTGGCGCGTTGACGCTGGTGATCCTGCTGGGTGCTTGTGCTTCGCAAGCGCCGACGCCCCAAGCCAACGGCGCTTCCGACACCAGCAACCCGGATCTGGCCTGTACGCTTCCCAGCAACTGTGTGAACTCGCTGGGCACCGGCAGTCTGGTGCCGCTGCGATACTCAGGCACACCCGCGCAGGCCGTGGCAACGCTGCAGGCTACCCTGACTACCTTTCCCGAGGCGCAGGTCGTGCGCCGTGAACCCCTTTTGCTGGAAGTGATCTTCACCACGCCCGCCGGTTTCAGGGACCAGGTCGATTTCAGGATCGACGCGCAGGCGCAGCACATCGACTTTCGATCACGCTCGTTGTTCGGCTTGTTCGACTGGGGCAAGAACCGCTCTCGCATGCAGGAATTCGCAGCTCGCTTCGAGCAGCAGAGCCGGCGTTGATTGCGCTGGATTCGCAAGGAACGTCGAACCACACTGCCCGAACCAGCTTGGTTGGCGCCTTTCCGATCTGATGCCTGAATTTCCCGATTGGGTCCAATCGGCGCGCATGCAATGGCGCTGGCGCGGCCAAGCGCGCCCGCCCTTTGCCACGACCCCGGGACCGGGCCAAGCATCGGTATGGGATTTTCCGCGCCCGCCGCGTCTTGCACCCGACACGCGCGAGGTGGTGGTGCGCTGGGGAGACGTTGAGGTGGCGCGCACGCGCAGGGCCGTGCGCGTGCTGGAGACCGCCCATCCGCCGAGCTATTACCTGCCGTGGGACGATGTGGTCCGGCAACTGCTGCAGCCGGCGACCGGCACCTCGTTCTGCGAATGGAAAGGCCTGGCGCTTTACTGGGCGTTGGTGGATGGCGATCGGCGCCTGCCCGGCGTGGCCTGGAGCTACCCGCAGCCGCTGGCCGGCGCCGAAACGCTGGCCGCGTGTGTGGCCTTCTACCCGGCGGCGCTCGACTGCCGCGTCAACGGCGCGGCTGTGAGACCACAGCCGGGGGGATTCTACGGTGGCTGGATCACGCCCGAGTTGGTGGGTCCGTTCAAGGGCGAGCCCGGCAGCGAAAACTGGTAGCGGCGGCTGACGCCCAAACGATCCGGAAACGCCCTCGCCGATCACCCTGGCGCCGTCGCGCCGCGAGCGCCGGAAGGCAGAAGACAAGGCCGCGAGGAGTACGGCGGCTCGCTTAGCAAGCCACCGGGGAAGCCGTAGCCTTGTCCCGTGGCCGCGGTTTACTTCACTGCGTGACGCGACCCGGTCGAGCGGGACTGCCCGATGTGCTCGTTACTCGATCGACTCGCCGGGCGGATGGCACCTACGTTGCGAGCGGCAGGGGCCCGTTGCCCGCCTCGCGTGCGGATCGTGGGAGCTGGAGGCAAACGGCGGGCCAGCAGGAACAAAGCCCGCGCGCGGCGGACGCTCACACAAGGTCGTCGGGGCGACTGGCCGAAGTCAACCCCAAGCGGACAGTCGGGGTTTTCGAAAGCTGCCATTCGCCGCAACCGCTGACAACACGGAAGCGGACGTTGGTAATCCGATAGCGATCTTCCCGCTTGATCGGCAGCTTCTAAGGGATACCGGCCGTTCGGTGGAACGTCGTCGCGGTCCGCCCCCGGCCAAAACCGGTCGGTGGAGCTATTTCCCTATAGCGGCCGTTCGTTCGGCCCGACTTCCCGAAAGCCGCCATTGGATCGGCGTCATCGACTTCTTGGCCTGAAGGGCCGCTTTGAAGCCGGAGCTGTCAGTCGAACTAGAATGGCTGCGGTCGGCACCTTGGCAACAAAGAGACGTAGCGGGCGCGAAAAATCGGCGATTGCGAATGGCGGGTAACTTATCAGGAACCGGTCGCTCGGCTGTGTTGGCCGTCGGTCCAGTCGTCGGCCATTGCGGTCACCCATTAGCCGGCCGGTGTCAAGGACAATATCAAACCGTCGCATACTGATTGCGTCCATACGGTGCGACAACGCATGCCACCTTCATTCCTGCAGACTCCAACCGCATCCGTTTTCTCGCTCTGCCGGCTGCGAACCGAATCGCGCCAGTCACCCATCAGGATCAAGCGTGTCGCGATGCGCTGCGAGCGCCCTGGCGGCCTGCGCCGCCCCAGAGAAACGTTGGTGCCAAGCCGTGTCCAAGGGGTTGCTTACAGTTGCATGGCTGTCGCGATGGCGACGCCAGTCCGCTACTGGCTCACAGCTTGGGCGATTCAGTAATCTGCATTCCATTAGGTGGCGCAAAGACGGCGTCCAATCAGTCGCTTGGGTTGTGCACCAGACCGCTATCCTGGCTCACCGTCTTTGGCCATTCCGTTACGCGAAACATCGGCTCACGTCGAAGGGCTTCTGCTCGCGCAGCATGTGGTAGCAGGCGCGCGCCAGTTTGTGCGCCAGCGCCTTGGTCGCCACAATGGTGTTCGTCTTGCGCTTCTTGCGCTCGTAGAATCGCTTCGCTTCCGGGCAGCAGCGAAGGGCGAAGTTGGCCGCCTCCACGAAGGCCCAGGCGAGGTACTTGTTGCCGTTCTTGGCATTGCCCTCGCCCTTCTTCTTGCCGTTGCTCTCGCGCCGGCTGTCCACGCAGCGACAGTAGGAGCTGAAGTTGCCCACCTGGGCAAAGCGCGTGACGGTGCCCGTCTCGAGCATGATCGTCGTGGCGAGCACCTCGCCGATGCCCGGCGTCGTCTTCAGCAACCTGTACTCCGAGCGCAAGCTCACACGCTCCTTGAGCCGCTGCTCCAGCACCTCGATGCGCTGCTGGAGAACTTGGCTGATCGCGCGGTTCGATTCCAGGGCCAGCGTCACATCGGGTACGAAGCCCAGCGCCTCGACCTGTTCCGCCGTCAGACGCTTGACCGCCTCGCCGCTCAGCCGAGCGCCGGTCTGGCGCGCCAGCGTGTTCTCGATCGACAGAATCTGGGCCGTGCGGTAGCGCACCAGCTGCAGGCGCTTGCGCGCCAGGTCGCGCGCCCCGCGCTGCTCGCGCGGGTAGATGTAGCCCTCGGGTAACAAGCCCAGGCGCAGCAGCTGTGCCAGATAGGCGGCATCGGCGAAGTCCCCGCTGTACTTCAGCCCCTCGTACTTCTTGATCGCCGTCGTGTTCGCCAAGTGCACCCGATACCCTGCGTCCATGAGGCCATCGACCAGCCAGTACCAATTATATGTCGATTCGATAACCACGCCGACGAGCTCCTCACGGTAGGGCTCCACCGCCCCCGCTATCTGCCGCAGATCGTTGGGCAAGCGCTTGTGGAACACAATCCGATCTTCCTCGTCACTGACGATCACGACGCTATTGTTCGAATGCAGGTCTATGCCGCAATATTTCATCTCGGCCTCCTTCGGGTCAAAGTGAGTTTCACACCTTGACTTTAACCCCGCCGCTTAATCGCGGCGAGGAGGCCGGCTATATGATTATCAGACGACTGCGTCGAGCGAACGGCAGGTATCCAGCAGTCAACCGACCTTGGGGCCAGCCGGGCATCGAACGTCAGGTTTCAAGACCCGCGAACGCGAACTGACGACCCATTGGAGACGTTCGGGGTCGCGACTGACGACGGTCCGCTTCGGCAGGTGGAGCGGACAGTCGCGAAAGGCTTCCGGATAACGCCGGATCGGGCCAGTCCGGCCGTTCCCGATGCGGTAGCGTAAGCGCGCAACGCGCCAACCTCGACGCGCCACGATCAGTGCTGTAGGGCTGGGGTGCGCAGCGGCAGCAGCGAATCGATCCGGCTGTTCGGGCAGGTGGGCAGTTTTTCCAGGGTCTCGCGCAGCCAGGCGGCCGGCGGCTGGGGTTCAACGTCGAGCGGGCACTGTTCGCCATGGTGGCCAACCGCGCCTGTGCGCCGGCCTCCAAGCTGTACTGCTACGAACAGTGGTTGAAGGAGGATGCCCGCATCCGCGGCACCGAGGCGCTCGCGCTGCAGCACCTGTACCGTGCGATGGACTTCCTGGAGGCAAACAAGGAGCCGATCGAGCGCGAAATCTTCTTCCGCGTGGCCGACCTGTTGAGCCTGGACGTGGAGGTGATCTTCTACGACACTACGTCGCTGCACTTCGAGACCGACGAGGAAGACCACGGCAGCGGTGCCGACGACACCGTGCACGGCAGCCAGGCTGCCGGAAGCAAGCACTACGCGGCGCCCAGAAAGCGCGGCCACTCCAAGAACGGCCGCAGCGATGCCCCACAGATCGTGATCGGCCTGGCGGTCACCCGCGAAGGCTTCCCGGTGCGCCACTGGGTGTTCCCGGGCAACACGGTCGATGTCACGACGGTGGCCAAGGTCAAGGCAGACCTGAAGGGCTGGCAGCTCACGCGCTGCCTGTTCGTGGGCGATGCGGGCATGGTCTCGGCGGCGAACTTCCAGGCGCTGGCCCGCGGCGGCGGCAAGTACCTCATGTGCATGCCCGTCAGAGCCGGCGACGAAGTGGCCAAGGAAGTGCTCGCCCGCCCCGGGCGCTACCGCAGCGTGGCCGACAACCTCCAGGTCAAGGAGGTCAGCGTCGGCGAAGGCACGCGCGCCCGCCGCTATGCGGTGTGCTTCAACCCGCAGGAGGCGGCGCGCCAGAAGGCGCACCGCGAAGAGATCCTTGCCGAGATCGAAGCGGATCTGCAGAGCCTGCGTCATGTCGCCGAGGGCCACAACAAGCGTGAATGCGCGCTGCGCGCCAGCCCCCGCTACGGGCGCTACCTGAAGCAGACCCCAGCGGGTCTCGCCATCGATCGCCAGGCCATCACTGCTGCCGAGCGGCTCGATGGCAAGTTCGTGGTCCACAGCAACGATGACACGCTCTCGGCCACCGACATGGCACTGGGCTACAAGCAGCTGCAACGGGTGGAGGAGGCCTGGCGCAGCATGAAGAGCGGCTTGAACCTGCGTCCGGTGTTCCAATGGGCGCCGCACCGCATCCACGCCCATGTGGCGATCACGGTGCTGGCACTGCTGCTGGAGCGGATGGCCGAGCACGCCTGCGCCGACACTTGGCGCAACATCCGTGACGATCTGAAGCGCATCCAGCTCGCGCAATTGTTCAGCCCCAACGGCACCGTCTGGCAGGTCACCGAGCTCACCCCGGAGGCGGCCAACCGATGGAAATCTCTGCAAATCAAGCATCCCGCCCCGATTCTGCGCCTGGACTGAGGCCGCTCCAAGCCTAGATACACACCCGTTTCGCCCAACGCCCGCAAAGCCACGTCCGGCGCGGCTTTCCGCGCCTATGTCAATAGCAAGTGTCAAAGTCGGGTCTGGGCGAGCCCACCTCACCGCCGCCTATGGCGCCAGCCCGTGGCCCGCCGCTGTGGGAGATGCCCGATGCCGCGCCGACCGAGTGCGACCCGCAGGCCCAGCCGACGTCGGACTACGAATTCGATCAGCGCATCGCCTGGTAGCTCGACGAGGATCCGATCTCGCTCGTCGGGGAGCGCTCGTGCCGTGGGTCACCGAGACGGCCTCGGCGGCCGCCCCGGCGACCCACGGCACGACTTCCGTTGTGATTTTTCTTGCGCGGTTTTCAGGCTTCATCAGAACGCAGTTCCCGCGTGACGACTGCTGACACTGTCCGGTAACAATCGGGAATACCCGCGATACTTGCGGAAGTGGCGTTGGATCTATCCCTACGACTCCTGGCGCTTCAAGACCAGCACCGCAGCCTCGGTGAGGAAGCGACGAGCGCGCAAAGGAGGTAGCACTGAACCCTGATCTGATACCCTCCCTCAACCCAAACCGGGTGGGTCAATTTTCAACGGCAATTCCGGATCAGGTTTGCGTGGAAGTGAACACTAACGATCCATTCGCAGCCATCCATAACCCTGATGGGAACGCCCCGACGCGCAAAGGACCGGAGAAGCGCTTCTGCTCGCGCTGCGATGCCCATGCCCGCCACCGCAGCGATCCGACAGGAACGTGTTCGCTCAGGCGTCCGGCTTCGGTTTCTCAACCACGGTTTTCTTGTTCGGGTTGCGAGCGGTGCTGGTGTCGGCCGGCTTGGCCACGATGCCCACAGCCGGTGCGGGTGCGGCCGGCTTGGCAGGCGCCGGTGCGGTCTGTGCTTCTCCCTTGATCCAGTCACGGAACGTACCGCAGCTGTTGAGCGGATAGACCGTGCAGGCGCAGCTCACCACCTCGATGCCGCCTCCATTCTCGGCCCGGCCGATGAACCCCAGTGGCGCGTAATGGTGTTCGATCCCGCGCGGCGGTTGCAGCAGCGCGTTGCCGCGCGCATCTTCGGGCCATTCGAGCCGGCCCGCGGCGACGCGCGCGGGGATCAGCCAGTAGTCGCCGCTGCGGTACTTGCGATTCGCCGCAAAGCGGATCTTAACGCCGTCTTCAAGATCGATCCAAACCGGTTCGGTGGTGCTTTCGGTCACCGGTACCGCGCCGTCCGTGAGCAGGACATCGCCGTAGGCGATTTGGTCCCAGCGCCGCACTTTCGGATTGGTGGCATCGCCCACCCACACCGGCGTGCCTTCGACCGTCAGCTGATCGGCGTCCACGCTCGCGATCCGGAAAAGCGGCCCCGCGCGCCCGAGCAGATCGTCCTCGTCGTGGCTCAGTTCCACCCATTGCCCTGCGCTGAAGCCGCGACTGTTGGCGACCGTCAACCGGTTGCCGGCGGCGCCGAGCCAGCGCGTCGCCACGCTACCGTTGTCGCGCGACCACTTGAACGTCGCGTCCTCGTCCTCGTCCTCGTCGTTGGCATTGCCTTGATGGATCTCGACGCGGTACAGATGATTCTCCGCTCCGCGATAGCCGGATTCGGGGCTGGTGATGCAGGGGTCGTTGAGCCGCTGACCGCGGTCGATCCATGCGGCCAGTTCCGGTAGATTGTCGCGGGCGAGCGCCAGCAGCGGAACGCTACAGGCCCCGGAAGCATCTTCGGCCAACAATTTCAAGCCCTGCAGAATACGGGTGTACTGCGTGTTCAGCCGTGCAAGCTCCACCGCGTTCTGGCCTTGGCCTTGCTCCAGACGCTTGCCGATAGTGTTGAGGCGGCGTTTCAATTTCGACTCGACATCGGCACGCTCTAGCGACCGGACCTGCCAGATCACCTGCACGCGGCTGCAGGTATCGGGGCCGCCAAGGGCGACTTCGCGGATCGACGGATGTTCGATCGCGGTGACGTGACGCTCCCAGACGTTGAGATACACCCAGAACTTTCGTTCCTCTGTGTCGCCCGTCTCGATCCACACGCGCAGCGGATCGCGTGCGAGCGGCGTGTAATGCGGCTGATCGACGTAATCGCAGCCGTCGGATTCGCAGAGGATACCGTCGACGTAATAGCGCCCGGCGCCGACGATTAATGCCGGCGGCTTGCCGGTGGTATCGATGCTGAGTGCGAAACCCAAATCGTCCACCGGCCCGCCGTAGGGTCCGAACAGGTCTCGCGCCATCGTGCGCAGGTAGTGGAGAAGGATCGCGCCCTGCTCGTTCGGATCGGCATCCAGGGTGACGCGGCCTTGTTGCAGCAGCACCTGGCTGAAATGGTTGCTGGGATCGAAGGTCACCCGTGAGAAATCGCCTTTCATGGTTGCATCCCTTCCGAGTCAGTCGGCAAGAAAGAGACCGACCGTCATGCCGGCCGGCGTGTATTCATCGAGGCGCGCCCGCAGATTGGCCTCGCGTTGCGGTTGGAACAGATGGTGATAGACGCCCATTTCGGATTCGTCGTCGGCGCCGCGCTTGATCTCTTCGGCGCATAGCGCGCTGAGCCGCGCGTACCCGGGTTGTCCGTAGCGGCGCGCATCGTAGCGGGGGCGCACGCGCAGGACTTCGCTGGCGATGCGTTCGGCTTCGAGGTCGCCAGCGGCATTGGCCGGAAGATGGAGGTCCTGCACTGCGGCGATGACCTGATCCGGCTGGCAGCGATAGCGGCGCGGCGTGCGGCAATGGCGCGGCACATGGCAGAAGCGCATGCAGCCGATCTGTCGCCGAGCGACGTTGAGGCAGTCGTTGAACAGGCTGTTTTCGGCCAGCTCGAGCGCGTGCACTTCGACCACACCGAACACCGTGCTGCGTTCGATCCTGAGCACCGCATGCGCGACCGCGCTGCCGGCGCCGCCGATCGCTTCGTGCTCGCTGTCGGCGGCGTCGACGATGCTGTCCACGATCGACAACGGCATCGGATCGCTGCCGACCTCATCCTGCTGCAGTTGGATCGAGCCGACGATGCTGTGCTCGATCCGCACCCGCGCCTTGAGCTGATGCAATTCGAGACTCGGCTCGGCGGGACGTTCGGGTTCGCAGTCGCAGTCGATCCCCCAGCCCGGCACCAGCGTGCAGTGCCGGATCAGCAGTTCCGCGGCGCAGTCGGGCGTGTTCCCGGCGTCGGCCAACGGCTCGCGCGGCGCGGAGACGTGCAGCGGCCGCCCGGTGACGATCACGCCGTCGAGGGTGAAGCGGCTGCCGACGTCGAGTTCGACCGTGAGAGCATCGGGCAGATCGGTCTGCCAGTCGATCAGGCGAATGACCGGACGCACGCCGTTCGCCGCGCGCAGGGTGAGCGTTTGCCCCGGCCGCAGGTGGATGTGCAGCGGTTCGACCCAGACGCCGCTGTTGATCAGTTCGATCACCGCATGCGCTGGCGTTTCCTCGCGCCACTTGCGCAGGGCGTCGGCGATCCGCGGCATCGTGGTGTTTTCGCCCACCCGGTACAAGGTGAAATCCTCGGCCGGTCGCAGCATCGGCCGCAGATATTCGCCGCCGCCGATATCGGCGGAGAAGCCATAGCGGTAGCTGACGCGCACGCCTTTCTTCGGCAGCTGCGTCGGCGGGAACATCAATCGCCCGAGCACCGGATCGATCGCCACCTTGCCGCGCGCCGGTTTGTAACGCCAGCCCGAGAGATCCGCGACGATCAGCGCCGATGCCGGCAGCGGCTGCGACGGATCGAAACCGGCCCACCGGTCGGCCCAGATCGCGAGGCTGCGGTGTTCGCCGTAAAAATCGCCGGGCGCCGCTTCCATCGCGCGACGACGGATCGGTACCGGCAGATTCGCTTCTTCCGCGATATGGTTCGGCCCGGGTTCCGGCAGCGGACGGCGATACAGCGGCCCGTCCTGACCGAGCACGCTGAAGGTGTAGCAGTGCGCGCCGACGTCTTCGGCACAGTACGCTGGCGTGTGGGTGACCGAGTAGCTGCGCATCCGCCACGCGAACACGCCGACATTCGGAATGTTGTAGCGGTTGCGGTTGTCGCCGCGAACGTATCGCGAATTGGCGCGGCGGACATCGACGCTGTGCGCGAGCGGGTCGAACGGCGTATCGACCAGATCCAGCGCGCGCATGTCGTGCAGCGATGCGGTGCCCAGCCGTTCGAAATGCGGATGATTCAGCTGCTGCGCGCGATCGAGCAGTTTGAAGCACTCGACCGCCCGTGCCGGCCAGCCGGCGACATCGCGGGAGAGATCTTCGAGCAAGGCGATGGTGCCCTTGCGGCGGCGGTTGCGGATCAGGTTCGCGATCTCGCGACGCGGCACCAGCACCCGATTCAGCGCGCGGCCTTCGGCATCGAGCGTCTGCGCCGGCGTGCCGGCGCTCGGCGCGGGGCGGAAACCGAGCAGATCGGCGATATAGGGCACGGCCCAATCGTCGGCGGTCTCGATGAACCAGTTGTCGTAGAGATGGGCGATATCGTCTTCGACCAGATTCACCTGTTCGGAGATCGTGCGCAGCAGCGCCTGCAGCGGATAGCCGTGTTCGGCGTCGCGGATACGGTAGATCGCCGGCAGGTTGCGATACAGGCGGTCGATGCGTGCGTCTGGTGGTGTCGATAAGGCGGTCATGGCTGCGCTCGATAGGTTCGCTGGCGTGATCTGGCGTTCAAACGACTTGATTGAGGATCAGCGTGTCCGGCACCGCTGGCGAGAACATCGCCAGCCGCGCCGGGCGTACGGCTGCGCCTTCGAGTTCCGCACTGCCGGCGTCCACGCGCTGCGCGGGGATTTCGATTGGATTCGTACCCTCCGGCAACGCAGGCATCGGGACTCGGTTGCGGCCGACGATGCGGTTGACGATTGCGGTGATGAACTCCTGCGTCACCAGCACACGTTGTTTCTTCTGCTCCGGATCGATGATGCGGGTTTCGGGGATGCCGCCGAAATTGTAGACATCGACCCAGGCCACGCCACGCACCGACTGGATGGCGGCGATGGCTTCGCACAGCAGCGCCGGCCGTGCCAGCGGGCGCTGGTCGAAACCGAAGCGGTCGAGCAGGCGCTCGCGCACCGCGGAGGCGACCGGTTCCCAGCGATAGCCCTCGGTCAACTTGATGCGTGCCTGCAGCACCAGCGTCACCAGCTCGCGCATCGCCACCTGCACGACCAGTCCCGGGTCGCCCAGGCTGCGCAACGACGCCAGCAGATTCGATACAGATCGGATTCCGGATCCATCGGCATGTCCTCGACCCCGGCAATGGTGATGTGACCCAGTTCGCGCATGCCGTCGCTGAGCCGCACCGCTTCGGCCTTGGCGATCCCGGCGTACATCCGCGTGAAGTCGGCGTAATCGGAGGTTGAGACCAGGCGGTCCAGCGCGATCACCGAGCGTGGCGCGTTCTCGCGGATCAGGCCGATGGTTTCGCGGTCGGCGCCGCCGGAGGCGCGCCATGGATTGATCACTTCCTTCACCCCGAGCGGGCGGGTCACCAGCAGGCTGATCTGTTTGGTGTTCACGTTGCCGGCCTTGCCGATGCCGCTGCGATACTCGGCGCGGACATTCTCTAAGCCGGTCGGCAGGCGCGTGCCGTCGATGCCGTTGCCGAATGTGGCGGTGGTGATGCCGTCGTCGCCGGTGCGGGTGACGAGACGCGCGCATCCGCACCGAGACCGGCAGACTGTGGCTTCACGCCATTCGACATCTAACCTATACTTTCAGCGTGCTGGTGGCACCGGCGGCCGTGGGCGCCGGCCGCAGGTCAGCGGTGGCTGGCGCAACGGGAAATTCTGCAGCGGCTGACTGCCTTCGCCATGCCGAGCACTTCGGGTCGGGTTTCGCCGTGACTGGCCGGCACCACGTTGCCGTGGATGCGCAGGGTGTCGCGTTTGTATCGGTATGCGGTTTCGGTCGCCAATCGCAATGTCGTATGCGGTCGATCTCCGGGCAGCGTATCGTCGTAGCCGTGAAACCACTCAGTATATGCCGTCAACAATTCGCTGACGCGCACACCGTGGAAAAGCCCTGTGTCGCTGCGCTCGCCTTCGAACATCACCCAGCGCCCTGATTTCAGCGATGCGTGCAGCGGACCGAGTTGGATCTTACGACCGAAGACCGTGTCTTCCATCGGCATTTCAGGGGATTGCAGCCGCTGTTTCTGCACATGGTGCGGGTCGTGCGCAGCGACATAATCGGCAGCCGCTGTTCGTTATGTTCGACCACCCGCCACTGTGCACTGCAGAAATCGATCCGCGTTGTATCCGCTGCGATGCCGTAGGCGTTGCGCGGCCCGGTAAAGACCCTCATCCACCAACAGCACTTGCCGTCCGTACAGCGGCGCGTCACTGGCGTCGAGTGGTTGCTTCACCGCACCAGATCGCCGGCGGCGAGCAGCGCGTCGGCTTTGCCCAGACCTGCCTTTGGTCTCGGTTTCGTCGCCGGCATACTGCCATTCGCCCGACTTTGCCGGCGGCAGCAGTTCGCCTTCGCGAAACGCGGGTTAGCGGCCGACGGTCGCGCCGAACAACAGTTCGCCCTCGCGCAGCACGTACACCCCTTCCAGCAGGGCGACGGCAACGGCAACGCGGGCGGCGTAGGCGCCACCGCCAGGCGGCGTAGTAGCTGTCTTTGAGGCGCGGTGCGAAACCGAGCAGCAACTGCAAGTCCATTGCCGCGCCCGGCATGAAAGCGGTGCCCAGATCGCGACGCAACTGCAAGACGTCTTCGCCACTGTCGGCGGCGGTGCTCGCGGCACAGAGAAGTGGCAGGGATCTTGGGTGTCGAGGACGGCGGCACAGGCTGGGTCGTTGGAGCATCGCTTTGATCTCATTAGCGAAGTCGTCGATCAGGTCCTCCGTTTTGAACCCAGCCTTCTTGATGATCGTCGCCCAGGTCATCGGCGGCGGATACAGGCCAAGCCGCACCGACTCGATCAGATTGCGAGGAACGAGCAAGACGCATCAGGGACATTTTCGCCCTTCTCCGCGAGATCGTCGGTGAGCTTCTGCAGCAGCGGCAGCGCCTCCAACACCAGCCACGGCGGTGGCTGCAGGGTAATGGCGGTCCGGTGGGCTCGAAATCCGTCTCAACTTTGATCGCTTTGCGCGCCCAGGACACAGTGTTCTCTGCGGTGCTGCCGACGAAGCGGTACGACGGCAGATCGCAGGGCTGCACGCCGGTGTCGGTG
>CAVPDA010000015.1:0-156431 GCA_963702495.1 uncultured beta proteobacterium | reverse complement strand
CCCGTTTCGCGATACTCTTTTCGAGTATACGTATTCGTCTCAAGGTCATTGAGCATTGAACGCAACTGTTTCTCGCATTTCCGAAGCTGTATCTCCGTTATGCCCTCAGGAAGGTGGCGTGGATTCGCAAGCGCGTGCTCGACCTCTCGCAAGGCAACGTGAATATTGGCCTGAGCTTTCTCGACAGGACTCATGGCTTCGGCATGACAAGATCAGTCTTGGGACTCAGAATAAATTTCTGCACTTGCCCACCTTCAAGACCAACACCTTGGGCAGCAGCGCGACCATCTATAACCACGGTCCCCGGACGAATTTGCCACTGCGCAATCCCGGTCATTTGATTCCAATTGGGGTCCAAGGCAAGCGACCCTCGTGACGCCGGAAACGTCTCAAATAGGTACCTCCCTTCAGGAAATGCCGAAACGCCGTCGAAGTATCGAATGCCGAACTCCGCATTACCCGCTCGATGAAGATGAATCGTTTCTACCTCAAATGATCGGAGAATTTCAACTCTCGCTGAGCGAGGCACACCCTGTTCCATCAAGTATTTGGATGCTTGCCGAACTCCAAAATAACCGTCACTCGCCGTCTGCGATTCTAGCCCAAGAGCAATCCTTCCAGCCCGAATTGATCCAGCACCGCCTCGTCCAACTGCTCCGACTAGTGGCAAAGCCATCAGAGCCAATCCTCCGACCTCAAGGTACGGTTCGGCATCCTGCCCCGCTCGCGCGCGAGATAGAATGCCGCCGATCTCCTGGATGTTCCTTTTCGCTTCGATCCGACACACGGCGTCTGCGGAACAGAGCGTCGGTCCCGAGATGACTCGGAGCCACTCCTCACGTATCTGCTCCAATTCGATTTGCGTCGCTAGCACAACGCCGCTCCCCGGCAACATGTGTCGTGTAGCATCGTCCCGTTGCTGCTTATCGAGTTGCTTCGCATCGAACGCGATTTGCTCGCGCGTTTGACCGCTGTCTGAACCTGCGAGTCGTTTCAGCTTGTCCTCGAACTGATTGCGCCGTAGGTAGTTGTTCAGCGTCTCGTTTTGCCCGGCGCCGATTGCTGTTTCGATATCGTTGCCGGTGGCGTTGGCGAGGAAGCCGGCGGCGGCGGTGGAAAGTGCGGCGAGTTGGGCGTCGCGCGTGGACTGGTCGGTGATGCTGGTGATTTGGTCGAGAACCGGATTGAGGCCTGCGGCGGTGGCGGCGCCGAGCGCGCCTGCGCCGCAGTCGTTGCCGGTGGCCGCTGCAGCGGCGCAGCCGACGAGGGCATGGGCGCCGATGTTGCCGAGGGGTTTGGTCTGTCCATCGATGTTGCCGCCGATCCAGTTGGCGGCATCTGCCGAGGCGCTGGAAACCAGGCTGTTGACGAAGTCGGTGCCGGCATCTCCTGCGTTGCTGCCATAGACGAGCTGGTTGACGCCCGCGCCGGTCGCCGCGCGCACCGTGTAGCCCACGAGCTTGTCGGCGAGGCTGGTCGCCCCGTCCGTGGCGACGACGACCGTTTGCCCGTTGCCGGCGTCGACCAGTTTTCCGCCGAGAAGCGTTTCGTTGCCGATGGCCTCGCCGATGCCGCGGGCCAGCCCCGCGGTCAGTCCGCTCGTCAGGCCGGACCGGAAGGCGTCGCCGAGATCGATGCTGCCGGTGGCCACGAGTTGGGTGGCGCTGCTCGTGGCCATGCCCGTCAGCGTGCCGGCCACCACCATGTTGCCGACTCCGGCGGACACGGCCACACCCTGGACGGTTCCCGCCGCGCCCATGAACGCGCCGGCCGTCGCGCCGAACGCCTCGCCCACCAAGGCGCTCATCTGGGGGCCCAGCCAGAGCGAGAGCCCGATGCCGAGCGCGGCCACGGCGATCTGCTCGAAGGGGTCGTTCTCCTGATGAACCTCGTAGTGCAGGTTCGCCGTGGCGACCGACTCACGGAATTGCGGGCCATAGACCGTCCGCAGTCCGGCGAGGTAGGCGGCGCTGCGGGCCTGCGTGTCGGCTGCGTCCCTGCCCAGCACGTGGAACTCGCCGGAAAACGACTGGATGCGTTCAGCATTCAACTGCAGATCCGCGGCCGCGACGACGCCGCCTTCGGACACCGGCCGGGTGCCGGTGATGTCGATCCAACCGCCCGGAATCGCCTGAAACTCCTTGCCGAAATCGGCCTGGCGCTTCTGGTTGAGGAAGTCGCGCGCGGTCACGGAGAGCGTGTTGCCCGCGAGCAGGTAGCCGGTGTTGGTGATCGTTCCCGGCGCCTGGAGCGTGACGTCGTCGCCGCGGATCATGCCGCCGGCGAGGTTGCGATTTCCTTCGCGGTAGAGTTGGGGAAGATAGACGGTGGGGACCAGGGCCGTGACGAAGCGCCCGGAGCAGTCGGCGGTAAGTGCGCTGCAGTCCGGGTCCGGCACCTGCTGTTCGACATACCACAGCAGAGGCGCATCCAGCTTCGCCTGCAATTGGGGACTGAGGGCCTGGCCGAGCGTGAGACCGTTTTCTGCAGCGAACCTGGCGGCGGCTTCATACAGAAGCGCTCTCTGCTGGGTGTCGATCGACACCTGATACCGGTCGTCGAAGGCGAGGCCGTTCAGAAAGTACGCCTGCCCGGTCTCCCTCAGCGCCGCCTGCCGCAGCAGTTGCTGCTCGACATAGGGATCGGCATAGAAGAACAGGTTGCGGCCTTCGACCAGGTTCTTCGGCAGGAGTCCGAGCAGGTATTCGGGAGTGAGCGGAGCGAGAAAGCCCGCAGCCGGGTTCGTATGCAGGTAGCGGAAGCCGTCACTAGCCGTTGGAGTCGCGGACGAAGGACCATCGGCAGTAATCTCCGGTCCCCAGACTCCGTAAGTGCCCGATGCCAAGCCCACGCCCGGGATGGTCCGGTCGGTGCGCACGCTGCCGGGCAGGCCGCGAGTGGTGACAAGATCGGTGCCGTGAGCGGTGCCGCCAGGCGCATCTCCCGGCACGCCTACCGTGGTGCCCGCCAGCAAAGAAAGCGACCCGCGCGCGGCATCGAAGCCATTGCCGAAGTCGGGTCCGGCGAGGGAAATCACGGCGGACGGCGTCGTGGAACCAATGTTGGGGATGGTCGAGGTAATGCCATTGACAATGCTGGCGCTGGTAACCACAACACGCTGGCCCAGCACATTTCCCGAGTTGATTACCTGCCCCCCAGCGCTGATCGAGAGCGTGCCCGCCGCCTGCAGCGCGCTGGCCGCCGGCGTGAAGGCCGTGTATTCGGACCATTCCCCCGCGGTAATCCGCAGGAAAGCGACATTAGCGGCGGCGATATTGCTGACGCTTGCCGCACTCACCGTGAGGTCGTTGCCGGCACTGATGGCACTGGCGGTGTTGTCGACTGCGCCTCCGATGTTCAATGTGCCATTGCGTCCGGCGCTGACGATCGCCGGGTGCTCGTAACCGGTAAGGGTCAGCGTGAAGCGCGGCTCCGTCTGACCCGAGTCGATGTAGAAATCGGTCGGCCCGTTCAGCCGGATGCGGTGGCTTCCTTCGTAGTTCTTGTAGTCCGCCAGGCTTTCCCCGTAGATCAGCTTGTTGCGGGTCGCGGCATCGCCGATCAGCCCCTCGATTCCGGTGGTGAAGGCTTCGAGGGTGAGGTACTTGTCATGCTGGTAGTCGGCGGTCGTGTCGACGTAATAGACGAACTGGCGGCTGCTGCGGCCGGCCGCGGCGTTGACGATGCTGCCGGCGTCGATCGCCAGATCGCGCCCGCTCTCGATGGTGGCCGCCGTATTCGAGATGATTCCGGCCACCGACAACCGCAAGTCGCGGCCGGACACGATCTGGGCACCTTCCGCGTTGTCGACGCCTCCGCTCAGTGCCACTGCCAAATCCTGCCCCGCGAGCAGTGTCGCACCCGGTTGATTTCGCGAGACTGGCGCCGCTGAGCACGAGGTCGCGCGCCGCAGCCGTGAGGCCGCTATTGGCGAAATCGCCGGCGAGACTCAGGCGCAGGTCGGCGCCTGCCAGGATGTTTCCCGCCAGGCCCGGTGTCTGGACAATGCTGCTGGTGGTGACCGGATTCGTGCCGTAGGACCCAACCGGTTCCTGACTGCAGCCGACCTCGCCACTGCAGTCCCAGACCAGCGCGCCCGCGCCACGCGCCGCGTTCAGCTCATCCACGAAGCGCGAGAGATCCGCGGCGTCGGTGCCCTCGGTGGCACCGTTGATCAGCGTCGTCGAGCGGCCCGAGTCGAGCGACTGGGCGGCGATGGACAGGCTGCCGCCGCTCTCGATCAAGCCGCCGCGATTGCTTGCTGCCCCCTGAGCTGCGAGCGTGGCATCCCCGGCGACGAGGATGCGGCTTTCCCGGCCATGACTCTGAGTGCGCTCCTCGCGCACCGTCTGCGGCAGCGCCAGCGTGGTGCTCGTGAAAGGCAGGACCTCGCGCTCGACACTGACGGTATTGGTCGCATAGCTCGGACCGAGGCTGCCGACCGTGAGGGGCGGTACCACCGACGAGCTCAGACAAGTGTTCTCGCCGCACGGGACGCTCACCGTCACCGTGCTCGCCGGCAGCAGAACCACGGCATTCAGGATGTCGGGATTGTGGCCGCGGGTAATCGCGACCAGGTCAGTCGGCTCGGCGCGATCGTTATCGATGGTATCGGCCCGCAGTTCGGCGCTGCCCAGCGCGATGAGATCGCCCCCGACATTGACCAGTGGGCCGGAGACGCGGACGACGAGGCCGCCATCGGCCTGGGTCGTGGCGCCGCGGTTGTCGAAGCCGCTGCCCGTGACGGTGACATTTCCGAGGGAGAAAAGCGAACCGCGGTTGATGACGTTTCCAGCCAGCTCCAGGTTGTGGTCGGCCAACACCGTGCCGCCATTCGTCACGTTGGTTCCCGACAAGGCCAGAGTTCCGCCTGCGGCAAAGCGGCCGCTGTTGCCGATGTCCCCCCCGGCAGCGATTCCCACGTCTCCGGCCAGGGCGATGGTCCCGGAATTGCTGAAGTCGGTTTGCGCAGCCACGGTCAATCGCAGCGCGCGCGGCAGCCACTCACCGGCGTTCGAAACGGAATGCGCAGAGATGCCGAGAAGATTGCCGGCGGCGATGTCCCCCGCCGTGGCCGGATCGAATGCGCTGTTGGGAGCGGACAGGTGGAGATCGCGGCCGGCCAGGATCGTGCCGCCGTTCGCGAGCACGCCCGTCACGGTGATGCTGGCGTCGCGCTCCGCGGCGAGCAGTCCATTCGCATTCGAGCTGAGACCTGCCACGTTGACTGCAAGATCGTTGCCGGCGAGGAGGCTTCCGCCCGCATTGTCGAACAGCGCAGCCGTCACCCGGGTGTCACTGCCGTAGACGGTCCCCCGGTTGGTCACGTTGCCGCCGCTGAGCGCGACGTTGCCGGAGGCGTACAAGCTTCCGCTGTTGGAGAGTTCCGCGGCGGAGGCGGCGACCGACCCGCCGATGCTGCTCCGGCCGCCATGCGCCAAACGTTCGCCCGCGCCGAGGTGTGCATCGCCCTGTACCAGCGTATCGCCCGCCAGCACTGCATCCCGCCGGGCATCGACCGCGAGCCCGCCGCCGACCAACAGTCCGCTGGTGCGGACGTCGCTGCCTTCCAGTCGCATGTCGCCGGCGGACGCAAGTCGGGCGCCTGCGTCCAGCATGCCCCCTGCCCCGGCCGTCAGACGGTCGGCCGCGACCGGTCCGATCATGGTCAGATCGCCGCCGGCGGTCATGCTGGCGAGTCCCAGTGCGGACAAAGTGCCGCCGAGGCGCATGTTTCCGGCCGCGGACAATGTCGCGTCGCCCCCGGCATGGATGACCCCGAAGGCGTCGAGATCTCCGCTGCGTGCCCTCAGCTCGATCCTCCCCGGTGCGATAGTTTCGTCGGCGAGGGTCAGGCTCGTCGCTGCGGAGATCGAAATGTCGCCGCCCGCACGCAGCTTGTCAGTCACCGATATGCCGGCGCCGGACTCGATGGTCACGTGCTCAACGGCCGTTACCGCACCCATCGACAGATGCTCACGCGCACGAATGATCGCAGCCTTGCCGGCGACTACGCCTGCGGCGAGATTCGCAGCGCCATCTGCCGACAAGTCCATCGCGCCCACTGCCAGCACGCTGCCCGATGCGCCGAGGTCTCCGGCCGACATCAGCGTCAGATTGCCTGCGGCTTGCACCTCAGCACCGAATGTCATGCCGCCGGAGTGGGATCGAAAGTCGCCGTTGCCGATGACCGTGACGCCGCCGTCAACCCGGACGGTGCCGCCCGACAGCACGGTATCGCCGCCCGCCAGGATGCCGCCATGAATGGCGGTGGCTCCACCGGAGCGCAGCGAAAGCGTACCGGCGGATTGCAGAGAGTCTCCGAGGCTCAGCGCATTCGACGCCTCCAGGCGTGCGCTGCCGCCCACGGCCAGCGTCCGCGCCGAGGTCAGGCTGCCTGCGCGCGCGCGCAGGTCGCCGTCGCCGGCGATTTCAACGGTGTCGCCGAACGAAACGTTCTGCGCCGCATCCACCCCGAGATTCCCGCCCACGGACAGCGCACCGCTGAAACGCCCGTCGCGTCCGGACGCGGCCTGCAGGTGTCCTACGACGCGGGTTTCGGCGTCGCTCGCGATGTCGCCGCCGGCGGTAAGCTTGAGGTCGCCACCGACCGCGACGCTTTGCTTCAGCGCCAGGCTGGCTCCGGCGCCGATCGTGGCGTCGCCGGAAATGGCGACCCCGCCCAGCAGGTCCACATCGCTCCGTGCGTTGACATCGAGCGTCCGCGCCCCGATGTCGCCCGCAGCGGCCACATTGCCGAGACGGGACACCACGCTCGCGCTGCCCTGGGCCAGGGTGCTTCGGCCCAGCATGACATCACCGCTCGCCTGCAGATCGAGGTGCTGACCGGCACTGATGCCGTCCGCCGCGCGCAGGCCGCCGCCGGCGCGCAGTGCCACGTCTCGTGCGGCATACACTTCGCCGTGCGCGGCAAGGTCGCCCGCGCTGTCCAGCATCAGGTCCTGGTTGGCAAACGCGCTGCCAACGCGTACTTCGCCGCTGCTGCTGATGGTGAGATTGCCTGTGCTCGCAGCCAGGGCCGCGTCGGCCCGCACGCCCATGCCCTGCGGCGTGGCGATGATCCTGATCTGCCCCGCAGTCATGGCACCGAAGGCCGAACCGTCGATGGCATAGGCCGAAGACTGTGGATCTCCGACACGAATGCCCTGGGCGGTGTTCGTCGCGCCGTTGCCGCTCACGACAAATTCTGCGTCCGCGGTTTCCGCTACCCGCTGCCTCCCCGCCACCAGGTCGATTCGTCCCGCCGGTCCGAGGTTGGCGCGCAGAGGCCCGTCCAGAACAACGGTCTCCGCCACGATGTCGATGCGCCCGGCGGTGCCTTCCAAACCGGAAGCGTCGACCCACACGCGGCCCGAGCGCACATCGAATGCCAGCGCGCTGGACTGATCGAACGCCGCAGCACTGCCGCCCGCGGAAAGGAACTGGGGAACGCCGGTCGTAAGCGTGATCCGCGGCGTGTTGATGAAGCCGCAACCGCTGCACGTCATTCCGTTCGGGTTGGCGATGATGACTCGTGCCGGAGTTCCGAACACTTCCAGGATTCCGTTCAGGACGGACGCGCCGCCTCCGCCCGCGCCGCTCACCTCGTTCAGGATCAGGCTCGCGCTGCGACCGGCAAGACTGGCGTTGGCCCCCACGGCACCGCCAAGGAGGGTGCCGCCGCCGGAAAGGCTGTTGTTGAGAATCAGGCCGATCGAGTTGACGTTGAACTGCTGATAGCGGTTATGGGAAATGCCCGCGTTGTTCGGGGCAGTGATGTTGACCACCGGCACGCCGGTTGTCGTCTGGGTGATCGTCGGCCGGAAGAAGACCGGCGCGTAGGGGTTGACGACCGGAGCCGCAATGGCCTGGCTCGTCCCGAGGCGCAACCCGAAGACCTGATCAATCGAGACTCTGACCGGCGCAACTCCCAGGGCTGCGATCAGGAAGACTGCGGTGGCGCGCTGCCAGAGCGGACGGATGGTTGGAAGTTCGTTCGGCAGTGCTTCGACAACCGATCCGAACCTTGCGCAGTTCCTGTCCATGATCTCACCTCCGCACGACCTCGCTCGGTCCGGCCGGACGGCGGCAGCACATCGCCGCACGTTCGACCGGAGAGCGGTCCAGCGGATGAGATCGGCATCAGACGTGCATGACTTGAGCCTGACCGCAGGGCTCGCTGTACGGCTCGGCGGCGGCGACAACCGCCTCGGGGGAATGCCGGACGGCGCGTCGCGGAAGCGGGTCGAGCTCCGCGCGCGCCGAGGAGAAGGATCGGGCGGCTAGCCCTTCGGCTGCGCCGCCGCGATGAAGCGCAGCCGGCTGCCCGCGCGGCCGAAGGCGCCGAGCGGCGTGCCGCGCGCCGTCCCGGCGGGGGCGTCCACCCGCCGCACTTCGCATGCCGCGGTCGCGATCGCATACCACTCCTGTCCGTTCCGAAGCAGGAAGGCATCGTCGGCGGTCTGAAACAGTTCGGCGGGCGCATCCTCGACCGGTGTGCGGTTCAGTACGTGACGACGCTGGCATTCCGGGGCATTCGCCACCACCAGCGCCACGTCGCTCTCGGGGCGCCAGAAATAGCGCTGCTCGCGGATCAGCGTGATGGCGTGCTCCCTGGAGCCGCCGATCTGGTACGAGGCGGCCTCGTTCTCGCAGCCCGCGAGCATGCCAGCCGCGAGGATGACAGCGGCACTTCGTGCCATGCGTCGCATCATGTGTTGGATCTCCCTTCGGTCGGATTTGTCCGGGCGCCTCACTCCAGCCGCAGTTTCCACTGGATCTTGTCCCCCGCCCGCAACGGCACCAGCACGTCGCGGTGATCGAAGGGCTGGTGTTCGGGCACCTCCCAGGTTTCCTTCACCAGCGTGATCGTCTCGGCGTTGCGCGGCAGGCCGTACCAGTCCGGCCCGTTGAAGCTGGCGAACGCCTCCAGCCTGTCGAGGGCTCCGGCGGCGTCGAACGCCTCGGCATAGAGTTCGATCCCGGCGTGGGCGGTGTAGCAGCCGGCGCAGCCGCAGGCCGCCTCCTTGGTGTGGCGGGCATGGGGCGCGGAGTCGGTGCCGAGAAAGAACTTGGGGCTGCCGGAGGTCGCCGCGCGCACCAGCGCCGTGCGATGCATTTCGCGCTTGAGCACCGGCAGGCAGTAGTGATGGGGGCGGATGCCGCCGGCGAAGATGGCGTTGCGATTCAGGAGCAGGTGGTGCGCCGTGATGGTGGCAGCCACGTCCGGTCCCGCCGCTTCGACGAACTCCACCGCCTCCCGGGTGGTGACGTGTTCCAGCACGATGCGCAATCCGGGGAAGCGCCGCACCAGCGGCGCCAGCACCCGCTCGACGAACACGCGCTCGCGGTCGAACACGTCGATGTCGGCGTCGGTCACCTCGCCGTGGATCAGCAGAGGCAGTCGCGCCGCCTGCATGCGCTCCAGCGTGGGGTAGCACCGTTCGAGCGCGCTGACGCCCGATTCGGAGTTGGTGGTGGCGCCGGCCGGATACAGCTTCACGCCGAATACCGCACCGCAGCGCAGGGCGAGGTTGATCTGCGCCGGCGGGGTATTGTCCGTCAGGTACAAGGTCATCAGGGGGACGAACTTGAGCCGCTTTGCCGGACCGTGCCGGAGCGCCGCCAGGATGCGCTCGCGATAGGCCAGCGCCTGCTCGGTGGTGGTGATCGGCGGCTTCAGATTCGGCATGACGATGGCACGGCCGAAACGCAGCGCCGTGTCCGGCAGCACGGCGGCCATGGCGGCGCCGTCGCGCAGATGCAGGTGCCAGTCGTCGGGACGGGTGAGGGTGAGTGTTTGCATGGGAATCAGGGCAGTCGATCGACGCGGACGATGATCGCAGTTTACCAGCAGTGGCGGCAGGCGCAGCCAATGGGTACGCGGACATGGCCGGCGAAACGGTGCGGCGGACACGGTCCGCCCTACGTCTTCACCGGTCGCGCAGGGCGGGCCGCGCCCGCCGGTCCAAGGATGGCGGGCGCGGCCCGCCCTACTGTTTCAGGTCCAGGGCCTGGCGGTAGAGGGCGTTGCGATGCGAGCCGGTGATCTCGGCCGCCAGTTTGACGGCCTGCTTCAGCGGCAACTCGGCGAGCAGCAGGCGCAGAATCCGTTCGGCATCGCGGTCGCGACTCTCATCGCTGGCTGCGCCGGAGACGATGAGCACGAATTCGCCGCGGCGCCGGTTCTCGTCCGCCGCCAGCCACGCCGCGGCTTCGCCGAGCGGCATGGCTTCGATGCTTTCGAACAGCTTGGTCAGTTCCCGCGCCACGACCAGGGTGCGCGAGGCCTCCAGCAGCGCCGCCAGATCGCTTACCGTGTCCACGACGCGGTGGGGCGCCTCGTAGAACACCAGGGCGAACGGCAACGGCCGCAGAGCCTCGATCTCGCTGCGGCGCGCCCCCGCCTTGGCCGGCAGAAAGCCGTAGAACAGAAAATGCGCGTCCGCCACTCCCGCCGCGGAAAGCGCGGCAATCGCCGCGCTGGGGCCGGGGATCGGCACCACGCGATGCCCCGCCTCGCGCACGCGCGCCACCGCGCGCGTGCCGGGATCGGATATGGCTGGCGTGCCGGCGTCGGACACCATCGCCACCGCTTTGCCGGCGGCGAGGAGGTTGACCAGCCGCCGGGCGGCCTCCTCCTCGTTGTGCTCGTGCAGCGCCAGCAGTTTCGCGCCGATGCCGAAATGCTCCAGCAGCCTTCGCGTATGGCGGGTGTCCTCGCAGGCGATGACCTGCGCGCGCCGCAGCGTCTCCAGCGCCCGCAGCGTGATGTCGCCCAGGTTTCCGAGCGGCGTGGCCACCACATATAATGCCGGCGGCAAACCGCCCTCATCCTCGGCCGAAATCCGTGCTTCGCTCATTTTTCGTTCCGCAGCCGTCCCCTGCGCGTCATTGTCGGACGCGAAGGCGCGCCAGACAAGCCGCTGCATCATGAGCGACCGGGGCAGCGCCGCCGAACAACTGGCCGCCGACTACCTCGCCGCGCGCGGCCTGCGGGTGATCGCGCGCAACTACCGGGTGCGCGGCGGCGAGGTGGACCTCGTCTGCGCGGACGGCCGCACGCTGGTATTCGTGGAGGTTCGACTGCGCACCGATGAGCGCTTCGGCGGAGCCGGCGCCAGCATCACTGCCGCCAAGCGGCGGCGCCTGATCCTGGCCGCCCGCCATTACCTGGCGGGAAAGTCCGAGAAACCCTGCCGCTTCGACGCCGTCCTGCTGGACCGCCTCGATGCGCAGCATATCGAGTGGATCCGCGATGCCTTCGCCGCAGATTAGCGTCCGTATGCTTCTCCTCGCCAGCGTGATCGCCGCGGCGCCGGCGGCGGCGCAGTCGGTGCGCATCCTGGTGCAGAACTCGCCGCTGGCCGGTTTCCAGTTCCACGACGGCAAGCAACTGTGGCAACAGATGAAGGTGGGCGACACGCTCGATCTGGTGCGCGAAGCGGACAACCCGCACGACGCGAACGCGGTGCGCGTGCACTGGCGCGGCCGCATGCTCGGCTACCTGCCGCGCGCCGAGAACCGGGCCGTCGCCGCCGAGATGGATCGCGGCACGCGCGTCGAGGCGCGCGTTTCTCATCTGCGCGAGCATCGCAATCCCTGGAAGCGCATCGGCATCGACATCCTGATCGTGCCGTAGGTGCGTCGGGTTGTGCTGCCGGAGCGCGCCGTGTCGGGGCGCGGCGACGCTGGCGGGCCAAGTCGGACATGCTAGAATCCGCCGCCTACATGGGATCCCGACCACGATGAATCTCATCGCCCGCATCTCGCAGCAGTTCCAGGATAGTGCCCAGACCAAACTGAAGGCGGTGGAAGCGCTGTCGGGACCGATCGCTCGAGCCGTGGAAGTGATGGTTGCGAGCCTGCTGGCCAACGGCAAGATCATGGCCTGCGGCAACGGCGGCTCCGCGGCCGATGCGCAGCATTTCGCGGCGGAACTGCTGAACCGCTACGAAATCGAACGTCCCGGATTGGCGGCCTTGGCGCTGACCACGGATACCTCGACCCTCACCTCCATCGCCAACGACTACGCCTACAGCCTGGTGTTCTCGAAGCAGGTGCTGGCGCTGGGTCAGCCGGGCGACGTGCTGCTGGCGATTTCCACCAGCGGCAATTCGCCCAACGTCATCGAGGCCATCCACGCCGCCCACGAGCGCGAAGTGAAGGTGGTCGCCCTCACCGGCAAGACCGGCGGCAAGATGGCAGAGTTGCTTCGGGAGGGCGACGTGCGTATCTGCGTCCCCGCCGAGCGTACCGCCCGCATCCAGGAAGTGCACCTGCTCACGCTGCATTGCCTGTGCGACGGCATCGATTGTCTGTTATTGGGAGTGGAGCCATGACATTGAAACGCAACCTGGCCACGGCCGCCCTCGTCGCCGCCACCGTCACCGCCCTGCAGGGCTGCTTTGCCGTCGTCGCCACCGGCGTGACTGCGGGCGCGCTGATGGCCGCCGATCGCCGCACCTCGGGTGCCTACGTCGAGGACGAGAGCATTGAATTGAAGGCGCTGGGCGAGATCAGCAAGCGCTACGGGGACAAGGCTCACGTCAACGTCACCAGCTACAACCGCAAGGTGCTGCTGACCGGGGAGGTTCCCGACGACGCCGCCAAGTCCGCGATCGAGCGCCTCACCGCCGAGCTGCCGAACGTGCAGGCGGTCACCAACGATATCCAGATCGGCGCGCCGACAGAACTGGGCTCCCGCAGCAGCGACAGCTACATCACCTCCAAGGTGAAGGGGCGCTTCGTCGAGGCCAACAAGTTCCACGCCAACAACGTGAAGGTGGTGACGGAGGCGGGAACCGTCTATCTGCTGGGCCTGGTGACGCGCGGCGAAGCCGACGCCGCCACCGAGATCGCCCGCACCACCAGCGACGTGCGCAAGGTGGTGCGCGTGTTCGAGTACGTCAGCGACGAGCAGGCACGCCAGCTCGACAACCGTCCCCCCGAAGCCGCCAAGCCGGCGGGCTCCAAGTCCTGACGGCCTGACGGCCTCGCAGGCAGTTCCTCCCGGGGCGGATCGAAGCGCCCGCCCCGCATCATGCCTGCAGCGCCCGCTGCAGGCGCCGCGCGATCCAGCCGATCAGCGGCAGCTTGGCGTACATCTCTGCGGCCGCGTCCCAGTAGTCGCGGTGATAAGCGACCCGCCCTTCCCCGTCGAAGCGCAGGTGGCTCGCCCCGCGCACCCGCTGCACGGTGTGGGGGCGCCAGTGCCGGAAGCGGAACGTGAATTCCCAGATCAGCATGACGCCGTTGTCGGCAACCACGCGCTCGCTGACGGCGAAGCGCGGCCCATCGACCTGTCGGAACATGTGGCGCAGGATGCGCCCGATCGCCTCGACGCCGCGCACCTCGTTGAACGGGTCCTTGAAAAAGGCATCCGGCGCGTAGAAGCGCGCGAGATCGTCCACGCTGGCCTCGCTGAGGTTCTCGTAGTACGCGACCAGGTCGTCCACGCGATTCATAGGCCGGTCATGCGCCCGACAATGCGGAAGTACAGGGGATAGGGCAGGCATGCGAGCAGCTTGAGGGCAAGGGTGAAGCGGCGCGGAAAGTGGATCTCGAAGCGTCCGCGGGCCAGGCCTTGCAGGATCCGCTGCGCCGCCTGAGGCGCGCCGATCAGCGCCGGCATGCGGAAGTCATTCTTCGCCGTGAGCGGCGTGGCGACGAATCCCGGGTTGATCAGGAACACCGATATCCCCTTCGGCGCCAGATCCAGATGCAGGGCTTCGGCGAAGTTGATCAAGGCCGCCTTGGTCGGCCCGTACACCACCGCCTTCGGCAGCCCGCGGAATCCCGCCACGCTGGCGACGAGGGCGAGGGCGCCCGTGCCCCGCTCCAGGAACCGGGGCAGGACCGTGGCCGCAATCAGCATCGCACTCGTGAGGTTGGTCTCGACGGTGGACCGGATCACCTCCGGCGCAAGCTCCCAGGCGCGCAGCGGCACATAGGTGCCGGCCATGCACACCACCAGGTTGACGCCGCCCCAGCGCGCAACGATCTGCTGCCAGGCGGCGGCGAGTTGCTGCTCCGAGGTTGCATCGAGCGGCAAGGGCCAGGCCCGCTCCCGGCGGCCGGCGATCCGGTCGAGTTTGTCGGCGCTGCGTGCCGAGATCGCCACCTCGGCACCCTGTTCCAGCAGCGCCTCGGCGAGGGCGGCGCCGATGCCGCTGGAGGCGCCGACGATCCATACCCGCTTGTCGCGCCAGTCCCTGATCGGCGCGTTCACGATCCGCGCCGCGTGAAGGAGAGCGTGACCTCGCCGAGCCGGAAGCCCCATTTGCTCATCGCCGAGCGGTTGAGCATGACGCGCTCATCGACGAGATACATCCAGTCGTCGAAATCCACGTGGTAGACCTTGCCGTCCACCGGCAGGGCCATGACGTAGCGCCAGCGCAGCGCATTGCCCGCAGCCTCCCCCACCGCCTCGCCCACCACGTCGTCGGCGGTCCCCTTGTAGCGGTTCTCGCCGAGCTTGGTGATGGTCCATACGCGCCGCTGCGTGGTGCCGTCCGAGTAGGTGAAGCGCTCGTCCAGCGTGCCGGTCTCGCCCTGCCAGGTGGCATCGATCACGACGTGAAAGCGCTTGACCACGGCGCCGCTGCGGTCCTGGAACATGCCCCAGGCATCGATGGTGCCGTCGAAGTAGCGCTTCAGGTCGAGTTGCGGTTGCTCTGCCCGGTATCGATCCACGGGCACGGAGCCGCAACCGGTGAGCGCAGTCAGCGCGGCGGCGAGAACGATCAGCGTCTTCATGTCGGTTCCAGGAAAGGGAGTGGAGCAATCGAGGCGCCCGCGCTTGCGCTTCGGTTCACGATCCGGCGCTCATGCGTGATGGCCACGGCTTCGGATCCTCAGGCGAACTGGGCGCGTTTGCGCCACAGCAGCAGCACGGCGCCGACCTTGAGCGCCACCGGCAACAGCGCGTACACGGCGGACAGACTCGCCGCGCCGGACCCGTCGGTCGCCCCCGGCACGTAGCCGAGGGCGGAGAGCAGCGGCAACGTGATGCCCGCCGCCAACGCCAGGTTGAGCTTGGTTACGAAGTTCCACAGCCCGAAGTAGGCACCCGACTTGGCGCTGGCAGCCTCGCGCGCATCGCCGTCCATGACGTCGGCGAGCAGCGACGGCGGCAGGGCAAGGTCCGCCCCGAGTGCCGCTCCCGACAAGGCGCAGATGATGACGAAGGGAACCAGGTCGCCGGCGCCGAGAAAGAACGCCCAGACGAAGACCGCCATGGCGATCAGCATCGATACCAGCCACGCCGCCACCTTGCCGTGGCGGCGCGCCAGGGCCACCCAGAGGGGCAGCGCGAGGACGCCGCTGACGAAGTAGAGGCCGAGGAACAAGCCGGCGTGGCTTTCCAGCCGCAGCACGTCGGCGACGAAGAACAGCACCAGGGTGGCGGGAATGGCGGCGGCGATGCCGTTGGCGGCGAAGATCGCCAGCAGCCAGCGGAAACGCCGGTTCGCCAGCGCGAGGCGCAGGGCCTGCGCCAGGGGTGCGCGCTCGGGGCGGAGCGCCGGTGCCGAAGGGGTGACGAGGAAGGTGGCGATCACCGCCAGCAGCAGGATCGGAAGAAATGCCAGGGCCATGTGAGCGAGCCCCTGCGCCAGGTCAACTCCGAGGTGGGCCGGCACCACCGCGGCAGTGATGACGCCCACCAGAGCGAAGCCTTCGCGCGCCGCCGTGATGCGCGTGCGTTCGTGGCGCGAGGCGGACAGTTCGGCGCCCCAGGCATAGTAGTTGATGCTGGCCAGCGAGAAGCCGAGGTACACCACGGTGAGCGAGGCGGCGAGCCACACCGGGCCCACCCGATCCGGCGGGGGATCGAACAGGCCCAGCATCCCCAGGGCCAGCAGCGGCAGCGCCGCCGCGATCATGCTGCGGCGCCGGTCGAGCCGGTCGCTCCACCAGCCGAGGACCGGATCCACGACGGCGTCGAACAGGCGCACCGCGAGCAGGACCGCGCCCACCAGCCCCAGCGACATGCCGAAGGCATCGCCGTAGAGCTTCGGAACGTGCACGTAGATCGGCAGCGCGGCGAAGGCCAGCGGCAGGCCGAGGGCGCCATAGGCGAGAAGAACGCCGCGCGGCAGGGCAGCGCCGTGGCTCATGATCCGCGCAGCAGCTGGGCGCGCAACTCCGGCACTCGGGTACGCTCATCGAGCCAGATGGCGAAGAAGGCGCGGGCGAACTCCGCGTCCTCCACCTCGCCCGTGGCCCGGCCCTGATGGAAGAAGCGGGCGCCGCGGCCGGGCACGCTGACACCGACGATGGTGTCCCCCTCGCGCACATCCGGGAAGACGCGCGCCAGCTCGTCCTGCCAGCGCGCGAGCTGCGCCTCGTCGCTCCAGCCCAGGCGCCGCATCTCGCTGACGCTGGTGGACACCAGACGCTCGCGCGGGATGGCCCGGGCGTAGGTCAGTGCAAGCGCGAACGGCTGGGATCGGTCGAAGCGATCGCCCGGCACCCAGAGCGCCGCCTCGTACACCGACAAGCCGAACCAGCGCAACTCGCCGCGCCCGACGGCGCGCCAGTCCGCGGCCGTCAGCCCGGCTGTTTCCCGCACCTGCGCCGGCAGCGTAGCCTGGGCCGGCAGGCTCAACGCAAGCACCATCGTCAGAAACAGGCGGCGCAGCATGGTTGGGTCACGCATCGGCGTGCACCAGTTCGAACTGGCGCACGTCGGTGGAACCGGCGCGAAAACCGGCCTCGCAGTAGGCGAGATAGAAGCGCCAGGTGCGCTGGAACACTTCGTCGTAGCCGAGATCGTGCAACTCGTCCGCGCGCTCGACGAAGCGCTGGTGCCACAGCGCGAGGGTCCGGGCATAGTCGGCGCCGAAGGCGAAATCGTCGCCGAGGCGCAAGCCCGCCGCCCGTGCCGTCTCGATGAAGCGCTGCGCCGAGGGCAGCATGCCGCCGGGAAAAATATGGCGCTGGATGAAATCCGTGCCGCGCCGGTAGCGCGCGAACAGCGCCTCGTCGATGGTGATGGTCTGGATCAGGGCCTTCCCGCCCGGATTCAGCAGCTGGTGCAGACGACGAAAAAAAAGAGGCCAGAAGCGCTCGCCCACCGCCTCGAACATTTCGATCGACACGATATGATCGAAGCGTCCTTGCACGTCGCGGTAATCGCGAAGTTCGAAGGTAGCGAGCTCTGCCGCACCGGCCTGCGCGACTCGTCGCCGCGCAAATTCGAGCTGACGGGCAGAAAGGGTGATTCCCCGCACCCTCGCACCGTACTCCCGAGCCGCCAGTTCGGCAAAAGCGCCCCAGCCGCAACCGATTTCCAGAATCTGCTGCCCCGGCTTGATCTCGAGGCGATCGAGGATGCGCCGGTACTTGGCCGCCTGCGCTTCCTCCAGGCTGTGTGCCGCCTCGTCGCCGAACAAGGCAGCGGAGTAGGTCATGCCGGGGTCGAGCCAGAGGCGGTAGAAGTCGTTGCCCAGATCGTAGTGGGCGGCGATGTTGCGCCGGCTTCCCGCCCGCGTGTTGCTGCGCAGCAGATGCAGCAGCCGGTGGCGCAGCAGGCTCCACCAGCGGCCGTAGAGGGCGGCCTGAATCGCGTCGCGATTCTGTGCCAGCAGCGTCAGCGATCGGGCAAGCTCCGGCGTGTCCCAAAGGCCATCGATGTAGCTCTCGGCGAAGCCGATGTCGCCGGTGGCGAGCACCTGCTCGAACACCGACCACTCGCGCAAGTGCACTTCGACGCCGTGGCCGCCGTGGCCCAGCGAAACGCGCTCCCCATCCGGCAGGGTCAGGGTCACACGGCCGCCTTCGACCCGTTCCAGCATGTTCAGCAGCACGCCTGCGGCCGCCGGCCGCCGCACCATGGCCGGTGAAAGTTCATTGCGCAAGGTTTGGGATGCGGTATTCATCGCGTGGTCTCTTGTAACGGGGGTTGAGGTTTGCGGAAAAACGGCACGCGCTTGACCCACAGACGCAGGGCCTGCAGGTGGATGCGCAGCACGACACCAATGGTTTGCAGCGGAAAGCGCAGCAGCGCACGAGCCAGAGCGGCATCGGAAAAGGGTTCGGCGCGGCCGGAAAGCCGCGTGCTCAGCATCGCGACTCCGTCCTCGAAGTAATCGAGCGCCACGGCGACCGTCCTGTGGTTGGCCACGAAGCGGAAGCGGTACTCGCCGCGCACCGGGAAGAAGGGCGAGACGTGAAACGCCTTGCGCGCCCAGAGCCGGTCGCCGGCGGTGATGGCCCGGCCGTCGGCGTGCGCGACGAGGTAGTTGTGCCGTTCGCCGAAGGTGTTATTGACCTCGCACAACACGGCGCGCAGCCCGCCTTCCCGGTCGTGGCAGAACCAGAAGCTGACCGGATTGAACACGTACCCCAGCAGGCGCGGCACGGTCTGCAGGACGACTTCGCCGTCCGCCGCGGCCACACCCTCGCGCTCCAGCAGGGCGCGTATCCAAGGCAGGGGATGGCCGCCATCGCGCGCGCCGTGGTCGCGGAAATCGAAGCGCATCAGGCCCGGGCGGTTGATCCGTAGCACCGCTGCGTCGAGCCCTTCCAGGCGCGACAGGGGCAGCCGCAGGAAGAACATGGGGTAGGCGAAGCGGTGCCGGGTCGGGGAATGGCGTGCGTGCGCCACGGTGCCGAAGCACACCGCTGCCGCCGTCGGCGAAAACCCGGGCGCCGGAGTCAAGCCGCCTCCCTCCATCCGGCGGTCGGCGCCACCGCATCGCCGCCCTGCCAGGGCGCGCGCACGCCGAACGCCTGGGCGACGGCAAGCGCCGATTTCAAACCGTCCTCGTGGAAGCCGTACCCGGACCATGCCCCGCAGTACCAGGTGCGGCGCCGGCCCTGGATCGATTCCAGCCGCTGCTGGGCAGCGATCGCGCCGTGATCGAAGACGGGATGGTCATACTGGAACTCGGCAATCACCTGCTCTGCGCGCGGTTCGACGAAGGGGTTGAGACTCACCAGCACCGGCGTGCTTACCGGCAGCGGCTGCAGGCGGTTGATGAGATAGGTCACGCTCACCGGCCGGGTGTCGGGATGGCCGCGGCCGGCCGCATAGTTCCAGGCCGACCAGACCGCCCTGCGTCGCGGCAGCAGTTCCGCGTCGGTATGCAGCAGCGCGCGGTTGCTCTGGTAGCGCACCGCCGCTAGCACGCTGCGCTCGTCCGCACCGGCGTCCACTCCGAGCAGCCGCAGCGCCTGGTCGGAATGGCAAGCCAGGACCACTTCGTCGTAGCGCTCGCGCGCCGCGCCGGCCTCGACCCAGACTCCCGCTTCCTTGCGCAGCAGCCGGCGCACCGGTGTCGCCAGCCGAACGTCCGGCAGACCCGCAGCGAGACGCCGCACGTACTCGCGCCCGCCGCCCCGCACCGTCAACCACTGCGGCCGGTCGGCGATCTGCAGCAGGCCGTGGTTGTGGCAGAAGCGGACGAAGGTGGCAAGCGGATAGTCCAGCATCTGGCGCGTCGGGCAGGACCAGATCGCCGCCGCCATCGGCAGCAGATACCAGTCGCGAAACGGTGCGCCGTAGCCGTGTCGTTCCAGGTATCCGCCGAGCGACAGGCCCGGTTCCCCGGCACCCTCGGCCAGCCGCGTCGTTGCGCGGTTGAAGCGCAGGATGTCGTGCACCATGGACCAGAACTGCGGCCGCGCCAGGTTGCGCTTCTGGGCGAAGAGCGCGCCCAGGCTGCTGCCTGCCCACTCGATGCGAGGCTCCGCCAGGCTCACCGCGAACGACATCTCGCTCTCCGCCAACGGCACGTCGAGCAGGCCGAACAGCGCGGTCAGGTTGGGATAGGTGCGGCGATTGAATACCAGGAAGCCGGTGTCCACCGGGAAGGTCTTGCCCTCCACGGTAACGTCCACCGTGTGCGTGTGGCCGCCCAGTTCATTTTCCGCCTCGTACAGGGTGACCTGATGTTCCCGCGCCAGCAGCCATGCGGCCGCGAGCCCGGAGATGCCTGATCCGACGACTGCGATCTTCTTCATGTTGGATGTCATGCCGCCCCGACTACGGGTTGTCGCCTTCGATCGAGGCGTAGGCCGAATGGTTGTGGATCGACTCGAAGTTCTCCGACTCCACCACGAAGCGCGCGATGCGCGGTTCCTGCTTCAGGCGCAGGGCGATGTCGCGCACCAGATCCTCGACGAACTTGGGATTGTCGTAGGCGCGCTCGGTGACGTACTTTTCGTCCGGCCGCTTGAGCAGGCCATAGACCTCGCACGAGGCTTCCTCCTCCGCCACCCGCACCAGCTCCTCGATGCTCATGTCGCGCCGCAGTTCGGCGGAGATGGTGATATGGGAGCGCTGGTTGTGGGCGCCGTAGGCGGAAATCTCCTTGGAGCAGGGACACAAGCTGGTCACCGGCGTCGTCACCCGCAGCGTCATGCGCAGCGGCTCGCGCGGCTGCTTGTCGATGATCACGCCGGCGTCGATGTCGAGCAGGCTGTTGACGCCGGACACCGGCGCCTGCTTGCGAATGAAATAGGGAAAGCTCGCCTCGATGCGGCCGGAAGTCGCATCGAGCCGGTCCAGCATGGCGGCGAACATGCCGCGCAGCCCGTCCAGCGACAGGGCGTCGCGTTGCGCCTCGAGGATCTCGACGAAGCGCGACATGTGGGTGCCCTTGACGTGGGGCGGCAGTCCCACCGTCATGCTGAGGCTGGCGACCGTCGCCACGGTCTCGGCGACGCCGCTGCGCACCCGCAGGGGGTAGCGCAGGCCTTTCACGCCCACGTGCTGTATGGCGAGCTGGCGTGTGTCCGCGGCAGCCTGGATATCGGGGAGGAAGAACCTTTCCGGTGCATTCATGCTGGTCTCCTGAAGGGGATTCGGGGGCGGCGAAGTCGGTGTGCTGGTCGCGGCTAGTTCATGGCCAGCAGGCGTTCGATCGCGCCGACCAGGTCTGGGCTGTCGGGCCGCACGGCACTGGCGAAGCTCTGCACGCGCTTGCCGCTGCGGTCGATCAGGTACTTGTGGAAATTCCACTGGGGCCGCGCGCCGGTCTGCCGCGCCAGGTTTTCGTAGAGCGCGCTGGCATGGCCCGCCGCCACACCGGTCTTGGCGAACATGGGGAAGCTGACGCCGAAGTTCACCTGGCAGAACTCGGCGATCTGCCTGGCGCTTCCCGGCTCCTGGCCGCCGAAGTCGTTGGACGGGAAGCCCAGCACCACGAAGCCTCGATCCCGGTAGGTCCGGTACAGCGCTTCGAGCCCTTCGTACTGCGGGGTGTAGCCGCACTGGCTGGCCGTATTCACGACCAGCACCACCTTGCCCTGGTACTGGCAAAGGGAGCGTGGCTTGTCGTCCATCAGGCCCGGGAAGCTGTGATCCAGGACGGGCGGGCAGGCCTGCGCGGATGCGCTCCCCGGCATTAGAGCCAGCGCAGGCAGGAGCAACAGCGCCAGCGGCAGCATGCGTTTCATGCGCCTCTCCGTCACCGCGCGCTGCTGGACTGCGTGGAATGCGCGGCGGCAGCGGGCGCCGGCGATACACCGCGATGCAGCTGAATGAGAACGGCCAGCGCCGGATCGGCAGCCGATGCGCGACGCACGCTTCCGCGTCGGTCGCACCCGTCGCCCGGGACGGGCCGGCATGAGCATCGGCGGCGGCCTTGAGATACAGCCCGACGGCGGCCGAGAAGAGCAGGAAAGTCCATATTGCAGCCCGTTTCCGGGATGGCAAGGTTGCCGTCTTCATTCCAGCTTTCATGGCATTTGTCCTTTCATGGCATTTGTCCTGGACACAATCAGAATGTGCCGCTACCATAACGTCACATTCCGACGTTGTCAAGTGTTTGTCCAAGACAAAATGAACATTCAGTTCGACAAGCTGGCGCCCCTGTCCATCAGCGCCGTGGAGCGGGACACCGGCCTCTCCAAGGACACGCTACGGGTCTGGGAGCGCCGCTACGGTTTCCCCGTACCGCAGCGCGACGCCCTCGGCGAGCGCCTCTACCCTCTGGAGCAGGTGGAAAAGCTGCGTTTGATCAAGCGCCTGCTGGATCAGGGCATGCGGCCGAGCAAGCTCATGGGCGCCGACGCGAGCGAACTGGCGGTCCTGTTGGAACGGCACGGCGCGGTGCGCGGCGAACCGGCGCCGCCCCCAGAATTCGCAGCCGTCCTGCCCCTGATCCGCCAGCACCGCTCGGAAGAGTTGCGTGCCGCGCTCAGCCAGTTGCTGATGAGACACGGCCTGCAACGTTTTGTCCAGGACATCGTTGGCCCGTTCAACGCGCAGATCGGCGAGGCATGGATGCGCGGCGAGGTCCAGGTATATGAAGAGCACTTGTACACGGAACAGATCCAGAACGTGTTGCGCGGCGCGATCAATGCCCACCTGTTGGGCGCGCAGCGGCCGCGCATCCTGCTCACCACCCTGCCGGAGGAAGAACACGGCCTCGGACTGCTGATGGCCGAAGCGCTGCTGGCGTCCGAGGGCGCCCAGTGCCTGTCCCTGGGCACACGCACGCCGCTGCCGGACATCCGAATGGCGGCGATGGCCAGCGCCGCAGACATCGTGGCGCTGTCGTTCAGCGCAGCGTATCCGGCACGCCAGGCATTGAGCGCCCTCCACGCGTTGCGCCAGGCGTTGCCTGCTTCCGTCGGCGTTTGGGCGGGCGGCGCGGCCCTGCGGGACAAGGCGCGGCAGCTCGAAGGCATCCGCGTCATCGGCGACATCGGCGATACGCTGGAAGCACTGCGGGAGTGGCGCGGCAGCCGGCGGCCCGATCTTTCCTGACCGGGCCTCGATCCCCGCATCACGGCTGCGGTACCGCGCGCCGGGATCATCGGTGGCTGCGGCGGGCGCGGCCCGCCCTGCACCATGGAGTGCCGGACGTGGCCCGATGAATTCAAACACCGGACCGGAACATTCGCGCGAACCCGCCCTGGCGCTGGGTCGTGGCGTCAAACGGCGTCTGGTAGACTGGGCGTCCTGCGATCATGGGCCGGCGCAGCGCCGGCCCCACCCTCGGCGAGGTCCGACCATGCTCTATCCCGAACTCTTCAAGTCGCTCGAAACCGCCCGCTGGAGCCTGCAGCATGACGTGCCGTGGGGCGGTTTCGAACGCGACAAGCTGACCGAGGAGCAGGCGCTCACGGTCAAGATGAACGCCATCACCGAGTGGTCGGCGCTGCCAGCCACCGAAATGTTCCTGCGTGACAACCGCGGCGACTCGGACTTTTCGGCCTTCATGTCGGTCTGGTTCTACGAGGAGCAGAAGCACGCCCTGGTGCTGATGGACTACCTGCAGCGCTTCCGCCCCGACCTGGCGCCGACGGAAGAGGAGTTGCACGAGGTGCGCTTCGAGTTCGATCCGGCGCCGCCGCTGGAAACCCTGATGCTGCATTTCTGCGGCGAAGTACGGCTTACGCAGTGGTATCGCCGCGCCTCCGAATGGCACACCGAACCGGTCATCAAGCACATCTACGACCTGATCTCGCGCGACGAGGCACGCCACGGCGGTGCCTACCTCAAGTACATGAAACAGGCCATCGAACGCTTCGGCGACCAGGCACGCGCTGCCTTCGCCAAGCTCGGCGTGCTGATGGCCAGTTCGGCGCGCAGCAGCCGTCCGCTGCATCCCACCAATCTGCATGTTAACAAGGATCTCTACCCGCGCGACACGGTGCAAAGCCGTGTGCCGGATCCAGACTGGCTGGAGCGCTGGCTGTCGGAGCAGATCAACTTCGACAAGCATTGGGAAGCGCGGGTCATCGGCGGCATCCTGCGCAACCTGTCCAGCCTGTTCGAGCGCAAGTTCGAGACCGTGGCGGACCTCAATCGCTACCGCAAGGAGTTGGCGGCGGCGTAGCCTGCGCACCCCGTTCCGGGCGCAGCCGCATCTCGCGGCGATGTTCGCCGGTACAATGCGGCGCATCCTCGTCCGCCCTCGGCCCGATGAACGTTTCCGCCCCTGCCTTCGAAGCCAAGATCTGCCCGCCGCAGCGGCTCGCCGCGCAGGTCGGGCGCCTCGTCCGTCCCCTTGTGTTCACCAACGGCGTGTTCGACATCCTGCACCGCGGCCATGTCACCTACCTCGCCCAGGCGCGCAGCCTGGGATCCAGCATGGTGGTGGCGCTGAACAGCGATGCCTCGGTGAAACGGCTGGGCAAGGGCGAGGACCGGCCGATCAATCGGCTGGAAGACCGTCTCGCGGTGATGGCGGCGCTGGAGTGCGTGAGCCTCGTCACCTGGTTCGAGGAGGACACGCCGCTCGCGCGCATTCTGGAATGCCGGCCGGACGTGCTGGTGAAGGGCGGCGACTGGCCGCTGGCGCAGATGGTCGGTGCGCCCGAGGTGCAATCCTGGGGCGGGCGCGCGGTGTCGATTCCGTTTCTGTTCGAGCGCTCCACCACGGCGACGCTGGCGAAGATCCGCGCCGGCTGACGGCGCGCCGCCGGATGCGGCGTTTCAGGTGAGGGCAGCCGCCCGTTCGGGCAAACAGGCGGAAACGAGTTCCAGCGCCTCGTCGATCTCTCGGACCAGGCTGCGCAGCTCGGGTTCTAGCGCCGGCTCCGCTTCGCTGTCGCGCAGCTCACGTCGAATCCGCTCCAGCTTTGCCGCCAGCTCGCGGATCTTCACGGCGCGCGACGACGCCTCGGTTTCCAACTGGTCACAGGCGCGTTTCGCGGCGAACTCCGCTTCCTTGCGCTCCGAGATGTCGGTGGTGGAACCGATGAAGCCGGTGAAGGTCCCGCTGCGGGTGTTGCGGGGAACGCCGTTCTCGACCATCCAGCGGTATTCGCCGTCCTTGCGCCGCAACTGGTATTCGGCGGAGTAATCCTGACGCCCGAGCAGGGCCTGGCGGAAGGTCTCCAGCAGGCGCCCACGGTCATCCGGATGCACGCTGCTGAGCCAGCCCCAGCCGGACTCGGCATCCGCATTGCGGCCGGTGAAATCGAGCCAGGTCTTGTTGAAGAAGGAGCGGCCGCCGCCGGAATCGCCCATCCAGATCAGCACCGGCACGGTATCGGCGATAACGCGGAAACGGCTCTCCGCCTCGCGCAGCGCGCTGAGCATGTTGCGCTGGGCGACCTCCTGATCGAGCTGCCGTTGCAGCCAGCGCTCGCGCTCGGAGGCGGACAGGCTTCCGCCGTGGGTCTCGCCCTCGCCGCGAATCAGGCGCCCCAGTTCCTTGTCGGAACCCATGATGTGCGACATCAGCCACTTCAGCAGGAACTCCAGCAGCGATCCGGCCCCGACCGAACCGCTGACGTCGTAGGCGCGGGAGAACTGCTCGAGGGAGCGCTCGAAATCCCGATGCTGGCGCAGGTGCAGCCGGATGTGCGCCGGTTCGCAGGCACACTCGCGCATGAGGTGCTCTTCGGTGGAGAAGTGGTAGTGGGTGTAGGACTTCAGGTCCGCCAGCAGCCGCACGATCACGTCGCTGGGCTCGCCGTCGGATATGGCGCCATCCAGCCGGTTGATCATGTCCACCAGCCCCTGATGCTGCTGATCCACCTCGTCCAGGCCGACGCGGTAGTCTTCGTTCCAGACCAGAATCGCCATTGCCGTCCCGCTCCCTCCAACCGAGATTGTAACGGCTTACTGCGCTCGTGCTTAATGTCGTTCGATTACGGATCGCCCGCGCCCTCCCTGCGGCGCCGATCCGCGCCCCCTTCTCGTCCTCCGCCCCGCCCCCGCAGTCCGGGGGGCCGCGAACCGCTACCCGCCGGCCGGCGGATTCCAGGGCCTCAGCCGGCCACGGCGAGACGTCCTGCTCAGAACGGAATGTCGTCGTCCATGTCGCCGAAACCTGAAGCTGCCGGCTTTTGCGCCGGACCGCCCGTTGGCGCCGGGGCTGCGGATTCCCGCGGCGGCGCCTCGCCCATGCCCTGGCGCGAACCCAGCATCTGCATGGTGTCGGCGCGAATCTCGGTGGTGTAGCGCTCCTGGCCTTCCTTGTCCTGCCACTTTCGGGTGCGCAGCGACCCCTCGACGTAGACCTGGGAGCCCTTCTTCAGGTACTGGCCGGCGATCTCCGCCAGCTTGCCGAAGAAGGCGACGCGGTGCCATTCGGTCGCTTCCTTTTTCTCGCCGGTCGCCTTGTCCTTCCACGTATCGGTGGTGGCGAGCGTGATGTTGGTGATCGCATCGCCGCTGGGCAAGTAGCGGGTCTCGGGATCGCGCCCCAGATTGCCGACCAGAATCACCTTGTTTACGGATGCCATTTCATGTCCCTCTTTCGATCAATGCCAGGGCGCCCGCTTCATCCCATTCGCCCAGGCGCACTTTCAAGTATGCCACACCCTCCGTCGCGATCACGACCGCCTCGGCGACACCTTCGATGCGGGCCAGGTCCGACGACAACTGGCGGCCCCGCGTTTCGCTCATCTCGCCGACGTGATACATCCGCGTGCGCACGGCGGGCGGCGGCTGCATGGAGATGGCCAGCAGCAGCCAGGCGACGGCCAACCCTGCGGCAAAGACGAAAACAGCCGCCGGGCTCACGTGCTCGGCGAGAAAACCGCCCAGGACGCCGCCGAGGAACAGCCCGAGGAACTGGAAGCTGTTATAGACGCCGATGGCCGTGCCCTTGCTGCCGGCCGGCGCGATCTTGGACACGAGGGAAGGAAGCGTCGCCTCCAGCAGGTTGAAGGCGAGGAAGAACAGGAACAGCGTGGCGACGACGCCGGTGAAGTTGTCGAGGAACACCGCCATCAGCAGCGTGGCGACGAACAGCAAAGCCACCGCCCCGGCGAACACCGGTTTCATCTTGCCGCGCGACTCGGCGACGATGATGGCCGGTATGACGGCGACGAAGGAGATCGCCATCACCGGCAGATAGACCTTCCAGTGCTGGTCGACCGTCAGGTTGCCGACGCTGACGAGGACCAGTGGTATGACCACGAACAGGCCGCGCATGGCGGCATGCAGGCTGAAGATGCCGAAATTGAGGCGCTGCAGTTCGGTGTTCCGAAGCACGGCACCGATCTGCTCGGGCACGGTCTCCGCGTCCGCATGCACGCGGCTCGCCTGGGGGTTGGGAATGACGAATTTCACCACCGCCATCGCCGCGATGGCCAGCACGCCGGTCAGCGCAAAGATGCCCGGCACGCCGATCCAGTGCTTGAGGGCCGGCCCCAGCACCAGCGAAGCGCCGAAGGTGACGCCGATGCTCATGCCGATCACCGCCATCGCCTTGCCCCGGTGCTCCTCGCGCGTCAGGTCGGCGGTGAGGGCGATCACCGCCGCCGCTATCGCACCCGTGCCCTGCACCAGGCGGCCGAGAATGATGATGTAGATGTCGCCGGCGCTGGCAGCGATGAAACTGCCCACGGCGAACAGGGCGAGTCCGGCGTAGATCACGCGCTTACGGCCGTAGCGGTCCGACAGCAGGCCGAATGGAATCTGCAGGAACGCCTGCGCCAGGCCGTCGATGCCCAAGGCCACGCCGATCAGGAACGGGCTGGCGCCGCCGGGCACTTCCTGCGCATGGAGCGCCAGCACCGGCAGGATGGAGAACATGCCGAACAGCCGCAGCGCGAACACCGCCGCCAGCGCGACGGTCGCGCGCAGTTCGAAGGCGGTCATCTTTTCGCCAGCGTGCATGGATTGAGGCGGGGACGAAAAAGCGGCTATATTAGCCGGTTAGCCCGCTTCCCCGCCAGCCAGACGCCCATGGACGAGATCCGCATCCGCGGTGCCCGCACCCACAACCTGAAGAACATCAGCCTCGATCTGCCGCGCAACAAGCTGACGGTGATCACCGGGCTGTCGGGCTCCGGCAAGTCCTCGCTCGCTTTCGACACGCTCTATGCGGAGGGCCAGCGGCGCTACGTCGAATCCCTCTCCGCCTATGCGCGCCAGTTCCTGCAGTTGATGGAAAAGCCCGATGTCGATCTGATCGAAGGCCTGTCTCCGGCCATCTCCATCGAACAGAAGGCCACCAGCCACAACCCGCGCTCCACCGTCGGCACCGTCACCGAGATCCACGACTATCTGCGCCTGCTCTATGCCCGCGCCGGCACGCCGCACTGTCCGGAGCACGGACTCCCGTTGGAGGCGAGCACCGTGTCGCAGATGGTGGACGCCGTGCTCGCGCTGCCCGAAGACACCAAGCTGATGATCCTGGCGCCGGTGGTCAGCGGGCGCAAAGGCGAGCAGGCCGACCTCTTCGTCGAGTTGCGGGCGCAGGGTTTCGTGCGGCTGCGGGTGGATGGCATCGTCCACGACATCGACAACCTGCCCAAGCTCGCCAAGAACACCAAGCACAGCGTGGACGTCGTGGTGGACCGGCTCAAGGTGCGTCCCGACGCGCGCCAGCGTCTGGCCGAGTCCTTCGAAACCGCCCTCACCCACGCCGACGGCCGCGCCGTCGCGGTGGAGATGGACGGCGGCAAGGAACATCTGTTCTCCGCCAAGTTCGCCTGCCCGGTGTGCAGCTTCTCGCTGGCCGAACTGGAGCCGCGCCTGTTTTCCTTCAACAACCCGATGGGCGCCTGCCCGCGCTGCGACGGCCTCGGCACCGTCAGTTTCTTCGATCCGGCGCGGGTGGTCGCCTACCCGCATCTGTCGCTGGCATCGGGCTGCATCCGCGGCTGGGACCGGCGCAACCAGTTCTATTTCCAGATGCTCGCCAGTCTGGCCAGCCACTACGGCTTCGACATCGAGCAGCCGTTCGAATCCCTGCCCGAGCCGGTGCGGGAAGTCGTGCTGCAGGGATCGGGCAAGGAGAAGATTCCCTTCCGCTACCTGTCCGACGGCGGCCGCGCGGTGATCCGCGAACACGTGTTCGAGGGCATCGTTCCCAGCCTGGAACGCCGCTACAAGGAGACCGACTCGGTCGTCGTGCGCGAGGAACTGGCCAAGTACCTCGCCACCCGCCCCTGCCCCGAATGCGGCGGCGCGCGGCTGCGGCGCGAGGCGCGCCACGTCACCATCGGCGAGCGCGCCCTGCCCGAGGTGGGCGGCTGGTCGCTGGCGGAGACGCGCCGCTTCTTCGCCGACCTGAGGCTGACCGGCCACCGGCAGCAGGTGGCGGAAAAGATCGTGCACGAGATCGTCACCCGCGTCGCCTTCCTCATCAACGTCGGCCTCGACTATCTGTCTCTGGACCGCTCGGCCGAGACCCTGTCCGGCGGCGAGGCGCAACGCATCCGCCTCGCCTCGCAGATCGGCTCCGGCCTCACCGGCGTCATGTACGTGCTGGACGAGCCCTCCATCGGCCTGCACCAGCGCGACAACGCGCGGCTGCTGCAGACGCTGGCGGAACTGCGCGACCTGGGCAACACGGTGATCGTGGTGGAGCACGATCAGGAGGCCATCGAAGCGGCCGACCATGTGGTGGACATGGGCCCCGGCGCCGGCGAGCACGGCGGCCGCATCGTCGCCGAAGGCACGCCCCGGGACATCGAGAATCATCCCGACTCGCTCACCGGCGCCTATCTTTCCGGGCGCCTCAGCATCCCGATTCCGGCGCGGCGCCAGCCGGTCAATCCGATGCGCCTGCTGAAGATCACCGGCGCGCGCGGCAACAACCTCAAGAACGTCACGCTGGAACTGCCGGTGGGACTGTTCACCTGCGTCACCGGCGTCTCGGGCTCGGGCAAATCGACGCTCATCAACGACACCCTCTATGCGGCCGCGGCGCGCTTCCTCTACGGCTCGTCCACCGAAGCCGCGCCCCATGACGAAATCGAAGGCCTGGAGTTCTTCGACAAGGTGATCAGCGTCGACCAGTCGCCCATCGGCCGCACGCCCCGCTCCAATCCCGGCCACCTACACCGGCCTGCTGACGCCGATCCGCGAGCTGTTCGCCGGCACGCAGGAAGCGCGCAGCCGCGGCTACGGGCCGGGGCGCTTCTCCTTCAACGTCAAGGGCGGACGCTGCGAGGCCTGCCAGGGCGACGGCCTGATCAAGGTGGAGATGCATTTCCTGCCCGACATCTTCGTCCCCTGCGACGTCTGCCACGGCAAGCGCTACAACCGCGAGACGCTGGAAATCCGCTACAAGGGCAAGACCATCCACGACGTGCTGCAGATGACGGTGGAGCAGGCGCGCGACTTCTTCGCCGCCGTGCCGGTGGTGGCGCGCAAGCTGGAAACCCTGACGGAGGTGGGCCTGGGCTACATCGAATTGGGCCAGTCGGCGACCACCCTCTCCGGCGGCGAAGCGCAGCGGGTCAAGCTGGCGCTGGAACTTTCCAAGCGCGATACCGGCCGTACCCTGTACATCCTGGACGAGCCGACCACCGGCCTGCATTTCCGCGACATCGAGATGCTGCTCAAGGTGCTGCACCGCCTGCGCGACCACGGCAACACCATCGTCGTCATCGAGCACAACCTGGATGTGATCAAGACCGCCGACTGGGTGATCGACCTCGGTCCCGAGGGCGGCGACGGCGGCGGCCAGATCATCGCCGTCGGCACGCCGGAACAGGTATCGGCCCAGGAGCACAGCTACACCGGCCGCTATCTGGCGAAGCTGCTCGGCGGACGCGGCCCGGCGCAACAGCCGATCCGCAAGCGCAAACGCGCCGCGGTCTGACCGCCACGGCGCATGTAGCGGGGTGATAGGATGCCCCCGCGCACCCGCCGCTGCCCCTCAGCGGCGTCTCTAGGGACCCGAAATCTTGACGATCCTGGCGACGACTTGGATTGGGCGCACGTTCGGGAGATCGGCATGGGGGCACGCCCGCCTGCCGGCGCCTTGGCCGCGCTGCTGATCGCGGCCGCATTTCTCGCGGCATTCGCCGCCTTCGGCCCAGGCCCAAATGCTGCCGGGCATGCTCAAACCCGGCGCCGCGCCGGCGTAAAAGCCGGGTGCGGAGAATGGGCACCGAAGCGCAGAAGGTCGATCTTCCGGCGCAGCTGGAACAGAAACTCGCCGAAGCGCGCGCCGAACTCGCCCGCATCGAGGCGCCCGACGGCGCCGCCGCGGGCGCCCCGGCGGGAACGCCTGAACGCGATCTGGTGCGGCGCCGCGTCCTCTGGCAGCAACTGGCGCGCACCTACCAGCGCCACCTGGACGAACTGGCCAATCTGGAAGTCGCGACGAAACGCCGCGCCGAACTGGAACAGCGCATCGCCGCCTGGCAGGGTTTCCCCGATAAGCCGCCCTATCCGATCCTGAAGGCGGACGACCTGCGCAAGCAATTGCAGACCGCATCCCTCAAGCTGGACGGATTCCAGGCCAAGCAGCAGATGCTGGACAAGCAGATCGACGGCGCCAGGGACTTTCTGAAGAATGCCGAGGAAGAGGTACGCCAGGCGCGCGAAAAGCTGGAACGGGCCAAGAGCCAGGCCGAGTCGGTGCAGGCGACGTGGCAGTTGGATCTGGCGCGGCTCACCAGCCGCGTGCCGGCGGCGGCGATCGCGAGCCTGGAAGCCGGCCGGCGCGCGAACCAGGAACAACTGGCGGCAGCGCGCCAGGAGTCCGAATTCGGCGAGCGGATGCTGAAGGAAGTAGAGGGCAAGACCCGGTTCACCGAAGACGACCTGGACACGATCCGGGCCAGGGTCGAGGCCCGGCGCAAGGCCCTGCGCAGCGAACTGGAGCAGGCCATGACTGCCGAGACCTCAGCGCACGACACCGCGGCCGACGCCGCCGCGAAGCTCGAACGGCAGCAGGCGGAGGTGGCGCAGACCGCCGCCGAACTGGAACGCGCGAAGCGCAACGAAGCCGAGGCCGCCGTGCCAGCGCCGGCCGCCGCCGGGGATGCCGGCGGGCGCGGCGGCGGCACCGAGACCGCCGCGCCGCCCGGGAAACCGGAGGCCGTGGAGCCGCCTGCGGCTGCCGCAGCGCCCGCCGCGGACGCGGCGGCGTCGGCACGCATCGCCCTGGAAAAGGAGCTTGCCGAGCGCACCAGCCGCCTGCGCGAACTCGAACAGCAGGAGGAACTGGCCCGGGCGCGGGCGGAGAACGCGAACATCCGGATCGAGACCCTGAAAAGCGGGGTCGAGAACCTCGACATCCAATATGCGTTCTGGGAGATCCGCTACGCCTTCGCCGGCCGCGGCGCCGATAACGCCAGCGCCGTGAGGGATGCCTTCCGCGGCGGCCGCGCCCTGCTCGACCGGCTCGCGCCGGTGGCCGACCTGGCGCGGCGGCAGGTGCAGTTGGCGATGGCGGTGGCGGCGGAGCAGGAGGGTCGGCTGATCAGCGCGGCGACGCCGGAGGCGCGCAAGCGCGTCGAGGAATTCATCACCGCCTACCGCGACCGGGCGTCGCTCTACGTGCGCAGCCTGGCGGACGTGGAGGAGGTCCGGGACCTGATCCGGCGCTGGATGGAGGAGTTCGACGTTTCCATCCGCGATCAGGGCGCGGTGGCGAAGGTGGAAAGCTGGCGCGACGACGCCTTCCAGACGGCGAAGGCGATCTGGTCCTTCGAGATCTTCACCGCCGAGGACACGATCGAGGTCGACGGGCAGAAGATCACCGGCAAGCGCGGCGTCACCGTAGGCAAGGTCATGACCGCGGTCCTGATCCTGGTGATCGGCCTGTGGCTGAGCGGGCGGCTGGCCCGCGGCGCGGAGCGCTTCCTCGTCAGGCGCTTCGACGTCGAGCCGAACCTGGCGCGCATCACGCGGCGCTGGGTGCTGGCTTTCACCTTCATCGTGCTGGTGGTTTTCAGCCTGGTGTCGGTGAAGATCCCGCTCACCGTGTTCGCCTTCCTCGGCGGCGCGGTGGCGATCGGCGTCGGCTTCGGCATGCAGAACCTGCTGAAGAACCTGATGAGCGGACTGATGCTGCTGTCCGAGCGGCCGTTCCGCCCCGGCGACATCGTGGAAGTCGGAGGCGTACGCGGCACGGTGACCGACATCAATGTCCGCTCCTCCACCATTCGCGACGGCAACGGCATCGAAACGCTGGTTCCGAACAGCACCTTCATCGAGCAGAACGTCACCAACTGGACCTACACCAGCCGCCGCGTGCGCCAGACGATCAAAGTCGGCGTCGCCTACGGTTCGCCGACGCGGGAAGTGAGCGACCTGCTGCTGCAGGCGGTGGACCGGCACGGCCTGGTGCTGGGCGAACCCAAGCCCCAGGTCCAGTTCGAGGACTTCGGCGCCGATGCCCTGATGTTCGGCCTGTACTACTGGCTGGAACTCAAGCCGGGAGTGGAAAGCCCGACGGTGGCGAGCGACCTGCGCTTCATGATCGAGAAGACGCTCACGGAGAACGGCATCGCCATCGCCTTCCCCCAGCGCGACGTGCACCTCGACGCCGCCCGGCCGCTGCCGGTCCGCATCGTCGCCGGAGATGGCGCCGCAGAGCGAGCCCGCCGCCAGGTGAGCCGGCCGCGAAGGCTGGCAGGACGCCAGCCTTCGCATTAGCATGGCAGGGCAATCCGACCGGAGAACACCATGAACAACGATGCACGGATCGCCGTCGTCAGCGGCGCCAACCGCGGTCTCGGGCGCGAGATCGCACGCCAACTCGCGCTCCTGGAAATGAAAGTGGTGCTGACCAGCCGCGACCCGGCCAAGGGGCAGCTCACCGCGGCCGACTTCCGGGATCAGGGACTGAACGTGGATTTTCATCCGCTCGACGTGCGCAACCCGCAGAGCGTCGCCGAACTCGGGCGCTGGCTGGACCACCATTTCGGCCGCGTCGACGTGCTGGTGAACAATGCCGGCATCCTCATCGACCGCAATGCCACGCGCATCGGCGAACTCGATCTCGAAACCCTGAGCTGGACCATCGAGACCAACCTCTACGGCGCGCTGCGCGTGACGCAGGCCGTGCTGCCGCTGATGCGCAAGAACAACTACGGTCGCATCGTCAATATGTCGAGCGGCCTGGGGCAGCTGTGCGACATGCAGGCCGGCACCCCCGCCTACCGCATCTCCAAGGCGGCGCTCAATGCGGTGACACGCATCCTCGCCGCCGAACTGCAGGACGCCAACATCAAGGTGAATTCCATGTGCCCGGGCTGGGTGCGCACCGACATGGGCGGACCGAACGCCACCCGCTCCGTCGAGGAAGGCGCCGCCACCGCCGTGTGGCTCGCCACCCTGCCCGACGACGGCCCCACTGGCGGCTTCTTCCGCGATCGCGAGGCGATACCGTGGTGATCAGGGCGGCAATCGGGCGCAGGCGTTGCGCCGCCCCCACTTGCTCTGGCCTCTGCGCTAAGGCTCTTGGTTGTCTGCCACTGTTATCGAGGCAAGGATGGAGTAATTCGAATCATCTCTGCTCGCAAGGCAACGCCCAAGGAAATGAAGTTCTACCCGTAACGGTGTCCCATGCGTAAGGAATATGACTTCTCCAAAGCCAGGAAGAATCCCTATGCTTCTCAGTTGAAGAAGCAGGTCACGATCCGCCTGGACGAAGAATCCATCGACTACTTCAAGTCCCTTTCGGAAGAGGTCGGTATCCCGTATCAAAGCCTCATCAATCTGTACCTGCGCGATTGCGCCGCCTCGCACCGCAAGTTGAACCTGAACTGGGAGTAGCCGCGTGGGCGTAGGCGAATGTGACGTCAGATAAGGGCTGAAGTGGCTAGCTTCAATTTATTCCGTTTTCCAGCATATGGTTAATTCGAGCGCGACCCCTTTCCCGCGCTCTGGCATCCTCGTCAACCGACCTGCCACGCGCATCAGCGAGCTGGACCTCGAAACCCTGAGCTGGACCGTCGAGACCAACCTCTACGGCGCGCTGCGCGTGACGCAGGCCGTGCTGCCGCTGATGCGCAAGAACAACTACGGTCGCATCGTCAATATGTCGAGCGGTCTGGGGCAGCTGTGCGAGATGCAGGCCGGCACCCCCGCCTACCGCATCTCCAACGCGGCGCTCAATGCGGTGACGCGCATCCTCGCCGCCGAGCTGCAGGACGCCAACATCAAGGTGAATTCCATGTGCCCGGGCTGGGTGCGCACCGACATGGGCGGACCGAACGCCACCCGCTCCGTCGAGGAGGGCGCCGCCACTGCCGTGTGGCTCGCCACCCTCCCCGATGACGGCCCCAGCGGCGGCTTCTTCCGCGACCGCGAGGCGATTCCGTGGTGACCCTGCCGATAATCGAGGGCGGCCCTGTTGGTTCGGTATGACTTATGCGACGTCGGAGCCGCGAGCGTGAGTGGTAAATACGGTAATATCATGCAGTTGCATGCTGATGAGAGCTTATTGGACAGTCCGATAACCTGTCTCAAGAGTCCCGAGTTTGTCCCCGGGACTGACCTCATGAGGCCAATCGGAACATCTCTACGTTACCGGGGTCTTGCCTTTCGACGATGAATTTCGCGAGGAAATTGCATTGGACGGCATTCAAGAGAAATTCGGGCAGGCTCTGGCGTAGCGCATTGGCGACAACGAACTCAGATGGAGGGATGCCGGGGCGAATAGTTCGCAGCCAAGAGCCGAAGCAGTTCCAGACGGGCTTGGGAAAGGCGACTGCCAGGTACTGAAGCAATCCCTGACAGACGACGCCGGCCTGAATGAACACATGATAGGCGTGGATCTTGCGCTTGATGGCGTTGCGGTAGTCGAGCGACTCGCGATGAAGATGTTGATTACCGTTGCGGCGGCGAAGCGGCTTCATGTCTTGCATCCAGAAATGGTAGGCGAACGCACCGATCAGACGTACAGCCTGTTTGAAGCTGTGTTCGATCTTGAAGCGCAGCCCGTAGAGGCGAATGATCTCGATGGCGCTCAAGGAGGTGTCCGTGCACATCAACAGGCAGGAGCCTCGGGAAGGATGAATGACCGCCACGAAGCGCACCAGCCGGCCGGCCGGACGCCACAGTAGATCGCTGAGCCGATACTGGATCGTGACGTTGTGCTCGCCGTAGACGGGGCTCGCGGCCGATTGCATGGACTGCGGGTCGTTCAGCAGGGATTTGAGCTTGAGCTTTGTGCCATAGAGCCGGGGCCGGCCTCTTTTGCGCGGGCCCGGCTGCAAGTACGGCGCATAGGCGACTGCATTGGATTTCACCCGGGTGACCAGGTGGTTGTTCTGATCGAGCAAACCGTTGACGATTTTGCGGGCCGCGTAGTACGCGTCGGCCACGAAGTAGAACGGATCCTGGATCGCGATGATCCCGAGCAGCGCGAGCATTTTGTCAAGCAGGGTACGCCGATCGCGATTGGACCACACCAGACCTTCGTGGATGCGTACGGCCAGCGGTAGCGCGAAGACACTCTGAGCGGCCTGTACCAGCACGCTCACCGCCTGCAACGAATGCCCCATGATGTATTCCGGTTTGGTGTTCGATTCTGACTGTTGATGCAGCAGCTTCACGCCGGGCATCTTCTTGCCGCACTTGGGTGCCTTGATGCCGTCGCCGACCAGGACGCGCCGGCCGTTGATGCGCAGCGGCTCAGGCAACAGGTGCAGCACCGCCTGTGTCCACAGCGCCGAGAGCCGATCGAGCTGCACGGCGCTGCTATGAAAGCTATCGAGCAGCTTGTTGTAGAAGCGAGGCGTTAGCTTCAGCGCCCGCACGATGCTGGTCACCCCCAGCAGCTCGGTGCGCACCGTCAAGCCTGCCACGGCCGTGGCGAACCACATGAAGCTGCGCAGGCGCGAGAACGCCGGGCGCAGCAACCGAATTGCGTCCCACCAGGCAATCCACAGCGACATCGCCTCCTCCCATCGGTAGTTGTCAATATGGTATAGCATGTGTATGCTATCCGTGTGACAACAAAACGACTCGCGCAGATCCAAAAGCGCATTGACAGGATCAAGGCAGAACTGGCGGCAATCGATGAGATGCGGCCGGGCTCGCTAACGCGCCAGTACAAAGATCCCGAGAGCCAAAGCGGGGCCTACTACCAGCTCAGCTATACACGGGAGATGAAGAGCCGCACCGAATACATTGCACGCGAGAGCCTGCGCGATGTGCGCCGCCAGATCGCCAACTACAAGCGCTTCAAGGCCCTGAGCGCAGAATGGATCGCCTTGGGCATTGAGCACAGTCGCCTGAAGATGAAACTGGCGCGCAGGCGCTAACCCAGCAGTGCTATGCTTACCTGATGGGCAAACAGCATGACAAACATCCCTTCGAGGACAATCCTTTACTCGAAGGTTTTGCCGGCTGGATGGACTCTGCCGAAGGGGAGCTCTCCAGTGAAGTGTTGGATGCTGTGTGGATGTTGCTAGAAAAGGTCGATGTCAACGCCAAGAATCGCAAGATCATCTGGGAAGATGGGAAACGGCTTTCGATTACCGAGTCCGTGCAACGCATTCACGCGGGCTGCCCAGAGTTTCCGCTCGCTCTGATCGAAACGCATCTGATCGGATGGCTCGAAATGGAATTCGCCCCACCCACCTCTTCTCAGGAGCAATTGGACGAGCTAGATCGGCTCACCGAGAACTGGATCGAGGACCACGAGCGGCGAGCCGAGGCCGCGCGAAAACGGGGGAGAACTCGGCACTCTTGAGAACCTGTCTACTATCGTTTTTAACGTCTACGTTAGGCCTCGCGACACGCCCCCGGAGCAGATATGCCATACGAACCGATCACGTTGGAACTCGAAACTGGTGAGGAACTGGTAGCCGCTTTTGACTACCAGCCGGGCAAGAACGCCACTCCATACGCATTCGCTGTCTCCAAGAAGGCCATATTCGTCGCAGTGAAGAAGCGTGGCCTTGTACTTGCAAACCCGTGGCACTTCCGTAGAGTGCCGCTAACATCAGTCAGGTCAGTGTCGTTGCGGACCGCCCGGTCGATAGGCGCGACCGCTCTCGGACTCTTTCTGCTTATTGCTGGATTGGTGGCTACCGCGTATCTCATCGCTTCTGGAAGTCTGCGTGAATTCGGCCAATCAAAGTACGGTCCCCTTGTCGCGGTGGCAGCAGGCGCATATCTTCTCTATGCAGCAAGAGGCAAACGTGCAATCGTTATGGACACGCTCGACGGCCGTCTAACTTTTGCGCCTCCATCTTCACTTTCCGCGCCCAAGAAGCAAGAGTTGAGCGCGCTTCAGGAAGGCTTCCTTGCCGCCTGTCGAAAGGTCGGAGTTGATGTCAAACCGGCCGAGGCCTAACGTTTGTCGAGCGGACCTCCGCCGGCTGGCCGCTTCGGGCGGTGGTATATGTTGCCCTGCGCGGCGAGCCGGCTCCGGCCGCACAGCTCAATCGTTGGGCGTCAATCGTCGTTCCGTGTCAGCAGTCTCTCAGCTCAGAGGAGGTTCAATGAAACTCGGTCATTTGTTTCTAGTCCCGCTCGTCATTTCCCTCGGCGCCTGCTCAACCTTTACAACGCCGCGATACGCGATCAATGCGGATACGAATGTCGCGCTGAAAACGCTGGGTGCCACCGGTCTTTCCGTGGGCGCGTTCACCGGGCCGGGAGCTTTCGACAATGCGTGTCGCGCTGCCGGTCCACTCGCTCCGCCTGATGGCATGACACATACCGCATACATTAAAAAGGCTCTTGAAGATGAGCTGAAGGTTGCTGGCGTTTATGCCGCAGACTCTCCTCGTATAGCGCTTTCGGGAGTCGTCAATAAGCTTGCGTTTTCGTCCGCTAGGGGCCTCACAGGTGGTTCGTGGGATATCGATCTAACACTCAACTCGTCCAACGGAAAGTCGATGTCGGTGGTTGAACACTATGAGTTTGAGAGCGGCTTCGTTGCTGATACTGCTTGTAAGCAAACTGCTGAAGCATATTTTCCTGCGGTGCAGAACCTCCTAGGGAAAGCAGTACGTTCGTCGGAATTCAATCCACTGTTGCAGTGATCCCTTATCCGAGTCATCGTTTCGGGGGACCGCCCTCCGGCGGCTTCTCCATCGTAGTCGGATGCTGTTTTGCTTTCCGGCACATTTCTCCAAAGCGCTAAAGGAATAATAGGAAGGAATAATAGGGGACAGACCACGTCTATCTTGCCCTGGCCTATCTGTTGTGGCAGCATTTCCCCCTGAACCTCGCGACTGCGGATGCTATGAAGTTCAACGTGACGATCGACAGGGTGTTAGCGCCGAGCATATGGCCCCTTCGCCGCGTAAGAGGTCCGCTGCGCCGGGCTTCGCCCGCGCTTGAATCGACTACGGGGCGTCAATGGCGTCGCCGCTAAGCAAACCGCATGCCCGAAGAAGTCGTTCCGCCGTCTTTGTGCGGATTTCGACCGCCATTCACACTTGAAGCAGGGCCGAGAAAGTGCGGGCAGACCACATGTACCCGCAATCGGTTCCAGGCGCGAAATAACGTGGTCGGCCCTCTGTTACTCCGCCTGTTACTCCGAAGCGGCTCCCTTGCACGGCAGGGCGAACTCGATCTGTGCAGGTACTCGAACTTGGTCCTATCCGCTCTCCCGGCGTTCCGATTCCTCGGCTGAAGCGCTCGCTTTGTCCCCGCGTCGCGCCCTATCATGGCGCACATGGCTACTCCCCCGAAACGCGTACCTTCCTCGAAGGTTAAGCCGTCTCCCAAACTGCCATCGGCGCCGTCGGCACCGTCCCAACCGTTTCTTCGTTTCTATCACTCCGAGGCGCTGCGCAAGAAGACACTTTCCTTGCTCAGCACCGTCGAGCAGGCCGAGGATGCCACCTCGCACCGCCATGCCCTCTCGAAGCTGGTGGTTGAGTTTGACAAGCAGTGGCATGGACTACTACTTCATGAAACCGCTCAAGCTGGCCAAGCCAGGTTTCATCGTGGAACAGTCGGCGAACCTCGGGTTGGCAGGCGTCCAGCAGGTAATGGGGTCTGTCATCCGTCAGATCGTCGGCCGTATGGATGGCCCGCAACTGATTTCCGTGTGCGGTTCCATCCGGCATCTCATGCTCTGAGCCTCACGGCAAATGCCCCACTTCGGTTAAAGCGGTCGAGGGCTAAAGGGGCCGTAGTCGAGTGAATTTTCGCCGCAGAACGAAATCAGGCTCGCCCGGAAACGAATGACGGAGGTTCAAAATGGCTGATCTGAAATTCCAACCGGTGCGCCATGACCATCAGGCGTTCCTGGAGAAGGCATCCAGGCGCCGCGGCTTTGGCGAGGCCTACGACGCTCTTGAAGTCGAATACGCCCTCGCTCATGAAATGCTGGCGACCCGCGCTCGCGCTGGTCTCACGCAAGAGGCGGTCGCCGCTCGCATGGGGACGACCAAGAGCGCCATCTCGAGACAATAGCGAGACAATAGGGGACAGACCATGTTTATCCGAAATAACGTGGTCTGCCCCCTGCTACTGCCCTAGTCCCGAGTCGCGTCCTTCTTAGACGTCTTTCCCTGGAGCGGCCGCTGCTCGCGGCGCAGGAGATCGAGGATCTCATCGAGTTTCATCTCGATGTCGAGGAAGCGCGATGCAAGCGCAGACTCACCCTCGGGTGCAATCGGCATTGATCTAGGAGTTCCGTAAGGATGGAAGCCGTCGGGGTATGTGTGGGCGCGCACCCAATCCATCCCGGGCCAGGGAAGATTGACAGGCCGCGCCGAACGGCGATCGCAAAGGCAAAGCCGAACAGGATCGCCCTCCAGGCTAAAGAGACTGACGCCGCTGTCCTGGCTGCCGACGTTTCTTATCCTGAACCGCGCAAGGGGGTTGTCCCTTTCCACCGGGACTCCCCTGCGAATCGCTGGCAGAACCGGCGAGAACTCCTGCCGCAGCCGGTGGTCGGCGCGCGAGCCGTCTGAGTAGTCGATGCGCACATCGAGTTCAGCCTCCGTGCCGCCCAGGGAAAACAACATGAACCAAAGGTGGTCCCCAGACGGCACCCTGTCTTCCAGGTTCTGGGCGAGGTATCCCTGCGAAGGAATTCTCGCTGCGGGGACACTGGAACCCGGCATCAGCGGTGCATCGACCACCTCCACGCCGTCACTCCGGGACCAGCAACGCAGTCCCCTCTCAAACCTATCGTTGCAAATAATGTTGGCCATCGCTGACCCTCCTTCCTTCGGATATGCATATGGAAGACGGGCTCGTCGCTATCATCCACCCGGCAGCCTCCGCGACGCGCGGTGTTGCCCAACGCGGCGTGGTTTCCGGCGGAAATTCGCAATGTGCGACCCCGGCTGGCTTGAAACACAATGCCACCATATGCGGATTGATTGCCCCTGTCATTGACGCTTCGCAAGCAAGGCTGTCGTCCCCGGGTCAGTGCCACCGGCGGTCCCGTCCTTGTCACGCACACGCTTGGAGCGACCGACTGCAAAGAGCAGGACGCTGCGCCCGCTCGGGCGGCACACTCGTTATCGGATCAAGGGGGCCGTGGCCGCATTGATCTTCGCCACTCTGCATCTCGAATGCGGAAGCGCGGCGGAATACCGGATTCCCGTTGTTGACAAGCGGTACTGGTGTTCCTGCCGAATCCTCCGCCGCAACTCACAGAGAATGTCGTGGCGAAGACCGAAATTGGCCTGACCCACTACCTCGGCAGTGCAGAAGGCGGGATCTTCTTGCTCTGTGCAGCAGCCGGATGGAGTGCCGGACTGCGGCGGGTGAAGGCAAGCCGCTGGCCGATGTGGCATGCTCCCAGAGCCCCCTTACGCCGTGAATCGATGCCGACTCTGTGCTTCCCTTCGAGATTCCTCGTGCCGTTTCTCCGCCGCGTCCCGCGGTGCGGAATGCTCTGCCGGACCGCGCTTCGGCTGTCGGCGGCTGTAATGCTGGCGGCTGCGGTCGGTGCGCAGGCCGCGGTGACCGAGGCCACGCCCTGCCGCGATCCGCAGCGGGCGCCGCCGGCAGCCTGCACGCTCACGGTGAGCGGCAAGATCACCGCCCGCGATCCGCTCACGCTGGCCGGCATCCTGCACCGCATCGACCTCGGCAAGACCTTGCTGCTGGTGCGCTTCGACAGCGGCGGCGGGGATGCGCACGCGGCCATGGCACTTGGCCGCGCCCTGCGGGCGGCGGCAGCGCACGGCTACGTGCCGCCGCGCCGGCGCTGCTTCAGCGCCTGTGTGCTGGCGCTGGCGGGGGCGGCCACGCGGGCGGTGCACGGGCGGGTCGGCATCCACCGCCCGCAACCCGTCGCTGTTCCAGCTCTGTTTCCGGCCGGCGTTCCCAAGCGTGACGATTCGGCGCGCGAGATCCGCGGCTACCTCGCCGAGATGCAGGTCAGCGCGGCGCTCTACGACGCAATGGTCAAAGTGCCGCCGAAGAACATGCGGATTCTCACGCGATCGGAGCTTCAGGCCTACGGGCTGCTGCGGGACGAGACGCGGCCGACGTCGCGGAATTGAGGGAGTCGGGCAGGAGTCGATTTTCGCGGACCCGCGCCGGCACGCGAGCCCGCGGAGGAAGCGGCGAATCACCGGCACTTTCGAGGTGTATCGCCTTTCCTGAGATTTCCGTGCCCGGAAAACACGGGCCGGCACGCGGCCGGCCCGCTCCTGCTATCGCAACAGCATCACTGGATGCCGAGGATCTGCATCGCCTTGGCCAGCGTATCGACGGCTTCCTGATGCTTGCCTGCCTTGTGAAACTCCTCGCCCTCCGCCCGCAGCTTCTTCACTTGCGATGCCTGGGCTTCGGTCAGTTGCGGGCTCTTGCCCAGGGCATCGTCGATCTTCTTCATGTCCATGGGACAATGGAAGGCGAAGGCCGAGGCGCTGACGAACAGCGTCCCGAGCAGCAGTGCGAGTTTGCGCATTTTTCTCTCCTCATTCCGTTGGGTTGAGACGTATCGACGGGCGACCGCCGCCCGTGTAGCCTAAGGATAGACGATTGCGAGCCAAGTTCCAGCCGTCCTACGCCATGCAGGCCTTCTACACCGACCGCTACGTGCTGCCCCTGCCGCCGGGGCACCGCTTCCCGATGGCGAAGTATTTGCGCCTGCGCCAGCGCGTGGAACGGGAATTGCCGCAGGTGCGCCTGGCGCCGCCGGCGGCGGCCAGCGACGCCGAGCTTGCCCGCGTCCACGATGCCGATTACGTGCGGCGCGTGGCGGTAGGCGCCCTGAGCGCGGCGGAAGCGGCGCGCCATCGGTTTTCCCTGGTCGCCCCAGATGGTGGAGCGCTCGCGCCGCTCCGCCGGCGCCACCATGGCCGCCTGCCGTGCCGCCTGGCGCGAGGGCATCGCCGTCAATCTCGCCGGCGGCACCCACCATGCCCACCGCGACCGCGGCGCCGGCTTTTGCGTCTTCAACGACAGCGTGGTGGCGGCGCGGGCGCTGCAGGCGGAGGGTGTGGCGCGGCATGTCGCCATCATCGACTGCGACGTGCATCAGGGCGACGGCACGGCGGCCATCGCCGGCGACGACGCCAGCATCTTCACCCTGTCGCTGCACGGCGCGAAGAACTTCCCGGCGCACAAGGCGTGCAGCGATCTCGATGTCGAACTGGCCGATGCCACCGGCGACGACGAATATCTGAACCAACTGGAACAGGCGCTGGCCGAACTGTTCCGCCGCTTCGCACCGGAGCTGGCGATCTACCTGGCCGGCGCCGACCCCTTCGCCGGCGATCGCCTCGGCCGTCTGTCCCTGACCAAGGACGGGCTGGCGCAGCGCGACCGCATGGTGTTCGCGGCCTGCGCCGCGCGCGCCCTTCCGCTCGCCGTGACGATGGCCGGCGGCTATGCCGAGGACATCGAAGACACGGTGGACATCCATTTCCGCACGGTGCGCGAGGCCGCCCGCCACTGGGCGGCGCAGGCGCCGGGATGCCCCGCCATTGCCCTGGACCCGCAACTCTGACAGGCAAATCAAAATGAAAAAGTCTCTGATCCTGGCCGTGATCGCCCTGGCTCTCGCCGGCGGCTTCGCCTATTTCTGGTTCTCGCCGTCCCAGGTGCTCAAGCGCGCGATCGAGCGCGAGGGCAGCGCCATCGCCGGCAGCGCCGTGAAGGTGGAGGGAGTGACCTGGTCGAAGCAGAACAAGGTCTTTCTCGTCAGCGGATTCACGGTCGCCAACCCGCCCGGTTTCGGCGGGGGCAACGTACTGGTCGCCCCGGTGGTCGAGATCGGACTCGACGCCGAGGCGCCGGCCCAGGACGTGACGCGGGTGAATCGGCTGATCGTGTCCGGCCCGCGCCTGATCATCGAAGCCGGGCCGTCCGGCAGCAACTTCGAGCTGCTGGAACGCCGCATCAAGGAGCAGAAGCCGCAGCCGGGAGCGAAGCGCATGGTCGTCAATCTGCTCGCGGTACAGGACGCCAGGATGGAGCTGGCGGGCGGAGGCGAGGCGGGACTCCTGGGGCTGCGCAGCCACGATGTCGGCGGCGACCGGGGCGGCATCACGGCCGTCGAACTGGCGCAGGTCGTGGCCGAAGAGATGGGCCAGCGCGTGCGACTGACGGCAAGCATCGAGAGCATCAAGAGCGGCATCAAGGGCCTGCTCGGCGAGTGACGGCGCAGGACGCCGTCGCCGGCGGCAAATGCGGCGTAGGGCGCGCCGTGCGCGCCAAGCGAGGGACCGGCGCGCCAGCCCTCTCTCCCGGCCTCTCCCCCGGGACGGGGGAGAGGAGGGTCGAGCCTCCCCTCTCCCTCTCGGGAGAGGGGTCGGGGGTGAGGGAATGCGCGCCCTACGTCAGGACGGGGTGGAGCCGGTAATCGAGCGCGAGACCGGCAAAGATCGCCGCGCCCACCCAGTTGTTGTGCAGGAACGCCTTGAAGCATTGCCGCGGTTCGCGGCCGCGGATCAGCGTGTAGTGGTAGGCCATGATGCCCGCCGCCGCGGCCAGTCCGGCGTAGAACGCGGCGCCGCGGCCCAGGTGCCAGCCGACCGCCGCCAGGATCGCCAGCACCACGGCATAGCACGCCATCACCGCCGCCACGTCGTAGCGGCCGAAGGTCAGGGCCGAAGTGCGGATGCCGATGCGGACGTCGTCGGCGCGGTCCACCATCGCGTACTCCGTGTCGTAGGCGACGGCCCAGAACACGTTCGCCGCGAGCAGCGCCCAAGCCACCGGCGGCACCGCATCAAGGGTCGCCGCGAATGCCATGGGTATGCCGAAGCCGAAGGCGATGCCGAGATAGGCCTGCGGGATGGCGAAGAAGCGCTTGGTGAAGGGATAGCTCGCCGCCAGGAACAGCGCGACCAGCGCCAGCAGCCAGACCAGGGGCTGGAGCCGCACGATGAGCAGCGCCGCGGCGAGGCTGAGCAGGGCGAACAGGATCATCGCCTCCTTCGTGGACACGGCGCCGGTGGCGAGCGGCCGGTTGCGCGTGCGCTCGACGTGGGGATCGAAGTTGCGATCGGCATAGTCGTTGATGACGCAGCCGGCGGAGCGCATGAGCACGGTTCCGAGCACGAAGATCCACACCAGCAGCCATCCCGGCCGTCCTTCGGCCGCGATCCACAGGCCCCACAGCGTCGGCCACAGCAGCAGCAGGATGCCGATGGGCTTGTCGAGCCGCATCAGCCTCTCGTACAGCGTCAGTCGCTCCAGCAGCGTCATGGGTGCAGCTTCAGGATTTCGGGCAGAAAAATCTCGGTCACCAGGATCGGCCTGCCGCCGCGGCGGAACTCGGAACGGCGCGCCCACAGTTCGCGCGGCGCCTCACCGCCATCGTCGTAGGCGGCGCGGACGGCCTTATGATACAGCGCGTGGCGCGCGTCGATCCGGCGAAAGGCGAAGGGCATGCGGCGGATGAGCGGGTCGGCGAACAGGACCGCCCCCAGCGGCCGCGTCCCCAGCCCGGCAACCAGATGCCAGGCGCCGCGCACGCCGCCCCGCGGCAGCACCGAGTGGGCGAACACCATGGGCGTGTCTGCGCAATACAGCACGACTTCGCGCACCCAGGCCAGATCGCGGTGCGCCAGATGCAGCCCGGCCCATTCGTCGCGGCCGGGGCGGGCAAGTTCCTGGCGCAGCAGCGCGACGCGGAAATCATCGCAGCGCTGGCGCAGCCTGCCCGTCAGCGACCCGACATGCACCAGCCAGTCGTAGTACGGCTCGCTGTCGTGCCCGCGCAGCAGGTGCGTCTTCCAGCCATCCCGGGCGGCGGCGGTTCCGACTGTGAAGAGCTTCCGGCTCACGCGTCAAACCCGCAGGTAATCGCGGCGCGAGCCGAGCCAGCGCGCCAGATGCGCCTGCGCCGCCTGCGGCTGCCGCTCCAGGAGTTCGGCTGCGACCTCGCGCGCACTGGCCAGCAGGTCCTCGTCCGCTGCCAGGTCGGCGAAGCGCAGCAGCGGCACGCCGCTCTGGCGGCTGCCGACGAACTCGCCGGGGCCGCGCAGCAGCAGATCCTGGCGCGCGATCTCGAAGCCGTCGCTGTTCTCGTAGATCACCTTGAGCCGGGCACGGGCGGTATCGGACAAGGGGCTCTGGTAGAGCAGGATGCAGGCGGATTCCACGCTGCCGCGCCCGACCCGCCCGCGCAACTGGTGCAACTGGGCGAGGCCGAAGCGTTCCGCGTGCTCGATCACCATGAGCGAGGCATTGGGCACGTCGACGCCGACTTCGATCACCGTGGTGGCCACCAGCAGGTCCACCGTGCCGGCGACGAAGCCGGCCATGGCCGCCGCCTTGTCCTCGGGCTTGAGGCGGCCGTGCACCAGGCCGATGCGCAGTCCGGCGAGTTCTCCCTGCAGGCGGGCAAAGGTGTCGAGGGCGGTCTGCAGTTCCAGCGCCTCGGACTCCTCGATCAGCGGGCACACCCAGTAGGCCTGGCGTCCCTGGCGGCAGGCATCGCGCACGCGGGCGATGACCTCGTCGCGGCGCGATTCCGCGATCAGCTTGGTCAGGACCGGTCTGCGCCCCGGCGGCAGTTCGTCCAGCACGGAGACATCGAGGTCGGCGTAGTAGCTCATGGCCAGGGTGCGCGGTATGGGCGTGGCCGACATCATGAGCTGGTGCGGACTTTCCCCCTTGTGGCGCAGGGCGAGGCGCTGCCGCACGCCGAAGCGGTGCTGCTCGTCGACGACCGCGAGTCCGAGCGCCTTGAACTCCACCGCCTCCACGATCAGGGCATGGGTGCCGACGGCGAGCGGCGTCGCGCCGCTTTCGATGCCCTGCAGCAGCGGCGCGCGCTGCTTCTTCTTCAGGCTGCCGGAGAGCCACGCCACGTCCAATCCGAGCGGCTCCAGCCATGCGGCGAGCTTGCGATGGTGCTGCTCCGCCAGAATCTCGGTGGGCGCCATCAGCGCCGCCTGGAAGCCGTTCTCCACCGCCTGCAGCATGGCGAGCGCCGCCAGCACCGTCTTGCCCGAACCGACGTCGCCCTGCAGCAGGCGCTGCATGGGATGCGGTGCCGCCAGATCGCGGCTGATCTCGGCCCACGCACGCTGCTGGGCAGCGGTGAGCCGGAACGGCAGTTGCTCCAGGAGGGACCGGGTGTGGGTATGCCGGGCCGCCAGGCGCGGCGCGCTGCGGGCGCGGCGCGCGGCATAGGCCTGGCGCAGGGAAAGCTGCTGCGCCAGCAGTTCGTCGAACTTGATGCGGCGCCACGCCGGGTGGCTGCGGTCGAGCAGGCCGGAGTTGGGGACGTCGGGCGCCGGATGATGCAGCAACCGGACGGATTCGGCGAAGGCCGGCAGGTCGATCCGCTTCAACACTCGGGGCGGCAGGGCATCGGCCAGATCGCAGCGCTCCAGCGCGCGGTCGATCAGGCGGCGCAGGGTCTGCTGCGGCACGCCGGCGGTGGTCGGATAGATCGGCGTCAGGGCGGCGGGCAACGGCTCGTCCGCCGCCACGACGTGGTAGCGGGGGTGCACCATCTCCGCCCCCAGGAAGCCGCCGCGCATCTCGCCGAAGGCGCGCAAGGACACGCCGGGCTGGAGTTGCTTCACCTGGCTCGGATAGAAACTGAAGAAGCGCAGCAGGATCTCGCCGCCGGCATCGGCCACCCGGACCACCAGTTGGCGCCGCGGTCGGTACTGGATGGAGACCTCCGCCACGGTGCCCTCGATCTGCGCCGCCTCGCCCTGGCGCGCGGCGGCGATGGGCACGACGCGCGTCTCGTCTTCATAGCGCAGGGGCAGATGGAGCACGAGATCCGCTTCGGCATGGATGCCGATCCGGGCGAGCTTGGCGGCCAGCGCCTTGGGGAAGTCGGACGCGGCGTCGGACGCAGGCGCGGCGCCCCGCCCTGCCAGGTTCACACCGAACGCCTCATCCGGCGACGAGGATCGCATCCACCTCCACCAGCGCACCGCGGGGCAATTGCGCGACGCCGACCGTGGCGCGTGCCGGATAGGGCTGGCTGAAGTAGCGCGCCATGATCTCGTTCAGCTGGGGAAAGTTGGCCAGATCGGTGAGGTAGATCGTCACCCGGACCGCGTCTGCCAGCGACGACCCGGCGGCTTCGGCCACCGCCTTGAGATTCTCGAAAACCCGCACCGTCTGGGCCTCGAAGCCGTCCACCAGTTGCATGCTGGCCGGGTCGAGCCCGATCTGGCCGGAAAGGTATAGGGTATTGCCGGCCTGCACCGCCTGGGAATAGGTGCCGATGGCGGCCGGCGCATGCGGCGTGGAGATGATTTTCCTGCTCATGGAGTCGAATTCTTCCGCTGCGGATGAACGTGAATTATCCCGGATAATCGAAGATGATGGGGCGATGCCGACATTGGAGATGGAACGGACCATGGGCATGAGAGAGAACCTGGAGAAGCTGCTCGGCGGACCGCGGGACAACGCCCTGCTCCGCTTTTCCCTCGGCAACGAGTATCTGAAGGAGGGCGACGCCGGGCGCGCCGCCGAATACTTCCGCTCCGCGGTGGAGAAGGATGCGGGCTACTCGGCGGCCTGGAAGATGCTGGGCAAGGCCCTGGCCGAAGCCGGGCAGCCGCAGGACGCCCTCGCCGCCTACCGCAAGGGCATCGAGGTGGCGGAAGGCAAGGGCGACAAACAGGCGGCGAAGGAAATGACGGTCTTCGCCCGGCGCATCGAGAAAACCCTGGCGCAAGGGGAACCGGGGGCGTAGCGTAGCGCCGCTCGGGTTTGCCCGGATACCCGACCGCGCAAGCAGGTAGGGCGGGCCATGCCCGCCAAGACTGGTCCGGCGGCCACGGGCCGCCCTACGAGAACCGGTTCAGCTGCCCGGCTTCCGGCCCAGCGCCCGCACCAGTTCGGCCTCGCCTATGCTGATGCCGCATTGGTCCGCGATCTGATGCTCGCTGAGGCCGCGGCCGGCGAGGGAGAGCGCCTCGCTGTATTGCGGCGCGATCGGGCGCGAGGTCTTCAGCATCGCGAGTTCATCGCGCAACGCCGCCATATCCCCACGCAACAGCTCCAACTCATCCTGCATCGTCCGGCGCAATTCCTGCACCTCGGCGCTCAAGTCCGCCCTCGCGGCCGGCGCCGCCGCGGACAACGGCGCAGCGCCCCTGGAACGGCGGCGACGCCACAGCCACGACAGGAGAGCCAGGGCCGCGGCCGCCAGCAGGGCGGTGGCCGGCCAGTCGATGCGGGCGGCGAAAGATGCGAGGTCCATGCTGCGATCAGTTGTTCATTGCCCGCCTGGAACCACCGCGCCGCGGCTGACGGCAGGAAGACCGGACCCGGCCCGGCGGCGTAGCGCGATGGAGGATGCCGAAGGTCTGTTGGACATGGCAAGCGGAAGGGAGGACTGTCCGGGATAATACTGGCCTGCAACCCCATCGTAAATGCTCCACTGCCCGCTCCGGCTTACTCATCCTCCATGTTCATCATCAAGAAACTGCTCGCGGCGCTGCTGCTGCCGCCGCTCGGTCCGTTGCTGCTGGCGGCGATCGGGCTGTTGCTGCTCCGGCGACGCCCGCGGCTGGGCCGGACCCTGGCCTGGACCGGCCTGGTCCTATCCGTCCTCCTGACCCTGCCGGCGAGCGTCGATCTGCTGCTGGCGCCGCTGGAGGACTACCCGGTTTTCGACCCGGCGGCTGCCCGCGATGCCCAGGCCCTCGTCATCCTGGCCGGCGGCAGGCGGCGCAACGCGCCCGAATATGGCGGCGAAACGCTGAACCGGCTGACGCTCGAACGGGTGCGTTACGGCGCCCGACTGGCGCGCCAGACCGGCCTGCCGGTGCTGGTGACGGGCGGCACCGTGCTCAACGCCGGCACGCCCGAGGCTCTGCTGATGCGCGACGCGCTGGAACGGGATTTCCATGTCCCCGTGCGCTGGACGGAATCGGCCTCGCGCGACACGCGGGAAAACGCGGGATTCTCGGCACAGATCCTGAAGCAGTCCGGCGTACGGCGCGTCGTGCTGGTCACCCACGCCGTGCACATGCGGCGGGCGCAGGCGGAATTCGCGGCGGCGGGGATCGAGACCATTCCCGCGCCGACCGCGTTCCTGCGCAGTCCCGCCACCCGCGGGACGATGCTGAACGAGTTTCCAAATGCCAGCACCGCCTATGCCGGGTGGTATGCGGTCCACGAGTGGGTCGGGCTGCTGGCCCGCAGGCTGGGTTTCGGGGGCTGACGCCCTGTCCGGAGGCGATAGCCTCCGGTATCTGATGGTTGCCGCCTTATCGTTGAGATGCGGGATTGCGCTGCAGCGAAATTGCGCAGGCGGAGAGGTCCGCTGCGCTCGGCGGATTGGCCCAGCGCGGCCATGCCTTCAGTACTGCGTCCGTGTCCGGCCGGAGTGTGATCGTCCCGTTCGCGATCTCTCCGACAAACCCGAACTCCGAGTTATCTTGGTCATAGAAAGCGATAACGGAGTCGACGACTACGCCGTGGATCGAAATCGGAGACAACCTTCCCCTGTGCTCGAATTGATGCGGGATCTCGATATTGAATCCGCTCTGAAAAATGGTGAGCTCGGCCAGGCCCCCGGCCGCTATCGGGCTCGCAAACCCGGACTGGATGTGCTTGCATGAGGGCGCGGCCTCTGCCCGATACGTTCCAGCAATGCGCTGATAGCCTCTCTTGGATATAGCGACGCCGTAATCGGACAATTGCTGTGTCAGCACTGTCCGGACCTGATTGACATTGCCCCGGCCAACACTCAAGCCGCTTAGCATTGACACGGTATCCCCGTTTTTGGCGAAACGCAGTAGCTTGATAGCCTTTTCCACCCAGGCATAGCACTTGGCCAGGTTCGCGGCAGATGCGCCGGGGTCTGCATCCCGGCACGCGTCGTCTCCAATCACGACCACAAGTTTGCCGCGGTCCGCTGGCGCTGCGTCCGAAGCGGTGTCCCCGGGGGCGTGCTGTCGGCCTTCACCCGCCGTCGCCATGCGATTCAGCAGGGTCAGGGCCCTGACCTCGCCCTGAGCGGCGGCCAACTCCAGCCAGTGCGCAGCCTGGTCCCGGTCCTGCGCCAGGCCCTGGCCGGCCTGGTACATGAATCCCAGCGAATACTGGGCCTCGCGCAGCCCCTGTTCGGCCGCCTTGCGGTACCAGTCCGCAGCGCGCAGGTAGTCCTGCTTGATCCCCTCGCCGTTGGCATACATCGCGCCGAGCGAATACTGGGCTTGCGCAAACCCCTGGTCGGCAGCCTTGCACAGCCACATCACGGCTTTCGCGCTGTCTTTCGCTACGCCCACGCCGTCGGCATACATCAGTCCGACATCGAACTGCCCCTTGTCGTAGCCCTTCTCCGCCGCCCTCATATGCCAGTAGAACGCCTTCCCCAGATCGCGCTCGACCGCCTTGCCCCGGCTGTAGATCGAGCCCGAGCCCGTTCTCGGCCCGGGCGAAGCCCCGCTCGGCCAGCGGCCGCAACAGGTCGTAGGCCTTGACGTCGTTTCCGGCCAGGAACGCCGCCCCTGCCTCCTCCAAAGCCGACGCGTCCTCCGAACTGAGCTTTACCCCGCCGTCCGGACCGGCTGCCTGCTGCTCCCTGTGCTCGATGACCGGCCGGCCTGCTGGCGGAGGCTGGTCGCCGAGGTGCACGACGCCCTCCTCATCGACCCATTCGTAGCATGTGGCGAGCGTCGGATCGGCAAGCGACAGCGCAAGCAGGGATGCAAGCAGCTTGAGTCCTATCCTGTCCATTGGGTCGCCTTTCTCGCCGGGCACCTTGGCGAACGCACGGGGAGGCCCGTGCAACGCGCCAATCAACGTAGCAAACCGCGACGCCGCAATGTCCATGACATCGCGCAATGGATACGGCGGACGAACGGTCCGCCGTGGGTAAAGCTTATCTGCCGGAAAAAGTAGGCTTGCGCTTTTCGAGGAAGGCGCGGATGCCCTCGTCGAAATCCATGGTCGCAGCGCAGCGGGCGAAGCCGCCGGCTTCCGCCTGCAGTTGATCGGCCAGCGTGCGGTCCGCGGAACCGGCGAGGAGGCGCTTCATCTCGCCATAGGCATGGCGCGGACCGTTCTTCAGACGCTCGGCCAGCCTTGCCGTTTCGGCCTCGAGATCCGCCAGAGGCACGATGCGGTTGATCAGGCCCAGTTCCAGGGCCTGTTGGGCATTGACGCGCTCGGAAAGGAGGAGCAGTTCGGCAGCCTTGCGCTGCCCGACGATGCGCGGCAGGAACCAGGTGCCGCCGCCGTCCGGCGACAGGGCGATGTGGGCATAGGCGGTGGCGAAGTAGGCGTTGTCGGCGGCCAGCGCCAGGTCGCAGCCGAGCATCAGGGACAGCCCGAAACCGGCGCACGCTCCGCACACGGCGCCGATCACCGGCTGGTGGGCCCGGCGCAGCGCCAGCACGGTGGGATTGATCCACTGCTCGATCATTGCCTGGAAGGCCTGCAGACGCGCCGGCGGGTCGAGCCTGAGGTGGGCGTGGAAGTCTTTGATGTCGCCGCCGGCCATGAAATGCTCGCCGGCGCCCCGGATGACGATCACCTGCACCGCCGTATCGGCGACGACGCGCTCGGCACCGAGCCGCAGCGCCTGCATCATCTCCACCGACAGCGCATTCAGCGCCTGGGGACGGTTGAGCGTCAGCGTGGCCACGCCGTCGCGGATGTCCACCAACACGGTGTCGTTCATCCCATCACCTCCTTAATCCGGCCGGGCCGAAACCAAACCGGCTTGCCGCGCAACCTGCGGCCGGAAAACCTGCCATGTACGAACAAGGGGAGATTCCCCTTGTATATCCCCCGAGTGAAGGAACAAGGGGGCAAGCCCCCTTGTAAATCCCCGAAACCCGGCGTTCGCCTGCGCGTTCCTTCGCTGAGACCTACAGCACCGACTCGAACAACCCCGCCGCACCCATGCCGGTGCCGATGCACATCGTCACCATAGCGTACTTGAACTTCTCCCGCTGCATCGCCGACATGACGGTGGCGGTGCGGATGGCCCCGGTCGCGCCCAGCGGATGGCCCAAGCGCGATGGCGCCGCCGAGCGGGTTGAGCTTCGCCGGATCGAGGTCGAGGGTGCGCTGCACCGCCAGCGCCTGGGCGGCAAAGGCTTCGTTCAGCTCGATCCAGTCCACCTGCTCCTGCTTGATGCCGGCCAGCGCGAGCACGCGCGGAATCGCCTCCACCGGGCCGATGCCCATCACCTCCGGCGCCACCCCCGCCACCGCGTAGCCGGCGAAGCGCGCGATGGGGTTGAGGTCGAACTGCTGCAGCGCCTTTTCGCTCACCACCAGCACGGCGCCGGCGCCGTCGGACATCTGCGAGCTGTTGCCGGCGGTGACCGAACCGCGCGCGGCGAATACCGGCCGCAGCTTGGCGAGGCCTTCGAGGCTGGAATCCGGGCGCGGCCCTTCGTCGTTCTCCACCAGCCTGTCCACGATGCGCACCGTGCCGTCGGCGGCCGGCAGGTGCGAGCGCACCAGGAAGGGCGTGATCTCGGCCTTGAATTTGCCTCCGGCCACGGCCGCCGTCGCCTTCTGGTGGCTGGCCAGCGCGAAGGCATCCTGGTCCTCGCGCGACACTTTCCACTGCTGCGCCACGTTCTCGGCGGTGAGGCCCATGCCGTAGGCGATGCCGTAGTTCTCCTGCTTCTCGAACACCGCCGGATTGATGGAGATCTTGTTGCCCATCATCTGCGGCATCAGGCTCATGGTCTCGGTGCCGGCGGCGATCATGACGTCCGCCTCGCCCAGCCGGATGCGGTCGGCGGCGAGCGCCACCGCCTGCAGGCCGGAGGAGCAGAAGCGGTTGATGGTCATGCCGGGCACGCTCTGCGGCAGGCCGGCGAGCAGCAAGCCGACGCGGGCGACGTTGATGCCCTGCTCGGCTTCGGGGATGGCGCAGCCGACGATGACATCGCCGATCAGCGCCGGATCGAGCCCCGGCGCCTGCGCCAGCACCGCCTTGAGCACGTGCGCCAGCAGGTCGTCGGGACGGGTGGTCCTGAACGCGCCGCGCACCTTGCCCACCGGCGTGCGCGTGGCGGCCACGATGTAGGCGTCCTGGATTTGCTTGGTCATGTTTCGAACTCCTAGTTCAAACACGTTACCGATCGGGGCACGTGAGAGCGGTTCAGTTGCGCAAGGGCTTGCCGGTCTCCAGCATGTGCTGGATGCGGGCCTGGGTTTCGGGCGTCTTGAGCAGAGCGACGAACTGCTGCCGTTCGACCGCCAGCAGCCAGTCCTCGTTCACCAGCGTACCGGTCTCCACGTCGCCGCCGCACAGCGCGGTGGCGGCCGCCTTGGCCACGCGGTAATCGTGGGCCGAGATCATGCCGCCCCCCTTCATGTTGGCCAGCATCAGCTCCAGGGTGGCGATGCCGCTGCGGCCGGCAACCTTGATCGCACGCGGCGCCAGCCGCGGGCGATAGCCGGCCTCCGCCAGGGCGCGGGCAGTCTGCTGCGCGACGTACAACGCTTCATGGGAATTGAACACGACCCGGTCCGATTCGCGCAGGAAGCCGAGTTCCTTCGCCTCCAGCGCACTCTTCGACACGTTGGCCATGGCGATGGTCTGGAACGGGCCGGTGAGGAACGGGAACGGATCGTTGTTGGTGGTGCGCACCGCCGCCCGGGATGCGCGCAGGGCGAATTCCTTGCAGCCGCCGCCCGCCGGGATCAGGCCGACGCCCGCCTCCACCAGACCGATGTACGACTCCAGCGCCGCCACGTTGCGCGCGCAGTGCATCACCAGTTCGCACCCCCCGCCCAAGGCCATGCCGTTGACCGCGGCCACCACCGGAATCTGGGCGTACTTGATGGCGTGCGACATCGCCTGGAAGCGTGCCACGGCCTTCTCGAGAGCGGCGAAATCACCGGCGGCGAGCGCCGGAGCCAGGGCCTGGAGATTGGCGCCGACGGAGAACGGCGCCTTCGGCTGCCAGATCACCATACCCCGGTAATCGGCCTCGGCACGGGCCACCGCTTCGATCACGCCCTCGACCACGTCGGGGCCGATCGCGCACATCTTGCTCTTGAAGGAGAGGATGGCGATCTCGCGCCCGAAGTAGTCGCTGGTATTCCAGAAGCGCACGGCGTCGTTCTCGAACACCGTGCTGCCGGCGTCGAGCCGCTCGCCCAGGACGTGCTCGGGAAAATGCTGGCGCTTGTAGACCGCCAGCGTGGAGCGCGCCTTGAGTTCGTTCGCACTGGCCGACCAGGAGCCCTGGGGTGCGTGCACCCCGTGGCGCCCGTCGAAAACCCAATCCGGCAGCGGCGTGTCGCTCATCGCCCTGCCGGCCTCGAGGTCGGCCTGGATGGCGTTGGCGGTGTCGATCCAGCCGGCGGCCTGCCAGGTCTCGAACGGTCCCTGGCTCCAGCCGAAGCCCCAGCGCATGGCGAAGTCCACATCGCGCGCGTTGTCGGCGATGTCGCCCAGATGGCAGGCGCAGTAGTGGAACACGTCGCGAAAGATCGCCCACAGGAACTGCGCCTGGGGAGAAGCATGGGCGCGCAGCTTGGCGAATTTCTCCGCCGGATTCTTGAGCTTGAGGATGGCCTGCACCTCGGCATCGACCTGGGCCGCCGAGGGAACGTAGTCCTGCTTGGCAAGGTCGAGCACCTTGATCTCCTTGCCGTCCTTGCGGTAGATGCCGGCGCGGGTCTTCTGTCCCAGTGCGCCCTTGCCGATCAGCGCCGAGAGCCATGCGGGAACGCCGTAGTACTTGTGCCACGGGTCCTCCGGCAGCGTGTCCTGCATGGTCTTGATGACGTGGGCCATGGTGTCTAGGCCGACCACGTCCGCGGTGCGGTAGGTGGCGCTCTTCGGCCGGCCGATGCCGGGACCGGTCAGGGCGTCCACCAGATCGAAGCCCAGTCCGAGGCGCTCGGTGTGATGGACCACCGCCAGGATGGAGAACACGCCGACCCGGTTGGCGATGAAGTTCGGCGTGTCGAAGGCCCGCACCACGCCCTTGCCCAGGGTCGTGGTGAGGAAGGTTTCGAGGTCGTCGAGCAGTTGGGGATTCGTCGCCGCGCACGGAATCAGTTCCACCAGATGCATGTAGCGCGGCGGGTTGAAGAAGTGGATGCCGCAGAAGCGGCTGCGAAGCCGCTCCGGCATGGCCTCGCCCAGGGCGTTGATCGACAGGCCGGAGGTATTGCTGGCGAAGATCGCGCCCTCGGCCACGTACGGCGCGACCTTGTGGTAGAGGTCGCGCTTCCATTCCATCTTCTCGGCGATGGCCTCGATGATGAGATCGCAGCCGCGCAACAGTTCGAGGTGCTGCTCGTAGTTGGCGGCGTCGATGTAGGCGACCCGCTCCTTCGCCGCCAGCGGCGCCGGCTCGAGCTTCTTCAAGCCGTCCAGCGCTCGTTTCACGATGCCGTTCGGGTCGACCGCGGACGGCGGAGCAGTGCCTGCCGGCGTAGCCGGTAGGTGCGACCCGGAAGCGGGCGGAGGCGTGCCGGTCAATTCCGCGGTCTTGACCCGTGCCTCCGCGGTCGCATCCCCGCTGCGCGGGGCCCCTGCTCCGCGCTCCGGCGCGCCTTCCTTTGCCGCGAGATCGAACAGGATCACCGGCACGTCGGCATTGGCGCAGTGTGCAGCGATCTGCGCCCCCATCACGCCGGCGCCCAGCACTGCCACCTTTCGCACTATGAAGTTGCTCATGCTGCCTCCTGCTTGTCGAGAGTTGCCGCCGGTATCGCCCGCCCCCGGCGACGCACGGCCCGAATGAATCAAACGTTTGTATGAAGTATATGCCAAAAAAAACCCGCGGCAGGAAAACCCGCCGCGGGCGTGGTGATCAGAAGCTCATCGAGTACTGGGCGCCCAGGATCAAGACGTACGAATCGTAGCTGCCGATGACGCGGCCACGTCCCAAGGCGATCTGATTGTTGTCGATGTCGGTGTCGCCGATATACAGATATGCGGCACCCAGATCGAGTCGCGACGCCTTGCTCAGGTTCCATTGCGCACCGCCCGTGAACCAGATGCGATCGTTGTCGGGCAGCGAAACCAGCCGCTGCTGATCGGATTGCACCGGCGTCTGATCCCAGGCGATGCCGAACTTGAACGCCCATTCCGGATTGTATTTGTAGATCCCGCCCAGCGCCACGCGCCACGTATCCTGGAAGTCTGCATCCAGCGTCTGTGCCGTCAACCCGGTCTGGGTCGTCGGCGTTCCGCCCGAGCTGGTGCGAATGATGCTGACCTTCTGTACGCTGCTCCATCCGGTCCACGACACGTCGCCCACCATCTGCCATTGGTCGCTCAAGGTCTGCGCCAAGCTGAGGATGAACATGTCCGGCACCTCGAGGTCCGCCTTGGCGTTCACGTTGGGCGACACCAACTGGTTGGTCGATGTGAGCGTTCCATCCAAGGTGTATTCGACGGTAGAGCGATAGGACATCCCCACCCGCGTGGTGGGAGAAATGTCGAACAGCGCGCCGATGTTCCAACCCCAGCTGTCGTCGTCCGCATCCAGCTTGACCTGGGTGGCGCGCGTGGCGGCGTTCAGGACCGCCGCCTGGCGCTCGTAGGTTGCATCGATCTTCTGCCAGCTCAAGCCGAAGCCGAGCGATACCATGTCGTTTACCCGAAACGCGATCGACGGATTGATGTTCATCGTCTCGATCTCGAACTTCACGGACTGGAAGCGCCCGACCCAGTCGCTGCTGTACTCCGTCGCCAGCCCAAACGGAGCACCCAGTCCGATGCCGAGGTAGAGGTCCTTGGTCAGTGCCCACGACAGATATCCGTTCGGAATCGCCGCCCAGTCGCCGGCGTCGCCGCCATTGGATCCGGTGAGCGGAACCCCGGGAGCTGCCAGCGACCCGCTGTTGGTGAACTCGAAACTCGGGCGCACGGCGGCGAGGCCCACCGAGAACTCGCGCGGCTGCAGTTTCGTCATGCCAGCCGGGTTGAAGAAAATAGTGCTGGCATTGTCGGCGATCGCTGCGGAACCCGCGTAGGCAGTGGCCAGACCGCTGGCATTTTGCTCCCACAACTGGAATCCGGCGGCACCGGCATAACCTGAAAACGCTGCGGCAACCAACATCGGGATGGCGCGAACCATCATTCGTTTCTCATTCATTGCCTTACTCCTCCCTAGAGTGACTCATCGATCGCTTAGTCAAGGACTGGACCCACGACTAACGCGCCGATTCTACGCTTGCCGTTCCGCTCGATATGTGCTCTTCCATGTCCCTGTTGCGTTCATGCAACAGGCGGCACTTCGCGCTTTTTTCCTTCTGCATCAAGGGCTACATAGGTGAGGGTGGCCTCCGTCACGCGGACCGTGATCGGCGCGGACGGGCAGCGCTCGGCGAAGACCTCCACGTCCACCGTGAGGGAGGTGCGGCCGACCTTGACGATGGTGGTGTAGAAGCTCACCACGTCGCCGACGGAGACCGGCTGCTTGAAGAGGAAGGAGTTCACCGCCACCGTCGCCACCCGGCCGCGCGAGCGGCGGATCGCCGCGACGCCGCCCGCCAGGTCCACATGGGCCATGATCCAGCCGCCGAAGATGTCGCCCGATGGATTGGTGTCGGCGGGCATCGCCATCAGCCGCAACTCCGGCAGCTTGCCTTCGGGAACCCGGATCACCTCCCCGTTCATGCGCCCCCTTCGTCGTTCCAATGCCGCACTGCAGGGCGGACCGTGCCCGCCAAGTCGGTTCGGCGGCCGCGGGCCGTCCGACGAAGCTTGTCGCTCGAATGTCGCGCCGTAGGGCGGGCCGTGCCCGCCGGGTCGGTTCGGCGGCCGCGGGCCGCCCTACGAAGCTTGTCGCTCGAAGGTCGCGCCGTAGGGCGGGCCGTGCCCGCCGATCCCCGATGCGCGCGCCGCATCCTACGCCGCCCTGACGAGTTTCGGCGGCTCCGCTTTGCCTGCAGCCGCCGACGCCTGCTTCGCCGTGGCCGCACTCCGGCTCCGCACGAGATTCAGCGGCCCGCCGGTGAAAGGCGCAAAGCCGGTGCCGAAGATCACCCCGGCGTCGGCAAGATCGGCATCCGCCACCACGCCCTGATCGACGCAGCGCTGCGTCGCCTCCAACAGCGGCTTGACGATGCGCTCCGCCAGGCCGAAGGGCACCGGCCCGGCCTTCCCCTTCTGCGCCTTGCCGTCCTTCCAGACATAGAAGCCGCGGCCTGTCTTCTTGCCCAGATGCCCGCCGTCCACCAGGCTGAGCAACCGCTGCGGCGCCGACGTCGCGGCGCCGGTCAGACCTTTGCCCGCCGCCACGGCGATGTCCAGGCCCACGGTGTCGGCCAGTTCGATCGGTCCCATCGGCATGCCGAAACCGAGCGCTGCCTGGTCCACCGCCTCCGGCGCGATGCCTTCATCGACGCAACGCATCGCCTCCAGCAGGTAGGGACCGAGCACGGCATTGACCAGAAAGCCCGGTGCGCTCTTCACCGGCAAGGGCAGCTTGTCGATCTTGCGCACGAAAGCCATGCCGCGCTTGGCCACCTGCGCATCGGTGTTGGCGCTGCTCACCACTTCCACCAATGGCATCTTCGCCACCGGGTTGAAGAAGTGGATGCCGATCAGCCGCTCGGGCCGTTGCAGCGCCTGCCCGATGTCTTCCAACCGCAGGCTGGAGGTGTTGGTCGCCAGCACGGCGCCGGGTTTGAGCTGCGGTTCGAGAGCGGCGAACAACTTCTGTTTCGCCTCCAAGTTCTCGAAGATGGCCTCGATCACCACGTCGGCATGGCGCACGCCGCTGCCCTGCGGATCGGGAATCAAGCGGTCCAGGGTGAGGCGCGCCTGCCGGCGATCGCTGCGGAAGCGCCTGGCATACATCTGCGCCGCCCGCTTCACCGCCGGCGCGATGCGCTCCACGTTCTGGTCCTGCAGCGTGACGCTCATGCCGCGCAGCGCGCACCAGGCGGCGACATCGCCGCCCATGGTGCCGGCGCCGATGACGTGAACATGGCGCGGCGCGAACTCGCCGCTCGTGCCGTCGCTCTTGCCGAAGCCTTTCAGGCGCTCCTGCAGGAAGAACACGCGCACCAGGTTCTGCGTCGTGGGCGAAGCAATGATGGCGGCGAGGGAGGTCGGCTTGGCGGCCGGCACCGCCAGCGCGTTGCCACCGTAGTTCTCCCACATGTCCAGGATGGCGTAGGGCGCCGGATAGTGTTCGCGGCGGGCGCGCTTGCCCACCTGCTCGCGCGCTCTGTCCGCCACCAGGGCGCGCAGCGGGCGGCGGTTGAGCAGCGCCTGCAGCCATGGCAGACGGCGCGGCGCGCGGCCGGAAGTCGCCACCATGCGGGCGGCATTGGCCATGACGCGCGTCGGCACGCATTCGTCCACCAGTCCCATGCGTTTGGCCCGGCGCGCATCGACGCCCCTGCCGGTGAGCATCATGTCCAGCGCCGCCGCCGGGCCGACCGTGCGCGGCAGGCGCAGCATGCCGCCCCACCCCGGCACGATGCCCAGCATCACTTCGGGCAAGGCCAGCCGCGTTCCCGGCTCATCGACGGCGACCCGATAGCGGCACGCCAGTGCCAGTTCCAGCCCGCCGCCCATGCAATGGCCGCGGATCAGGGCCAGCGTCGGGTAGTTCACCGCCGCCAGCCGGTTGAACAGGTCCCAGCCGCGCCGCACCAATTCCGTCGCCTTGTCCGCCGTATCGAGTTGCGTGAATTCCTCGATGTTGGCGCCGGCAATGAATCCCGCCTCCTTGCCGGAGCGGAACACCAGGGCCAGCGGCGGCCGCCGTTCCAGCTCGTCCAGCAGCGCGGCCAGTTCCGCCATCACCGCCTGCGACAGCGTGTTGGTACTGGCTCCGGCGCAGTCCAGCGTCGCCCAGGCAATGCCTTCGGCGTCGCGTTCGAGTTTCCAGTTCGTCATATCCACAACGCGTCCCTTTCACCGCCAAGACGCCAAGGACGGCAAGATCGACTCGCCGGCGGACCTTGGCGCCCGAGAGGTCAGTTCGTGGTTTCCACCAGCATCGCGCCGCCCTGACCGCCGCCGATGCAGATGCTGGCGATGCCGCGCTTGCCCCCGCTTCGCTTCAGCACCTGGAGCAGATGCAGCACGATGCGTGCGCCGCTCGCGCCTACCGGATGGCCGAGAGCGATGGCACCGCCGTCCACGTTGAGCCGGTCGGCATCGATCTCCCCGAGCGCGCCGTCGACACCGAGCTGATCGCGGCAGTAGGCATCGTCCTTCCACGCAGCGAGACAGGCCAGCACCTGGGCGGCGAAGGCCTCGTTGATCTCCCAGGCATCGAGGTCGTTCAGACCCAGTCCGTGGCGCTGCAGGATCGGCGTCGATGCATGCACCGGACCGAGGCCCATCTGCGCCGGATCGAGGGCAGCCCACTGGGAGTCGACGATGCGGCCCAGCGGTGCCAAGCCGTATTGTCGCACCGCCTCCGCGGAAGCCAGCAGCAGCCAGGCGGCGCCGTCCGTGATCTGCGAGGAGTTCCCCGGCGTGATGCTGCCGTATTTCTTGTCGAAGAACGGTTTGAGCTTGGCCAATCCCGCCATCGAGGAATCACGCCGCAGGCCGTCGTCCTCCGGGTACACCGCGCCATCGCTGCCGACGAGGGGAACGATCTCGCCGTAATGGCCGGCATCGATTCCCGCCGCCACGCGCTGGTGGCTGCGCACGGAAAACCGGTCCATCTGCTCGCGCGTGATGCCGAAGCGGTAGGCCAGGTTTTCCGCGGTCTGGCCCATCAGCAGACCCACCACCGGATCGGTGAGTCCTTTCATGATGCCGATCACCGGCGCCAGGTAGCCGAGCCTGAAACGGGCCAGGGCCTGGGCGCGATGGCCGAAGCTCTTCGCCGCATACCAGCCGGACAGCCAGCGCACCATGGCGTCGGAAAAGAGCAGCGGCGCATGGGACAGGGCATCGACGCCGCCCGCCAGCACCAGCCGCGAGCGGCCGACCTGAATGTTGGCGATGGCCGAATCGAGCGCCTGCATGCCGCTGGCGCAGTTGCGCATCACGGTCCAGCCCGGCACCTTGTCGCCGCAGCCCATGCGCAGGGTGACGACGCGGCCGATGTTGACTTCGTCCGGGGAGGGACTGGCGCAGCCGAGGATCACCTCGTCCAGCGCATCCGCCTCGAACGGCTGGCGCGCCAGCAGCGCCCGGCCGCAGGCGGTGGCCAGGTCGCTGGCCGCAAAGGGGCCGGGGGCGTTGCGCGCCTTGAGGAAAGGCGTGCGCGCACCATCGACCACATACACAGGTGGGATGCTCATCATGAAATTCCTTTCACCGCCAAGGCACCCGGGAACAGCCGGGAACCTTGGCGTACTTGGCGCCTTGGCGGTGGACGTTTGTCAGGCAGCCGCGCGCTGCCGCGGCGCTTCGACCTTGCGCTCCGGACCGAAGTCCATCGGGAAGTCATCCACCCGGATCACCTTGTTGCGCAGTTCGTCGCGCCGGAGCAGCAGGGCGCGCTCGGCAGCGGTGATGACGCCGGCGTCGAAGGCGGCGGTGACGAGTTCCTCCGGCGTGCGTCCGGCCACCCGGCGCGCCTTCTGCGCGGCGCGCATCCTGGCTTCGATCTCCTCCGCCTGCAGCGTGGCTTCCAGGGCCAGTTCCAATGCGCCGACCGGATCGTTCTCGTCGCGCGGCACGTACATGCCGGCGGTGAGGCGATCGCGGGTGGCGGACGGGCTGATCAGCAGATCCGCCACCAGCCCGCCCAGCTTGTCGGAAGGCACGACATAGGGGCGCCCCAGCGGGAAGATGACGCGCTTCAGCCACCATCTGGACCAGGCCTGCGGGAAGTTGGAGATGGCACCTTCGAGGGCGTTCTGCGCCTTGAACATGGCGTCCCAGATCGACCAGTGCATCAGGGGTGCATCCTGCGCCTGGCGTCCCTCCGCCTCGTAGCGCTTGAGGGTGGCCGAGCACAGATACATGTAGGACAGGATGTCGCCCAGCCGCGCCGAGATCTTCTCCTTGCGCTTGAGGTCGCCGCCGATCACCACCATCGAGATGTCGGCGATGTAGGCGAAGGCCGCGGAGAAGCGGGTGAGCTGCTGGTAATAGCGCCGCGTTTCGGGCGCGATGTTCTTCGGCAGCGAGACATAGTGCGAACCGGTGAGGCCCAGAATGAAGGTACGCGCCGCGTTCGACACGGTAAAGCCGAGGTGCGAGAAGATCGCCTCGTCGAACTGCTCCAGCGCCCGTGCCCGCTGCGCCGGATCGCCGGAAGCTCGCGCCGCCTCCATCTCCTTCAGCACGTAGGGATGGCAGCGGATCGCGCCCTGGCCGAAGATGATCAGGCTGCGGGTCAGGATGTTGGCGCCCTCCACGGTGATTCCCACCGGGATCTGCTGGTAGGCGCGGCCGAGGAAGTTCTGCGGCCCAAGGCAGATGCCCTTGCCGCCGATGACGTCCATGCCGTCATTGACGACCTGGCGCGCACGCTCGGTCACGTGGTACTTGACGATGGCCGACACGACCGAGGGCTTCTCGCCCAGGTCGATGGCGCCGGCCGTCATGACGCGGGCAGCGTCGGACATGTAAAGGTAGCCGCCCATGCGCGCCAGCGGTTCCTGGATGCCCTCGAACTTGCCGATGGGCATCTTGAACTGGCTGCGCACCCGGGCGTAGGCGCCGACGGAACGTACTGCGAGCTTCTGCATTCCGGTGTTGGATCCGGGCAGCGAGATCGAGCGGCCCGCCGCCAGGCATTCCATGAGCATGCGCCAGCCCTGCCCCGCCATCTTCGGACCGCCGATGATCCACTCCAGCGGCATGAAGACGTCCTTGCCCTGGGTCGGACCGTTCTGGAACACGGCGTTGAGCGGCAAGGCGCGGCGGCCGATGATCACGCCGGGATGGTTGGTGGGCACCAGGGCGCAGGTGATGCCGAGGTCTTCGGTGTCGCCGATCAGGCGCTCGGGGTCGTAGAGGCGGAACGCCAGGCCCAGCAGCGTCGCCACCGGCGCCAGCGTGATGTAGCGCTTGTCCCAGGTGACGCGCATGCCGACCGTTTCCTTACCCTGCCACAGGCCCTTGCAGACGATGCCGGAATCGGGGATCGAAGCGGCGTCGGAGCCGGCGTGGGGCGAGGTCAGGGCGAAGCAGGGGATCTCCTGGCCCTTCGCCAGCCGCGGCAGGTAGTGGCTCTTCTGCTCGTCGGTGCCGTAATGCAGCAGCAGTTCCGCCGGTCCCAGAGAGTTGGGCACCATCACGGTCACCGCCGCCGCGCTGCAGCGTGTGGACAGCTTCGTGATCACCTGCGAATGGGCGTAGGCCGAGAACTCCTTGCCGCCGTACTTGCGCGGAATGATCATGCCGAGGAAGCCCTTGTCCTTGATGAACTGCCATACCTGGGGCGGCAGATCGTACAGGACGTGGCTGCTTTCCCAGTCGTTCGTCATGGCGCACAACTGCTCGGTCTCGTCGTCGAGGAACGATTGCTCCTCCGCCGTGAGCGTGGGCTGCGGGAGCGAGAGCAGCTTGTTCCAGTCGGGCTTGCCGCGAAACAGGTCTCCCTCCCACCACACGGTGCCCGCCTCCAGCGCCTCGCGCTCGGTCTGGGACATCGGCGGCAGAATCTTGCGGTAGAAGCCGAGCAGCGGCTTGCTGACCATTGCCCGGCGCAGCGGCTTGACATTGAACAGCGCGGCCAGCGCAATGTAGACGGCGAACACCGCCACTCCCGCCGCCATCGGCCAATGGCCGAGAACGGCGGCAAGCGCGAGCCAGAACGCACCTGCCAGTGTCCAGATAAAAAGCGGCGCCCGCAGGTACGCGAGCGCCGCAACTGCCACAGGCAGGGAGAGGATCAGCCAAATCATCGTTGTCTCCTATGTTTGTTCGGCATCTGTCCCGACGCCGTTGCCCCGTCTTCGACACCGGCGCGCCCGGCGCCGGCCGCATCACACCGCTTTGCGGCGCGTGGTGCGCGGCGCCCGGGCTTTCCCCGGAACCGCGTTCTTGTTGCACCATCTCGGGCAGCGGCGCGCGCAACCCGCCCAACAGAAACGACATCAATCGCGGTGCTACCGCCTGCGGATCGTCCTCGTCCACCTTGCCGTCCATGATCTGCAGCGCATCCGTGCCCGCCAGGGCATAAGCCATGGCGCCGAGCATGAAGTGGAAGCGCCACAGGATCTCCTCCCGCGGCACGTCCGGCAGAGCCCGGAAGAGGGCGACGGAAAAACGATCCACCACGTCGGCGTACTCCTCGGCCAGAAAGGTCCGCACGAACCGCGCCGGATCGGTGTAGGTCCGGCCCAGCAGGCGCATGAAACGGTGGCCGCCGTGCTGCACGTCCGCCGCCAAGCGCAACGCCGTGCCGAAAAAAGCCTCGACGATTTGCGACGGCTTCAGCGGCGCGCCCTGCGCCTCGCTCTCGAAAGCGTCCAGCGCCCGCAACCGCTCCCGGTTGAGCCACGTCAGGCGGCGCCGGAACACCTCCTGGATCAACGCCTCCTTGCTGCCGAAGTGGTAATTCACTGCGGCCAGGTTGACCCCCGCGGTGGCGGTGATGGTGCGCATCGAGGTCGCCTCGAAGCCGTGCTCGACGAACAGCGCCTCCGCCGCGTCGAGAATGCGGCCGCGCGTGTCGCCATTGGCGTTGACTTCGACCGCCGTCACCTGCCCCCCGGAAACTCAAACGTACGTTTGAATCATACGTTTTATCGCTTCACTGTCAACCGCAGAATTAGAGAGGCGCGCCTACTTTCCGCCGCCGGCCGGTGCGGGGTCGAACGGTGCGGCAGGATGGGTTCCGTGGCAGGGCCGGACGCACCAGGACGGGGTAGCAGCGTTGACTGCGTCACTTCCGACCGCGGACAAGCGTGATAGATTGCTTGCATTCCCCTGACGCTTTGCCCGACGCAACCAGCTTTCCGGCAGGTCATGACCAACCCACGTCGCATCATCGGCATGCAGAAGTTGCGGCCGGCAACGGCAGGCGACTGCGTCGCGTGCCCGGCCGAGTCGGTGGGGCTGTTCTCGGGCGCATTCCGCCGCCAGCGGGCCTACCTGATCGACGGCTTCCGCATCGTCCAGGTGGCGCCGCAAGAGACCCTCTACGGCTTGGGCGATACGGCCGAGTATGTGTTCCTCGTGCGCTATGGCCTGATGAAACTGGTTCGCTATTCGGCGGCCGGGGACGAACGCATCGTGCGCCTGGCAGGCAAAGGCGACACCCTGGGCCTCGAGGCCTTGTCCGCGAAACCCTATCGCCACACCGCCGTCGCCCTGGGTGACACAGCGCTTTGCCGCGTGCCGGCGCAGGTGATCCTCGGCCAAGAGAAGTCCGAACCGCAGTTCGTCGAACGGGTGATGACCGTGATGCAGGCGGAACTCGATTCCGCGGATTTGTTCCTGACCGAACTATCCACCGGCAGCGCCCACACGCGCGTGGCACGCCTGCTCCTCCATCTGGCGGATCGGGAGGGCGGCCGCGAGTGCCTGCTGCCGATGCGCGACGAAATCGGCGCCCTGCTCGGCATGACCATGGAAACGGCGAGCCGCGTCACCGCGGAGTTCCGGCGCGGCGGTCTGATCCGGCCTGCGGCAGATCCGCAGCGCGTCGCAATCGACGTTCCCGGCCTGACGAGCCTCGCCTCCGGCTAGCAGCGAACACCACGCACGGCGGTTGCGCCGCCCCCAGCCTCCGCCATCGGAGGCAAAGGGGCGGCGCCGACATCGGCCTAACGGCGACGGCGGAATATCACCTCGTCGCGCGAGTAGCCCAGCGCCAGGTAGTTCGGCACGTAGTCCACCACCGGCTCCAGCACCGCCATCCAGGCACCGCCCTTGATCGCCAGATCGGCGGCCTTGAGTCCGGTGCCTTTCAACACGGCGGCGTGATCGGCCGGCAGGTAGCCGCCGGGCGCGTTGGGCACGAACCAGTTGAGCAGCAGTTGCTTGCCGCTCAGCCGCACGTAGTCCAGCCTGCCGTCGATATCCACGCTGGCGCGGCCGGCGGCGATATCCTCGTCCCTGGTATGCAGTCCGAGATCGATCAGCGCCCGTGCGTTGTAGAACTTCCACTGGTACAGCGGCATCTCGCCCTTCATGCCCATGCCGAGGTCGGACAGGACCTTGCGCGTGACCGGCACCGGGGTGGTGAGCGCGCCGCCCTCGCCGTGGCAGTCCATGCAGCCCTGCCTTCCGGCGCCCAGCGCCTGCTCCTTCGGCCGCACGCCGTGACCGCCCAGCGTCACGCCGTTGGAAAAGGCCGGGTAGTAGCGGGTGGCGGCATCGGAAGCTCCCTGCATCTGCAGGAACATGCGGATCAGGCTCTCGTCCGGCACTTTCATGGTGATCGGCTGCGATACCGAATCCAGGAACGGATACCACTGGTAGTCCGGCGGCAGGCGCATCGGCTGGTTGAAGCCCTGGAACTTCGCCAGACCCATGTTGGCGGCCTTGAGCATGTCGAAGGTGAAGGGCAGACCGGCGTCGATGATGCCGTCCCGGTTCCGATCCCAGGGCGAGTTGGCGCCGACCAGATAGTGCTCGAAGCTGAAGGTCTGCTTGTCGAACTGCAGCATGTTCGGGAACAGCAGCATCATGGCCATCGCCTGGCGCCGCGGGTCCGCCTGAAGCGGCGGGGGCGGCGGCATGAGGTCCATCAGGTTGATGCCACGCACCTCGTTCGGCGTCAGATCCAGCATTTTGAGCGCCGAGAACACCTCGGCATTGGAACCGTTGGCGTAAAACCGGTACATCGAGTAGGCGTTGTAGGGAACGCCCAGCGCGTTGGTCACGGTTTCGTTGCGGAAGAAGCGGGCGTCGAACACCATGCCGTTGGCCATCGGCTTGAAGGGTGTGATCTTGGCATTGAGCGAGCCGCGCACCGCCAGGGTCTGCGCCAGGAACGAGGCGCCGCCGTTGAACCAGACCAGGGTCGGGCGCATGCGGTAGGCCTCGAAGTCGGCGGCGATGTCCGCCGCGTCCTCGGCCCAGGTGTGGTCGGCAGTGATCAACTTGGTGTCCCGGCCCTTGTCGTTGCGGCCGAACAGCAGATGCCCGCCCTGGCCGTACAGCGAGTAGGCGATGCCGCCGCTGGCCGGGATGTGACAGGTTTCGCAGGCGATCTTGTCGATGTGGCGCGTCGAATGCACCTGCCCGGTCAGCCGGCCCGGATCGTGGCACTGGACGCAGGAAACATCGGTCGGGTCGGACACGCCGGGCACCACGCCAATCGCCGGCGGCGGATAGTCCGCCGCAGCGAGATCCCCGCCGACGTTGTGGCCGCGGGCGAACTTGTGGTCGGACGCCGTATGGCACACCGTGCAGCGATTCTTGGCACCGGCAAACGGCCCGGAGGTCGCCGTGGCGTGCACGTCGTAGCCGGCGGCGAACAGGGTGGCGCGCTTGTAGCCGGTGCGGGCGTGTTCGTGGCAGCGCAGGCAGGTCTTCTCGCTGGTGGCTCCGACGGAAAGCACGGCCTGCGGGCTGCGGTCCTGGGCGATGGTGGGCCAGGGTGCGTCCGGCATGCCGTCGCCGTCGGTATCCATCATGAGGGGAACGTCCGCAATTCCGTCGCCGGTTCTGTCCAGCATCGGATCGGGCCCGCCGTCCTGGTCGAAGTCGCCGTCGTCATGGGCGACGCGCGGGAATCCGGCGGGGACCGGAGCTTCGGCACCAGGCTTGGCATAACCGGCGACCGACGCCAACTGACCGTTGGGGACCGCTTTGTACTGGGCCGAATGGCAGATGAGGCAATCGAGTCCGGCGTTCACGATGCGCTCCGCCTGCCCGGCGGCGTTGGGCAGGCGGGCCGTGGCGAACGCAAACTCGAACGCGGCCTGCATCACCGGCAGGTAGCGCCCGACGTGGCACTTGCCGCATTCGGCCAGATTGGGATCGGAAACGTAGTTCACCATCGCCGAACTGCCCGGCAGGCCGCAGGCCCGGTCCAGCATGCCGTGGCTGCCGCCGCCGGGAAACATGATCCGCTGCGTCGGCGACTGGGTCGTGAAATGCACGGAGGCCTTGAGTTTGACCCACCGCCTCGGCGTGGCATTTCGAGCACAGGGCGCCGGAGACGTCGCGCTTGACAGCGGCCACGGTCACCGTCTCGCCATCGACGGTGTAGGTCTGGTGGACCGGGTCGTAGTGGAAATCGTGGGCGGGAGCGAGCGTGGATGTGCCGGCTTCGGCAAGTACCATGACACCCAGGCCCAATCCGACCACCAGGGAAGCGGCCAGCGGCGCCGGCAGTGCGCGTCCGGCCAGGCGGGAGCGTAGCGATTTCATGACGGGAACCTCCGCTTTGTTGCCCGATGGGCTCGGGCATGACTTTTCTTGCGTCGCGGATCGATGAAAATCAGAGCCTGCTTCTTTTCTTAATTACTGTTTTCCGCATTGAACCCGCGGACACGGCAATTGCCCTTGCGATTTCGCAATTGGCCATCGGACAAATTCCTACAGCAACAACGAAATCAAACCCATAGGCCCTGCGACATAGTGCCGCAGGGGTCGGCGCGAGGCGTGTCGCAATGCACCGACGAGTCTGGCAAGCAGGCTTGGGAACGATATGGCGTGAGTGTGGCAAGCGGACGAGACGGCGGGCGAGCAGGCGGTGCGCACCGCGTGGACTCGATCTCGACGATGACCGGCCGGCTCCCGCGCCCCAAAACCCCAACCGCGTGAGGTCCGATGAAAGCCGGTCGATCACTGCATGGTCAGAGTATTTGCGTGCCGAACGGTGGTCCTTGCGAATTCGCAATCGGTGTCGGACAAACTCCTACATCCACAATCAAATCAGCGACATGGGTTCTGCGACATATTGCCGCAGCGCCCCGCCCATCGGCTCCGGCGGCGAACGCGGCCGCCTGCCGGAGCGACGCGCCGACCCGGCATGCGGTGCCGCGTGACCTTGTTCGGTAGAATCGGGCGATGCGCCGCTACGCTGCCTCCGCTTCCGCCGCCCTTCCCCGCCCCGCTGCCGCCAGCGAACGCCCCGGCTGGAACACCGTCAAGACCCTGTTCCCCTACATCTGGGCCTACCGCGGCCGGGTGATCTTCGCGCTGGCCTGCCTGATCGGCGCCAAGCTGGCCAACGTCAGCGTCCCGCTCGTCTTCAAGCAGGTGGTGGACGCCCTCACCATCACGCCCGAGCAGACGGTGCTGGTCATCCCGGCGGCGGCGCTGCTGGCCTATGGCGTGCTGCGCTTCTCGGTTTCGCTGTTCACCGAACTGCGCGAGATCATCTTCGCCCGCGTCACCCAGCAGGCGGTACGCAACATCGCGCTGCAGGTGTTCCGCCATCTGCACGCCCTGTCCCTGCGCTTCCACCTGGAGCGCCAGACCGGTGGGCTGACGCGGGACATCGAGCGCGGCACCCGCTCCATCGGGTCCCTCATCAGCTATACCCTGTATTCGATCCTGCCGACGCTGGTGGAGATCAGCCTGGTGCTGGGCATCCTGCTGACCAAGTACGAACCCGCCTTCGCCATCATCACCGGCGTGACGCTCGTTTGCTACATCAGCTTTACGGTGATCGTCACCAACTGGCGCACCCACCTGCGGCGCGAGGCCAACGAGCACGACTCCGCCGCCAACACCCGCGCCGTTGACAGCCTCATCAACTACGAGACGGTGAAGTATTTCAACAACGAGGACTTCGAGGCGCGGCGCTACGACGCGCAGATGCTGAAGTGGGAGGCGGCCCAGGTGAAGAGCCAGTTTTCCCTGTCCTTCCTCAACGTCGGACAGGCGCTGATCATCGCCTGCGGCGTCACCGCCATGATGTGGCGCGCCGCCAGCCACGTCACCCAGGGCAGCATGACGCTGGGCGACATCGTGCTGGTGAACGCCTTCATGATGCAGCTCTACATCCCGCTCAACTTCCTCGGCGTGCTCTACCGCGAGATCCGCCAGGCGCTCACCGACATCGAGCGACTGTTCGGCCTGCTTCACGAGAACCGGGAGGTGCAGGACGCGCCCGACGCCCGCATTCTGGAACCCGGCGCGTGCCAAGTGCGCTTCGAACATGTCGGCTTTTCCTACGAGGCGAAGCGCCAGATCCTGTTCGACGTCGATTTCACGATACCGTCGGGGCGCACGGTGGCGGTGGTCGGCCACTCGGGTTCCGGCAAGAGCACCTTGTCGCGCCTGCTATTCCGCTTCTACGACGTGCAGGCCGGCTGCGTGCGCATCAACGGCCACGACATCCGCCAACTGACGCAGGCCAGCCTGCGCGCGGCGATCGGCATCGTGCCGCAGGACACCGTCCTGTTCAACGACAGCATCTTCTACAACATCCAGTATGGCCGGCCCGAAGCGCCGCGCGAGGAAGTGATCGCGGCGGCGAAATCGGCTCACATCCACGAGTTCATCGAGTCGCTGCCGGACAGGTACGACACCACGGTCGGCGAGCGCGGGCTCAAGCTCTCCGGCGGGGAGAAGCAGCGGGTGGCGATCGCCCGCGCGCTGCTGAAAAATCCGCCGATCCTGATCTTCGACGAGGCCACCTCGGCGCTGGACTCCAAGACCGAGAAGGCGATCCAGGCGGAATTGGAGCAGGCCGCCGTCGGACGCACCACGCTGGTCATCGCCCACCGCCTGTCCACGGTGATGAATGCGGACCAGATCCTGGTGCTGGACCAGGGCCGCATCGTCGAGCGCGGCACGCACCAGGACCTGCTCACGCGCGAAGGCACCTACGCCCAGATGTGGGCGCTGCAGCAGCAGGAAATCGCACATCAGGACGGCGCCGCCGGTGCGGTACCGCTCGGCCAGTCGCCGCTGGGTATCGCACCTCGCGGCTGAAGCGCCGCGCCCGTTTCGATCGGCGCGCGCCGCGGTCGCTGGTCGAACTCCCGTTCCCCGCGATCCGTGCCTTGGCCCCATACCCCGCATCGTGCATAATGACGCACGGATTGTCCGAACGCCGGCCTGTCGCCGAGACGGCCGGCCACAACACCTCCAATGACATTCGCACGTCCATTTCGCTGCCGCGCGGCGCCGGCTGCCGCCCTGGTTGTCACCGCACTGTCCGCCGCCTGGTCCGCCGCCGGCCTGGCACAGGAGGTGACCTACGAGATCCGGCGCGGCGATACCCTGATCGGTATCGGCGAGCAGATGCTGGAACGGCCCGCAGACTGGATGCGGCTGCGCCGCATCAATCGCATCGACGATCCGTACCGCATGCCCGCCGGTGCGACGCTGCGCATTCCGGTCGGGCTGCTGCGGCGCGAGTCCGTCCCGGCGACGGTGTCCCAGGTGGTCGGGACCGCGAGCGCGGGCAGCCGGCCGGTGGCGGTCGGTGAGCGCATCGAACCGCGCACCGAATTGGCCACTGGCGACGACGGCTACCTCACCATCGAACTCGCCGACGGCACCCATCTCACCTTGCAGCCGCGCAGCCGCCTGCATCTTGATGCCCTGCAGCGGCGTGCCGCTGCCGGCATCACCGACTCCAGACTCAGGCTCGAACAGGGTCGCATCGATGCGCTGGTGCCCAAGCCGGGAGGCCGGGGATCGGTCCAGCAACTGAGAACGCCCGGCGCCACTATCAGCATCCGCGGCACGCACTACCGGGCGCAGGCCGAGGACGGCGGGCTGGCGCGGGTGGAAGTGACCGAAGGGACCGTGGCTGTGGGTTCCGGCCGGCAGCCGGAGCGTGCCGTCGGCGCAGGCTTTGGCCTGGTGGCGGTGGCCGGACGCGCGCTGCCGCTGCCGCGCCCGCTGCTGGCCGCGCCCGATCTGGACGGCGTGGCGCCGCGTCAGGAGCGGGTGACAATGCAGTTGCGCTTCGCGGCGCTGGCCGCAGCGCGCGCCTACCGCGTCCAGCTCGCGGCCGACGCCACGTTCCACGCCATGCGCGGCGAGAAAGTGGTGGACTTCCCGGAGGCCAGATTCGGTGGCCTGCCGGACGGGGACTACCACCTGCGGGTGCGCGGCATCGATGCGCTGGGCCTGGAAGGGAAGGACGCGGTCAAGCAGATCGCCCTGCGCGCCCGGCCCGAACCCCCCTTTCCGTCTGCACCGGCGGACGGCGCCAAAGTGCGCGGGGACGCCGCGACGCTGCGTTGGGCGGCGATGGTGGAGGCGGACAGCTACCTGCTTCAGCTCGCCGCCGACGCCAGCTTCGAACGCATCCTGCAGCAGCAGACCGGGCTGCGTGCGACCGAGCTGACCCCGCCCGGCCGGCTCGAACCGGGCGAATATTTCTGGCGCGTCGCCAGCGTGCGCGCCGACGGCCAGCGCGGCCCCTTCGGCGATGCGCAGCGCTTCGTTCTGCACCCGTCCCCGGCGGCGCCGGATGCGCCGATGCTGGAGGGCGAACGCATTGCCTTTTCCTGGCCGGCGGAGTCGGGGCAGCGCTTCGAGTTCCAACTGGCGCGAGACGAGACTTTCGCCGATCCGATCGAAGTGCGCAGCCTCACCGAGCCGCGCACGGCGCTGGAGCGCCCGGCGGCCGGCACCTATTACATGCGCGTGCGCGCCATCGACCGCGACGGCTTCGTCGGCCCTTATACGGCAACCCAGCGCGTCGAGGTACCGGCACGGCCCTGGTGGCTGCTGCTGCTCCTGCTGCCCCTGGTGTTGTGAGTGTGGGTGCGCTGCGGCCGGCACGCATCAACGGCGAGTGGCTCGGCGTCACCGCGGCGCTGCTCCTGCTGACGGCGGCATGCGTCCTGGGCGAGGCATTCGAGCGCCTGGACCATGCCTTCTACGACAGCGCCGCGGTGCTGTGGCAGCGCCCTGCTCCCGAGGATGTCGTCATCGTCGCGATCGACGACGACAGCATCGCCCAGGTCGGGCGCTGGCCGTGGCGGCGCGCCGTGCATGCGACGCTGCTGGAGCGCCTGACGCGGGACGGCGCCCGTGCCGTCGGCATGGACATCATGTTCGCCGAGCCTGACAAGGACGATCCTGCCGGCGACAGCGCACTGGAGCAGGCCATCCGCCGCAGCGGCAAGGTGGTGCTGCCGATCGCCGCAGTCATGGCACCCCCGCGCCGCATTCAGGGTTTGCCGCCGCTGCCGGCGCTGGCCGCGAGTGCCCGTGCCCTGGGGTATGCCCACGCCGAGATCGACGCCGATGGCATGATCAGGCGCGTACTGCCGACGTACCGCATCGGGGCCGAACAGTATCCCCACTACGCGCTGGCGCTGTGGCAGGTGGCAAAGGGCGGCAGCACCTCTGAAGCCCCTTCCGCGGGGACGGACGCAAGCCGCATGCTGAACATCGCCTACGCCGGACCGGCCGGGCATTTCCGGCACGTGCCCTATGCGGATGTGCTGCGCGGCGCGGTCGTCGACGGTTTCTTCCGCGACAAGATCGTGCTCGTCGGCGCCACCGCGGCCGGTCTCGGCGACGTCCACGCGACACCGACGGCACACGGCACGCGGCAGATGAGCGGCGTCGAAATCTATGCCAATGTGCTCGACATGCTGCGCCGGCCGATCCTGCTCCGGCCCCTGGCGCCGGCCGCCGCGGCGGCGCTCGCCGCCTTCAGCGTGCTGCTGCTGATGCTCGGCCTGCGCCGCACCTCGCCCCGGGCCGGACTCACCCTGGCGCTGGCGGCTGCGCTCGGCACGCTGGCCCTGAGCGCGCTGCTGCTGCGCGCCGCCGAGCTGTGGTACGCACCGTCGGCGGCGCTGCTGGGGTGCGTGTTGGCCTACCCGCTGTGGAGCTGGCGGCGGCTGGAAGCAACCCAGAGCTACCTGGACGCGGAGTTGGGCCGGATGGAGCAGGAGCCGGCCTTGTTCAGCGCCGCTGCTTCGCCCGGAACGGGCGCGGACCCGCTGCAGCGCCGCATCGACGCGGTGCACAGCGCGGTGGAGACGCGGCGGCGCTCGCAGCGCTTCATCAGTGCGGCGCTGGACAGCCTGCCGGTGGGCGTGGTGGTGACCGACGCCTCGCGCCGCGTCTTGCTCGCCAACCGCAAGGCCGTCGACCTGCTGGGAACGGAGGTCCCCGGCCCGGTACGCGGTCGGACCCTGAACGATCTGCTCAGTGCCCTGCGACCGCCGCCCAACGCTAATCTCGGCTCACTGCTCGACGCTGCCTCCTGGAGCATTCTGGCGCGGCAGATCGAGATCGCCAGTGCCGATAGCCGTCCGCTGCTGGTCGGCATCGCTGCCACGGATGATGAATCGGGGGGCCTGTCCGGGCTGGTGGTCAGCCTGTCGGACATCACCGAGTTGCGCCGTGCCCAGAAGGCACGCGACGAGACGATGCGCTACCTGTCCCACGACTTGCGCTCGCCCCTCATGTCCATCATTTCCATGATCGACGTGATGCAGGACCCCGACGGGCAGGATCTGTTCAGTCTGGACAGCATTCAGCAACTGGCGCGCCGCGCACTCAACCTGGCCGACGATGTGATGCGGCTGGCCCGTGCCGAAGCGCTCGATCCCCAGCGCTTCCGCAGCGTCGATCTGGCCGTGCTCGGCTCCCAGGCGGTCGAGGAAGCCGCGCCCCTGGGCTACGATCGGGCCATCGACGTCGAGTTCGCCTCCGCGGCAGAGCCGGGCCGCGCCCTGTGCAAGGGCGATGGCGAGCTGCTGCGCCGGGCGCTCATCAATCTGCTAAACAACGCCATCCAGCACAGTCCCGACCGCAGCAAGGTCAGCCTGATCTTGCAAGAGGAGGCAGGTGAGTGGGCGCTCACGGTCGAGGACCACGGGCCGGGTATTCCCGCCGACCAGTTGCCGAAACTGTTCTCTCCCTACGCCAGTACCCGCGCCCGCGGCCAGGAGGGTACCGGCCTGGGACTGGTGATCGTCAAGACCGTGGTCGAGCGCCACGGTGGCACATTGACGGTCCTCAGCCACCCCGGGCAGGGCACCCGCTTTGTCGTGCGCCTCGCGCAGCGTGGCAATGCGGAGGCCGAGGCCCACGGTCATTAGTGGCGCCATCGCGGCGAGATCCCCATGACCGGGCGGCCGAGTCCCGGTTCGCAGGCACCTGCATTTTCGCCCGAGGCGGCTTGAAGCGGAAGCCGGCAGGACATATGTGATAGGAATTCGCCGCATCGGAAACCATCATGGAAAAGAAAACCCAGTTCAGCATCTGGTATTTCCTCTTCGCGCTGTTCGCCGTGACCTGGCTGCACAGCCTCTATGTGCAATGGAAGACGGTGGAGCCGATCCCCTACAGCGAATTCCAGAGCCTGCTCAAGGACGGACAGATCGCGGAAATCTCGATCCGCGACAACTACATCCAGGGGGACCTGAAGAAGCCGCTGCAGGACGGTCGGCAGAAGTTCGTCACGACGCGGGTGGACCCCGGCCTGGCCAAGGATCTCGGCCAGTACGACGTGAAATTCACCGGTGTGGTGGAGAGCACGTTCCTGCGCGACATCGCGTCCTGGGTGATTCCGGCGGTGATCTTCGTCGCCATCTGGATCTTCGCCATGCGCCGCTTCGCGGAGAAGTCGGGCATGGGCGGCGGTTTCCTCTCGATCGGCAAGAGCAAGGCCAAGGTGTACGTCGAAGCCAAGACCGGCGTCAGTTTCGACGATGTCGCCGGCGTCGACGAGGCGAAGGATGAACTGCAGGAGGTGGTCGGCTTCCTCAAGGATCCGAAGGACTACGGCCGGCTGGGCGGACGCGTGCCCAAGGGCGTGCTGCTGGTGGGACCGCCCGGCACCGGCAAGACCATGCTGGCCAAGGCAGTGGCAGGCGAGGCCGGGGTGCCCTTCTTCTCCATCAGCGGCTCCGAGTTCGTCGAAATGTTCGTCGGCGTCGGCGCGGCGCGGGTGCGCGATCTGTTCGAGCAGGCGCGGCAGAAGGCGCCCGCCATCATCTTCATCGACGAACTCGATGCGCTGGGCCGCGCGCGGGGCGCCTTCGGCATGGGCGGCCATGACGAGAAGGAGCAGACGCTGAACCAGTTGCTGGTGGAGATGGACGGCTTCGATCCGTCCACGGGCCTGGTGCTGCTCGCCGCCACCAACCGCCCGGAAGTGCTCGACCCGGCGCTGCTGCGCGCCGGACGCTTCGACCGCCAGGTGCTGGTGGACCGGCCGGACAAGAGCGGCCGCATCGCCATCCTCAAGGTGCACGTGAAGAAGATCGTCCTGGCCCCGGACGTCAGCCTGGAGCAGATCGCCGCCCTCACGCCCGGCTTCTCCGGCGCCGATCTCGCCAACCTGTGCAACGAGGCGGCGCTGGTGGCGACGCGGCGCGGGGCGCAGGCGGTGGCGCTCGACGATTTCACCGCCGCGGTGGAGCGCATCGTCGCCGGCCTGGAGAAGAAGAACCGGGTGCTCAACCCGCACGAGCGCGAGGTCGTCGCCTATCACGAACTGGGGCATGCGCTGGTGGCCATGGCGCTGCCGGGCGCAGATCCGGTGCACAAGATCTCCATCATCCCGCGCGGCATCGGCGCGCTGGGCTACACCATCCAGCGTCCGACGGAGGACCGCTTCCTCATGACGCGCCAGGAGCTGGAGAACAAGATGCAGGTTCTGCTGGGCGGGCGCGCGGCCGAGCAAATCGTGTTCGGCGAGGTGTCCACCGGCGCCGCGGACGATCTGCAGAAGGTCACCTACATCGCCCGTTCCATCGTCATGCGTTACGGCATGCACGAGAAACTGGGCAATGTGGTCTATGAAGAAGAACGCCAGTCGTTTCTCGGCGGCGGCATGCCGGCGGCGCAGGAGAAGACGTTCAGCGAGGAAACGGCGCGCGAGATCGACTGCGCGGTGCGCGGCATCGTCGGCGGCGCCTTCGATCGCGCCGTGAAGCTGCTCGACGAGCGGCGCGCCGTGCTGGAACAGGGCGCCAAGCGGCTGCTGGAGAAGGAAACGCTGACCGAGCCGGACCTGCAGACCCTGCGCGAAGCATGCCGCGAGCAACTGGAAACGAGGCAGGGCATTGAGCCTGAGCGCGACGGCGACGCTGCGGCTGACTATTCCCCGCTGCGCCCGGCCTGTCCCGCGAGTGCCGTCGAGAGCCGGGATGCAGCGGAAGGCGCGTCTTCCGGCCCGGCGAGGCCGACCTGAATCACCTCCGACACACCAAGGAGATCGAGCACGGAAAAAATGAAGTCCCGATGTTCCGGCGGGGCGTTGTCGTACCAGTTGCGCAGGTACTGCCGCAGATCGTTGCCCCCGTCCGCAGGATGGAGGTTGAGGTAGCACAGCGCGTCCCAGCGCCGCGGGTCGCTCTGAAACAGCGGCAACAATAGATTCGCCACGAGTTCGTTCTTCTCGCGCTGGTAGGGATCGCCACGCAGGCGCTCCTCATTGTCGCGAAGCCAGGCGGAGAGCGGCGTCTGGGGCGGCAGACGGCGATGCCCCTCGTCGAGGAGACGATCGGCGAAACGGCGCAGATCCTGTGCCTGCGCGGTCCATTCCGGAAAAGGCGGGGATGTCTCCCATTTCGCGGCGAGGTTCCTCAGTGTGAACAGCGAGGCGGTCTCGCACAGGGCTTCCTCGAACCACTGATTGTACTTGTCGCTGCCGGAACTCGCGTTCTCCGAGAAATTCGACATGATGTGGCAGAGCTCGTGGGCGAATTCGTAGGCGTAAAGGTGCCATCGCCCATCGCTGGCGTGGAGCTGGACCAAGTATTCCCCGTCCTGCCCCCTGTCGTACAGGGCAACCGGATTCGAGTTCGTGTGCGTCACGACGATCGGCGCCGTCAGCCTCTCCGGCATTCGCCCCAGCAGTTCGTCGGCGACCAAATACAGCACGGCCTCGATCCGCTCCTTGCGCACGCTGCCCCAGCCGCCTCCCTCGACGCGAACGCTCAGGCCGGGGTTGCGGCCGTTGGTCGGCTGCGTGTCGGCAGGCGCGGCAACGCAGCGGCCGGCGCTCGCCAGCGTGCATAGTATCGAAGCAAAGACGAGCAGCAGACGCATCTACGCCGGATCCCCCGCGACAACCTCGGCCGTTGTCCATGTCGGCAACAGGCGGCGAGACTTCGCGCAGGATGGTATAGAGCGGCCGCCGCAGACCCATGATCCAGGTCAACGTCGTTCAAATACTGCGGACAAGCAATGATGGGGTGCGCCGGCGGGCGGCATCGTGGCAGGGTCATCGGCGCCGAGGCGGCACAGGCGCCGTCCCGCGGTGGGCGCAGTCGGATGTCGGGAGTGGGGCGCGCTGCGGTACTCCACAGGCGCCCCCGGACTCCTCGCTCCGCGGCCGCGTTTCGCAGCCGAGGTTACGGCCGCGGCGGATGGAGTCCGCCGCGGCCGGTGCAGTCAGGCGAGACGGTCAGAACGTGTCGCTACCGCCGATCCCGGCGAGGCGCCGCAACCAGCTCTGGTCGGCGGCGCCGTAACTTGCGGTTTCAGAGCGAACGGGCCCTTGCGCTCCGCGCGGTGCAGGCGCGGGGAGTTCGAATCCCAGCGGACTGATTCCTGCCGGACCGGCAGAAAGGGTATCCGAGTGCATCGGACCATGCCCGCCACCGGCAACGGTGTCGGGAATATCGAAGCCGAGAGGACTTGTAGCTTGAGCGGCGGTCAGTGGCGCCAGGGTTACCGCGCCGACCACCAGAACGTTGCGAAGCAGACTGAGCGATAGTTGTTTCGTCATGATTTCTCTCCTAGGGTTGGGAATCTGGGGCCAGACATGCCGTTGTCAACTCATGTCGCAGCCGCCCCATTGCGATTTTTTTGTTAGCGAAGATTGGACGCAGTTGAACGCCAAAGGTTCGCACCAGCGGGCGCCGACTTCGACGGTGGCTCCCAGTTCGAGGTGGCCGGTCGCGCCCCTGGACACCGGCGCCGATGAATCGTGGCGCCGCCCCTGGCCCGCCGTGGACGCACCTGCGGCGCGGCGGTTCCGTCGCCGCGCAAGCCACCGCATGCCGCCGACTCGTGGTATTTTCTGCTCTTACATGCGCCGTCCCCTTTGCGTCAAGGAGAACCCATGGTCATGCAGAAGATTCTCGCCGCCGCCGTTGCCTGTTCCTTTCTCGCCGCTCCCGCTCTGGCGCAGGAACTCGCCGGCACGCTGAAGAAGATCAAGGACACCAATACCATCGTCATCGGACACCGGGAGTCGTCGATTCCCTTCTCCTACCTCGACGACAAGCAGCAGCCCATCGGCTATGCCATGGACCTGTGCTCCAAGCTCGTCGATGCGGTGAAGAAGCAGCTCAACCTGCCCAGCCTGCAGGTGAAGCTGAACCCGGTCACCTCGCAGACGCGCATTCCGCTCATGACCAACGGCACCATCGACATGGAATGCGGATCGACCACCAATTCCCTGGAGCGGCAGAAGCAGGTGGCCTTCGGCGTCTCCTACTATGTCACCGAGATCCGCATGGTGACCAAGGCCAGCTCCGGCGTGAAGAGCCTGTCGGATCTGAATGGCAAGGCGGTGGTGACCACCACCGGCACCACCTCGGATCGACTGATCCGGGAACACGAGAAGGGCAAGAGCATCGATGTCAAGAACCTCTACGGCAAGGACCACGCCGAGTCGTTCCTGATGGTGGAAACCGACCGCGCCGCCGCTTTCGTCATGGACGACATCCTGCTCGCCGGCCTGATTGCCAATTCCAAGAACCCCAAGGACTTCGTCATCGTCGGCGAGGCCCTGCGCGTCGAGCCCTACGGCGTGATGCTGCGCAAGGACGACCCGCAGTTCAAGAAGGTGGTGGACGACACCCTGAGCGCGTTGATGAAGAGCGGCGAGGCGGAGAAGATCTACAACAAATGGTTCATGTCGCCGATCCCGCCCAAGGGCATCAATCTCAACCTGCCTCTCGGCAGCCAGTTGCGCGAAGCATTCAAGAATCCCAACGACAAGGGCATCTGACGAATTCCTGAAGCGCGGCGAAGCAGATCGGGGGCTCGCCCCCGATTTTTCTTGGGGCGGCGGCGGGCACGGCCCGCCCTACGACATCTGGCTCGATGCCGCGTAGGGCGGGCCATGCCCGCCGAATACCGTGCGCCGGACTTCTCCCCAAGGCGCCCATTTCAGCTTAGCATCTGCGTCCGTGCGCCTCAGAATGCGCGTCCTCCCCGGGGAAACAGATGAACTACAACTGGAACTGGCACATCTTCTGGGAGCCGGTTGCCGCCGGCGAGGGAGTCTACTGGGAATGGCTGGTTTCCGGTCTCGGCTGGACTGTCGCCACCTCGCTGCTGGCGTGGGTCATGGCCCTCGCTCTCGGCGCGGTGGTCGGCGTCGTGCGAACCGCACCGGTGAAATGGGCGGCCCGGCTCGGCAACGCCTACGTCGAACTGTTCCGCAACATCCCCCTGCTGGTGCAGATGTTCCTGTGGTTCTTCGTGCTGCCGGAGTTCCTGCCCCAGTCCGTCGACCGCTGGCTCAAGCAGGATCTGCCCAACCCGGAGTTCGTCACGGCGGTCGTCGCCCTCGGCTTCTTCACCTCGGCCCGGGTGGCGGAGCAGGTGCGCGCCGGCATCAACTCGCTGCCGCGCGGCCAGAAAATGGCGGCCCAGGCGCTCGGTCTCACCCTGCCCCAGGCCTACCGTCACGTGCTGCTGCCGATGGCATTGCGCATCATCATTCCGCCGCTGACTTCGGAATTCATGAACATCTTCAAGAATTCATCGGTAGCGCTGACGATCGGCCTGCTGGAACTGACGGCCCAGGCGCGGGCCATGAACGAGTACACCTTCCAGGGTTTCGAGACCTTCACCGCCGCCACCGTGCTCTATGTCATCGTCGCCTTCACGGTGAACCGGCTGATGGCGTGGATCGAGAATCACAGCCGCGTCCCGGGCTACATCACCGGCGGCGGACACTGAGGAGGCGCGCGATGTACGACTTCGATTTCGACGTCATCCAGCGCTCGCTGCCCTACCTGTGGAAAGGACTGCAATACACCGTCACCCTGACGCTGGTGGCCATGGCCGGCGGCATCGTGATCGGCACGCTGCTGGCGATGGCGCGGCTGTCCTCGACTCAAGATCCTGTACTGGCCGGCGTCGATCTATGTGAACCTGCTGCGCTCCACGCCGCTGATCCTGGTGATCTTCTGGTTCTATTTCCTGGTGCCGCTGATCGCCCAGTGGATCACCAACAGCCCGACCCCGGTTTCGATCGGCCCCGACCGCTCCGCCTTCATCACCTTCACCATCTTCGAGGCCGCCTACTATTGCGAGATCATCCGCGCCGGCATCCAGAGCATCCCGCGCGGCCAGGTGGCGGCCGGCTACGCTCTGGGGCTGACCTACGGCCAGTCGATGCGCCATGTCATCCTGCCCCAGGCCTTCCGCAACATGACGCCGGTATTGCTCACCCAGACCATCATCCTGTTCCAGGACACTTCGCTGGTCTACGTGCTGTCGGTGACCGACCTGCTCGGCGCCGCAAGCAAGGTGGCACAGCGCGACAGCCGTCTGGTGGAGATGTATTGCTTCGCCGCGGTGTGCTATTTCGCCGTCTCCTACACCCTGTCATTGACCGTCAAGCGCCTGCAGCAGAGGTTCGCGCAATGAGCATGATCGAGATCAAGAATATCTCCAAGTGGTACGGCCAGTTCCAGGTGCTCACCGAGTGCACCACCCGCATCGACAAGGGCGAGGTGGTGGTGGTGTGCGGACCGTCGGGTTCCGGCAAATCGACGCTGATCAAGTGCGTGAACGGCCTGGAGCCGTTCCAGCAGGGCGATGTCGTCGTCAATGGCGTGTCGCTGACCGACCCGAAAACGAACCTGTCCAAGCTGCGCGCCCATGTCGGCATGGTGTTCCAGCATTTCGAACTGTTTCCCCACATGAGCATCACCGACAATCTCAACCTGGCGCAGATCAAGGTGCTGGGGCGCAGCCGGGAGGAGGCCATGGCGCGCGGCCTGAAGATGCTGGAGCGCGTCGACATGAAGGCCCACGCCCGCAAGTTCCCGGGACAGCTCTCCGGCGGTCAGCAGCAGCGGGTGGCGATCGCCCGCGCGCTGTCCATGGATCCGATCTGCATGCTGTTCGACGAGCCCACTTCCGCCCTCGATCCGGAGATGATCAACGAGGTACTGGACGTGATGGTGGAACTGGCGAAGGAAGGCATGACCATGATGGTGGTGACCCACGAAATGGGCTTCGCCCGCAAGGTGGCCCACCGCGTCATCTTCATGGACCAGGGACGCATCGTCGAGGACGCGACCAAGGACGACTTCTTCGGCAAGGCGCGCTCGGAGCGGGCGCAGCTCTTTCTGTCGAAGATCCTGCAGCATTGAGCGTGGCCAACGGAACGCGAGGCCCAGGCCATTCGCATGGCATGCGGACGGCTTCGCGCGCAGCCGGTCACAGGGCCGCCGCCATCTCGGCCTGGGCCTTCCAGCGCAAGGACTCCCAACCCTGGGCGGATTGGATCAGCGCCGGGTAGCGCTGCGTCTTCACCGCCTGCGTGACGTAATCCGGCAGATCCTTCAGCACCGCCCGGGCCTGTCCCATCCAGTTCTGCTCGGCTCCGGCATCGCCGCGCCTGCGCGCGACAATGGCCAGGTCGAGCAGAAAGTCGAGCCGGGGCATGGCGCCGGGTACCGCCTGTTGCGCTGCGCCGGAACGCTGCAACAACTCCTCCAGAATCACCGCCGCCTCCTGGTGTTTGCCCTGGAGCATGCGTGCCCAGGCGAGGGCGGTCCGCAGGCTGGCCTCCGCGCCCGTGGCCGCGGACGCATCGCCCGGCGCAGCAGGCATCGACTGCAGCAGCGCTTCGGCCTCGGCGGCACGCCCGTGGAGCATGAGGAACCAGGCGAGGTCGTGATAGGGCAGCCTCGACCAGCGATCATCCGGCGCCGGCGCACCGGGCAGCGGCGCGAGGCTTTGCCGCAGCAGCGCCTCGCTGCCCGCGACATCACCGGCGCTGTCGAGCAGGAGCGCCAGTTCGCGGCGCGTTGCGTAGAGCCGGTAGTCGGCCGCATCGGGCAGGGACTCCCGTATCGCCAGCGCATGCTGCAGGCGGGCGATGCGCGCTTCCGGCGACGCGTCGGTCTGCAGCAGGTATAGCGCTTCGAGGACGTCGGCGACGCGCAGCCGATCGCGTCCCTGGGCGTCGCTCAAGGCGGCCATGGCTTCGTTGTAGAGTTCGACCGCGCGCGCCGGGTGTTCGGTCACGCGCGCCCGAGCGATGAGCGTGTCCACCGTCCGCAGGTCTCCTGCCGGAAAATCCTCCGCGACCTCCAGCGCCCGCTTGTAATAGCCCCGCGCGGCAACGTATTCCTCCGCGTCCTCATGCCAGCGGCCGGCGTCTGTCAGTACCTGCCACAGCGCCGCCGCATCCGGGGCTGCGGCGACGCGGGCCTCCCAGTCCGGAGTGCGGGGAACGGCGGCCCGATCGCGCAGCGCGGCATCCAGGATCACTTCCGGTCCGCCGATGCGCACCTCCGCGTCCAAGACGACGAACGCAGCCACCGGCGCCGCGACGATCAAGACATAGAGTGCCATCCCCGCCAGCGTTTCGAGAGGTCGCGGCACGCGCTGCATGACCAGGGGCAGTGCCGCCTTCGCCGTCTGCACGCGCTGCGGGAAATTGAGCTTCGCCGTGCGACCGCTGCGCGCCAGCACGCCGAACAGCGACCGCAGCGCGCGCTTGCGCTCCGCCACATTCACGCCGCTCAGCCGCACCGCCTGTGCCAGACGCGCCACGCGCAGGTCGGCGGGAATGGCGAACGCGAGGAGCGCACCAATCAGGATCAGCAGCCAATCGCCGGTGTAGAACCCGCCGGCCATCAGCAGCGCGCTGCTGACCGCGACGAATACCACCCGCAGCCGCGGAAAGCGGGTGAACAGCAGCGTCTCCACCACCCGGCCGCCGTCGAGCGGGAGGAAAGGCAGGAGATTGAAGAAATTGAGCGCCAAGGCCAGGGCGCCGAACTGGATCAGCCAGGATTGCACCGCCCCGGTAGTCTCGAACGCGTAGTAGATGCAGGCCGCCCCCAGGATCAGCCCCGGGACCGGTCCGGCGAGGTAGACGAACAGCCGCTGCCACGGCGTGGCGTCGTCCTTGCGGCCGGTGGCGGCAGCGCCGAGGAAGGGAATGAAGAACACGTTGAGATCGCGATAACCCGATAGCCGCATGGCCGCGAGGTGGCCCATCTCGTGGAACAGGAGCACGGCGAGCAGCAGCGGCACGATCTGCCAGGACCAGGCGACGCCGAAGGCGATCGCTCCCAGCACGGCGCTGACGCCGAACAGCAGCAGCTTCCCCAGCCAGTTGGCCGGCGCGTTGTCCACCGCAGCCATCGATCGGGCAAAGGCGAACGCGTCCGCCAGCGCCTTGGCGCGCGTTGACTCCCCCGCCGGTTGCGGCCGTGTCGCAGCGGCGCGTTGCGCACCGGCGACAAGCTGGCGCAGGAAGCGCCACGCACCGCGCAGGGTGAAGCGCCACTCCCCCGGCTCGCGCGTCGGCCGTGCCATGCGCGCTTCGTCCAGGTGCCGCAGATAACCGCTGTGCAACTTCTGGGTACGGCGCCAGACTTCGGCCGGGTCGTCGATGGTCTGCGTCTCACCGGACGCCGTCAGCCGTTCCTGGTGCAGCGCCCACTGCTCTTCGACGGTGGCGAGATAGCGATCATCGGCCAGCCACTCGGGCGGCAGGAGGGGAATGGTGTGCAGGCGGCGGTTGAGGGTGGCCAGCAGGCGGCCGTCGGCGTAGCAGCTCAGGAATTCGACGGAATAGAGCGCGCCCGGCTCGGGCTCTTCGGCCGGCAGGACGGCGGCATGGCAGCGCGTCGCCGGATGGAAGTACACGTCGGCGAACAGCGGCTTGTCGCGCGTGGAAACGAGGCCGTTCCAGATCGCCTGCGTCAGGCGCCGCTCGAACCCCAGCGCCTCGAGCCGGGGTTTCGCCAGGTCGAGTATCTCCCGCACCGACGCAGGCAGCTTCTCGCGCGCAATGAGGATCGAGCGCCCGGCCTCGAAGCGCAGGCGCAGCAGCAACTCGAGCAGGACGGCATAGCGCGCCGCGAAGAGGAACAGCAGCGCTCCCAGTATCCAAAGCGGCATCTGCATCCAGTCGAGCTGATCCATGGCGGTCGGGTGGTCGGAACGATCCCGTGTTCGGCCGGCAAGGCGACCGGCATCGGGCCATGCCCCATTCTATCGGACGTCGTGGCCAAACCTTCAGCGTGATGACGCCGCCGCGGCGCGATGCCGACGCCACGGGCGAGGTGCGCCGGGCCGCACGCAGCAGCGTTCATACCGTTTGCGCCGGCGCCGCCTCTTCGGCGGCGATGCGGCGGATGGTGCGCACGAAGTCCGGATCTTCGCCGTGGAGAAGCCGGGGCAAAGCATCGCGGAAATCCGTGCGCCGGCACCACTCCCGCATGTAGTCCTCCCAGGTCAGCCACAGGCGGCGCTGCTGGCGGTTCATGCGCTCCTCGTAGACCAGCACGAAGGCACGCTCGAACAGGCTGACGAGGATGGCGAACAGCACCCGCTTTCGCTCGAACTGCTCGTCGCTCAACGTCACCCGCTCCGGAGCGCTGCTCAGCCTCAGGTCGGCGTTGTCCAGCACCAGACGCATAAAGCTCGCATACTCGTCGGCCAGCCGCAGATAGGTCTGCTCCTCCTCGTTGGCGCGCTCACGGCGCTGATCCAGCAGGTAAACGGCAATGGCAAACGGGAGTCCGATCACGGTGACGGCATAGCTCGCCGCCTCCAGCAGTTCGAGCCAGTTCATCGCAGCACTTTCCACGGTGCGCCCGCCTCAGCGGCGAAACAGCAGCCAGGTGAGATAGAGCAGCAGCGCGAGAATGACGGGCAGGATGACAGCCACGGCCCGCCGCGCGCCGGAAACGAGTTGCGCGCTCCTGGCCTGGATCGCTTCGGCGCGGTCCTGCAGGCGCTCGGCGCGCGCGAACTGCTGGCGCATCAGGGCATATTGCTCACGCTGCAGAGCCAGCGCCTCGGCTTGGCGTTCGAGTTGCACGCGCTGGTTGTCGCGGATCTCCTCCAGCACCGGGAGCAGGCGTTGCGGGTCGTTATCGGTCATGGTCTGCACGGCGAGGCAACGCCGCGCAGCGTGCCGGAAAAGTTGACCCAGGTAAAGCCGCCCCGCGCCTCACAGACCGGGGTCCGTGCCGCCGCCGCGCAGCGCCGCCTCGACCGACTTGCGGCCGAGGTGCGGTGCGAACAGTTCGATGAAGGCGTAGGTGTAGCCGCGCAGGTAGTCGTTGCGCCGCAGGCCGATGCGGGTGGTGGCGGACTCGAACAGATGGGCGGCATCGACGGCGAGCAGGCTCTTGTCGGCGTCCCGATCGTAGGCCATGGCCGCGATGATGCCGATGCCCAGTCCCAGCGCCACGTAGGTCTTGATGACGTCGGTGTCGATGGCGGTGAGCACCACGTTGGGCGCCAGGTCGCGGGCGGCGAAGGCCTTGTTGATCTGGCTGCGGCCGGCGAAGGCGAAGTCGTAGGTGACGATCGGATAGCGGGCGATCGCCTCCAGCGTGAGCGGCCTCGCCTTGAGAATCGGGTGGTCCGGCGGCGCGACGACGCAGCGGTTCCACTGGTAGCAGGGCAGCATCACCAGTTCCTCGTAGTGCTCGATGGCCTCGGTGGCGATGGCGATGTCCGCCTCGCCCGCGATCACGTAACGGCAGATCTCGGTCGGGCTGCCCTGACGCAGGCTCAGGCGCACGCCGGGGTAGCGCTGCACGAACTGCTGGATGACGCGCGGCAGGGCATAGCGCGCCTGGGTGTGGGTGGTGGCGATGGCGAGACGGCCCGTCGCCTGGTCGCTGAACTCGCTGCCGACCTGCTTCAGGTTGTCGATATCCCGCAACAAGCGATCGGCGATGGCCAGGACCTGCCGCCCCGGCTCGGTCACTTCGACGATGCGCTTGCCGCGGCGGACGAAGATTTCCACCCCCAGTTCCTCCTCCAGCAGCCGGATCTGCTTGGAGACGCCAGGCTGGGAGGTGTACAGGGACTCGGCGGCATCGGAGACGTTGAGGCCGCACCTTGCCACTTCGCGCACGTACCGGAGTTGCTGGAGGTTCATCGCTCTATATAACTCACCGTTCTTACAATCTAACATTAAAGTATTTCTGGAATCTATAGCCGGTTGTTACGCTCCGTTCCATCTCATCGGAGGGGCGCATGGACGGATCGTATTCATTGGCGGGTTTCGTGGTCGGCGCGGTGGTCGGACTGACCGGCGTCGGCGGCGGCGCGCTCATGACGCCCCTGTTGGTGCTGCTGTTCGGCGTGCATCCGGCCACCGCCGTCGGCACCGATCTGCTCTATGCCGCCGTGACCAAGACCGCGGGCACCGCCGTCCATGGCGGCAACGGCAGCTTCGATTGGCGCATCGCCGGGCGCCTTGCGACCGGCAGCCTGCCCGCGGCCGCCGTCACGCTGATCGTGCTGGCGCAGTTCGACTTGCGCAGCCCCTCCTTGACCCAATTCGTGTCCGCCGTTCTTGGCGTTGCCCTGCTCCTCACCGCGGCCACCCTCGTGCTGCGTCAGCGCCTGCTGAAATGGGCGCGATCCGGCGCCGCGGGCCGCGACAGCCACAGCGCTTCCGCCACGGTCACGGTCGGCGCCGCCCTCGGCCTGCTGGTATCGATTTCCTCGGTGGGAGCCGGTGCGCTGGGCGTCACCGCGCTCCTTTTTCTTTATCCGAGGCTCGCGTCCGTGCGCATCGTCGGCACCGACATCGCCCACGCCGTGCCGCTGACCCTGGTGGCCGGCATCGGCCACTGGTGGCTGGGCAGCGTTGATTGGGCGCTGCTCGGAAGCCTCCTGGTCGGCTCCCTGCCCGGCATCTGGCTCGGCAGCCGGCTGGCGGTAAAGGTGCCGGAAGCCCTGTTGCGCCCGCTGCTGGCGACGCTGCTGGCCGCCATCGGGGCCAAACTGACCGCGCCCCTGCTGGCTTGAGCGCAGAGGAGACACCATGTACCGCTACGACGACATCGACCGCCGCATTGTGGCAAGCCGCGTCGCCCAGTTCGGCGACCAGACCCGGCGCTACCTTGCCGGCAAGCTGTCCGAGGACGAGTTCCGCCCGCTGCGGCTGCAGAACGGGCTCTACCTCCAGCGCCACGCCCCGATGCTGCGCATCGCCGTGCCCTACGGCCTGGTGTCGAGCGCGCAACTGCGCACCCTGGCTCGGGTCACGCGCACCTACGACCGCGGCGTCGCGCACTTCACCACGCGCCACAACCTGCAACTGAACTGGGTGAATCTGGCCGACGTCCCGGCCATTCTCGGCGAACTGGCGGCCGATGATTTGCACGCCATCCAGACCAGCGGCAACTGCATCCGCAACATCACCACCGACGCCTACGCCGGCATCGCCGACGACGAGATCGCCGATCCGCGACCGCTGGCGGAAATCCTGCGCCAGTGGTCGGCGCTGCACCCGGAGTTCGCTTACCTGCCGCGCAAGTTCAAGGTGGCGCTGAGCGGCGCGAAGGAGGACCGGGCAGTACTCCAACTGCACGACATCGGCCTGCAGTTGCTGCGCAGCAGCGAGGGCGAACTCGGCGTGCGCGTCCTCGCCGGCGGCGGCATGGGGCGCACCCCGCTTCTCGGCGCCGTGGTGCGCGAATTCCTGCCGCGCCGGCATGTGCTCACCTATCTGGAAGCGATCTGCCGCGTCTATAACCGCCACGGACGCCGCGACAACCTGTGGAAGGCGCGCCTCAAGATCCTGGTGAAGGAACTCGGGGGCGTGGAATTCCGCCGCCAGGTGGAAGAGGAATGGCAGCATCTGAAGGACGGTCCGTCCACGCTGACCCAGGACGAATTCGACCGCGTGACCCGGCGCTTTACCCGACCGGCCTATGCCATCCTCGCCGACGAAGACATCGAGCTGGCCTCGCGCCTGCATCAGGACAAGGCGTTTGCCGCGTGGCACAAGCGCAATGTGCGCCGTCACCGCATCGCCGGCTATGCCGCCGTCACCCTTTCGTTGAAGCCTACCGGCGGCGCGCCCGGCGATGTCAGCGCCGGGCAACTGGAGCAGGTGGCTGCCTTGGCCGAGGAATTCAGCTTCGGCGAAGCGCGCGTTTCCCACGAGCAGAACCTGGTGCTGGGCGATGTGCGCCGGCAGCACCTGCATGCCCTGTGGCTGAAGGCCAAAGCCTCCGGCCTGGCGACGCCGAACATCGGCCTGCTCACCGACATCGTGTGCTGCCCCGGCGGCGACTTCTGCGGCTTGGCCAACGCCAAGTCGATCCCGATCGCCGCCGCCATACAGCGGCGCTTCGACGATCTGGACTATCTGCACGACATCGGCGACATCAGCCTCAACATCTCGGGCTGCATGAATTCCTGCGGCCACCACCATGTCGGGCACATCGGCGTCCTCGGCGTCGATAAGCACGGCGAGGAGTGGTACCAGGTCACGATAGGCGGAAATGCGGGCGGCGCTGCCGGCAACGACGCCGCCATCGGCAGCGTGATCGGACCGTCCTTCGCCGCCGCGCAGATGCCCGACGTCGTGCAGCGCCTGATCGAAACCTATGTCGAGCACCGCTTGGATGACGAACGCTTCATCGACACCGTGCGCCGCATCGGCGTCGCACCTTTCAAGGCCCATGTTTATTCGAACCCCCAACCGGAAAGGAAGGCCGCAAATGCCTGACATCATCAAGCAGCAATCCGTGATCGAGGATGACTGGAAAGTCCTGCGCCTCGCCGAAAACGAAACACCCCAAACCGTGAGGCTGCCGGTCGGCCCCCTGCTGGTGCCCGTCGCGGTGTGGCGCGCGCGCCGCGCCGAACTGATCGCCCGCGAGTACGAGCACGGCTCGTCGCTCGGCGTATGGCTCGCCGCCGACGAGGGACCGGAGTCGATCGCCGACGACCTCGACGATTTCACCGTCATCGCTGTGCACTTCCCCAAATTCAGCGACGGCCGCGGCTACTCCACCGCGCGCCTGCTGCGCGAGCGCCACGGCTACCGCGGCGAGCTGCGCGCGATTGGCGACGTGCTGCGCGACCAGCTGTTCTACCTGCAGCGCTGCGGCTTCGACGCCTTCGCCCTGCGTGCCGACCAGGATCACGACGAGGCGCTGGCCGGCCTGGACGATTTCGACGAGGCCTATCAGGCCGCGGCGGACCAGCCCCAGCCGCTGTTCCGGCGCCGGGCGTCGAACCCGCCGCAGCCCTTCGACCACGCGAGGACAGCATGAACCGCCAGCCTCCCTCCGACCTCAACGATCCGCAACTGCAGGCCTCCCTCGCGCGCAAGAGCGCCGCAACGGCGGCACTGCTGGGCCGGATCGCGCGCGAGTTCACCCCGGCGGCGTTCGCCACCAGCCTCGGCGCGGAGGACATGGTGCTGACCGATCTGCTGGCCCGGCACGCGCCGGAGATCGAGATCTTCACGCTCGACACCGGACGGCTGCATGGGGAAACCTACAGCCTCCTGCAGAAGGTGACGGACCACTACGACGTGCGCATCCGCGTCGTCTACCCCCGCACCGAGGCGGTCGAACAGTACGTCAATGAGCATGGCGTCAATGCCTTCTTCGGCAGCGTGGAGCTGCGCAAGGCGTGCTGCGAAGTGCGCAAGGTCGAGCCGCTGCGGCGCGCGCTGGCGGACAAGCGCGCCTGGATCACGGGGCTGCGCCGCGCCCAGGCGGTGACGCGCAGGGATCTGCCGCAACAGGAGTTCGACGCCGCCAACGGCCTGGAGAAGTTCAGTCCGCTGGCCGACTGGGAAGAACAGGAGGTATGGGCCTATATCCATACGTTCGGCGTGCCCTACAACGCACTGCATGACCGCGGCTTCCCCAGCATCGGCTGCGAGCCCTGCACCCGCGCCATCGCCAAAGGTGAAGACATCCGCGCCGGCCGCTGGTGGTGGGAAAACCCCGCCACGAAGGAATGCGGGCTTCACCGCAAGCCCGCATTGGGCGGGGTTTCGGCGGAGGCTAATCTGAGCGCAGCGAAGGTTAAGGCGCGCAGCGACGGCCGGAGCCAAGATCTCGATGCGAAGGAATGCGGGCTGCATCCGGCAAAGCGCACCGGCGTCGCGGCATGAGGGGCGCGCCGGTGAACCTGCTGCGTCAGGAGACAGGCGGACTGGAGGGGGCCGGGGGACGCGCGGCCGGCCGCGCCCGGCTCGACCATCTGGACTGGCTGGAGTCCGAGGCAATCCACATCCTGCGGGAGGTGGCGGGCCAGTGCGCCAATCCGGTCCTGCTGTTCTCCGGCGGCAAGGATTCCGTGTGTCTGCTGCGCCTGGCGGAGAAGGCCTTCCGGCCGGCGCGCTTTCCCTTTCCGCTGCTGCATATCGACACCGGCCACAATTATCCGGAAGTGATTACGTTCCGCGACCGGCGCACGGCCCAACTCGGCGAGCGTCTGATCGTGCGCTCGGTGGAGGAGTCGGTGGCGCGCGGGACCGTCGTATTGCGCAGCGCCGACGAGCCGCGCAACAGACACCAGTCCGTGACCCTGCTGGAAGCGATTGCCGAGTTCGGGTTCGATGCGTGCATCGGCGGCGCCCGGCGCGACGAGGAGAAGGCGCGGGCCAAGGAGCGGGTCTTCTCCTTCCGCGACGAATTCGGCCAGTGGGACCCGAAGAACCAGCGCCCGGAGCTATGGAACCTCTACAACGCGCGCGTCTTCCCGGGCGAGAACATCCGCGCCTTCCCGATCTCGAACTGGACCGAGCTGGACGTGTGGCAGTACATCGCCCGCGAGCAGCTGGAACTGCCCACGATCTACTTCGCCCACCGCCGCCGCGTGGTGCGCCGCGGCGCACTGCTGCAACCGGTCACCGATCTGACCCCGGCGCGCGACGCCGAAATTGTGGAGCACCTGAGGGTGCGCTTCCGCACGGTGGGCGATATCACGTGCACCGCGGCGGTCCAATCGGACGCCGACACCATCGCGCAGATCATCGACGAAACGGCACTGACTACGGTCACGGAACGCGGCGCGACGCGCCTCGACGACCAGACCTCCGAGGCATCGATGGAGCGGCGCAAGAAGGAAGGCTACTTCTAGTTCGACGCCATGGACCCCATGAACCCGCGGACAACCGGCGCAGCGAGCGGCTCGCGTCCTCCGCGGTCGAGGAAACGATATGTCTGCAATAGAACGACTTCCCGAAATCGACAACGGCCTGCTGCGCTTTCTCACCTGCGGCAGCGTCGACGACGGCAAGAGCACGCTGATCGGGCGCCTGCTCTACGACACCAAAGCCATCCTCGCCGATACGCTGCACGCCATCGAACGCACCTCGCGCAGGCGCGGCCTCGAAGCGGCTGACCTGTCGCTGCTTACCGACGGCCTGCAGGCGGAGCGCGAACAGGGCATCACCATCGACGTGGCCTATCGCTACTTCTCCACCGGCACGCGCAAGTACATCATCGCCGACGCGCCCGGCCACGAGCAGTACACCCGCAACATGGTGACGGCAGCATCCACCGCGGACCTCGCCATCATCCTGATCGACGCGCGCAAGGGCGTGCTGACCCAGACGCGCCGCCATTCCTACATCGCCCACCTGCTCGGCATACCGCACGTCGTGGTGGCAGTGAACAAGATGGACCTGGTCGATTACTCGCCGGCGGTGTTCGACCGCATCCGCGCCGAGTACGGGGATTTCGCCGCCCGCCTCGGCCGCGACGACGTGCGCTTCATCCCGCTGTCGGCGCTAAACGGCGACATGGTGGTCGAGCGCGGCGTCCACCTCCCGTGGTACGCGGGACCGACCCTGCTGGAGACTCTCGAAGCGGCGTTGACCGCACACGGCGGGCGAGCCGAGCCGTTGCGCCTGCCCGTACAGTACGTGTGCCGCCCCCAGACGCCGGAGCAGCACGATTTCAGGGGCTACATGGGGCGTATCGAATCGGGCGCAGTCGCGATCGGCGATCAGGTCCAGGTGATTCCGGCCGGCGTCACCAGCCGGGTCAGGGACATCCGCATCCTCGACCGGCAGTTGCCGCGGGCCGTCAGCGAACAGTCGGTGACCCTGCTGCTGGAGGACGACATCGACGTCTCGCGCGGCGACATGATCGTCAAGGCGGACCAGGCGCCGCGCGTAACGCGACAAATCGATGCGATCGTATGCTGGCTCAGCGAGGCCCCGCTCGATCTCAATCGCAGGTACCTGATCCGCCACACGTCGCGGGAGACGAAAGCGCTGGTGGCGGGCATCGCGCACCGGCTCGACGTCAATACGCTGGAGCATCACACTGCCGGCCGCCTGCAGATGAACGACATCGCCAGGGTTTCCTTCAAGCTGGCACAGCCCCTGTGCGTCGATCGTTACGCCGAGAACCGGGCCACCGGTGCTTTCGTCGTGATCGACGAAGCCAGCAACAACACCGCCGGCGCCGGCATGATCCTCTGAATCGGCGCCGCGCCGAAGGCCCTCGAATCCAGTCGGAGCAAGGCATGAACCCAGCCGCAGACAGATACACCGTCGAGCGCGTCACCGAGGTCCGGGCATGGACGCCCAGTCTGTTCTCGTTCAAGACCACCCGCCACCGGAGCTTCCGCTTCGTCGCCGGCCAGTTCGCCCGGCTCGGCGTGAGAACCGACGAAGGGGGGATCGTCTGGCGCGCCTATTCCATCGTCTCCGCACCCTACGACGAGCACCTCGAGTTCTATTCCATCGTCGTTCCCGGTGGAGAGTTTACGAGCCGCCTGGCCAGGCTGAAAAGCGGCGAGCTCGAACGCGCTGCCGGACTGCCGCTGTGCCAGGAACGGGCCCGCATCATGATCTGCGGCAATCCCGAGATGGTGGAAGACACCCGCGAACTGCTTCTTTCGCGCGGCTTCTCGCTGTCACGCCGCGGACAGCCTGGACATCTGGCGCTGGAGAATCTCTGGTAGCAAAATGGCGCGGCGAAAAAAAGCCGGGCGCTGCCCGGCTTTTCTTGTGATGCGGCTGTGCTATTCGACGGCGGGCGCCTGGGCCGCTTCCGTCGGCGCCGGGCGGTCCATCAATTCGACCAGTGCCATCGGCGCATTATCGCCGACACGGAAGCCGAACTTGAGGATGCGCAGATAGCCGCCGTTGCGGCTCGCATAGCGCGGCCCGAGTTCGTCGAACACCTTCACCACCATCTCGCGGTCGCGCAGGCGGTTGAAGGCGAGGCGGCGGTTGGCCAGGCTCGGCTTCTTGCCCAGCGTGATGATGGGCTCGACGACGCGGCGCAACTCCTTGGCCTTGGGCAGCGTGGTCCGGATCGCCTCATGACGCAGCAGCGAGTTGGTCATGTTGCGCAGCATGGCCTGCCGGTGCGAGGAGGTGCGGTTGAGTTTTCTCAGTCCGTGACGGTGGCGCATTTCAAACCTCTATTCGTGATGTCGTCCGCTCACAGCTTTTCCAAGCCAGCGGGCGGCCAATTTTCCAATTTCATGCCGAGGGTCAGGCCGCGCGACGCGAGCACTTCCTTGATCTCGTTGAGCGACTTGCGCCCCAGGTTGGGCGTCTTCAGCAGCTCGGTTTCGGTGCGCTGAATCAGGTCGCCGATGTAATAGATGTTCTCGGCCTTGAGGCAGTTGGCCGAGCGCACCGTGAGTTCCAGGTCGTCCACCGGCCGCAGCAGGATCGGATCCACCTGCGACGGCTTGGAAGCCATTTCCACGGAAATCGGCGTACCTTCGAGATCGGCGAACACGGAAAGCTGATCCATCAGGATGCGTGCGGCATAACGGATCGCCTCTTCCGGCTCCACGGCGCCGTTGGTCTCGATGTCCATGATCAGCTTGTCGAGGTCGGTACGCTGCTCGACGCGCGCGGCTTCGACCTGATAGCTGACCCGGCGCACCGGACTGAAGGAGGCGTCCAGCACTACGCGGCCGATGCCCTTGGTCTCGCCCGATTGAGGACGCACGTTGCCCGGCACGTAGCCGCGCCCCGATTCCACCTTGATCTGCATCGCCAGCTTGCCGCCGGGTGCGAGATGGGCGATGACGTGATCTGGATTGATGATCTCGACATCGTGGGTGATCTCGATATCGCCCGCCGTCACGACGCCTTCGCCATCCTTGGCGAGCGAGAGCATGGCTTCGGAGCGGTTGTGCAGCTTGAGCACTACGCCCTTCAGATTGAGCAGGAGGTTAACCACGTCCTCGCGCACGCCGTCCAATGTCGAATACTCGTGCAGCACACCGTCGATATTCACTTCAGTCGGCGCATAGCCCGGCATCGACGACAGCAGGATGCGACGCAGGGCGTTGCCCAGCGTATGGCCGTAGCCGCGCTCGAACGGTTCCATCACCACGCGGGCATGCACCGGCGAAATGTTCTGGACGTCAATGATGCGCGGTTTGAGAAGGGATGTAGCTTGCATCGGCAATCCTCGAGTTCCGTTGCGTGGGAGCGCGGCTTAGCGCGAATACAACTCGACCACCAGGCTTTCGTTGATGGTCGCCGACAGGTCGGCGCGCTGCGGGTACTGCTTGAACACGCCCTTGCCGGCCTTGGCGTCCACTTCCAGCCACTCGGGGAATCCGCGGGACTCGGCAGCCTGTAGGGCGGCCTTGACGCGCAGATGCTGCTTCGCTTTGTCGGACAGTTCGACGTTGTCGCCCGGACGCAGTCCGTACGACGGAATGTTCACACGCTTGCCATTCACCAGGACGCCGTTGTGGCGCACCAGTTGCCGGGCTTCGGAACGGGAGGCGCCAAAACCCATGCGATAGGCGATGTTGTCCAGCCGGCCTTCCAGCAGTTGCAGCAAATTCTCGCCGGTCTGGCCCTTGCGGCGCTCGGCCTCGAAATAGATCTTGCGAAACTGGCGCTCAAGCACCCCATAGGTGCGGCGCATCTTCTGCTTCTCGCGCAGTTGGACGCCGAAACCGGAGAGCCGCTGCCCCGATTTCTGTCCGTGCTGGCCGGGTGCATAGGACCGGCGCTCGATGGCGCACTTGTCCGTGAAGCACTTTTCGCCCTTGAGGAACAGCTTTTCGCCCTCGCGGCGGCACTGGCGGCATTTGGGATCGAGATTACGAGCCACGTTTCAACTCCTGTTCAGATGCGACGCCGTTTCGGCGGACGACAGCCGTTGTGGGGGATCGGCGTGACATCGGTGATGCTGGTGATCTTCAGCCCAAGCGCGTTCAACGCACGCACCGCCGACTCGCGGCCGGGACCGGGTCCCTTGATGCGCACTTCGAGATTCTTCACGCCGCATTCCTGGGCCGCCTTGCCGGCGGCTTCGGCCGCAATCTGCGCAGCGAAGGGCGTGCTCTTGCGCGAGCCTTTGAATCCGGCGCCGCCCGAGGTTGCCCACGAGAGGGCGTTGCCCTGGCGATCGGTGATGGTAATGATGGTGTTGTTGAAGGAGGCGTGCACGTGGGCTATGCCCTCGGCGACGTTCTTCTTTACCTTTTTCCGGACTTTGGCGGCTGTCTTGACCATATGGGCGGTTCCTCTTTACTTCTTCGCTGCGGAGATCATCTTGCGCGGGCCCTTGCGTGTGCGGGCGTTGGTGCGCGTGCGCTGCCCGCGCACCGGCAGGCCCTTGCGATGGCGCACGCCGCGATAGCAGCCGAGATCCATCAGCCGTTTGATGCTCATCGTGACTTCGCGGCGCAGGTCACCTTCGATGGTGAACTTGCCCACCTGCTCGCGCAGCCGGTCGAGTTCGCTCTCGGACAGATCTTTCATCTTGCTGTTGCGTTTCACGCCCGCCGCATCGCAGATCCTCTGCGCGCGCGAACGGCCTACCCCGAAGATCGCAGTCAATGCGATCTCGGCATGCTGATGGTTAGGGATGTTTACCCCTGCGATACGGGCCATGTGGCAGAACCTTTCGTCACGCGAAAAGCGAAACTTTTAATTGTAGTCGAACAGACTGTTGCGATCAACCCTGACGCTGCTTGTGGCGCGGGTCGGCGCAAATCACGCGTACCACGCCGTTGCGACGGATGATCTTGCACTTGCGGCACATCCGCTTGACCGAAGCGTGCACTTTCATAATGTTCTCCCGAGAACCTCTGCTTGTTTGCTGCTCGCCCCTACTTGGCGCGGAAGACGATGCGGCCCTTGGTCAGGTCGTAGGGCGTCAACTGCACCGTCACCTTGTCTCCCGGCAGAATGCGGATGTAATGCATGCGCATCTTTCCGGAGATGTGACCCAACACCACGTGTCCGTTTTCCAGCTTCACCTTGAAGGTTGCATTGGGCAAAGTCTCGACGACCTCGCCCTGCATTTCGATGTAGTCTTCCTTCGACATAAAATCGGGAACCCCTACCTGCTCGGGAATCCCGCACCCTTGAAATTGGCCTTCTTGAGCAGGCTCTCGTACTGGTGCGACATGACGTAGGCCTGGACCTGCGACATGAAGTCCATGGTCACGACGACAATGATGAGAAGACTTGTGCCGCCGAAATAGAACGGCACGTTCCACTTCAGGATCATGAACTCCGGCAGCAGGCAAACCAGCGTCACGTAGATCGCGCCGGCGAGCGTAAGGCGCATGAGGATCTTGTCGATGTAGCGTCCGGTCTGGTCACCGGGGCGGATACCGGGGACGAACGCGCCGCTCTTCTTCAGGTTGTCCGCCGTTTCCTTGGAGTTGAAAACCAGAGCCGTGTAGAAGAAGCAGAAGAAGATGATGGCGGCCGCATACAGGATGACGTAGATCGGCTGCCCTGGCGACAGGGTGGCGGCGATGTCCTTCAGCCAGCTCATGCCCTCCGACGCGCCGAACCAGCCCGCCACCGTCGCCGGGAACAGGATGATCGAGGAAGCGAAGATCGGCGGAATCACGCCCGACATGTTGAGCTTGAGCGGCAGATGCGAAGGCTGCCCGCCGTAGATCTTGTTGCCGATCTGGCGCTTGGCGTAATTCACCAGTATCTTGCGCTGTCCGCGCTCGACGAAGACGACGAAGGCGGTCACCAGAATCACCAGGGCGACGATGAAGATCGCAGTAATCGGGTGCATGGCGCCGGTGCGCACCAATTCCAGCAGCCCGCCGATGGCGTTGGGCAACCCCGCCGCGATGCCGGCGAAAATGATGAGCGAGATGCCGTTGCCGAGGCCGCGTTCAGTGATCTGCTCGCCCAGCCACATGATGAACATGGTACCGGTGACCAGCGTCGCCACGGTGGTGAGGCGGAACATGAAGCCGGGATCCAGTACCAACCCGGCCTGCGCCTCGATCGCCACGGCCATGCCCAACGACTGGAACAGTGCCAGCCCCACCGTGCCGTAGCGCGTGTACTGCGTGATCTTGCGCCTGCCTGCCTCGCCTTCCTTCTTGATCGCTTCGAGGGAAGGCACGGCGACGGTCAGAAGCTGCATGATGATCGATGCCGAGATGTACGGCATGATTCCCAGGGCGAAGATGGTGAAGCGCGACAGCGCGCCGCCCGAGAACAGGTTGAAGACACCGAGGATGCCGCCCTGCTGCCCCTGGAACAGCTCGGACAGGCGCACCGGGTCGATGCCGGGCACCGGGATGTGCGCGCCGATGCGATAGACAACCATCGCACCGAGCAGAAACAGCAGCCGGCGCTTGAGATCGCCGAACTTGCCGGTCTTGCCGACGGTTGCAGCGGGGACGTTGGCCAAGGGTCGGATCCTGTTATTCGGTTACGACGGTGCCGCCGGCCGCTTCGATGGCGAGCTTGGCGCCTTTGGTCGCGCCCACGCCGCGCAGGGTGACCTTGCGCGTGAGCTTGCCCGAGAGGATCACCTTCGCCGACAGCGCGAGCCCCGGCACCACGCCGGCCTGCTGCAGCGCCAGGAGATCGATCTCGTCCACCGGCATGCGCTCCAGATCGGACAGGCGCACCTCGGCGTTGAACGCACGCGTGAGCGAGAGGAAGCCGCGCTTGGGCAGGCGCCGCTGCAGCGGCATCTGACCGCCCTCGAAACCGGTCTTGTGGAAGCCGCCGGAACGGGACTTCTGGCCTTTGTGACCGCGCCCCGCAGTCTTGCCGAGACCCGACCCGATGCCGCGGCCGACGCGTCGCGCAGGGTGCTTGGAGCCGGCGGCAGGTTTGAGCTTGTTCAGTCGCATGGCTTATCCCTCACACTTCACCAGGTAGGCCACCTTGTGGATCATGCCGCGCACCTCAGGGGTGTCGATAAGTTCCACCGTGTGGTTGAGACGGCGCAAACCAAGCCCCCGCACCGTGGCGCGGTGCGACGTCTTGGTGGATGCGACGCTTTTCACCAGCGTCACCCTGATCTTCTTGTCCGCCATGGCTTACCCCGTGATCTGCTCGACCGTGAGGCCGCGCTTGGCGGCGATCTCGGCCGGAGTATTGACCTTGGACAGGCCGTTAAGAGTAGCGCGCACGACGTTGTACGGATTGGTCGAACCGAAGCACTTGGCCACCACGTCGGTCACACCCATCACCTCGAACACCGCGCGCATCGGTCCGCCGGCGATGATGCCGGTACCGGCCAGCGCCGGTTGCATCAGCACCTTGGCCGCGCCGTGTTCGCCGATCACGGTATGGTGCAGCGAGCCGTCCTTCAGGCTCACCTTGACCATCTTTCGCCGCGCCTCTTCCATCGCTTTCTGCACGGCGACCGGCACCTCGCGCGCCTTGCCCTTGCCCATGCCGATGCCACCGTCGCCGTCGCCGACTACCGTCAGCGCCGCGAAGCCGAGGATCCGACCGCCCTTCACCACCTTGGTGACGCGGTTGATCGAAACCATCTTCTCGCGCAGGCCGTCGTCGCGCTCTTCCTGCGGTGCCTGTCCCTGCCTTCTTTGCGGTTTAGCCATTGCGTGTCTCGCCCTAGAACTTGAGTCCGCCTTCGCGCGCGGCATCCGCCAGCGCCTTGACCCGGCCGTGATAGCGGAAGCCGGAGCGGTCGAATGCGACCGTCTCGATGCCCGCGGCCTTGGCGCGCTCGGCAATCAGCTTGCCGATGATCTGCGCCGCCTTGATGTTTCCGCCGTTTGGCACATCCTTGCGCACAGCGGACTCGACGGTGGATGCGGTCGCCAGCACCTTGCCGCCGCCATCGGAAATGATCTGCGCGTAAATGTGGCAGTTCGAGCGATGTACGCACAGGCGTACCGCATTCTGCTCGGCGATGCGGATGCGAGTCTGCCGTGCCCGGCGCAAACGCGACTGTTTCTTGTCCATTGCCATAGCGTTCCTGCCTTACTTCTTCTTGGTTTCTTTCAGGATGACCCGTTCGTCGGCGTAGCGGATGCCCTTGCCCTTGTAGGGCTCCGGCTCCCGGTACGCACGCACTTCGGCGGCCACCTGACCAACCTGCTGTTTGTCGATACCCTTGATCAGGATCTCGGTCTGGGTCGGCGTCTCGACCTTCACGCCCTGCGGCATTTCATGCACCACCGGATGGGAAAAACCGACGGCGAGGTTGAGCTTCGAGCCCTGTGCCTGGGCGCGATATCCCACACCGACCAGGGTGAGTTTCTTCTCGAAACCCTTGGTGACTCCGACCACCATATTGTTGAGGAGGGCGCGCATGGTGCCGGACTGCGCGCTGCCTTCGGTGGCGCCGTCGACCGCCTTGCACAGCAGCTTGTCGCCGTCCTGCTCGATGCGCACCGCAACATGGATGCGCTGGCGCAGCGAACCGAGCGGGCCCTTCACCGTGATTTCGTTGGCCGCCAGGGAAATATCCACGCCTTTCGGCAGCACGACCGGGTTCTTTGCAATTCGCGACATGGTGGCTACCTCACGCGACGAAGCACAGCACTTCGCCGCCGATGTTGCTGGCGCGCGCCTTGCGGTCGGTCATCACGCCCTTGGGCGTGGACACTATGGCAATCCCGAGTCCGTTCATCACGCGCGGCAGATCGCCCGAGCCTTTGTACACACGCAGGCCGGGACGGCTGATGCGCTCGATGCGCTCGATCACCGGGCGGCCGGCATAATACTTGAGCGCGATATCGAGCTGATTCTTGCCCTCCGCGTCGCGCACGGCGAAATCGTCGATGTAGCCTTCGTCCTTCAGCACCCCGGCGATGGCCACCTTGATCTTGGACGAGGGCATCGCCACCGATGACTTCTGCGCCATCTGGGCGTTGCGGATGCGGGTCAGCATATCGGCGATGGGATCGGTCATGCTCATTGTCCGTCTCCTTACCAGCTCGCCTTGACCATGCCCGGCACCTCGCCGCGCATCGCAACGTCGCGCAGCTTGTTGCGGCACAGTCCGAATTTGCGGAACACCCCGCGCGGCCGACCGGTCAGCTCGCAGCGATTGCGCTGGCGCGTCGGATTCGCATTACGCGGCAGTTGCTGCAGCTTGAGCCGGGCCTCCATGCGCTCGTCTTCCGACAGCTTCTGGTTGGCCACGATCGCCTTCAGCTCCGTGCGCTTGGCGGCGTATTTCGCCACCAGCTTGCGCCGCTTGTTCTCGCGATTAATCAGTGAAAGTTTCGCCATGAGTCCCTCAATTCCTGAACGGGAATTTGAAAGCCGCGAGCAGCGCCTTCGCTTCCTCGTCGGTCTTTGCCGTCGTGGTGATGCTGATGTTCATGCCCCGGACGGCATCGACTTTGTCGTACTCGATTTCGGGGAAGATGATCTGTTCCTTCACGCCCAGACTGTAGTTGCCGCGGCCGTCGAAACCGCGGGCCGACACGCCGCGAAAGTCGCGGATGCGCGGCATGGCAATGGCGATCAGGCGATCGAGGAACTCGTACATGCGCCCCCCGCGCAGCGTCACCATGCACCCGATCGGGTAGCCCTTGCGGATTTTGAAGCCGGCAATCGACTTCTTGGCCTTGGTGACGACCGGTTTCTGCCCGCCGATCTTGATCATGTCGCCGGTCGCGTGGTCCAGTACCTTCTTGTCGCCGACCGCCTCGCCCACGCCCATGTTCAGCGTGATCTTGGTGATGCGCGGGATCTGCATCACCGACTTGTACTCGAACTTCTTGGAAAGCTCGGGCATTACGGTCTGTGTGTAAAACTCATGCAAGCGTGCCATGTGAATTCCTGCGCCTCTATTGGACGTCCACCATCTCGCCGTTCGACTTGAACACGCGCACCTTCCGGCCGTCCTGCATGACCTTGAAGCCGACGCGATCCGCCTTCTGCGTTTGCGGGTTGAGCAGGGCAACGTTGGAAACGTTGATCGGCATCTCCTTCTCCACGATGCCGCCCGGCTGGTTCTTGAGCGGATTCGGCTTGGCGTGCTTCTTCACCTTGTTCACGCCTTCCACCACTACGTGCTCGTCACCGACCCGGCGCAGCACGGAGCCGCGCTTACCCTTGTCCTTACCGGTAAGGACGACGACGTGGTCGCCTTTGCGAATCTTGTTCATGGGCAATCCTTGAAAACCCGCTTACAGAACTTCCGGCGCCAGCGAGACGATCTTCATGAATCGTTCGGTGCGCAACTCGCGCGTGACCGGCCCGAAGATGCGCGTGCCGATCGGCTCCAGCTTGTTGTTGAGCAGCACGGCGGCATTCGAGTCGAACTTGACCAGGGACCCGTCCGGGCGGCGCACGCCCTTCGCCGTGCGCACCACGACTGCGCTGTACACTTCGCCTTTCTTCACGCGCCCGCGCGGCGCGGCGTCCTTGACGGTCACCTTGATAATGTCGCCGATGCCGGCGTAGCGGCGCTTCGAGCCGCCCAGCACCTTGATGCACATAATCGAACGCGCACCCGTGTTGTCGGCGACGTTCAGTACCGTCTGCATTTGAATCATGTCTGTCCAATCTCCAACTTAACCCGCTGCCGGAGGCTGCGGTCAGTCTTGGAACCCGTCCGGGTTGGCTTGGCCGGCTGTGGAAACAGCGTGCCGGCCAAAACGTGAAGCGCAAGAGTATAGCAACAGGCGGCTCATGAAGTGAAGGGTTTTTTCACTTTCCTGCCGCGATTCCCGCATCAGACCGCGCGCGACTTCTCCAGCACGCGCGTCACGCGCCATGCCTTGCTCTTGGAAATCGGGCGGCATTCCTCGATCTCGACCAGATCACCCGACGCGGCGACGTTGGGATCGACGTGCGCATGATACTTGCGCGAGCGGGTCATGACCTTGCCGTAGATCGGATGTTTGACGAGCCGTTCCACCACCACCGTCACTGTCTTTTGCATCTTGTCGCTGACGACGCGGCCGGTCAGGGTGCGCCGCACTTTCGGGGTTGCTTCGGTCATTTTGCCGTCGCCTTCTCATGCAGAATGGTTCGCACGCGCGCAATGTCCTTGCGCACCTTGCCGAGCTGGCTCGAATTGGAAAGCTGCTGCGTTGCAAGCTGCATGCGCAGCGAGAACTGGGCCTTCAGCAAGTTGACCAGCTCCTTGTTCAACTCGGCCGCGTCCTTGGCCTTCAACTCTTTCGCATTCATGATCATCCCACCAGACGGGCGACAAACGCGGTCTCGAGCGGCAGCTTGGCCGCCGCCAGCGCGAACGCCTCGCGCGCCAGCGCCTCGTTGACACCGTCCATTTCGTAAAGCACCTTGCCGGGCTGGATTTCCGCCACCCAGTACTCCGGGTTGCCCTTGCCGTTGCCCATCCGGACTTCGGCCGGCTTCTGGGAAACCGGCTTGTCGGGGAAGATGCGGATCCAGATGCGGCCGCCGCGCTTGATGTGGCGCGTCATGGCGCGACGTGCCGCCTCGATCTGGCGCGCCGTCAGCCGGCCGCGGCTGGTGGCCTTGAGACCGTATTCGCCGAAGCTGACCTTGGTGCCGCGGGTGGCGATGCCCTTGTTGCGGCCCTTCTGCTCCTTACGGTACTTTCTTTTCGCCGGTTGCAGCATCGTTTACTCCTGGCTTCTTGACACGTTTGGCGGCGGCCCCGCCCTCGTTTGCAGCGGCCGGCTTTGCATCCGCCGGCGCCCTGCGCGGCGCAGCCGGTCTCATGCCGGGTTTGGCGTCGCCTGCCGGCGCCGCACCTTCGGGCCTGGCGCTGGTCCGCGCTGGCGCCTTGCGCACGCGCCGCGCCGGTTCGGCTTCGGTGACAGCCTCCGGGGCAGCGGTCGGCTGCTCGTTGCGCGCCAGCACCTCGCCTTTGAACACCCACACCTTGATGCCGAGCACACCATAAGTGGTCTTGGCTTCGGACAGTCCATAGTCGATGTCGGCGCGCAGCGTATGCAGCGGCACGCGGCCTTCCCGATACCACTCGGTGCGCGCGATCTCTGCGCCGTTCAGCCGCCCCGAGCTCATGATCTTTATACCCTGGGCGCCGAGTCGCATCGCATTCTGCATGGCGCGCTTCATGGCGCGGCGGAACATGATGCGCTTCTCCAACTGCTGGGCAATGGAATCGGCGATCAACTGGGCATCGAGTTCCGGCTTGCGGATCTCTTCGATGTTCACATGCACCGGCACACCCATGATGCGCTGGAGATCCCGCTTCAGCAGTTCGATGTCCTCGCCCTTCTTGCCGATGACAACGCCGGGGCGGGCGCTGAACACCGTGATGCGGGCATTCTTCGCCGGACGCTCGATGACGACACGGCCGACCGAGGCGTGCGACAGCTTCTTGCGCAGGTATTCCCGGACCTTGAGGTCCTCGTTGAGCATGCGCGAAAAGTCATGCGAGTTCGCGTACCAGCGGGATGACCAATTGTGGTTTATCGACAACCGGAAGCCGGTCGGATTGATCTTCTGTCCCATAAGCTCTCCTTAGTCCCCGACCGTGAGGAAGACGTGGCAAGTCGGCTTGACGATGCGGTTGCCGCGTCCCTTGGCACGCGCCTCGAAGCGCTTCAGCACCGTGCCTTTTTCGACGAAGATGCGCTTGACCCTGAGGGTGTCAATGTCGGCGCCGTCGTTGTGCTCGGCATTGGCGATGGCCGACTCCAGCACCTTCCGGATGATGCGCGCACCCTTCTTGGGACTGAAGGCGAGGATGCTCAGAGCCTGGTCCACCGGCTTGCCGCGAATCATGTCGGCAACGAGGCGCCCTTTCTGGTCCGACAGGCGTACGCCTCTCAAAATCGCATTGGTTTCCATCGTCGCTCCCTACTTCTTCGCCACGGCGGCCTTCTTGCCGGCCGTGTGACCCTTGAAGGTGCGGGTCAGGGCGAACTCGCCGAGCTTGTGCCCGACCATGTTCTCCGAGATATAGACCGGGATATGCTGCTTGCCGTTGTGCACCGCGATCGTCATACCGACGAACTCGGGCATGACCGTGCTGCGCCGCGACCAGGTCTTGATCGGGCGCTTGTCGTTGGTGGAGCGGGCCGCGTCCACCTTCTTCAGCAGGTGGTCGTCGACGAACGGGCCTTTCTTGATTGAACGAGCCATAGCTTACCCCTTACCTCTTGTGCCGACGCTGCACGATCATGTTGTCCGTGCGCTTGTTCTTGCGCGTGCGATAGCCTTTGGTTGGCGTACCCCACGGACTGCACGGGTCGCGACCGGCAGCGGTCTTGCCCTCGCCGCCACCGTGGGGGTGGTCAATGGGGTTCATCGCCACGCCGCGCACCGTCGGACGGATGCCGCGCCAGCGCTGGGCACCGGCCTTGCCGATGGAGCGCAGATTGTTTTCCTCGTTGCCGACCTCGCCGATGGTGGCGCGGCATTCCACATGCACGCGCCGGATCTCGCCGGAGCGCAAGCGCAACTGTGCGTAGCTGCCTTCACGCGCCAGCAGCTGCACCGAGGTGCCGGCGGCGCGGGCGAGCTGGGCACCCTTGCCCGGCATCATTTCCACGCAATGCACGGTCGTGCCCACCGGAATGTTGCGCAGCGGCAGGGTGTTACCGGCCTTGATCGGCGCCTCGGATCCGCTCATGAGCTGGGTGCCGACCGCAACGCCCTTGGGCGCGATGATGTAGCGGCGTTCGCCATCCGTGTAGCACAGCAGTGCGATGTTGGCGCTGCGGTTGGGATCGTATTCCAGACGTTCTACCTTGGCGGCGATGCCGTCCTTGTTGCGGCGGAAATCGATCACCCGGTAGTGCTGCTTGTGGCCCCCACCCTGGTGCCGCATCGTGATGTGACCGTGCGTGTTGCGGCCGGCCTTGTTGGTCTTCTTCTCGACCAGCGCCGCGACCGGGGCGCCCTTGTGCAGATTCGCATTGACGACCTTCACCAGCGCGCGGCGGCCGGGCGAAGTCGGTTTGACCTTGACGAGTGCCATTTACGCGCCCCCCCCTTCAGCGAAGTTGATCTCCTGTCCGGGCCTGAGGCAGACGTACGCCTTCTTCGCGTCGTCGCGCTTGCCCATGAAGCGGCCGAAGCGCTTCGCCTTGCCCTTGAGGTTGGAGATCTGGACCGACTCGACCTGCACCTTGAACAGCAGTTCCACCGCCGCCTTCACTTCGGGCTTGGTCGCGTTCGGTGCGACGAAGAAGATGACCTGCTCATTCTTGTCAGCGATATACGTCGCCTTCTCGGACACCTGCGGAGCGAGCAGCACCTGCAGCAGTCTTTCCTGGCTGAATCGTGTCGTCGGCGTGCTCATGCCAGCATCTCCTCGAACTTGGCCACTGCGCCCTTGGTCAGCAGCACCTTGGGAAAGCGCACCAACGACACCGGATCGGCCTGCTGCACTTCCAGTACCAGCACATTGGGCAGATTGCGCGATGACAGCCAGAGGTTCTCGTCCACGCTGTCGGTGATCAGGAGCACGGACTCGAGCCCCATGCTCTTCAGCTTCTGGGCGAAAAGCTTGGTCTTGGGCGCCGCGACGCTGAAGTTCTCGATCACCGCCAGGCGGTCTTCGCGCGCCAGTTGGGACAGGATGGCGGCAATGCCGGCGCGGTACATCTTGCGATTGACCTTATGCGAAAAATTCTCTTCCGGGGAATTGGGGAAGATGCGGCCGCCCCCGCGCCACAGCGGCGAAGAAGTCATGCCGGAGCGCGCCCGTCCGGTTCCCTTCTGGCGCCACGGCTTCTTGGTGGAGTGGCGCACCTGCTGGCGGTCCTTCTGCGCGCGGTTGCCCGAGCGGGCATTGGCCTGGTAGGCGACCACGATCTGGTGCACCAGTGCCTCGTTGTAGTCGCGCGCAAACAGGGCATCCGATGCCTGCAGCGTCAACCCGGACTGGCCTTGTTCGTCGATCAGTTTGAGTTCCATTGCGCCCCCCGCTCAGTTGCCGGCCTTGGCCTTGACGGCCGGACGCACGACTACGTCGCCACCCTTGGCGCCCGGAACGGCGCCTTTCACCAGCAGCAGGCCGCGCGCTTCGTCGATGCGCACCACTTCCAGGGTCTGCTGCGTGCGCTGCACATCGCCGAGGTGACCGGCCATGCGCTTGCCGGGGAAGACGCGACCCGGGTCCTGCGCCATGCCGATCGAGCCCGGCGCATTGTGGGAGATCGAGTTGCCGTGGGAGGCGCGGTTCGAGCTGAAATGATGCCGCTTGATCGAACCGGAGAAGCCCTTTCCGATCGATGTTCCGGTCACGTCCACCTTCTGCCCGGGGGCGAAGATCGTGACGCTGATGGTGTCGCCGGGCTTGAAGCCGGAGAGCTGATCCGGCTCGACGCGGAATTCCCGCAGCACTTGACCGGGCGCGACCCCGGCCTTGGCGAGATGGCCGGCGAGCGGTTTCGACACGCGGCTCGCGCGGCGGCTGCCGAAGGTGACCTGGACCGCGGCGTAGCCGTCGTTCTCAGGCGTCTTGATCTGGGACACGCGGTTGTTCGACACGTCGAGCACCGTCACCGGGATGGTGGCGCCATCATCGGTGAAGACACGCGTCATGCCGACCTTGCGTCCGACAAGGCCTAGACTCATTTGTTGTTTCCTCCAAAGAGGCGCCGACTGCAATTGGTCGGCAATTCACTCACGGTGAGGAGTCAGTCTCCTCACGCCCTGCTGCTACTGCAACTTGATTTCCACATCCACCCCGGCGGGGAGGTCCAGCTTCATCAGCGCATCCACGGTCTTGTCGGTGGGATCGATGATGTCCATCAGGCGCAGATGGGTGCGGATCTCGAACTGGTCGCGCGAGGTCTTGTTGACGTGCGGCGAGCGCAGCACGTCGTAGCGCTCGATGCGTGTCGGCAGCGGCACCGGGCCGCGCACCACCGCGCCCGTACGCTTGGCCGTATCCACGATCTCCAGCGCCGACTGGTCGATCAGCCGGTAGTCAAACGCCTTGAGGCGGATGCGAATCTTCTGGTTTGCCATGTCAATTCCCAAAGAGCGAAAAAAGCAAACGCGGCGGCGCACCCGGCGCCGCCGCTGCGTCCTGTGTTACTCGATGACCTTGGCCACGACGCCGGCGCCGACGGTGCGTCCGCCTTCGCGGATGGCAAAGCGCAGCCCCTCTTCCATCGCGATCGGCGCAATCAGCTTCACCGTCACCGTCACGTTGTCCCCCGGCATCACCATCTCGGTGCCCGCCGGCAACTCCACCGCCCCCGTCACGTCCGTGGTGCGAAAGTAGAACTGCGGCCGGTAGCCGTTGAAGAACGGCGTGTGCCGTCCGCCTTCGTCCTTGCCCAGAACATACACTTCCGCGCTGAAGTGGGTGTGCGGGGTGATCGAGCCGGGCTTGGCCAGCACCTGCCCGCGCTCGACTTCTTCACGCTTGGTGCCGCGCAGCAGCACCCCCACGTTGTCACCCGCCTGCCCCTGGTCCAGCAGCTTCCTGAACATCTCCACCCCGGTGCAGATGGTCTTGACGGTCGGACGCAGGCCGACGATCTCGACTTCGTCCCCCACCTTGACAATCCCGCGCTCGACCCGACCGGTCACCACGGTGCCCCGGCCGGAGATGGAGAAGACATCTTCGATCGGCATCAGGAAGGGCTTGTCGATGACGCGCTGCGGCATCGGAATGTAGCTGTCCAGCGCGTCGGCCAGCTTGAAGATGGAGCCTTCGCCCAGCTCCCCCTTGTCGCCTTCCAGCGCCTTCAACGCGCTGCCGATCACGATCGGAATGTCATCGCCCGGAAATTCGTACTTCGACAGCAGCTCGCGCACTTCCAGTTCCACCAGCTCCAGCAGCTCCTTGTCGTCCACCATGTCCGCCTTGTTCATGTAGACGATGATGTAGGGCACGCCCACCTGGCGCGCCAGCAGAATGTGCTCGCGCGTCTGCGGCATCGGACCGTCCGCCGCCGATACCACCAGAATGGCGCCGTCCATCTGCGCCGCCCCCGTGATCATGTTCTTCACGTAGTCGGCATGGCCCGGGCAATCAACGTGCGCATAGTGACGGTTGGCGGTCTCGTATTCGACGTGCGCAGTGTTGATGGTGATGCCCCGCGCCTTCTCTTCCGGCGCCGCATCGATCTGATCGTAGGCCTTCGCCTCCCCACCAAACTTCTTCGACAAAACCAGCGTGATCGCCGCCGTCAACGTCGTCTTGCCGTGATCCACGTGACCAATCGTCCCCACATTCACGTGCGGCTTCTTCCGCTCAAATTTTCCCTTCGCCATGTCGTTCCCCTAACCAATCACTTCTTGTTGATCACAGCCTCGGCGACGTTCTTCGGGGCCTCGGAGTAGTGCTTGAATTCCATCGAGTAGGTGGCACGACCCTGAGTGAGCGAGCGCAGCTGCGTCGAGTAGCCGAACATTTCCGCCAGCGGTACCTCGGCCTTGATCACCTTGATGCCGCCGACCTGATCGTCCATGCCATGCACGATGCCGCGACGGCCCGACAGGTCGCCCATCACGTTGCCCATGAAATCCTCGGGCGTTTCGACCTCGACGGCCATCATCGGTTCGAGCAGCGTCGGATGGGCCTTGCGCATGCCGTCCTTGAAGGCGATGGAGGCTGCCATCTTGAACGCGTTTTCGTTCGAATCGACCTCGTGGTAGGAGCCGTCGAACAGCGTGATCTTGACATCCACCACCGGGAATCCGGCCAGTACGCCGTTGGGCAGGGTTTCCCGCAAGCCCTTGTCCACAGCCGGGATGTACTCGCGCGGCACGGTACCACCCTTGATGGCATCGACGAATTCGTAGCCCTTGCCCGCTTCGTTCGGTTCGATCTTGAGCCAGACGTGGCCGTACTGACCGCGACCGCCCGACTGCTTGACGAACTTGCCCTCGACCTCGACCGCCTTCTTGATCGCTTCGCGGTAGGCCACCTGGGGCGCACCGACGTTGGCCTCGACGTTGAATTCGCGGCGCATGCGATCGACGATGATCTCCAGGTGCAGCTCACCCATGCCGGAGATGATGGTCTGGCCGGATTCCTCGTCGGTGCGCACGCGAAACGACGGATCCTCCTGCGCCAGGCGATTGAGCGCGATGCCCATCTTCTCCTGGTCGGCCTTGGTCTTCGGCTCGACGGCGACGTGGATCACCGGTTCCGGGAATACCATTTTTTCCAGCGTGATCACCTTGGCCGGGTCGCACAGGGTGTCGCCGGTGGTCGCTTCCTTCAGCCCGACCGCGGCGGCGATATCTCCGGCGCGGACTTCCTTGAGTTCTTCGCGCTGGTTGGCGTGCATCTGCAGGATGCGGCCCACCCGTTCCTTGCGCCCCTTGATCGGGTTATAGATGGTATCCCCGGTGGCGACCACGCCGGAATAGACGCGGAAGAAGATCAGTTGCCCGACATAGGGGTCGGTCATGATCTTGAATGCCAGTCCGGCGAAAGGTTCGCTGTCGTCGGCTTTGCGCTGCCCTTCCTTGCCGTTTTCCAGTTCGCCCGTGACCGGCGGAATATCCGTCGGCGCCGGCATGTAGTCGATGACGGCGTCCAGCATCGCCTGCACGCCCTTGTTCTTGAACGCCGAACCGCACAGCATCGGCACGATTTCGCTGGCGATGGTGCGCAGGCGCAGGCCCTTCTTGATCTCTTCCTCGGTGAGGCTGCCCCCCTCGAGGTACTTGTTCATCAGTTCCTCGTTGGCCTCGGCCGCCGCCTCGATCATCTTCTCGCGCCACTCCTCGGCTTTGGCCACCAGGTCGGCAGGAATGTCGGCCAGCTTGTACTTCATGCCCTGGGTCGAGTCGTCCCACACGATCGCCTTCATGCGCACGAGGTCGATCACGCCACCGAACTTCTCCTCCGCGCCGATGGGCATCTGGATCGGCACCGGATTGGCCTGCAGCCGGCCGCGCATCTGCTCGTACACCTTGAAGAAGTCCGCGCCCTGGCGGTCCATCTTGTTCACGAAAGCCAGCCGCGGCACGCCGTACTTGTTGGCCTGGCGCCACACCGTTTCGGACTGGGGCTGCACGCCGCCGACGGCGCAATACACCATGCAGGCGCCGTCCAGCACGCGCATCGAGCGCTCCACCTCGATCGTGAAGTCCACGTGGCCGGGGGTGTCGATGATGTTGATGCGGTGCTCGGGGAGGTCGCCGTCCATCCCCTTCCAGAAGCAGGTGGTGGCGGCGGACGTGATGGTGATGCCGCGTTCGCGCTCCTGCTCCATCCAGTCCATGATGGCGGCACCGTCGTGCACCTCGCCGATCTTGTGCGAAACGCCGGTGTAGAAAAGGATGCGCTCCGTCGTCGTCGTCTTGCCCGCGTCGATATGCGCGGAGATGCCGATGTTTCGGTAGCGTTCGATGGGAGTCGTGCGTGCCACAGCTTTACCTAGTCTTGTGAACTTCCGGCCGCCGCGCTCGTGGCGCCCAAGCCGAAATCGGGGAAATTGCCGGCCGACCGCGTTGACCGGCGCGATCGATCAGAAGCGATAGTGTGCGAAGGCCTTGTTGGCTTCGGCCATGCGATGGACTTCCTCGCGCTTCTTGATGGCGCCGCCGCGATTTTCCGCCGCCTCCATCAGTTCGCCGGCCAGGCGCATGCCCATGGATTTCTCGGAGCGCTTGCGCGCGGACTCGCGCAGCCAGCGCATGGCGAGCGCGGCGCGGCGCACCGGGCGTACTTCCACCGGCACCTGGTAGTTGGCGCCGCCGACGCGACGGCTCTTCACTTCCACCATCGGCTTGACGTTGCTCACCGCCTGGTTGAAGACTTCGAGCGGATCCTTTCCGCTCTTGCTCTTGATCTGGTCGAAGGCGCCGTAGATGATGCGCTCCGCCACCGACTTCTTGCCGCTGGTCATCAGCACATTGACGAACTTCGACACGTCCTGGCTACCGAACTTCGGATCCGGCAGGACTTCGCGTTTGGGTACTTCTCTGCGACGTGGCATAACAACCTCTAACCCTGTAATCGGCCTCTAGCGGCCCGTGGCCCGAGCCGCAGCGCGGCTTCGTGACGCTTGCGTCCGCACTCAGGCGGACTTCGGCCGCTTCGCCCCGTACTTGGAACGGGCCTGCTTGCGGTCCTTGACGCCTTGCGTATCCAGCGATCCGCGCACGATGTGGTAGCGCACCCCGGGCAGGTCCTTCACCCGGCCGCCGCGGATCAGCACCACCGAGTGCTCCTGCAGGTTGTGGCCTTCGCCGCCGATGTAGGAGATCACCTCAAAGCCGTTGGTGAGTCGCACCTTGGCCACCTTGCGCAGGGCGGAGTTCGGCTTTTTCGGCGTCGTCGTGTACACGCGCGTGCAGACGCCGCGCTTCTGCGGGCAGGACGCCAGCGCCGGCACCTTGCTCTTGGTCTGCGGCGCTTGGCGCGACTTGCGCACTAACTGGTTAACGGTAGGCATGTTTTCCTGATTCCAAAAAACCGAAGCGGCCTCTTGACCCTGCCGAAGACCGCCTCGGGTTACTGATTCCGGTGGACTGCGCGGGGAATTCGGCCGCGCCCCACAAAGAGGGCGGATTATAACGACGTTGCAGAGGCAGCGTCAACCCGGCTGCGCGTTCTCCTCCGTGACAACCGGCGCCTCTTCCGAGACGATGTCGCGGCCGGCGGCGATGTCCTCCCCCGCCGCCTGCATGCGCCGCGTGCGGTGGTAGGCCATGCCGGTACCGGCCGGGATCAGGCGACCGACGATTACGTTCTCCTTGAGTCCGCGCAGTTCGTCGCGCTTGCCCATGATCGCCGCCTCGGTGAGCACCCGGGTCGTTTCCTGGAAGGAGGCCGCCGAGATGAACGAATCGGTGGACAGCGAGGCCTTGGTGATGCCGAGCAGCATGTACTGATAGTCGGCGCCACGCTTGGCCTGTTCCATCATCTTGTCGTTCTCGTCCAGCACCTCGGCACGTTCCACCTGCTCCTCGCGGATGAAGTGGGTGTCGCCCGGATCCGAGATGACGACGCGGCGCAGCATCTGGCGCACGATCACCTCGATGTGCTTGTCGTTGATCTTCACGCCCTGCAGGCGGTACACATCCTGCACTTCGTCGATAATGTAGCGGGCCAACTCCTCGACGCCCTTCAGCCGCAGGATGTCGTGCGGGTCTTCCGGGCCTTCGACGATCTTCTCACCCTTGTTCACCACCTGACCGTCGTGCACCATCACATGCTTGTCCTTCGGGATCAGGTACTCGTGAACCGTGGCGTCGGGTTCGGTGATCACCAGCCGCTGCTTGCCCTTCGTGTCCTTGCCGAAGGAGGCGGTGCCGGTCACCTCGACCAGCATGCCGGCGTCCTTGGGCGAGCGGGCCTCGAACAGCTCGGCCACCCGCGGCAGACCGCCGGTAATGTCGCGCGTCTTCGCCGATTCCTGCGGGATGCGCGCCAGCACGTCGCCCACCGAGACTTCCTGACCGTCGCGCACCGTGATGATCGAACCGACCTGGAAGGTGATCGCCACCGCGTGATCGCTGCCGTGGATCTTCACCTCCTCGCCGGTTTCGGTGAACAGCTTGACCTGCGGCCGCAGCCCCTTCGACTGGGTGCCGCGGCGCTTGGGGTCGATCACGACCAGGGTGGTGAGGCCGGTCACGTCGTCCACCTGCTTGGCGACGGTGACGCCTTCCTCGACGTGCTCGAACTTCACCGTGCCGGCGTATTCCCCGATGATCGGCCGGGTGTGGGGGTCCCAGGTGGACAGTAAAATCCCCGCCTTCACCTGCTGGCCATCGTCCACCAGCAGCGCTGCGCCATAGGGCACCTTGTGGCGCTCGCGCTCGCGGCCGTGGTCGTCGGCGATGATGATCTCCGCGCTGCGGGCGATCACCACTTTCTCGCCCTTGGCCGTCGTCACATAGCGCATGTTCTGCGTAAAGCGCACGGTGCCGGCGCTCTTCGCCTCGACTTGGCTGGCAACGGCGGCGCGCGACGCGGCGCCGCCGACGTGGAAGGTACGCATCGTCAGCTGGGTGCCGGGCTCGCCGATCGACTGGGCGGCAATCACGCCCACCGCCTCGCCGACGTTGACCAGATTGCCGCGGCCGAGATCGCGGCCGTAGCACTTGGCGCACAGGCCATAGCGGGTTTCGCAGTTGAGCGGCGTGCGCACGCGAACCTCGTCTATGCCCAGCGCTTCGATGGTGTCCACCGCGTCCTCGTCGAGCAGCGAGCCGACTTCGAAGACGGTCTCCTGGGTTTCCGGATTGACCACGTCGCTCACCGCCACGCGACCGAGAATGCGGTCGCGCAGAGGCTCGATCACCTCGCCGCCCTCGATCAGGGCTTTCATGGCGAAGCCGCTCTCGGTGCCGCAATCGTCCTCGGTCACGACCAGATCCTGCGTCACGTCCACCAGGCGGCGCGTGAGGTAGCCCGAGTTCGCCGTCTTCAGTGCGGTGTCGGCCAGACCCTTGCGCGCGCCGTGGGTCGAAATGAAGTACTGCAGAACATTCAGCCCTTCGCGGAAGTTGGTGGTGATCGGCGTCTCGATGATCGAGCCGTCCGGCTTCGCCATCAGGCCGCGCATGCCGGCGAGCTGGCGAATCTGGGCGGCGGAACCCCGCGCCCCCGAGTCCGCCATCATGTAGATGGAATTGAACGACTCCTGATCCACTTCCCGGTCCTCGGCCTTCTTGGCGCGGCCGGGGAGGTACAGCTCCTTCCACCAGTCGTCCCGCGCCACGCCGCCGAAGCGCTCGACCGTCTTCTGCTTGCCGAGCTGGTCCATCATGGCCTTGGCCACCTGGTCGCCGGTGCGGCCCCAGATGTCCACCACCTTGTTGTAGCGTTCGCCGTCGGTCACCAGACCCGAGGTGTACTGCTGGGCGATCTCCTTCACCTCGTGCTCGGCGGCGCCGATGATCTCCCCCTTCATCGCCGGCACCAGCATGTCGTTGATGCTGATCGAGATGCCGGCGCGCGTGGCGAGCCCGAAGCCGGCCTGCATCAGGCGGTCGGCGAAGATCACCGTTTCCTTCAGGCCGCAGCGGCGGAAGGCGCCGTTGATGAGACGGGAGATTTCCTTCTTCTTGAGCGGCTTGTCGATGGTGCTGAAGGGCAGTCCGGGCGGCAGGATCTCCGACAGGATGGCGCGCCCGACGGTGGTGTTGTAGCGGGTGATCTTCTCGCGCTTCTCGCCCTCGGCGGTGAACTCGACCTCGCGGATGCGCACCGCTACGCGCGCATGCAGGTCGATCTGCCCCGAGTCCAGGGCGCGCTTGATCTCCGCCACATCGGAGAAGGCCATGCCCTCGCCGCGGGCGTTGATGCGCTCGCGGGTGGCGTAGTACAGGCCGAGCACGATGTCCTGCGTGGGAACGATGATCGGATCGCCGTTGGCGGGCGACAGGACGTTGTTGGTCGACAGCATCAGGGTGCGCGCTTCCATCTGCGCCTCGAGCGACAGGGGCACGTGCACCGCCATCTGGTCGCCGTCGAAGTCGGCGTTGAAGGCCACGCACACCAGCGGGTGCAGCTGGATCGCCTTGCCTTCGATCAGCACCGGCTCGAACGCCTGGATGCCCAGGCGGTGCAGCGTCGGCGCCCGGTTCAGCATCACCGGATGCTCGCGGATGACCTCGGCCAGGATGTCCCACACCTCCGGCACCTCGGCCTCCACCAGCTTCTTCGCCGCCTTGATCGTGGTGGCGAGGCCCATCAATTCGAGCTTGTTGAAGATGAAGGGCTTGAACAGCTCAAGCGCCATCTTCTTCGGCAGGCCGCACTGGTGCAGCTTGAGTTCGGGGCCGACCACGATCACGGAGCGGCCGGAATAATCGACGCGCTTGCCCAGCAGGTTCTGGCGGAAGCGCCCGCCCTTGCCCTTGATCATGTCGGCCAGCGACTTGAGCGGACGCTTGTTGGCGCCGGTCATGGCCTTGCCGCGGCGGCCGTTGTCGAGCAGCGAGTCCACCGCTTCCTGCAGCATGCGCTTCTCGTTGCGCACGATGATCTCGGGCGCCTTCAGTTCCAGCAGACGCTTGAGGCGGTTGTTGCGGTTGATGACGCGACGATACAGATCGTTGAGGTCGGAGGTGGCAAAGCGGCCACCGTCCAGCGGCACCAGCGGACGCAGGTCCGGCGGCAGCACCGGCAGCACCTCGAGGATCATCCATTCCGGCTTGATGCCGGAATGCTGAAACGCCTCGATGATCTTGAGGCGCTTGGCGATCTTCTTGATCTTGGCCTCCGAACCGGTGGTCTCCAGCTCCTGGCGCAGCGTCTCGACTTCGCGGTTGAGGTCGAGCGTGCGCAGCAGCTCGCGCACGCCTTCGGCGCCCATGGAGGCGCTGAAGTCGTCGCCGTACTCCTCGACCTTGGCCAGGTAGTCGTCCTCCGTCAGCAGCTGGGCGCGGTTGAGCGGCGTCATGCCGGGGTCGACCACGACGTAGGCTTCGAAGTAGAGCACCCGCTCGATGTCACGCAGCGTCATGTCGAGCACCATGCCCAGACGCGACGGCAGCGACTTGAGGAACCAGATATGGGCGACGACGGAGGCCAGCTCGATGTGACCCATGCGCTCGCGGCGCACTTTCGACAAGGTCACCTCGACGCCGCACTTCTCGCAGATCACGCCCCGATGCTTGAGCCGCTTGTACTTGCCGCACAGACATTCGTAGTCCTTCACCGGGCCGAAGATCTTGGCGCAGAACAGGCCGTCGCGCTCCGGCTTGAAGGTACGGTAGTTGATCGTCTCCGGCTTCTTCACCTCGCCGTAGGACCAGGAACGGATCTTCTCGGGCGAGGCGAGCCCGATCGTGATCGCGTCGAATTCCTCTTCCTGAGTGACCTGCTTGAAGAGATCGAGCAATGCTTTCATGGATACTCCTTGTCGGTCGGACTCAGAAACGCTGGAGATCGATGTCGATCGCCAGCGACCGGATTTCCTTCACCAGCACGTTGAAGGACTCCGGCATGCCGGCGTCGATCTTGTGCTCGCCCTTGACGATGTTCTCGTACACCTTGGTGCGGCCGGAGACGTCGTCCGATTTGACGGTGAGCATCTCCTGCAGGGTGTAGGAGGCGCCGTAGGCTTCCAGCGCCCACACCTCCATCTCGCCGAAACGCTGGCCGCCGAACTGCGCCTTGCCGCCGAGAGGCTGCTGCGTCACCAGGCTGTATGGACCCGTGGAACGGGCGTGCATCTTGTCGTCCACCAGATGGTGCAGCTTCAGCACGTGCATGTAGCCCACCGTCACCTTGCGCTCGAACGTCTGGCCGGTGCGGCCATCGTGCAGCGTCACCTGGCCGTCGGGCGGGCGGCCGGCGAGATCCAGCATGGCGTGGATCTCGGACTCGTGGGCGCCGTCGAACACCGGGGTGGCGAAAGGCACGCCCGCCGTGAGGTTGTGCGCCAGTTCCACCACCTCGGCATCGCTCAGCGAATCGATGTCCTCGCCCTTGCCGCTGGTGTTGTAGATTTTGTGCATGAACTTTCGCACTTCGGCGGCCGCGGCATGCTGCTTAAGAAGCTCGCCGATGCGCTGCCCCAGCCCCTTGGCGGCCCATCCCAGGTGGGTTTCCAGGATCTGGCCGATGTTCATGCGGGAGGGCACGCCGAGCGGATTGAGCACGATGTCCACCGGCGTGCCGTCGTCCATGTGCGGCATGTCCTCCACCGGCACGATCTTGGACACCACGCCCTTGTTGCCGTGGCGTCCGGCCATCTTGTCGCCGGGCTGCAGGCGCCGCTTGACCGCCAGATAGACCTTGACCATCTTCTGCACGCCGGGCGGCAGTTCGTCGCCCTGGGTAAGCTTCTTCTTCTTCGCCTCGAAGGCGAGATCGAAATCCTTGCGCGTGCGCTCCAGGCCCTCGCGCAGGGATTCGAGCTGGGTCGCGATGTCCTCGTCCGCCATGCGGATGTCGAACCAGTGGTGGGGATCGAGGGAATCGAGATACGCCTTGACGATCTTCGTGCCCTTGGCGAGCTTGCGCGGACCGCCGTTGGCGACGTGGCCGTTGAGCAGGCGCTCGATACGGGCGAAGGTGTCGCGTTCGACGATGCGCATCTGGTCGGCGAGGTCGGTCTTGTAGCGGCGCAGCTCGTCGTCGATGATCTGCTGGGCGCGCTTGTCGCGCTCGATGCCCTCGCGCGTGAACACCTGCACGTCGATGACGGTGCCCGACATGCCGGAGGGGACGCGCAGCGACGTGTCCTTCACGTCGGACGCCTTCTCGCCGAAGATGGCGCGCAGCAGTTTCTCCTCCGGCGTGAGCTGGGTCTCGCCCTTGGGGGTGACCTTGCCCACCAGCACGTCGCCCGCCTCGACTTCGGCGCCGATATAGACGATGCCGGACTCGTCCAGGCGCGACAGCTGCGCCTCGCCCAGGGATGCGATGTCGCGCGTGATGTCCTCCGGCCCGAGCTTGGTGTCGCGCGCCACCACCGTCAGCTCCTCGATATGGATCGAAGTGAAGCGGTCGTCGGCCACCACGCGCTCCGAGATCAGGATCGAGTCTTCGAAATTGTAGCCGTTCCACGGCATGAATGCGACCAGCATGTTCTGGCCGAGCGCCAGCTCGCCCAGGTCGGTGGAGGCGCCGTCGGCGATGACGTCGCCCTTGGCGATGACATCGCCCACCTTCACCACCGGCCGCTGGTTGATGTTGGTGTTCTGGTTGGAACGGGTGTACTTGATCAGGTTGTAGATGTCCACGCCGACTTCGCCGGGCACGGTCTCGTCGTCGTTCACCCGCACCACGATGCGGTTGGCATCGATATAATCCACCACGCCGCCGCGCAGCGCCTGCACCGCGGTGCCTGAGTCCACCGCCACGGTGCGCTCGATGCCGGTTCCCACCAGCGCCTTCTCCGGGCGCAGGCAGGGCACGGCCTGACGCTGCATGTTGGCGCCCATCAGGGCGCGGTTGGCGTCGTCGTGCTCGAGGAAAGGGATGAGGGAGGCGGCGACCGACACGATCTGCCCTGGCGCGATGTCCATGTACTGCACCCGGTCCGGCGTCTCCAGCGTGAACTCGCCCTTGTGACGGCAGGACACCAGTTCGTCCACCAGCTTGCCCTTCTTGTCGAGTTCGGCATTGGCCTGGGCCACGACGTAGTGGCCCTCCTCGATCGCCGACAGGAACTCGATCTGGTCCGTGACGCGCCCGTCACCCACCTTGCGGTAGGGCGTCTCGAGAAAGCCGTATTGGTTGGTGCGAGCGTACAGTGCCAGCGAGTTGATGAGGCCGATGTTCGGACCTTCCGGCGTCTCGATCGGGCAAACGCGGCCATAGTGGGTCGGATGCACGTCGCGCACCTCGAATCCGGCGCGCTCGCGCGTCAGGCCGCCCGGCCCCAGCGCCGAGACGCGGCGCTTGTGCGTGATCTCCGACAGCGGGTTGGTCTGGTCCATGAACTGCGAAAGCTGAGACGAGCCGAAGAACTCCTTGATCGCCGCCGAAATCGGCTTGGCGTTGATCAGGTCGTGCGGCATCAGGTTGTCGCTCTCGGCCTGGGACAGGCGCTCCTTGACGGCGCGCTCGACGCGCACCAGGCCGGCGCGAAACTGGTTCTCTGCCAGTTCGCCGACCGAACGCACGCGGCGGTTGCCGAGGTGGTCGATGTCGTCGATCTCGCCGCGGCCGTTGCGCAGTTCGACCAGGATGCGGATGACATCGACGATGTCGCGGTTGGAGAGCGTGCCGGTGCCGTCCAGCTCGTCGTGGCCGACGCGGCGGTTGAATTTCATGCGCCCGACGGCCGACAGGTCGTAGCGGTCCGGATCGAAGAACAGGCCGTTGAACAGGGCCTCGACCGCATCCTCGGTGGGGGGCTCGCCCGGCCGCATCATGCGGTAGATCGCCACGCGCGCTGCCCACTGGTCGGCGGTTTCGTCGGTGCGCAGGGTGGAGGAGATATAGGGTCCGCGGTCGAGATCATTGACATAAAGGGTCTTGATCTCGGCGATGCCCGCCTCGGTCAGCTTGGCGAGCACGTTCTCCGTGATCTCGTCGTTGGCATTGGCCAGGATCTCGCCGCTCTCCGCATCGACGACGCTGGCGGCGAGGATGCGGCCGTAGAACGAAGTCCTCCGGCACGTTGATCTTCTTCACCCCGGCTTCGGACAGCTCGCGGATATGCTTGCTCGTGATGCGCTTGTCCTTGGCGACGATCACCTTGCCGTTCTTGTCGGTGATGTCCAGTTTCGCCACTTCGCCGCGCAGGCGCTCCGGCACCAGTTCGAACTGCAGGCCCTTCTTCGACGGGTGAAAGGTGTCGAACTCGAAAAAGGTGCCCAGGATCTGCTCCGCCGTCATGCCGATGGCCTTGAGCAGAATCGTCACCGGCATCTTGCGCCGGCGGTCGATGCGGAAGAACAGGGAGTCCTTGGGGTCGAACTCGAAATCGAGCCACGAGCCGCGGTAGGGAATCACCCGTGCCGAGAACAGGAGCTTGCCCGAACTGTGGGTCTTGCCGCGGTCGTGCTCGAAGAACACGCCCGGCGAGCGATGCAGTTGGGAGACGATGACCCGCTCGGTGCCGTTGATGACGAAGGAGCCGGTGGTGGTCATGAGCGGAATCTCGCCCATGTACACCTCCTGCTCCTTCACCTCCTTGATGGTTTCCTTGGGTGCCTCGCGGTCCATGATGACCAGTCGCACGCGCGCCCGCAGCGGGCTGGCGAAGGTCAGACCGCGCTGCTGGCATTCCTTGACGTCGAAGGCCGGCTCGCCCAGGTTGTAGTGCACGAACTCCAGGCGCGCATTGCCGGAGTGGCTGGAGATCGGGAAGATCGACGTGAACGCGGCCTGCAGGCCCTGGTTCTTGCGGCTTGGCGGCGGGATGTCCGTCTGCAGGAAGGCGAGGTACGACTCGAGCTGGGTTGCGAGCAGAAAAGGCACATCGAGCACGCTTGCACGTTTGGCGAAGCTTTTACGAATGCGCTTTTTCTCGGTATACGAATAGGCCATGGAATCTCCGATTCACGAGCGGATCTGGCAAAGAGCTGCGAAATGAACTGCTGCGAAACTGCTGCGAGAACCTGTTGTGCGGCAGCGGCGCGGGATGACGACCCGTGCAGCGTGCCCCTTCGCTTCGTCCTCGGCGACTGGGGAATTCGGTCCGGCGGTCGGCCTCTACCAACCTCTGGCTGACGACGGCGAGCTGGGGAATGAACCCGAGGCGGGACTCGCCGTCCGACCAGACCTGTCTTCTGCAGTATCGCGACAGAAGACAAAGAAAAACCGGAAAGATTCCGTCTTTTCTTTGCCGACTGGCAAATAAAACACGAGGCCGGCCCGCGCAGGACGCTTCGGGCAGGCCTCGTTCCACCGATTACTTGATCTCGGCCTTGCCGCCGGCGTCTTCGATCTGCTTCTTGATGGCTTCCGCGTCGGCCTTGGGAATGGCTTCCTTGACTGCCTTCGGTGCGCCGTCCACCAGATCCTTGGCTTCCTTGAGGCCAAGGCCGGTCACGGCACGAACCACCTTGATGACGTTCACCTTGTTCTCGCCGGAGCCGGTGAGGATGATGTCGAACTCGGTCTTCTCCTCGACGGCGGCGGCGACCGGACCGGCAGCCGGAGCGGCGGCCGCCACGGCGGCGGCGGCGGACACGCCGAACTTCTCTTCCATTTCCTTGATGAGCTGGGACAGCTCGAGCACGGTCATGCTGGCGATGGCGTCAAGGATTTGTTCTTTGGTTGTCATTTGCTTGCTCCTGAATGTAGGTTACTGTGCGGCGCGAGGCGGCACGGGCAATGGATGAAACTCAAGCGGTCTCTTTCGCGTCGCGAACCGCGGCCAGCGCACGCACGAACTTGGTCGGAACCTCGTTCAGCGTACGCACGAACTGGGCGATCGGCGCCTGCATCGTGCCGAGCAGCCTGGCCAGAAGCTCTTCGCGGCTGGGCATCGTCGCCAACGCCTTGACGCCGGCGGCGTCCATGACGTAGTTCGGCAATGCACCGGCCTTGATCACGAGCTTGTCGTGGCTCTTGGCGAACTCGTTGAGCACCTTCGCGGCCGCCACCGGGTCCTTCGAGACCCCGTACATCAGCGGACCCACGAGGTGATCGGACAACCCGGCGAACGGCGTATCGGCAACCGCACGCCGCGCCAGGGTGTTCTTCAGCACGCGCAGATAGATCCCCGCCTTGCGTGCATTCGCGCGCAACTGGGTGACCTGTCCGACCTCCAGACCGCGGTTCTCCGCGACGATGATCGCCTGCGCCCCCGCAACCACCGCGGAGATCTCGGTGACAACCGCCTTCTTTTGCTCCAGATTGAGACCCAAGGTCAGCTCCTATAAAAAGCGCTCCCCTTGCACACCCTGCGACAGCCGACGGACGTCTGTCGCTGCGGAATGCTCGCGGAGCCGTTACGGCGACCGTCATTCAGGAGTCAAGCTTCGGCCCCGCTGCAAGCGGGACCGATACCACCGCATTCCTGGTTCGGGTTGCGCCATCTGCGCCGGGTCCAGTGGCCGGGGATCAGGGATCGGCATCCGCGAACGGGCCGCCCTCCGTCAAACTTCTCCCGACCGCGGGGTTTAAGTCCTTGCGGACCCCAACGGTCTTTGACAACCCGCCCGCTGCCGTGCAGGCCAGCGGACGGCCCAAAGTTCCTTGCTTACTGCGCCAGGCTGGTCTGATCGACGCGCACGCCGATCCCCATCGTGCTGGACACGGAAATCTTTCTCAGATAGATGCCCTTCGACGTCGCCGGCTTGGCCTTGTTGAGCGCCTCAATGAGGGCGCCCAGGTTCTGCTTCAGCGCATCGGTGGCGAACGAGGCGCGTCCGATGGTGCATTGGATGATGCCGCCCTTGTCGGTGCGGTACTGCACCTGGCCCGCCTTGGCGTTCTTCACCGCGGTGGCGACATCCATCGTTACCGTTCCCACCTTCGGGTTCGGCATCAGGCCGCGCGGGCCGAGGATCTGGCCCAGCTGGCCGACGACGCGCATGGCATCGGGCGTGGCGATGGCGACGTCGAAATCGAGCATACCTTCCTTGACCTTGGCCGCCAGATCCTCGAAACCGACGATGTCGGCACCGGCGTCCTTGGCCAGCTGCGCCTTGTCGCCCTGGGCGAATACCGCCACCCGCACCTTCTTGCCGGTGCCGGCGGGCAGGACCACGGAGCCGCGCACGACCTGGTCGGATTTCTTCGCGTCCACCCCGAGATTCACTGCCACGTCGATCGACTCGTCGAACTTGGCGGTGGCGCAGTGTTTCACCAGCTCCAGGGCGTCGCTGATCGGATATGACTTGTTGCGGTCCACCTTGGAGCGGATGCCCGTGACGCGTTTGGAATGGCTCGCCATGTCACAGTCCCTCCACGGTGACGCCCATGCTGCGGGCGCTGCCGGCAACGGTACGCACCGCGGCTTCGAGATCCGCCGCGGTGAGATCCTTCATCTTGGCCTTGGCGATGTCCTCGACCTGGGCGCGGGTCAGCTTGCCGACCTTGTCGGTATGCGGCTTCGCGCTGCCCTTCTGCAGGCCGGCCGCCTTCTTGATCAGCACCGAGGCCGGCGGGGTCTTGAGAATGAAGGTGAAGCTCTTGTCCGCGTAGGCGGTGATCACCACCGGCAGCGGCAGGCCCGGTTCGATGCCCTGGGTCTGGGCATTGAAGGCCTTGCAGAATTCCATGATGTTGAGACCGCGCTGGCCGAGCGCGGGACCGATGGGGGGGCTGGGATTGGCCTTCCCCGCCGGGACTTGCAGCTTGATGAATCCGACGATCTTCTTCGCCATGATGGCTCCTTGCCTGTGAGTACCAGCGCGCTTTCGATTTCCCTACTCGCGCTCCTCTTCGCGGCGGGCCGCGCTTGCGGCATCCCGCCAGCCGGGGCATACGCCTGCGCGATGCCCTAAGCCTTTTCTACCTGAGCAAACTCCAGTTCCACCGGTGTCGCGCGGCCGAATATGGTCACCGAAACGCGCAGTTTGCTCTTCTCGTAATTGATGTCTTCCACCGTGCCGTTGAAGTCGGTGAAGGGACCTTCCTTCACCCGCACCATCTCGCCCACCTCGTACAGGACCTTCGGCTTGGGCTTCTCCACGCCCTCCTGCATCTGCTGCATGATCTTCTGCACTTCCGCTTCGGAGATCGGCGTGGGCTTGGTGGCGGTGCCGCCGACGAATCCGGTCACCTTGGCCGTGCTCTTCACCAGATGCCAGGTGTCGTCGTCCATCTCCATCTCGACCAGCACGTAGCCCGGAAAGAACTTTCGCTCCGAAATGCTCTTCTGGCCGGACTTCATTTCAACGACCTCTTCCACCGGCACCAGAATCTGGCCGAAGCGGTCCTGCATGCCGGTGCGGGCGATGCGCTCCTTGAGCGCCTTCTGCACCGACTTCTCGAAGCCGGAGTAAGCGTGGACGACGTACCAGCGCTTCGTCATGATGTCTTCCAGCCGAGGATCAGGTCATACAGCACCCATTCCAGGCTCTTGTCGGTCAGCCACAGGAAGATGGCCATGACCACGACAAAGGCGAAAACCGCTCCGGTAGTCTGCACCGTTTCCTTGCGGCTGGGCCAGACCACCTTTCTGGTCTCGATCCAGGATTCCTTGCTGAAGGTGAAGAACCTCTGCCCCGGCTCGGTGAGCCAGGCAACAGCGGCGCCCGCGCCGAGCCCGACCAGCACCGACAGCACACGCAGGATGAGCGGCTGCTCGGAAAGAAAGTAGAAGCCGGCCACGCCGGCAGCTACGAGGAGGAGCGCCAGCGCGAACTTGATTCTGTCAGCCATCGCTTAGGTGTGGTTCCGGTACGGTTCGGTGGCAGGGGCAGAGGGTCTCGAACCCCCAACCTTCGGTTTTGGAGACCGACGCTCTGCCAATTGAGCTATGCCCCTGTTGTTCGGGTATCACGGGGTTCAGGAATTCGTTCGTTTTTCGCGCGCGGCGCGCGCAAGAAAGCGCAATCCTGATCCCCGTCGCCTGATGCCTGCTTACTCGATGACCTTGGCCACGACGCCGGCGCCGACGGTGCGTCCGCCTTCGCGGATGGCAAAGCGCAGCCCCTCTTCCATCGCGATCGGCGCAATCAGCTTCACCGTCACCGTCACGTTGTCCCCCGGCATCACCATCTCGGTGCCCGCCGGCAACTCCACCGCCCCCGTCACGTCCGTGGTGCGAAAGTAGAACTGCGGCCGGTAGCCGTTGAAGAACGGCGTGTGCCGTCCGCCTTCGTCCTTGCCCAGAACATACACTTCCGCGCTGAAGTGGGTGTGCGGGGTGATCGAGCCGGGCTTGGCCAGCACCTGCCCGCGCTCGACTTCTTCACGCTTGGTGCCGCGCAGCAGCACCCCCACGTTGTCGCCCGCCTGCCCCTGGTCCAGCAGCTTCCTGAACATCTCCACCCCGGTGCAGATGGTCTTGACGGTCGGACGCAGGCCGACGATCTCGACTTCGTCCCCCACCTTGACAATCCCGCGCTCGACCCGACCGGTCACCACGGTGCCCCGGCCGGAGATGGAGAAGACGTCTTCGATCGGCATCAGGAAGGGCTTGTCGATGACGCGCTGCGGCATCGGAATGTAGCTGTCCAGCGCGTCGGCCAGCTTGAAGATGGAGCCTTCGCCCAGCTCCCCCTTGTCGCCTTCCAGCGCCTTCAACGCGCTGCCGATCACGATCGGAATGTCGTCGCCCGGAAATTCGTACTTCGACAGCAGCTCGCGCACTTCCAGTTCCACCAGCTCCAGCAGCTCCTTGTCGTCCACCATGTCCGCCTTGTTCATGTAGACGATGATGTAGGGCACGCCCACCTGGCGCGCCAGCAGAATGTGCTCGCGCGTCTGCGGCATCGGACCGTCCGCCGCCGATACCACCAGAATGGCGCCGTCCATCTGCGCCGCCCCCGTGATCATGTTCTTCACGTAGTCGGCATGGCCCGGGCAATCAACGTGCGCATAGTGACGGTTGGCGGTCTCGTATTCGACGTGCGCAGTGTTGATGGTGATGCCCCGCGCCTTCTCTTCCGGCGCCGCATCGATCTGATCGTAGGCCTTCGCCTCCCCACCAAACTTCTTCGACAAAACCAGCGTGATCGCCGCCGTCAACGTCGTCTTGCCGTGATCCACGTGACCAATCGTCCCCACATTCACGTGCGGCTTCTTCCGCTCAAATTTTCCCTTCGCCATGTCGGTTCCTAATCCGAGAATTCAATTGGAATGACTGCTTCTTCTGCCCTGCACAAAATCCCTGGTGCCCATGGCGCGGATTGAACGCGCGACCTCTCCCTTACCAAGGGAGTGCTCTGCCACTGAGCTACATGGGCGTCAAACGGTCACTCAAAACCGCAAGACTGCGGCAATTCCGTCCGTGTCTCCGGCGACGCTGGAGCGGGTGAAGGGAATCGAACCCTCGTCGTAAGCTTGGAAGGCTTCTGCTCTACCATTGAGCTACACCCGCATGCAACCGCCATCCCGGCCACCCCGTCAGCGGGACCGGCCTGCCCCGTACTTACACCCGCCCAGAAGCCAAGCTCGCAGCGCGCCTGCAGCATTCTGGTGGAGGGGGAAGGATTCGAACCTTCGAAGGCAGAGCCGGCAGATTTACAGTCTGCTCCCTTTGACCGCTCGGGAACCCCTCCAGCGAAACCGCGGATTTTGGCCGTTTTCCCGAAATTAGTCAAACCCGTCCACGAAACCGAGATAAAGTCTCGACAAGCGGCGACAGGAGACACCCGCCGGTGACCCGATCGATGCCTGCCAGATCGCGCCAGGTGCGGACACTGGCAAACCCCGCCGCCGCCATCAGGTCACGACAGGCCTCGCCCTGGTCATAGCCGTGCTCGCACAGGAGCCAGCCCGGGCGCACAAGGAATTCCGGGGCGGCGGCGGCGATCTCTCCCAGGCTCTGCAGGCCGTCCGCACTGCCGTCGGTCAATGCGCAACGGGGCTCGAAACGCAGATCCCCCTGGGCCAGATGGGGGTCGCCCGCGGCCACATAGGGCGGATTGGCAACGATCAGGTCGAAGGACTCCCCCGCCACGGCGCCGAACCATTCGCTGCGCAGCAAGCGAATCCTGGCGTCCAGCACCTCGGCATTGATGCGGGCGACATCGAGCGCCGCGGGCGAGAATTCCAGCCCGGTCACCTGCGCATCGGTCCGCTCCGCCGCCAGAGTGATCGCGAGCACCCCGCTGCCCGTGCCCAGATCGAGAATGCGTGGGCGGGACAGGTCGCGCACTCTTTCCAGCGCCAGTTCCACCAGCAACTCGGTCTCGGGCCGTGGTATCAGGACCGCCGGGAAAACCCGGAATTCCCGCCCGTAGAACTCGCAGCGGCCGGTCAGATAGGCCACCGGCTCGCCGCTGGCCCTGCGCTGCAGCAATGCGTCGAACTGCGTCTGCTGCGGCAGGGTTAGTTCCCGCTCCGGGTGCGCGGCGAGCGCGGCGTGGGAGCAGCCCAGGACATTCTGAAGCAGCACTCGCGCCTCGCGCAGCGGGACGGACGCCCGTGCGCCCGCGAGTACCTGGGCAACCGTGATCGTCCCCTCAGTGGTGACGCTCGACATCAAGCTATTCGCCGGCGGAGGACGGCTGCCGCTCGGTGGCTCGCGGCGGCGCCTCCGATCCGGCGAGGCACGATGACCCGCGTTGGCGTCGGCGCCTGGCGGCATTCGCCTTGCTCGCATCCCCGGCGCTGGAGCGCCGGGGCCCCTGCTCGGTGGCTCGCGGCGGCGCCTCCGATCCGGCGAGGCATGATGACCCGCGTTGGCGTCGGCGCCTGGCGGCATTCGCCTTGCTCGCATCCCCGGCGCTGGAGCGCCGGGGCCCCTGCTCGGTGGCTCATGCCGCCGCCTCCGCCAGTGCTGCCAACTGCTCGGCCTGGTGTTCCGCGGCGAGCGCGGCGATCAGTTCGTTCAGGTCACCGTCCATGATCTGCTCGATCTTGTACAGGGTGAGGTTGATGCGGTGGTCGGTCACTCGCCCCTGGGGAAAGTTGTAGGTGCGGATGCGCTCCGAGCGGTCGCCGCTGCCCACCAGGCTCTTGCGCGTCGAGGCGATGCGGGCCTGCTGCTCGCGCGTTTGGGCGTCCTTGATGCGCGCCGCAAGAACGGACAGGGCCTGTGCCTTGTTGCGATGCTGGGAACGGTCGTCCTGACACTCGACCACGATGCCGGTGGGCAGATGGGTGATGCGCACCGCCGAATCGGTTTTGTTAATGTGCTGCCCGCCGGCCCCCGAAGCGCGAAAGGTGTTGACGCGAATTTCGGCCGGATTGATGACGACGTCGGACACTTCATCCGCCTCCGGCAGCACAGCCACGGTACAGGCGGAGGTGTGGATACGCCCCTGGGTCTCGGTCGCCGGCACCCGCTGCACGCGGTGACCGCCGGATTCGAACTTGAGCTTGGAATAGACGCCGGAGCCGCTGATCTTCACGATCACTTCCTTGAAGCCACCCAGGTCGGACTCGCTCGCCGAGATGATGTCGACTTTCCAGCCCTGGCGTTCGGCATAGCGCGCATACATGCGATAGAGGTCGCCGGCGAACAGGGCGGATTCGTCGCCGCCGGTGCCGGCACGGATCTCCAGGAACAGATTGCGCTCGTCGTTGGGGTCCTTGGGCAGCAGTTGCGTTTGCAGTTCGGCCTCGATCTCCTCCATGCGCTGGCGACAGCTCTCGATTTCGCTTTGCGCCAGGTCCTTCATCTCCGCATCGGCGAGCATCTGCTGCGCCGAGCCGATGTCCTCCTGCGCCTTGCGATGCGCGACATAGAGCGCCACCACGGGGGCGATCTCGGCGTGTTCTCGCGTCAGTTTGCGGTAATTGGCGAGATCGCGCGTCGCGTCCTCGGCGCCGAGCAGGCCGTCGAGTTCGGCCAGGCGCCGCTGCAATTGTTCGAGCTTGTCGCTGATGCTCTGCTTCATGGCAATAGAAATGCGTCGGCCTGCACCGGCTGCAGGGCCGCGCGAGCTGACTAGTCTCCGGGGTGAAGATGGAAGATCTGGGAAAGCAACGCCGCCATGTCGGCGCGCTCTTGCGCTTCGCTCTGGTTCAAGGCGTGGGTGGGACCGTGCAGGAACTTGTTCATCAGGCCATGGGACAAGGCATCGAGCACGCGCTGCGGATCCTCGCCCTTCGCCAGCAGCTTGACGGCGCGATCCAGTTCGTGGCGGCGCATCCGTTCCGCGTGATCGCGCAGGGCGCGGATGGTCGGCACGGCATCCCGTGCCTCTACCCAGTGGAGGAAGTTCTCCAGGCGAGTATCGATGATGGTCTCGGCTTCGACCACCGCCGCTTGGCGCGACTCCAGGCCCGATTCGACGATCTCGCCCAAATCGTCGAGGGTATACAGGAACACATCGTCGAGCTTGGCGACTTCCTCCTCGATGTCCCGCGGCACCGCCAGGTCCACCATCACCACCGGGCGATGGCGCCGCACCTTGAGCGCACGCTCCACCATGCCCAGCCCCAGGATGGGCAGCGGGCTCGCCGTACAGGAGACCACGACATCGTACTGGGCGAGCCGGTCGCCGATCTCGTCGAGACGGATGGCGTCGCCGCCGAGGCGTTCGGCCAGCGCCTGACCACGCTCCAGCGTGCGATTGGCTACCGTGATGCGCTGCGGCTTGCCGGCGGCGAAGTGCGCGGCGCACAGCTCGATCATTTCGCCGGCGCCGATGAACAGAACCTTTTGTTCCTCGATGGTTTCGAAGATGCGCTCCGACAGATGGACGGCCGCCGCCGCCATCGAGACGATATTGGCGCCGATGGCCGTGGTCGATCGCACCTCCTTCGCCACCGCGAAAGTGCGCTGGAAGAGCTTGTGCAGCAGTGCGCCCAGCGTCCCGGCTTCCTCCGCCGTGCGCGCTGCCTGCTTCATCTGTCCGAGTATCTGCGGCTCGCCCAGCACCATCGAGTCGAGGCCGCTCGCGACACGGAACATGTGGCGTACGGCGTCCCGCTGCGGCAAGCGGTAAAGGTAGGGGTTCAGATCGTGGGGCGGCAGGCTATGGTATTCGGCGAACCAGTCCGCTGCCGCCTGGGGATCGTTGGTCGCGCAGTACAGCTCGGTACGATTGCAGGTTGACAGGATCGCCGCCTCGCGCACCGGCTTTTCCCGCACCAACTCGCCCAGCGCATTCGGAAGATGCTCGGGCTCGAACGCCACCTGCTCGCGAACGGCGAGGGGCGCGGTATGGTGGTTGATGCCGAGGGCGAACAGTTGCATCGGATGGACCGGAGAAACTCCCTAACTAACAGCATATTATAGCTTGGCCGAAAGGTATAGCGAGAAGCGGTCCCGGGATCGCGGATCAGACCACGCATCGGCCCCGCGCTGCGATCGCTGACCGCGGGTCTGCGCAACCCATGCTGCGCATCTTCCGCTACCTGAACGCCGAACCATAAGCCGCAAAATCCTGGGAAATTATATTAGTGAATGCTTATATTCATAGATTCGAATTGCCAAATCCTTCAATTCGAGTACATTAGCGATCGCTTATATACATCGCTGTTCGATGTAGCTAGGTTGGGAGCTTGAGTTGCTCGTTCTGTCGTCCGGACCGGGGAAACGTCCGACGCCAGATGCAACGCAGTCTTGAACAGCATTCTTTCTTGAACTCACTTGGAGAAGGGTAATGAAAAATTCAGTTAAGGGTTTGGTCGTCGCGATGGCCGTGGCCGCGAGCGGCGTTGCGTTCGCTCAACAACAAGCTCCTCAGGCTGCCCCCGCAGGTCCGGTGGCCGGTGCCCCCTACGGTGCGCCCGGATACGGTCCCGCCTATGGTCCCGCCTACGGCCCGGCCTACGGTCCCGCCTACGGCCCGGCCTATGGTCCCGCCTACGGCCCGTACTATGGCCCGTACAACGACGGCTATGGCTACGGTCGCGGTTATGGCCGCGGCAGCGGTCGCGCCCGCGGCAACTTCAGCTTCGGCGGCGACATGGGCGGCTCGGGCAACGGCTGGGGCAACAACGGCTGGAACAACGGCTGGTGGTAAGCCGATAGGGAGGTTCGAAAATGCGTAATGTGACGAAAACTTTGGCTGTTCTGTCACTTGCCGCCGCGGTTGCAGTCCCTGCATTCGCCGCATCGCAAGCGGAAAACAGCAACGGAAGCGGCACTGCGCCGGTAGCAAGCGGTGTCCCGGCGTATGGTGCTCCGGTGTTCGGCCCTGGCTACTACGGACCTCCCGCTTATTACGGTCCGCACTATGGCCACGGTTATGGCCGTGGCTATGGCAGCGGCAGCGGCCGCGTCACCATGAGCTTCGACTTCGACGGTTTCGCCAACGGCTGGGCGCCCTGGCGCGGCTGGTGGTGGTAAGCGGATGATGGTTGGTTGGTCGGGCAGGCTGAGCGCCTGCCCGACGCCATTTGCTCGTCACCATCGAAGCAGAAGCGAACAAACCGACGTAATTCACCGATAGGGGAAAAGACATGGAAGCGCAAATGACGAACGAGACGGCGGTGCAAACGCCCGCGACCGTCCAGAAGAAGCCTCTTCTGAAGAGGATCCCGAAATGGGCGATCTATTCGACCCTCGCCCTCATCGTGGCCGCAATTCTCGGCTACGGCTACACCCAGCAATGGTTCAAGTTCGCGAAGATCGGCACCGGCAGCAATGCCACCGAAACGCTGAGCTCCGCCGGCGGGAGCGCCGGCGCGGCCAATGCGCAAGAAGCCGTGGTCAAGGCGCGCCAGGCGTTTGCCTCGGGCGACGTGCCGGGCGCCATCAACGGCTACCAGCAGGTTCTGGCCGCGAATCCGAACGACTTCGGCACGATGGGCGAACTTGCCAATGTGTACTACATGACCGGCTGGATCCCGCACGCCACCCAGATGTACTACGAGACCGCCAGCAAGGCGATCGAGCAGAATCGTCCGGACGTGGCTGAGGCGCTGCTGCCCGTGATCATCCGCGGCAACCCGATGCTGGCCAGCCAGTTGCAGGACCGGATGTTCGACATCGAAGTGCGGCAATCGGAGCAAAGCTTCGACGCCGAGAAGCGCAGCTAGTCCCGCCGGATCGGCCGTTCGGCCGGTCCATGGAAACAGGATGCCCGGGGCGAACGCCAGTTCGCCCCGGGCATTTTCTTTTCCTCGGCCGGAGGAAACCGCCGCCGCTCCCGGTCTGCGCGGGCACTGCCTGTGTTCGGCTAATCCGTGAAGCAGGGATTGCGCGTCTCATAGGTGATGGATGCCGGCTGCACCCGTCGAAAGTCGCCGCTCTGGAAGCGCCAGTCGAAAAACGACTTAAGCCGGACGCGATCCGCGCCCAGATACCAGACGGTGAAGGCGAAGGAGCGAAACGCGCCGCCACCCGGATTCGTCGATACGCCTCCCGTGAATGTCATGTCGGCCGGCAAGCCGAAGGCCGCGAAGACCTGCATCAGTGTGGAAGCGTAGTCGGCATCGGAGTGGATGTCGCGGCTGTACGAAACGAGCGTGTTGCCGCAAAAACCGAACTTGCCCCAAAAGAGGGGCGGATAGGTTCTGCCCAGCGTCCATTTGCCGTCCAGCCCGGGCCGCGCTTCCATTCCGACCTGCGCAGCTCTCGCCGCAAACTGCGCGGTGGTCATCCCCGACCAGAATCCATCGGCATTGAAGGCACGAACCGCCGCCGGCGACAAGCACCCCAGCAGCGCGCCGATCAGCGTTACACAGGATTTCCGAATACCCATCTCACGCCTCCCCGTGACGGTCCGGTGGGTTGCCCTTGAGTCTGCCGCGACTGTCGCCGCGGTCCTAAGGCGGGCGTCTGTTCGGTCGCGGCAACAGCCTACTAGCTTCGTGCCGGCACCGCCAGCGCAGGACGAGACGGTCCGATATCCCGGCGTGCACCCGCGGCGTCATAACGCGATAATCCCGCCTGCCGGCAGGAACCTTGACCGGCGATCCAGTTCGCTGATGCCCCTGCAACAGCCGCAAGCAGGAATTGCGATGGCTGGAGCCGAGAGCAGGAACTCGGGCGCAGCCTGGCGGGAGCCGCCGGGAAAACAGGATAATCGACAGCGCAGCATTCCAGGGAGGGGCTTTGGGCACGGACGGCGGGAAATCCCCAGAGGGCGAGATCGGCGCAGGCGCGGCGCGCTGGCTGCTCGCCACGCGTCCCCTCGGCGCCGGCGAGGTCGAACTCGTCTTTTCCGGCTCCTGGCGTCTGGGCGAAGGGCTGCCGGCCCCTGACAGCATCGCCAAGGAATTCAAAGGCGAGATTCGGCGGGTCCGTTTCGCAGCCCACGACCTCGGCGGCTGGGACTCGGCGCTGCCGACCTTCGCCGCCGGCGTGATCAAGCTCGGCGCCGCGCGCGGCATCGAGGTGGACGCCAGCGGGCTGCCGCAGGACGTGCAGCGCCTGATCGCCATGGCATTCGCCGTTCCCGAGCAGACGGGCACCGGCCGCAACGGGTCCCGCGGCGGATTGTTCGAGCGGGTGGGCACGGCTGCGCTGGCATTGGCGCGGGACGTGCCCGGGATGCTGCGCTTCCTGGGCGAGGTCACGCTCGCGGCGGGACGGCTGGCAACCGCCCGCGCCCATTTCCGCCGCGGCGATGTGTGGCTGGAGATCGAGGAAGCCGGGCCGAAGGCGCTGCCCATCGTGTCGGTGATCAGCTTTCTGGTTGGAGTGATCCTCGCCTACCTGGGCGCGGACCAGTTGCGGCTGGTGGGCGCGCAGATCTTCATTGCGGACCTGGTGGCGATCGGCATGGTGCGCGAGATCGGCGCATTGATGACCGGCATCATCGTCGCCGGACGCACCGGAGCGGCATTTGCGGCGCGGCTCGGGACCATGCAGGTGAACGAGGAGATCGACGCCTTCCGTACCCTGGGCGTGTCGCCCATCGACTTCCTGGTGCTGCCGCGCATCCTGGCGCTGATGCTGATGGTGCCGCTGCTGACGCTCTACGCCGGGTTCGTCGGCATGCTGGCCGGTCTGGTCGTCGCCTACTCCGTGTTCGACATCGGCGTCTTCGAGTACTACACCGAGACGCTGCGCGCGCTCGAGGTCAAGCACTTTCTGGTGGGCTTGTCCAAGGGCGTCGCCTATGGCGCGGTGGTCGCCTTCTCCGGCTGTCTGCGCGGCATCCAGTGCGGGCGCAGCGCCGAGGCGGTGGGTCAGGCGGCCACCTCGGCGGTGGTGACGGGCATACTTCTCATCACCATCGTCGCCTCGATCATGACCGTCGTCTACTACCAGCTGGGGATATGACGTGAACGCGGCGCCCCCGATCGAGGTGCGGGACCTGACGCTGGCCTACGGCGACTTCGTCGTCCAGCGCGACCTGAATTTCGTGGTCAACAAGAGTGATGTTTTCGTCGTGATGGGCGGCAACGGCTGCGGCAAGACTACGCTGATGCGCCACATGATCGGCCTGCAGCGCCCGGTCCAGGGCGCCGTGTTCTATACCGGCGAGAACTTCTGGAGCGCCGAAGACGAGGACCAGCAGCGCCTCAAGCGCAGGCTGGGCGTCATGTACCAGGGCGGCGCGCTGTGGAGTTCGCTCACGCTCGGAGAGAACGTGGCGCTGCCGCTGGGCGAGTACACGCGCCTCGCGCCGGAGCGCATCGCCGAGATCGTCTCGTTCAAGCTCGCGCTGGTGGGCCTGGCCGGGTTCGAGGACTTCTATCCTTCCGAACTCTCGGGCGGCATGCGCAAGCGGGCGGGGCTGGCGCGGGCGATGGCCCTGGACCCGGAGATCCTGATCGTGGACGAGCCTTCCTCCGGCCTCGATCCGCTCACCGCACGGCGCCTCGACGACCTGATCCTGGCGCTGCGCGACGCCCTGGGCACCACCATCGTGGTGGTGACCCACGACATCGCCAGCATCCTGGCGATCGGCACCAACTCCATCTATCTCGACCCGGAATCGCATACCATGATCGCCACCGGCAACCCGGCGCAGGCGCTGCGCAGCGGCGATCCGCGGGTGCGATTCTTCCTCAGCCGCGGTACCCGAACATGAGCAAGCGTGCCGACCCTGTCCTGATTGGCGCCTTCGTGCTGGGCGCGCTCGCCCTTGCCATCGCCACCATCCTCCTGCTCGCCGGCGGCGAGGTATTCCAGGAACGACGCCAGCAGATCGCCTACTTCGAAGGAGCAGCGCAGGGCCTGCAAGTCGGCGCGCCGGTCATGTTCCTCGGCGTCAAGATCGGCACGGTGAAGAAGATCCAGCTCGGCCTGGACGAACCGAGCGGGCGCTTCGTCGTGCCGGTCACGATCGAGATCCAGCCCAATGTGGTGCACACCGCCAACCACGAACAGATCGACCTGCGCGATCACGATACGCTGCGCCGGCTGGTCGAGCGCGGCCTGCGTGCGCGCCTGCGGATGCAGAGCCTGCTCACCGGCCAGCTCTATGTAGACCTCGATTTCCACCCCGACAAGCCGGCCCGGTTCCGCTCGTCCGATCCGGCCGCGCAGGAGATTCCCACCATTCCCACCACCGTCCAGGAACTTGCCGGCAAACTCGAGAATTTCCCGGTCGATGCCTTCCTGGCCGACGTCGCAGCGATCGGGCAATCGCTGCGCGGCCTGACGACGGACCCGGTTACCCGGGAGCTGCCGCGCCGGCTGCAGGCGGCGGTGGGACGCATCGAGTCGCTGGCGACGACGCTCGAAGGCCAGGTGACGCCCACCATGGCGGACGCGCGCCGGGATCTGGCCCAACTGCGGAGCACGCTCGCGGCGGCAAGCTCCGCGCTGGCGCGGGTCGAAGCGGCCGCCGACCGGGTCGGAACGGCGGCGGACAAGGTCGGAACGCTGATGGCGCCGGACGCCGCGCTGGCGCAACGCATGAATCGGGCAACGGATGAATTGACCGGCACCGCCCGATCCTTGCACAGCCTGACCGCGGAGGACGGCCCCACGGTGCAGAACCTGAATGCGGCGCTGAAGGAACTGGCGCGCGCGGCGCGCGCCTTGCGGGTATTGGCGGAAACCCTCGATCACCGGCCCGAGGCGCTGCTGCGCGGCAAGAAGGATACGGAAGGTGGGCAATGAGACCGCGCGCCCTGCGCCTGCCACGGCAGGCTGCCATTGCTGCGCTCGCTGCCGTCCTGGTGCTGACGGGAGGGTGCACCAGTTCCCCGGCGACCAGTCTCCACCTGCTCAGCGCCGTGCCCGAACCCGCGCCGACTACACGCTTCCATGCTACCGTCGGCGTTGGGCCGGTGCTGCTGCCGGACTACCTGGACCGGCTGCAGGTCGTGACTCGCACCGCTTCCGGCGAACTCGCCGTGTCGGACACCCAGCGTTGGGCGGAACCGCTCCAGGAGGGGCTGATCCGGGTCCTGGACGAGAACCTGTCGGCGTTGCTGGGAACGGAGCGCATCGTGCGCTTCCCGTGGCCACGATCCCTTGCCCCGGAATATCAGGTGGCGCTGGAAGTGCTTCGATTCGAGTCCGGGCCGGACGCGATGCTGCGCCTCGAGGCGCGGTGGTGGCTGCGCGGGGGCGACGGCGACGTGCTCCTGCAGCCGCGCACGAGCCGCATCGAAGTCGCGACCGGTGCCGGCGCCGACGGGCGGGTGCACGCCCACGACGAAGCCGTGGCGCGCCTGAGCCGCGAAATCGCCGCCGGACTTCAACAAGTGGCGACGCGGCGCTGATCCGCAGGCAACGATGAGAGCATTTTTTGGGAAGGGCGCGAATGCGTTAACCGGCGCGCCGACATCTACCCGATTGTCTGTCGTGCACCGGTTGATTCCGGACAGGGAAGCTACGGAGCGCTCCTGCAGCGTCATGGTGGTGCCCGGCAGCGGCCTGGTGCCGAAGCGCTTGGCTTCGTAGGCGGTCCAGCGCGGCGTCCGGATCTCCAGCACGCGGCCGCAGTAGAAGGCGCGCAGCGAGGAATCGAAGTCCGGGTCCATCCAGACAGTGATCCGTTCGGGATCGCCGATGGTATTGGTCCAGGTGGCGTTCTCCACGTCCACCGCGCTGCCGTCCGGCGGCAACTTGCCGTGCGCACCCGGCGTGCGCTTCGCAGCATCGCCCCAGGCCACGTCCTACGATTTCTCCTGAACCTTGCCCTGCTTGTCAACCCAGCCCTTGACGACCCGGATGCGGTCGAGGTTGGCGCCGATCGGGTCCTTCAGCGCAGCCACCAGGAAGGTCGGCAACTTGCCGTTCGGCGCGTCACCCAGGTCACCGCCCATGGGCACCCCCTTTCGGCGTAGCCGATCTGCGCCGGCAGGCGGTCGTGCCCATCCTTGACCTCGAAATCCCAGCCGCTGAAGACGCGCACCACCATGCGCGGGCCGGTGGTGGCATGGGTTTCGCGCCGCGCCATGGCGGCGAACCGCGCCTCGCGGGGGTTCTCGGTGGCCCACACCACCGCGTAACCGGAGGAAGAAACTTCCCAGTCCATGACCGTCACGCCGGTCTTGGGGTCCGCGAAGAAGGTCTCTTGCATGCGCTCCGGGCTGGGCTTCTGCGGCGCGGTCTTGCCGAAGAAGTTCGCCTCTTCCAGCGCGGCCAGCCCGGTATGGGCATCGCTGCTGCCGACCATGCCGAACTTGTAGGGGTTCACACCCAGCTTCTGTTCGAGCAGCAGGCCGTTCTTCAGGGCGGATCGATCGAACCCCGCTGCCCGCCATCGCGAGCCCCGCCGCCGCGTCGATGCGGTTCGCTCATGGCTCACCGTACCCTGCGCCGGCTACGCCCCCTCCCCCAATTCGGCAGTCGCAGTCAGGCTCGTCTTGCCGTCGGGTCCTTGGGCTTCCAGTTGCACCTTGTCGTCGGTCGTCGGCGTTCCGACCAATCGGAACGGCGCGAGATCGAACAACGGTGCCTGGCCGCGGAACGAAAAGCCGGTCACTCCACGCTGAGCGTTGGCGCGCGCCAGCTCAATGAGCAGCATCGCGGTCAGCGGCCCATGCACCACCAGTCCCGGATAGCCTTCCACGCCGGTGGCGTAGTTGCGGTCGTAGTGGATGCGGTGGGCGTTGAAGGTAAGCGCGGAAAAGCGGAACAGCAACGTCGGGTCGGGCGTCACGATGCGTGTCCATGACCCCGCCGGCGCCTGCGGCCACGGGCGCGGCTGCGGCGCCGGCACGGGCGCGCCCGGCTCGCGGTAAACGATGTCCTGCTCCTCTTCGATGCACACCCGACCGTCCTGCGCGATGGTGTAGGCGACGGTGACGAAGGCCAGCTTGCCGCTCTTGCCCTCCTTCTGCGACACGTCGCGAATCACCGCGCTGCGCACGGCCGGCTTGCCGATGAGCAGCGACTGCAGGAAGCGCAGGCGCGCGCCGGCGAACATGCGCCGCGGCAGATCGATCGGCGGCATGAAGCCGCCGCGCTGCGGGTGCCCATCCGCACCCAGGCGCGACTGCGGCGCCCGTGGCAGGAAATAGAACCAGTGCCAAAGCGGCGGCAGCGGTGCGCCTGCGGCGAAAACCGTCGTCGTATCGTCGAAGGTGGCGGCCGCGGCGAGCGCGGGCGCCAAGCCGATCGTGTCCTCCGCCGTGTCGGTTGCGCCAATCCAATCCGTGTAGTCTGTGGTCATCGGCGGGCCTCAGCGCAAGTCCACCGGTCCGGCGACCACCTTCTGCTCGCGCAGCTTGCCGATCTGCCCGTCGGACAGCCCGAGCACCTCGCTCAGCACCTGGTCAGTATCCTCGCCCAGCAGCGGCGCCCGCCGCGGCGCCACGCGCGCCGCGGCGGAGAATTGCAGGGGCGAGCCGGGCACCAGGAAGCTGCCGATGCCCGGCTGCTCGATGTGTGAGAACAGCGGGTTCTGCACCGAGCAGCGCGCATCCTGTTCGACCATCTGGCGAAAGGTCTGGTACGGCCCCCAACACACCCCCGTCCCCTCAAAGGTCTTGTGCACCTCGGCCAGGCTGCGACAGCGGAACCACGGTCGCAGCACCGCGGAAATCGTCTCGCGCGCCTTGAAGCGGTCACCTTCCTTGGCCAGATTCACGCCCAGCAGCTGCTCGATTGTCACCAGCTTCTCGCCCAGTCCCGTGGTCTCGCACAGCTCCTGCCACTGCCGCTTGGTGATGGCGACGACATAGACGTAGCGCGCATCCCGGGTTTCGAACTCGCAGCCGTAGGCGCCGTAGAGATAGTTGCCGCAGGAACGGCGATCCTCGTCGTTGACCTGGACTTCCGCGACGTAGCCCAGGTTGCCCATCATGGCGAACGCAACGTCGGCCAGCGGCAGCTTGATGTATTGACCCTGGCCGGTGAGGCGGCGGTGGCGCTCCGCCGCCAGGATGCCCATTGCCGCCGTCACGCCGGTGATGGCGTCCCACGCCGGCAGCACGTGATTCACCGGGTTCACCGGCTGGCCACCGTGCTCGGGACCGGTGACGAAGGGAAACCCGACTGCGCAATTGAGCGTGTAATCCACCGCCGAGCTGCCGTCGGGATTGCCGGTCACGTTCATCATGATGAGATCGTGGCGGCGCTTGCACAACGTCTCGTAGCCGAGCCAGCCCGAGGTCGGAAAGTTGGTGAGGTAGATACCGTTGCCTTCGCCCGGCGCGGTGATCAGGCCGCAGATCAGCTCCTGGCCCTCGGGGCTGCGCGTGTTCACCGCAATCGAGCGCTTGCCCTTGTTCAGCCCAGCCCAATAGAGACTGCGGCCCTCGCGCGTGACCGGCCAGCGCCGCGCATCCAGACCGCCTTCGATCGGATCGAAGCGGATCACGTCGGCACCCTGCTGTGCCAAGCTCATCCCGCACAGGGGCGCGGCGACGAATGCGGCGCCCTCGACGATACGCAATCCGGCAAGAATCTTGTTCAAACTCACCTCCCCGATAAACGAAGACTCAGTCGGCGCACCCAACTCGGCCCGACACCCGCAAGCACATTGCCCCTGCCGGCATTGAGGTTGTCGCGGCAACAGGCGCTCAAACGCCCCTGCCTAGCAAGCATGGATCGGGGGCGGGAATCCTGATAGAGTGAATTATAGAGTCACGCCGACGCTGCGCCCTGCTCCGGTCAAGCAACTCACAGCGCAAGAACGGCGGACACAGGCTTCTCCCCGCCACGCCCAGGGGAAACGCAGCCAACGCGAAACACGGAGACGCGTCGAGTGCAAACCGAAACAGGCGGGCCAGGGGAGGCCGCGAAAAACATCCTGCCCATGACCGGCGTGCGCCTGATCGACGTCGGGACCTTCCTCGCCGGACCCTATGCCGCATCGATCATGGGCGAGTTCGGCGCCGAAGTGCTCAAGGTCGAACACCCGGTCGCCGGCGATCCCATGCGCCGCTTCGGCACCGCCACCAAACGCCACGATGCCACCCTGGCCTGGCTGTCCGAGGCGCGCAACAAGAAGTCGGTCACCATCGACCTGCGCAAGCCCAAGGGTGTCGAGCTGTTCATTCGCCTGGTGGCGAAATCCGACGTGCTGGTGGAGAACTTCCGCCCCGGCGTGATGGAGGAATGGGGTCTGGGCTGGAAGCAGTTGAGCGCGGCCAACCCCGGGCTGGTGATGCTGCGCGTCTCCGGCTACGGCCAGACCGGCCCGTATCGGCGCCGCTCCGGCTTCGCCCACATCGCCCACGCCGTGGGCGGATTGTCCTACCTCGCAGGCTTTCCCGGCGAGACGCCGGTCGTTCCGGGCACGGCGCCGCTGGGCGACTACATGTCGAGTCTCTACGGCGCCATCGGCGTGATGCTGGCGCTGCGCCACAAGGAGAAGACCGGCGAAGGCCAGGTCATCGACATCGGCATCTACGAGGCGGTGTTCCGCCAGATGGACGAGATGGCCGCGGCCTATGCACTGTTCGGCAAGGTGCGCGAGCGCGAGGGCTCGGGCACGGTGATCGCCGTGCCCCACGGGCACTTCCGCACCAAGGACGAGAAGTGGGTAGCGATCGCCTGTACCACGGACAAGATGTTCGAGCGCCTGAGCGAGGCCATGGAGCGCACCGAGCTGTCCTCCAGCGGGCTGTACGGCGAACAAGGCAAGCGCCTGGCGGCGCGCGCCGAGGTCAATCGCATCGTCTGCGAATGGGTCGGCTCGCTCACGCGCGACGAGGTGATGGACAAGTGCATCCGCTGCGAGGTGCCGATCGGCAAGCTCAACAGCATCGCCGACATCTTCGAGGACGAGCACTACCGGGCGCGCGGCAACCTCGCCGAGCTGGAGGAGGACGGACTGGGCAAGGTCGTGCTCCCGGGCGTCATTCCCAAGCTCTCGGAGACCCCGGGGCGCATCACCAATCTCGGGCCGCCGCTGGGCAATGCGACCTACGAGGTGATGCGCGAGCTGCTGGAGCTGACGGCAGCCGAGATCGCCGAACTGCGCCAGCAGAAGATCATCTGAAAAGCGGATCGGTGGACACATGAGCGAGGCTTGCGAAGTGCCGTTGCCACTCTCCGGTGTGCGCGTCATCGATGTCGCCACCGTCATTGCCGCGCCCTACTGCGCCGCCATCCTGAGCGAGTTCGGCGCCGAAGTTCTGAAGGTCGAGCATCCGGTGGGCGGCGATGCCTGCAGGCGCTTCGGCACCGCGACCCACTGCGGCGACACGCTGACGTGGATGAGCGAAGCGCGCAACAAGAAGTCGGTCACCATCGACCTGCACCGCCGCGAGGGCGTGGCGCTGTTCAAGCGCCTGATCGAGCAGGCCGACATCCTGTGCGAGAACTTCCGCCCCGGCACGCTGGAGAAGTGGGGCCTCGGCTGGGACGTGCTGAGCGGGATCAACCCCGGCCTCATCATGCTGCGCGTCACCGGCTATGGCCAGACCGGGCCCTACAAGGACCGTCCCGGCTTCGCCCGCATCGCTCACGCGGTGGGCGGACTGTCGTACCTCGCCGGCATGCCGAAGGGCACGCCGGTGACGCCCGGCTCGACCACGCTGGGCGACTACCTGTCGGGCCTCTACGGCTGCATCGGCGTGCTGATGGCATTGCGCTATCGTGACAAGACTGGGCGCGGCCAGTACATCGACGTCGCACTGTACGAGTCGGTGTTCCGCTGCACCGACGAGTTGGCGCCCGCCTACGCCATGTACGGCACGGTGCGCGAGCGCCATGGTCCGCACATCGAGAGCGCCTGCCCCTACGGCCACTTTCCGACCAAGGACGGCAAGTGGGTGGCGATCGCCTGCACCACGGACAAGCTGTTCGCGCGCCTGGCCGACGCGATGGGCCGACCGGAGCTCGCATCTTCGAGCCTGTACGGCGAGCAGAAGACGCGGCTGGACAACCGCCACGACGTGAACGAGATCGTGCGCGACTGGTGCGGCTCGCTGCCGCGCGAGCAGGTGCTGGAGAAATGCTTCGCCAGCCGGGCGCCCGCGGGACCGCTGAACAACATCGCGGACATCTTCGGCGACCGCCAATTCCACGCCCGCCGCAACATGGTTGCGATCGACGACGAGGAATCGGGCGACACGATCATGGTGCCCAACGTCGTGCCGCGGCTGTCCAAGACGCCGGGACGCATCGAGCATCTCGGCCCGCGGCTGGGCGAGCATACCGACGAGATCCTCAGGGACATGCTCGGCCTGAGCGATGCGGAGATCGGCGAGCTGCGAAACCAGCGCGTCATCTGACCGGATGTCCCTGCTGCACGGAGTGGGTGGCGCAGTCTCTCGGCTCCGCCGCCCCGGCACACCACCCAATCAAGGAGCAAGATCATGAAACTGCCCGCCAACTTCTACAAGCCGCTGGCGATCGGCGCCCCCAACCCGCTGCGCGAGCTGCCGGTGCGTCCGGAGCGGATGATCCACTTCTTTCCGCCGCATCTGGACAAGGTGCGCGCCAAGATTCCCGAGCTCGCCAAGCAGTTGGACGTCCTCTGCGGCAATCTGGAGGACGCGATCCCCCTCGACGCCAAGGAGGCGGCGCGCGCCGGTTTCATCGAGGTGGCGAAGAGCACCGACTTCGGCGGCACCGCCCTGTGGACCCGCATCAACGCTTTGAACAGCCCCTGGGTGCTGGACGACCTGATCCAGATCGTCGCCGCCGTCGGCAACAAGCTCGATGTGATCATAGTGCCCAAGGTCGAGGGGCCGTGGGACATCCACTACGTCGACCAGATCCTCGCCCAGCTCGAAGCCAGGCACGGCGTGACCAAGCCGATCCTCATCCACGCCCTGCTGGAGACGGCGCAGGGAGTGAAGAACGTCGATGACATCGCCTGCGCCAGCCCGCGCATGCACGGCATGAGCCTGGGTCCGGCCGACCTCGCCGCCTCGCGCGGCATGAAGACCACGCGCGTCGGCGGCGGCCACCCGTCCTACGGCGTACTCGCCGACGCGGTGGAAGGCAAGAGCGAGCGCGCCTTCTTCCAGCAGGATCTGTGGCACTACACGATCTCGCGCATGGTCGACGCTTGCCTCTCATCGGGCCTGCGCGCGTTCTACGGACCGTTCGGCGACTTCTCCGACCCAGCGGCGTGCGAGTCGCAATTCCGCAACGCTTTCCTCCTGGGCTGCTCGGGGGCGTGGACGCTGCATCCCAGCCAGATCGACATCGCCAAGAAGGTGTTCAGCCCCGACGTGAAGGAGGTGCTGTTCGCCAAGCGCATTCTCGAGGCCATGCCAGACGGCACGGGCGCCGTCATGATCGACGGCAAGATGCAGGACGACGCCACGTGGAAGCAGGCCAAGGTAATCGTCGACCTGGCCAGGCTGGTGGCCCGGCGCGACGCCGATCTGGCCACGGCGTACGGCTTTTGAGAACGGTCGCAGCGAACCGCAGCGAGCGAGTACGACGATGAGTGACAAGACCCGGCCCGGCAATTTTTTCGAGGACTTCCGCATCGCCCAGCGCATCGTGCACGCCACGCCGCGCACCGTCACCGAGGGCGACGTGGCGCTGTACACGGCGCTCTACGGCACGCGCTTCGCGGTCAACTCCTCCGCGGTGTTCGCCGCATCGATCGGGCTGCCACGCGCGCCGCTTGACGACCTGCTGGCGTTCCACCTCGTGTTCGGCAAGACGGTGCCGGACGTCTCGCTCAACGCAATCGCCAACCTGGGCTACGCCGCCGGGCGCTTCGGCGTCCCGCTCTACCCCGGCGACACCGTGACGTCGACCTCGACGGTCATCGGGCTGAAGCAGAACAAGGACGGCAAGACCGGCGTCGTCTACGTGCGCTCGGTCGGCGTCAATCAGCGCGAGGAGATGGTGCTGGACTACTGCCGCTGGGTGATGGTGCGCAAGAAGGACTTCGCCGCCCCTGCGCCCGAGCCCACGGTACCGGTCTTGCCCGACGCGGTGGACGCCGCCGATCTGCTCGTGCCCGAGAACTTGCACTTCGAACGCTATGACGCCGGACTCGCCGGCAGCCCGCACCTCTGGGACGACTACGAGGCGGGCGAGAAGATCGATCACGTGGACGCCATGACCATCGAGGAGGCCGAGCACATGACGGCCACCCGCCTCTACCAGAACACGGCCAAGGTGCATTTCAACCAGCACGCCGAGAAGGACGGCCGCTTCGGTCGCCGGATCATCTACGGCGGTCACATCATCAGCTTGGCGCGCTCCCTGTCTTTCAACGGCTTGGCCAACGCCTTCAAGATCGCTGCCATCAACGGCGGCCGCCACCTCGCTCCGACCTTCGCCGGCGATACCGTCTACGCATGGTCTGAAGTGCTGAGCAAGATCGCGCTGCCGGGGCGCAACGATCTCGGCGCGCTGCGGGTGCGCACGGTGGCGACCAAGGATCGCGCCTGCGCCGACTTTCCGTTCAACGACGGCGCGGGCAGGTTCGATCCCGCGGTCGTGCTGGACTTCGACTACACGGTACTGATGCCGCGGCGCACAGCCTAGCCGACGCAACCAGCCGGGGGGCGCCGGGCGCTACGGCTTGCGCACCGGCGCGGGTGCCACCTCCATCTTCGCCAGCACCGTCGCGATCAGCACGCTGCGCGGCCCCACTTCGATCGGCGAGGCGCCCAGCGAGCCCGTCCACCATGGCGAAAGCAGCGATTCATGACGACGATGGCCAACGCCACTTCCGCACCTTGGCGAGGCGGATGATCTCGTCCACCTGTTCGCCCGTCGCGACGCGGCGCTCCCCTTTGGCGCCGCGCTCTGCGCACAGATTCAGGCCGTCGTCCGGCACGTCGCCGAAGTGGTGGCACGCCTCGTCCTGCTGCAGGGCATCGTCCTGCGTTGAACAGGACAGGCGGCTTGCCAAGCGGCGCGCGCGTCGATATCGAGGACATCATGCCGGTCTCTTACGCCCGGGCGTGCCGCTGCGCATAAAGTATCGTGCAGTTACGGATCGGCGCAAGTTCCCGCGGTCGCGCGTGGCGCCCGACGAGGCCGTTCTGGCGCGGAGGTTGAAAGCGCTGCGGCTTTGCTTGCCGGAGGGGGGTCTCGCGACCATCTCATGCTCGATGGTGCGCCGCCGAAATGACGTTGCGTTGGACCACGCCCGGCTCCCGCGGCGCTCAAAATGATGGATGTCGCGGCCGCATCGTCGTGTTTGCGTCGAGTCGCCGCCTACTGTCCGGACAAAACGCCCTCCCCCCGCCGGACGAGACCTCTGGCCTCCCGCAAGGCCAGAGGTCTTCTCTTGGCAGAGGATACCGCACCGCCCCTCCGGCCTCAGGCCGATGGGGCAGCGGCGCATCGCGCTCGGCAGGCCGCGCCCGCGGCGCGGAGGACCCCTCGGGGCGTGTTCAGGCCGCCGTCATCGCGGCAGCGCTCGGACGCGAACGCAGCTGCACATGCACGCCAGTGCTGATGCCGATGAGTGCTTCGAGGTCGGCTGCGCCGAACGGTTTGACCAATAGGTGGGTGACGCCTTTTGCCGCCGCCTCGAGGGACAGGCTCTCCGATGGACGGCTCGTCGCCAGCACGCATTCGAAGCGGCACCGCAGTGCCCGGGTGATAGCGAGGATTTCCAGGCAATCCAGATCCGCCGAATCGTGATCGAGCAGTACTAGATCGGGACACGATCGAGTCGCGCAATCAAGTGCCTCTCCCCTCGTACTAACGGTCTTGACCTCCACAATGCCCTTGACGAAATCGCGTACGGTTTCACCGAAAACGTCGTCGTTCGTGACGACGAGTACCTTGCTGGCTGACATTGTCCCCTCCTATGGTCGTCAGGGCGGCCCTTGCTTGGCCGCTTGCACGAACAAGCATCAGCCATACCACCCAGCAAGGAATCGTGCCCCGAACCGAAAGTGTGACGCCAAAGAGCCAGCCGGCTCCCGGGGGGCGGATCGGGGCCCGGCCCATCGTGGCGCGGAACCCGACAACCGGGAAGGAGTGGCCCAACATCGGGGGCTAATCCACGATATTGGGCCCATGCCGGACACGGATTCCCCATGCGCATAGCGCATGCCGCGAATCCGGCGGGAGGTTCACCTGCGCCTTGTACAATTCCGCAGTTGGCCGCGGGCAAGTGTCGAGCAGATTTCAACAAGATGCAGTTCGGCGCACTGGGAGAGCAGGGAAGTACCTGGGCTCCCGTGATCCGTTCCTGCTGTCGCAGGAAGCGGTGGCAGCGCAGCCGCGCGCCGACAAACGCGGGGGGTCCGGGCAGTGTGAGCGGCGCCGACCGCCAGAGCGGCGTCAGCCAAGAAGCGTGGGCACTGCCCGGGCTTGGTCCCCTGAAAGACGGTGCGGGCAAGCAACGGGCTCCGACGGCCACTGGCGCAGCACTGATCGAGCTTGCGGCCACGGCTTTGCACCACGCGATGCGCCGCACCCCCGCCGTGAGGACAGCGAACGCGCTCCGGCCAGCGCGCCGCCTCATGGGCCGCCCCACATTGGGCGGCGGTACCGAACCGCCGGAAAAATTCATCCATGTACAGTCCGGGCTGGAACCGGATTCGATTCATCGCCGTGGCAGTACCCTCCGAGATCAGCTCGGGCACAGTGTTCGGCCCCAGGGGACTCGCCACCGCCTGAGCCTGGCGCACGGTCATTGCCAATCCGATCATATTTTGGGCCATCGATAACGGCCGACGAATCAAGTCATGCCGCACTAGGGCTACGCCAGGAGCCATCACGCGATCACATCACAGGCTGCGCATTATCGAACACGGTCTTGCGGCCTGGCATAGATAGTCGCCTTGCCGGGCACAGCCCCGGAGGCCTAGGCAGAACCGAGCCTCTCCGGGCAGCCCGATACGCCCCGGAGCGGCCGCGCGGGGCCGCTTCAGCGGCGGCGGAAAGACCAAGGACAGAACCGGAATGGTCTGCACTCGCCTGTGCCAAAGCAGCGCGCTACGCTGTGGTTCTGAAACTGCCCGGCGCGCCGCGCAAAGCTGATGGATACCAATCACTTCTGGGGTATCGCACTCACCCTGGCAGTCCTCGCCATCTGCGAGGCGTGGTTCGATCGTCCACTGCTGTGGTCGAACACCGTTGTACGGCACTGTCCGTTACACGGGACTGCGCGCCAAGACCGCTGCCCGCACTGCGCACCCGGCGCCAACCGTTCATCCCCCGATCTCCGGACCGTTCCGCTTGCTATCGTTGCCGGCAATCACTGGTAGCTTCGCCTGCCCGGCCAGTTCTTCCCACCGTAGCCGAGGATCTACAGCCATCTCCAGTTCGGTTATTGGGTGGCCGGCGCGGTAGGCGAGATGATCATCGCGCAGACGGGCGTTGGCCTGACCCCAACGCATTGCGCTTCGCGCAGTTCGTCGCTGCGGCTGTCGCGAAGATCGCACATGGAAATCGGGCTCAGTTCTGCCGCGAACTCGGCCTCAATACCCACGCACTCCACTTTAGTTTCCGGAGAAGTGCAACGCTATCTCGCAGAAATTTTCGAAACAGACAAGAGCCTCGGTCGCGCCGCGAACGCGCCGAGAACAAGCTTGGGTGCTGGAAGTCATTGAGAACTTGCGCGGAAGCGGAATCTACCCGTCTCGCCGCAAAGTAGGCGATCTGCCTTCGGCATCGCCTTTCGCGGGCTCAGCAGCATCTCCTTGCCGCCTACCGATCTGCCGTGAAAGCCATCAGGAAAACCGGCGCGATCTGGCCGGCCAATCGCATCCATTCCGAAGCAGTAAGTTGCGGCTCTTCAACGCTTCTCTACGGAAGAAGGGGATGGCTGACATCCCGGAAACCGTGTATCCACCTGAGTTCTCTGAGGACACAGGTAGGAGCGCGATATGGGAGCAACCATCCCGGTGGGGATTATGGGGTATCAGGGGCAGGTAATCGAGCAGGTTGAGCACGACGCAGAGTGCGGGATTGTGCGCATTTCTTGTCGGCGTGATCGACGGGTAACGCCGATTGCTGCCGGGATAGGCCGATGCGGAGGGGTTCATCGGATCAAGCGGCGCTGGGTGAGTGATCTGCCGCTCATGGGGCAGGCATGCGAAGTTGAGATCGAGTATGCCGAGGTATTTATCAGCCCGTCGGTGGTGCGCGTCGAGCAGTTGCCGTTTGTCGATCTGACGAGGCGCGTCACCAAGCGCTACGCACTGCTGATTTCCGGTCTTTGCCGCCATATGTCGATCTCGGCAGTGGCTCGCCACACGGGGCTGCGCTGGAATACGGTCAAGTCGATCGACAAGGACTATCTGGCCGAAACGATCAAGCCGGTGGCGCCGCAAACGCTGGCGGGGATTCGCTATCTTGGCGTTGACGAGGTGGCGCGCGCCAAGGGACAGGACTACCTGACGCTGGTCTATGATCTCTCGCCGGGCGCTCACTGCGGACGCATCCTGTGGATCAAGGAGGGCCGCACCGCCGCGGTGCTGAGCGAGTTCTTCGATGCCTTGACCAAGGAGTGTGCCGCTGGCATTGAGGCAGTAGCCATGGACATGGGGGCCGCCTACATCTGCGCGACGATGACGAGCTTGCCGAGCGCAGCGATCGTATTCGACCGATTTCACATCATGCAAATGTTCTCGACGGTGATCCGCGATTGTCGCCGGGCCGAGTTCAAATCGGCCAAGACCTTGGGCGACCTGACCGGCGAGCAAGCCCTCAAGGGCAGCCTCTACCTGCTGCTGGGCAATCGTGACAATCTCAAGAACTCCGACCAGGAGCGGCTTGACAAGCTGCTGGAGCAGAACGAGCCCCTCAACAAGATCTACACGCTGAAGGAACAGTTGCAGGCACTCTGGCGTCAGCCTGCCACGCCGGCCGACATGACGATCCGCCTCCTCGATTGGTGCGGCATGGCTGAGGCGGCAAAGATCACGGGCCTCTCGAAGTTCGTCAAGACGCTGCGCTCCCACCAAACCGGCATATGCGCTTGGGCGCAACACCCCATCAGCACCGCGCGCTTGGAAGCCGGCAACGTCAGCATTGCTCTCCTGCGCCGACGTGCCCGAGGCTTCCGCGACACCGAATACTTGAAGCTCAAAATCTATCAAACCAACACCCCGGACACGCCTTCCATGCTCTTCCCCAGGTTATCCGGGAAGATCACCGTAGGAAAGCGTTGAAGAGCCTAAGTTGCCGCCCCGAACTGGAAGCATGACCCTGCCAACAAGTCAGGGGCATGCTTCTAACGACACCAGAGCGGTCTCTGGTCTTGGAATGTGGTGGTGCGGAGGCGACCGACATCAGACGTGCTATGCGGTCAAGATAGGAAATGGTGGGGCTTCTGTCCCTTTTCAATTTGGAAATGCGATCACGGCTAACCTTCTGATTCTTGGCAAACGAACGCGAATTTGAGGTCGTTCCATCAAAGAACCTTGGCTAGGGAACACGGTGGGTCAGTGTCTGACAGCCCACACGTCATACTCGATTAGCGGCTGCGTTTTGGTACGCAAGAAGGCATCGGCTTGACGTTTCCCTTCTGTGGCGGAGCCTGCATTACATATCGTCGTGATCCGCCAACCACTCTCATCTAGGGAGCGCTTAAGGAGATCAAGTGGATTAGCGCGCCTGTCAGTGATACCACCGAAGCGGATAATCATGTTGGCGTCGTCTGCACACACGCATGCTACGTTGTGCCATACCTGACGCAAGTCGGCTGCAAAGTCATCAGGGCTTGAGTGAACTACTTGATCGCGGTTAGTGTAGTCCACAGCGTCAGGGCCACCTACGAACCAGTTGCGCAGCCATTGGTCCGGGATATAGGTGCGCATTCCGTAGTACGGAGGTGAGGTGATTACCCAATCGAAGCGGGTTTCTGAATTTTCTGGTTGAAGTGCTTCCGCGGCGCGACTGTCAGCAAGCCTCACTCGTCCCGTCACGTCGGACAGGGCCCTGTAGTAGCGTTTCGCTCGCCGCTCGATTACGGCAAGAACATGCACTGGTTCAGGAGAAAGTCCGCGAGCCTGCCAGTAGCGCGTCGCGTAGGCGGGTTTTGGCGCGTAGGTGCGGGGGCATTGGTTGGAGAAGTAGCTTGGAAGGACTTTTTGCTTCGGACCGTGCAGTGCGCCCAGGACAATGCCACGGAGTGCGATGCGAGGAGCTGTGGAACAATCCTCTAGGAATGCCTCTCGAAATCGACACAGCGGGTTCAAAACGGTTGAATGATATGCCAATTGCCAAAATTCGCCACCAGGGATATGGCGCGCCTCCTGCGCGGCCAGAATCTGGCGTGCTTCCGCGAGTATCTCATCGATAGTGGTCGTCACGAGCTTGGATGCCGTGACTGCAGCAGCTACCGGACTAGAATCCACTCCCAACGAATTGAGGCCGACAAGTCGTGCCGCGAAGTTGGTCGTGCCGCGGCCGCAGAAGGGATCAAGCACTAGGGCGCCTTCTTTCGCTCGCCGCTTGAGGATATTCAGCGGAAACGCAAGCGGAAACATTGTGAAGTAGGGGCAAATCCCATTAAGCGCTGCTTGGGTCGTCTGGGACTTCCTCACCGCTGAGCCCCTTTTCTGACGTACGTGTTGTTGTTCTTTGCTGAGTTTTTGTAGGCCTCCCAGCCGTGATCCTGGGGTCCATAGAGGTGGGTCATGCCCTTTATTACCAGTTGGTACGCCAACTGGTTACGGTCATCCAGATGCGTTGGGAGATGCTCTAGGAAAAACGCCTTGATCGAGCCCCAGGCTGCACCCTCAGATGACTCAATCTTCCCTATCAACTTGGATTCGGCTCGCAGGGCATCAATCGCCTGCTGCTCGATGTTCGCCATGATGTCCACAGGCTCGGTTTCATCTGCCTCCGCCGGGAACAATGTGCTAGTACTGTTGACGTCCGGAACACGAGCTGTCGAGGCCGTCTGCCTCAAGCCGGAAAAAGTGTTGCGCAGTGTCTGCGCGTAGGTGTGACCTGCCGGCTTGTTATAGTCGTGATCGCGCATCGAGTACATTTTCTCGAACGAGAGCACGCGAATACTAACCGGGTACGGCTTGCTACCTTTATTCTGGACGCTCACCGAACTCCAAAACACGCCCTGACCGGGAATAGGTTCGTTTAGGAGCGAACTAAGCAAGTCGTCGCTGAAGTGCGCGTTGGCCCTCTTCAGCGAGGTGAGATCAGCTGCTGACAGCAGGTGAAAGATGAACCAGTTGTCACCTTGACTCAGAATCTCAACAGGAATGCTACCGGGCTGCTGGGTAATGAGCAGCGCGCCGAGATCGTACTTACGGCCCTCCTTCACCCATGCCACGTAGGGTTCCGCGGCCGACGCATTCTCATTCAGCACCGACTGAGCCTCTTCAACGACCGCGATGGTTGGGATCGTTTTGGGATCGGCCGCCGTGAATTCCTGTTGGTTACGGTCGAAGATGCGCCGAAGGATAAGGCCGGAGAGAACCAGAGACTGGCCACCGCGCATCTGCGAGACATCAATGACGCACAGCTTGCCTTCCGATAGCGCGTGCATGAGCATGTCCATGAGTTGGCTGCTCTTGTCATGCAACATCTTCACGATGGCAGTCATGTTGCCTCTGGCCGCCAATGCCTCGTTGTCCTGCTTTCGATACTCGAGATCGAGAAGTCGAGCTATTTCTTCAAGTGGCGTGGCGTTGCCATTGGCATCGATCAAGTTGACCAGCGATTCCCATCGTTCTTGGGACAGTCCGCGTAGTTTGCGGATGTTCTGCTGTTCCTGGCGCTCTGAGCCTACGGCGATGGCGATTACATCACCGGGTCTTAGCCTTCGGATATCGAGCCGGATACCGCCCGCAACGAAGGATTGATAGAACGGGCTTGGGTTCTTGCGCTCGGTGAACACCACCAGCTTGTCTTCGAAGTTCGGCACGTCACATAGGCCTGGCCGCCCCTTGTCGTCTGGCCAAAAGTATTCGCCGTCAGGGTCGAAGATCACGGTGCCCACTGGGACGCGCTTGTCGCCACGCTTTGTGACGTGGGGCGTGGTTTCGTAGAGCTTACTGAACAGGAGCTTGTTGAGATTCGATTTTCCAAAGCCGGCTCGAGGAAAAACGAAACTGCGACGTGAGACCAGCGATTCGACCGGAAAACGGATCATTACCTCCGGCTGAACAAGCTGCATCCATTCCTGGGCTTCGAACTGAGCGTTTCCCGCTGCGTAGATGTACTCGCCGAAAGCCAGATGTCCGATCGGAGCACCTTGTATGTTGTGCCCCGCAATTTCCCGCAGTACATCGCCCGAGGGGAAGGCCACTTGGCTACCAACGTGCGGCAGGCGGCGGTGAGACGGCACGAAGGTCAATCCCCTGCCGTTCTTGCGCAGGACACCTAGCACACGGATGTTTACCCGGTACTTGAGGTATTGCTCTCGGAGGTCTTCCGGAATCGGGCGATCCTCGCGCACCGCCCGGATGTTGAACTCTTCACCGGAACCGAAGGACAGCTTGCCCTCGGAAGAGAAAGACGTGATACGCCCCAGCACGGCCTCATCGGGTGTCTCCAGTTGCACCAAGAGGAACTGCCCATGCATCGGGATGTTCTGGAATTCGTTCCGGTACGGCAATACCAGGTCGGCGTGGAACTCCATGCCGCCTTGTTGGAAACCTCGGAAGATTCCAACTACTTGCTCTCTTGGAAAGAGCTGGATCTCTGCCATGTTGACTTTCCTCTATCCGTACCGCCGTTGTGCCGGGTCGGCATCTTGAAGCTGGAAGGCATCCAACGTGCTGGCATCCCCGCCGAGGCTTGTTGGACACCCTCGTAGATAAAGTCCTGAAGAATGTCAAAATCGAAATCAACGAAGGCTGCATTCTCATGCGCCTTCTGTAAGCAGCGTGGATAGTGAGGTACCGGAAAACCGTTGATCGCATCAGCCAGCATCGAACCCAGAATGGCCTGGGACTCGCTGACTTGTGGCACAAAGATGTCCACAGGCCAGACCGGGTCACGGCGGTGGCCGCCGAACTTCACGAGGAACATCTTGCCGCCTACGAACTTGTTGATCTCACCACCATCGCCAGCGCGGTCATCACCGCGCGCGAATTCCGACCACACGTAAGCCTGCTCCTCCACCTCGCGCGGTACCTCCACGTAGGCCGGGTAATCGGTCTGCAGCACACCTTCCAGCGCCATTGCCAAGCGGTAACGCGACAGCACCTTACTGTGCTTAGCCACGCCCGCGAGATACACCCGGCGACGGCTTCGGCTCCACTGTGTGTCGATGCGCTCCTTCATCCCTTGGAGTAACCGCTGCAATAGGTCCTTGGCGAATACCTTGCTGCGCAGGAGGCCGTCGCAGACGATCAAGGTGTCTGTGCCAAAGTCCTTCTTGAGAATGGCAAACAAGATAGCCCACTCGACCAGCTCCCTGTACACCTGTACCCAGCTGGGAGAGACCGGCTTGCCCTTATCAGTCGGCCGGATCATGTGAGATAGCGCCGGCAGGCTGTTCACGTCGAGAAAGGCCATCATCTCGCCCAGCGCAGTGCAGGGCGAGCCGTCTAGGGCAAACTGCCGTTCGTTGAGCTTCTGGACCGGTGTAGTAGGTGAGACCGCTTCCAGGCAGTACTCGTTGTTGCTGCTGTCCACCACTCGGACGAGCTGGATGAGGAAGGGATCGAATTGGAGCTGGTTGTTGCCGCCGTCGGTGCCAACCAATGAGATCGAGGTTGTGGCACGCGGCTGAATCCGGCGTGTGGCCCCTTTCAAGGGGCGTATTTCCTTTCTCAAGTTATCGAGCACGCCCTGATCGGTTCCGATGCAGTCAGCGATAGCTTTCTTGAGTTCTGATTGTGAGGACGGTTCAATCATCTGAAATAACAGCTTGATCAGACAAGATTCTATGCTTGCGTCCTGAATATGTCGAAGCTATTTGGGATGCACGAAAAGAGGTGATCCGGCTCAAACTCCTGCGCTTGCAGGCCACCGCCCTTCGCGCAAACAGAGAACCGAGAGCGCCAGAGAGCAGAAACGAGGCCAGAAGCGCCGAAAATTGGTGTAGTAAGCGACTCACTCCGACGTTCGAAGCTATCGACTAAATGGTCGGAAATGCGGGGATAACAGTAAGAAAAAGCGCTCCTGAGTAATCAGGAGCGCTTCATGGTAGTGGTGAAGAAGGCACTAGAACTTGATGCATATCAGATTGTTTTACCATCGTACTTTCTCTAACTCTATTTTTTGGATACCCCGACCAGTACCCCGACGTCCCGGGCTCATGCCCCAACCCGATAGCCTTGGGTGCGACGATTTGCCGCAGCCTTCCACTCCACCAGAGCACTCCCTACCGGCCGCTTCCTATCTACACGCAGATCGGCGGATGTGCTCGGATGCTCGCCGAGGGCAAACCCACCATTGCTCCGTTCGGGGACTGCTTGGCGCGACTACGGGCGCTCGACGGCGTGGCAGATATTCTGTCTGGCGGCAAGCTGCCACCATTCCTATCCCGATGACACCCGGCCGGCCTGTTTTCGGTGTCGAGCGCTCGCACTTAGGCGGGCAGTTCGCCGAAATCGTCCCCATGTCGCGGGCCGAGGAAGCGGCAGTCGTCGCGCACGCCTACTCAGGCAGCCACCATCCGCGCCAAGTCCGCCGCATTCCGCACCCCGTAGTCCCCGTAGTTGTTGTTGAGGAACACATGAACGCGGCGGCGGTACGTGACAGGCCACACATTGGCGGCGATCTCCCCCAGTTCCTCCTCCGGGTAGAGGTAGTTGAACCGCTCGCTGGAGGAAGCCAGTCCCTTCAGGTTCCAGGTCTCCGCATTGCGGCCATGCAGCCGGACGTAGGCATCCTGTCCGGACGTCGCCTCCCAGATCGCCGGCACGCTGTTGGCGAAGCCCTGCGGTTCGTCCACCACGACATGCACCAGATCGTGGTCGCGCTCGAAGCGCAGGGTCTCCTGCCACCGTTCGCCCTCGAACCACGACTTGTGGCGGAACTCGACGGCGAGCCGAAAGCCGGGCAACCGCTCCTGGCAGTGCAGGACATGCTCGAAGCTCTTGTGGCCGAAAAACACCCAAGGCGGGAACTGGAACAGCACGAGTCCGAGGCGACCGGTCACACGCAGTGGCTCGATCCCTCCCGATAGCGCCGCCACAGTTCGTCGGCGATCTCCGCGGGGACGTCCTTGTAGTAGAGGTTCTTCCCCTTGGCGATGAGATCGGCGGGCAGCGATTCGCGGATGTCCTTGGGCAAGGCGACCGGCTGGGTGTGGTGCCCGGTGAATAGCCGGAACGCCTTGACGTCCAGCACGAACCCGTCCGGGGTACGCTCGGCCCACAGGTGCGACGTGCGCGCCGAAGGCATCGCGTAGTAGGTGGAATCGACCTCGACGATCGGAAAGCGGGTGGCGTAGTAGCGCAGCCGTCCTTCCGCGGTCATGCTCTTTTCCGGGTAGAACGTTCCTGTCTCGATCAGGCTCTTGTCGGTCCAGGAGGCGGTGCCGACGAGGATCTGGCCCACGGCGGGTCCTTCGGATGGAGAGGGGACCAAAACTATTTCCAGGGAAACGTGGCGGAACGTGCCTGACCGGGCTCGTCCAATAAACGGTTCAGATCGTGGCTTCGCACGAACTAACCTTATTCGTTAGGTTTCGGCGCGTGTTGCGTCATTCGAGAT
>CAVPDA010000014.1:0-429819 GCA_963702495.1 uncultured beta proteobacterium | reverse complement strand
TCACCGACGACGCCATCCGCTCGGCGATGCTGACCTGCAGTTTCTTCGGCACCAAGAAGATTGTGATTGTTCAGCATACCCAGTGCGGCGTGCTTTCCGCCAATGCCGCGGACTTGGAGAAAACGCTGAGCGCGAAGGGCGTCGACCCCGACAAGCTGGCCATTGATGCGACGCTGCCTGAAATGAAGCTGTCCCCCGGCGCATTCGCCAAATGGATCGGAATGATGGATGACGTTGATCAGTCCTGCATGAAGACGGTCGAGGCGTTCCGGAACCATCCGCTCATTCCGAGGGACGTCACCGTCAGCTGTTGGGTCTGGGAAGTGGAGACCCGACGCCTGCGCGCACCGACGCAGGACCCCGAAAAGCGGGCTCGCACCGATGTGACCTCCAGCCAATTCGGTGTGACGGAAAGGCAACCGCCGCGATGGGCCTAAGCACAGTCGGGCAACGGCCTTGCTTTCGGAGCCTCGACCCGCAGGCACTCGGCTGAATAGTTCCGGAAACGTCGCAGGAGGAGGAACAAATGGCGCGTTACGACTACTCATTTCCCCGCTGCAACACGCGTTCTTAGGCCTGCCACGGGATCGCCGCCGCGCGACCGACCTGTCCGAGTTGTGGAGGGAAGGTCCAGCGACTGTTCTTGTCCGCGCCCGCAGTGCACGGCACCGTCACACGTGGACGTGATTTCGCCATTCGCTCGCTTGAACCCACGGGCGACAGTGTCCCGCACATCCGTGGCCGGTTCGGGGTGGGCAATTGATACGCCAACCGCAACGTGATCGGCACGGTCGTAGGCATGAAAGCCTCGGGAGCTCACTACCGCTCGCGCATCGCCGTCGAGCGGGTCATCGCCCATCGACCCCCCCGCCGTCGGCGGCAACGTGCCGTTGCGCGCCCGCGTCCGGACACGACGTCGCGACCCGGAACAACCGGTGGCGCAAATCCGCCACCCGTCCGCAAGGAACGGCTGTAAACATCCGCCACGCCCGCATCCGAGGCGTCCCTTACGCGAAAGACGTTCCGCGGAAACAGCCGCTTAGGGCTTCGGCACGGAAGCTGCTCGGTGCAGACGGCAAGAGCGCGCACTGATCCTCGGCTCAGCCGGGACCCGGCATGGGAAGGAGCACGCCGCAAATCAGAAGGCAACCATGAAACATGACAGATCTGCAGACGATAACGTCCAATTCCGCACCGCAGGGCCGGGCATGGCGGTACCTGCATCGAGAGGAGATCCAGCCCATGGAGCCGAACTCCCGCATCGCCAAACCCCTACGCTTGGGCCGCAAATCCCTGCCAACGCCTGCCGACGCGGCGGGCCGCCCGCTGCAGGCCGGGCCCGACTTAGGCGAGCGGGCGCGCGCCGTCATCCTGCTGAGCTGGGCGGTATTCAGCGCCGAACAGTTCGCCGCCGGCCAAGCCGTGCGCGTGGTGTGCGAGGACGAGAAGGGACAGCCTTCCTACACCGTCCGCGTCGCCCGCTCCGGCGAGCACGCCGAGGTCCGGGTCGATCGCCTCAATCGACGGATGTACCTGGTTTCCCCGTTCATCCGGGCCGCCGGAGACGGGTCGGCCTGAGCCGGGACCGACGCCTGCCCGCGCTCACGGATCCGTGCCGCTAGGCCTGCCCTTTACCCGTAAGTATCCTCATCATCGGAAGTCCAGTCTCGGAGGGAGAGTCCTTCGCACAGCGATCGCAGTTCCGAATACCCTTGCCACATGATCTGGTGTCCCGGGTGCGGGTCTTTGGCGCGGCCGATGTAGCCGCCCAGTCGGGCTACAAGACGGACGGCATCGCCGAGCCGAGTGGGCTTGGCGATTCGTTTTTTTTTGCGTAGGCCTGCAGCACTTCGATCTCGGGGTCCGCGAACAATACCTCGGCGGAAAGCTCCGGGCACTCTCTGCCCAGGAGCCTCATGAGCATGATTCGCCAGGCAATGACCAGATTGATGGCGATGGCGCGTTTGAGTCGCTCGGCCGTCTTGTGTTGCAGAGTCTCGATGCGGCAGCCGCTTTTGAGGACGCGATGCCAGTCTTCGATGCGCCAACGCAGGCAATACCAACGCAGACACTCCTGGGCCTGCGCCGCTGTGCTGATCGAGCAGGTCGTCAACAAGAACCACTCGACGGGTTCGGCATCGGCCGGCGGTGACGCTTCCAGAACATGCACCACCCACAGCTTGAGGGCTTTCTTCCCTGGGTGGTTCGACGCAGGGCGCAACTCGACTTCGCGATAGCGCAAGCTGACCTGCGCGGTGCGCTGTTCGTGCCCGAGGCGCCCCTTCTGCTTGCTCTTCTTCGCGCGTGAGCTTTGCCGCGGCACATTGATGCGAAGCTGGCTTTGAACGGGGCTGTGTCTGACGGCGTCGAACAGATTGATCTCCTCGCTGGTCGCGCGGTCATGCTTTGCGCGTACCAACAGCTCAACGCCGCGGCTTCGACGTTGCTCGTCGAACAACTCGTAGAAGTCCGCCTCGCGATCCATCACACAGACCTGGCGCGTATCGGGCAGCTCGGCTGCCAATTCGTTGCACTCGCGAAGTCCCTTGATCCAGGCGAAGCTCTTCTTCTCTTCGATCGGTATGGCAGACGTGGGGCGCAGGTCATCTTTCGCTCTGGGCGTGGCTGCCGAACATTGCGCCCCCAACACCCCCAGCGGCAGGCCCTCGGTGCTCAGCACCAGCGTCGAATGCAAGTGCAACCCCCCACTTTGGGCGCCCGTCTGGTTGCTCCCAATGACGCCCAGCCCAACGCATTGGACCAGTGTCGAATAGTTCACATCGGTGCCATCCTGAATGCACAGCACCGTTGACTGTGCCTTCATCCGTTGCACCGTGCGCAGGCGGTGAGGGGCCAGGATGGCCTCCATGCTGACCTGCGAGTCATCGGGTCGTTCGATCAGGCGGTAGTACGCCTTGATCGCCGCCTTGTCTCCTTGAGCTGCACCGCAGAACGCGCGCCCTGGCATCTTGCCCAGCGTGCGGGCAAACTCACCCAGCCGCTCGTTCAGACGCCTGTCGCCCAGGTTCGCGCCTGCAAATTCGTTGGCCGCCCACTCCTCGCCGTCCAAGCCCTCGGCGATCTCCAGCGCAACTAATCCGGCGGGTGCGGCAACGCCCAGGCGCGTGCGCAGATCCGACTCCAGCTCATACACGTAGATCGTCTTGATCGATTTGGCGCTCTGGTGCTCCCGGTCCTGGCGACCCCGCCCCTGGGTCTGCCCAATGGCCACCCAGTTCGCTGCCCTGTAACTGGTGCCGAGGAAGTGATCCGCGTCGACAAAGCTCTCCACCAGCCAGGGGCGATACCCGTCCGGCTGCCCCGTGCCTCCTATGAGGTGAAGTCAGATCAGGCACGAACTCCGTCTTTCAGTTTGCGAGCCGCCCATGGCCCATCCATCGTTTAGACCGAACTTTGCCCGGACGCGCGAGCCACCCCCATGATTCAGTGGGAAGTTTTTGAAACTGGGTGGGGCGCTACTGGGAACACTCCGGATCGACGCCGAGCAGCGCGAAGGCTTTGGCCTGCAGCGGCGTGGGGCGGGTTGTCACGTTGATCTTGGCCTGCGGGTTGATTGCGGTGGAAGTGACGTTGAGGGTCACGGTGGCCAGATCGAGCAGCAACGTGCGCAAGCTGTGCACCGGTAGATCGTCCTCGGTGCGATGGTGCTGCGCCTTGGCCTTGGCGCGCTCGGAACGTGGCGTGGGCGCCACCGGGTTGGTCCGGCTCTCGCGCTGCTCTTCGAGTTCTTCGTCGTCGTGGAGCATCGGCTTGAGCGCCTGGCGCAGATGCCACTCGACGTAGTAGGCGAGCATGCACAGGAACACGTGGGCGCGCACGCGCGCTTCGGTCCAGTGGAAGATCGGGCGCACGTGCAGAGCGACGGTCTTCAATGAACGAAAGGCGCGCTCCACTTGGGCGAGGCTCTTGTAGGAGGACACCGCCTGGGCGTCGGAGAGCTTCGCTTGCGGCACGTTGGTGCGAATGACATAAAAGCCGTCCAGTGCGGCTTCGGCCTCGATCTGTTCGCTCTTGCGCGCGTAGGCGAAGCGCGTCTCGGTGATGGTCAGATCGAAGTGCTTGGCCATCTTGTGCGCGTTGATCACGCGCCCCACCCGCAGCCCAATCGCGTCCTTGCCCTGCAAGGGCCGGCGTGCGCGCACGGTGGCCGCGACAATGGCATCGAGGTCCTTCTGCGTGGCCTGCAGGAGCGTCTCGCGCTTGTCTGCCCGCTGCTGCGCCAGGGCCGGATTGCGGCACACCACCAGGCGCTCGCCCGGGAAGTGTTCGCTGGCGATCTCGATCAAGCCGCGTTGGTCGAACAGGGAAAGCTGCCACGGCCCCTGTTCTTCGACCAGTTTGGCGATATCCGGGGAGCGCAGCGCCGTGATCCAGCTCATGCCGGCCGGGCGCAGCAGCTCCTCGATGCGCGCCTGCGTGATCATGCCCCGATCGCCCACCCACACCACGTGCGTGAGCCCGAAGCGGCGCTTGAGCTTGTCGAGTTGCGCGGCCACGGTGCTCGGATCGCCCGTGTTGCCTGCAAACACCTCCACCGCCACCGGACAGCCCTCGGCGCTGCACAGCAGGCCGAAGACGATCTGAGGATATTTGCCCTTGTCGTCGCGCGATTTGCCGAAGGCGGCCAGGGGACAGCAGTGTCCCGTGACCCAGGCCGAGCTGAGGTCGTAGAGCACCAGCACCCCGTTCGCGAGGTGCTTGCGCGCAAGCGCTGCTTCGATCCTCGGCTGGGCTTGGCCCAGCCAGTCCAGCGCCTCATACACGCTATCGAGTTCGATCTCGCCCAAGCCGAGCACCTGCGAGAGCGAATGCGCTGCCGACTCGCTCCGCAGCATGCGCCAGGTGGCGAGCTTGGAGCCCGGTTCGATCACGCGCGCGACGATCAGGGCCAGGACCACGGGGCGCAGCGCGGCGGGGGCGCCGGCGAGCAGTTTCTCGACCCCGCAGCGGCGCGCCGTGCCCAGCACCGCCGCCACATGGCCGTGCGGCAGCGAGCGCTCGATGACGAAGGCGGCCTCATCGGCGCCCACCGGCTCGTTCCTGAGCACCCGCCGCAAGGCCTCGATGCGCGCCGCGGGCCAGTCGGTGAGATTGGCCAGGGTGCGCTTCTTGACCTTGCTGCCCTCACGCCAGCCCTCACGCAGCAAAACGGCGGGGCGCGAGTTGCGGTTGGGGACGATTTCCACATACATGGGAACTATTATTCACATATTGTGATAATAGTCAACAGCATTACATGGGAACATGCACGGCGACAGCAAAACCCCTTCCCGCTGTCAAACCAATGGGTTGCTTAGATAATTATGACGACGTCAGAAAAAGCTCGGTTTAGAAAGCAGGAGCCGCGACGCTCGCACCAGTCTTGTCCGCCTTTCGAACCGGACATGCCGAAGCCGGACTCCGCCGTCGTCCTGACCATCACGCGCTTCCTGAGCCTGCTGCTCACTGCACTTCTGGCGGTCATCCTCTTGTACCAGGCATTCGACGCACCAGTCCGGCTTCCCCTGCCCGGCCCCGTGTATATTCATCTCCCCTTCGGCTTCTCCTGGACCCTCGGCGGAGTCGTCGCCATCGTCGAGCCCATAGCGCTTTTCACGGCAGTCGCGGCGGCGGTTCTGGTGCGCCACCGCCCTTTGTCCCTGGTCCTGACCCTGGTTGCAGCAGGCTGCCTCGCCGGGATGATCGCGGTGTGGGGCAGCGACATCGTTTCCCTCAACCTGGTGTTGAGTGACTGGGCATCCGCCCGCGAGTTGCCCGGGAATTGGACCGATCTTCGCGCCGCATGGGAGTGGCTTCATGCGCTCCGCACCGGTCTTTCCCTCGTCGCGCTCGGTGCGCTGCTGCTCTGCGCCACCCTCGACACGCGTCCTTTTTCTTTCGCCGACCGCGCCGCAGCCGGCGTGCCCCTTGGAGTGCCTCGCCGTCCGCAGCAGCGCCATGATGCCGCCGCCTAAAATCCGCCGCCGCGCCCGGGTGCTCGTCCTGGCATCGGGACTCCTGCTGCTCTCCGGCTGCTCGAGCCACGGCGCCGCACCCGCCGGCGCCGGGTCGCCGGCCCGGGAATCCACGCCGGTAGTGGCGGTGACGGTTGTGCGCAAGACCGTTCCCGAGGAGTTGAACGCCATCGGCACGGTCCAGCCTTATGCCACAGTGGCCGTCAAGGCACGGGTGGACGGCGAATTGACCCAGGTTTCGGTGCGCGAAGGCCAGCCGGTGCGCCAGGGCGACGTGCTGTTCACCATCGATCCGCGGCCGATGCAGGCGCAGCTCGACCAAGCCGAGGCGAATCTGGCCCGCGACCGCGCTCTCCTCGCCAACGCGCTGGCCCAGGATCGGCGCTACACCGACCTGCTCGGCCGCAACTTCATCTCCAAGGAAGCCTACGCCCAGATCCACACCAACCTCGCCACCGCCCAGGCGACGCTGCATGCGGACCAGGCGGCGGTGGACAATGCCCGGCTGCAGCTCGCCTACGGCCGCATCCGTTCGCCCATCTCCGGCGTCGCCGGCAAGATCCTGATCCAGCGCGGCAATCTGATCAAGGCCAACGACAGCAACCCGTTGGTCGTCCTCAACCAGGTCCGCCCGATCTATGTCGAGTTCGCCGTGCCCGAGCAGCGCCTCGATGCCATCCGGCAGGCCCTGGCCCGCGGCGCCGTTGCCGTGGCGGCACAGCCCGAGGCCGGCGCTGCCCGCGCCGCCGACGGCCGGCTCAGCTTCGTCGACAACAGCGTGGACCCGGCCACCGGCACGATCGCGCTGAAGGCGACCTTTCCCAACCGCGACCAGGCCCTGTGGCCGGGGGAATTCGTGCGGGTGAGCCTGACCCTTCGGCAAGAGCGCGACGCTCTCGTCGTACCCGCCGCCGCGGTACAGGCCGGTCCCGACAGCCCCTATGCCTTCGTCGTGCACCCGGACATGACGGTGGTAATGCGGCCGCTGAGCGTCGAGCGCACCTGGAACGGCGAAACCCTGATCGCCCGCGGGCTCGCCGCCGGCGAGCGCGTCGTCATCGACGGCCAGAGCCGGCTTTCCCCCGGCGCCAAAGTCGAACTGCGCCCAGCGCCGGCAGCTTCCATGTCATGAGCATCGCCGGGCTGTTCATCCGACGGCCGGTCATGACCACCTTGGTCATGACCGGCATCCTGGTGTTCGGCGTGCTCGGCTTTCGCCTGCTGCCGGTCAATGCCCTGCCCAACGTGGACTTTCCCACCATCCAGGTGAGCGCCGTGCTGCCCGGCGCCAACCCGGAGACGATGGCCTCGTCGGTGGCCACCCCGCTCGAGAAGCAGTTCTCCACCATCGCCGGCCTCGATTCCATGAGTTCGTCCAGCGCGCAGGGGATCAGCCAGATCACCCTGCAGTTTTCCCTCGAGCGCAACATCGACGCCGCGGCGCAGGACGTGCAGACCGCCATTTCCGCGGCCGAGCGCCAGTTGCCCAGCGACATGCCGAGCCCGCCTTCCTTCACCAAGGTGAACCCCGCCGACGCACCGATCTACTACCTGGCATTCACCTCCTCCACCCTGCCGCTGCCGACCCTGGACGACTACGCCGAGACTCTGGTGGCGCAGCGGCTGTCAATGGTGAGCGGCGTCGCCCAAGTGCTGGTGTTCGGGTCCCAGAAGTATGCGGTGCGCGCCCAGCTAGATCCCGACGCCCTCGCCGCCAAGGGCATCGCCCTGGCGGACGTGGAGCAGGCCATCGCCAGCCACAACGTCAACCTGCCCGCCGGCAATCTCTCCGGCGCCCAGCGCGCCTATTCGGTGCAGGCGAGCGGCCAGCTCACCGACGCGGATCAGTACCGCCGGCTCGTCGTGGCCTATCGCAATGGCGCACCGGTACGCCTGAACGAACTCGGTCGTGTGACCGACAGCGTCGAGAACGACAAGCTCGCCGCTTGGTACAACGGCAGCCGCGGCATCGTGCTGGCGATCCAGCGCCAGCCCGGCACCAACACGGTGGAGGTGGTGGACAATATCAAGCACCTGCTGCCGCGCTTCAAGAACGAGCTGCCAGCAGGCGTCGCCTTCCACGTGCTGTATGACCGCTCGGAATCGATCCGTGCCTCGGTGCACGACGTCGAGACGACCCTGCTGATCGCCCTGGGCCTGGTGGTGCTGGTGATCTTCCTGTTCCTGCGCAGCCTCCCGGCGACGGCGATTCCGAGCCTGGCCCTGCCGCTGTCCATCGTCGGCACTTTCGGCGTCATGTACCTGCTCGGCTACAGCCTGGACAATCTGTCCCTGCTCGCCCTGACCCTGTGCGTGGGATTCGTCGTTGACGACGCGATCGTCATGCTGGAGAACATCACCCGGCACCTGGAAATGGGCAAGGCGGCGATGCAGGCGGCGCTCGACGGGGCACGGGAGATCGGATTCACCATCCTGTCCATGACCCTCTCGCTGGCCGCAGTGTTCATCCCGGTGCTGTTCATGGGCGGGGTGGTGGGGCGCCTGCTGCACGAGTTCGCCGTGACCATCGTCACCGCCGTTCTGATGTCCGGCTTCGTCTCGCTCACGCTGACGCCCATGCTGTGCAGCCGCTACCTGCGCCCGCCAGGGCAGACGCGCCACGGGCGGCTCTACGTCGCTTCCGAGCGCTTCTTCGTGGCCCTGCGGCGCGCCTACGAGCGCAGCCTGCAGCTCGCGCTGAAGCATAGTCGCGCCACCCTGATGATCTTCGTCGCCACCCTGGCCGGCAGCGCCGCCCTGTTCTGGGTCATGCCCAAGGGTCTGCTGCCGAACGAGGACACCGGGCAGGTGATCGGCCGCGACCCCGCCGTCGATGCCTACATGCCCTTCGTCGGCGCCGGTGGCCTGAGTCTTTCGGGCAACACCGGGCGCATCTTCATGCACCTCAAGCCGCGCGGGGCGCGTCCGCCCGCCGACAGCGTGATCCAGGAATTGCGCCACAAGCTGGCGGCGATTCCGGGCATTCGCGCCTTCCTGCAGAACGTGCAGACGATCCAAATCGGCGGCCAGCTCAGCAAGAGCCAGTACCAATACACGCTCCAGGACACCGACACGGCGCAGCTGTACCGCTGGGCGCCGAGGGTGGAGGCGAAGCTGCGCGCACTGCCCGGACTGCAGGACGTCACCAGCGATCTGCAGATCAAGAACCCGCAGGTGATGGTGAGCATCGATCGCGACAAGGCTGCCGCGCTGGGCGTCACGCCGCAGGCGATCGAAACTACCCTGGACGAAGCCTACGGCGCGCGCCAGGTATCGACCATCTTCACGCCGAGCAACCAGTACCGGGTAATCATGGAGGTGCTGCCCCGCGACCAGCTCGATCCGGCATCCCTTTCCCTGCTCTACGTGCGCTCCGGCCGCGGCGCGCTGGTGCCGCTCGCGAGCGTGGCGACCCTGTCCACCGGGCTTGCCCCGCTCACGGTCAACCACCAGGGGCAGCTGCCGGCGGTCACGATCTCCTTCAACCTGCGGCCCGGCAACTCGCTGTCCGACGCCATCGCCGCGATCGGGCGCGCCATGCATGAGCTGAACCTGCCAGCCGCTATCGGCACCAGCTTCCAGGGGGCGGCCCAGGTATTCCAGTCGTCGCTGCAGGGCATGGGCGTGCTGCTGGTGCTGGCTGTCCTGGTGATCTACCTGGTGCTGGGCATCCTCTACGAGAGCTTCGTGCATCCGCTCACCATCCTCTCCGGCCTGCCCGCCGCCGGGCTCGGCGCTCTGGCTACATTGCTGTTGTTCCACAGCGAGCTGGACATGTACGGCTTCGTCGGCATCATCATGCTGGTGGGCATCGTCAAGAAGAACGCGATCATGATGATCGACTTCGCCATCGCCGCCCGGCGCGGCGATGGCGAAGTCGGCCTTGGAAGCGATCCACCAGGCCTGCCTCGTCCGCTTCCGGCCGATCATGATGACCACCATGGCGGCGCTCATGGGCAGCCTGCCGATCGCGCTCGGCGTCGGTGCCGGCGCCGAGGCGCGACGCTCCCTCGGCTTCGCCCTCGTCGGCGGACTGCTCGTCTCGCAGGTGCTGACGCTCTACATCACGCCGGCGATCTACCTCTACCTGGAGCGTCTTCAGGCCTGGCGGCGGGCGCCCGCATCCCGCCCCTCGATGGGATTGCCGTAGAGCGGAGTCACGTCGAACCGGGTGCTGACGGCATAGGCCACGGCCGAGGCGAGCATGATCGACAGGTTCAGTTGGTATTGCCCGGTCATCTCCAGGACCATGACGATCGCCATCAGCGGCGCGCGCGTGACGGCCGCCAGCACCGCGGCCATGCCGACGACGGCGAAGGCGCGCGGGTCCACCAGCCCGGCACCGCGTACCGCCGCAGCCAGTTCGCCCGCCAGGTAGCCGCCGGCCGCCCCGACGAAGAGGGTCGGCGTGAACACGCCGCCGATCGCTCCGGAACCTGCGCTCACCGCGGTGGCGAGCAGCTTCGCGGCGAGGACGAGGGCAATGAGGCTCCACAGATCGCCGCGCGCCAGCAATGCCGACATGACGCTGTAGCCATTGCCCCAGACCTGCGGCACCAGCGCCGAGATCAGCCCTACGATCAGCCCGCCCAGGCCCAGACGCAACCAGAGCGGGCCAATGACGCGGAAGCCGCGGCGCGCCAGGTCGAGCAGCTTGAGCAATGCGAGCCCGATCAGGCCGAAGCCCACACCTGCGGCGAGGGCGAACCAGAGCGCATGGCGCTGCAGGTCCACCGGCGGCATGGGAAAGAGTCTCTCGGCCCCGACCAAGTGGTGTACCAGCGCGCTGCCGGCAACCGCCGCCACCAGCACCGGCGCCGCCAGCGGCCGCGCCAGAAAACCCAGCGCCAGTTCCAGGATGAACACGACGCCCGCCAGCGGCGCGTGGTAGGCGGAGGCGATGCCGGCGGCGATGCCGCATACCAGAATCGCGGCCCGCTCCGCCTCGTCGAGGGGCAGCGCGCGGGCGATGAGGGAGGCGAGCCAGGCCGAGAGCTGGACCATGGGGCCTTCGCGACCGATGGAGGAGCCGGAACCGACCGACAGCAATGCGGACAGGGTACGCGTGGCTGTGGTGCGGTCGTTCAGGCGCGCATCGCCGGCGCGCGCGGCGTCGATGTAATCCACGTGGGGCCGCGCACCGGTCCAGCGCGCCCCCGCCTGCAGCACGGCGCCGGCGAGCACCCTGCCTGCGGTCGGAACGAGGATCCTCTGCCACGGCGCAAGGGCCTGCGCGGCATGGACCAGGCCGCCGAACTGGCGCGTGAACAACCACTCGACGGCTTCGATCAGCAGCCGAAAACCATAGATCGCCAGCGCGCCGATCACGCCCGCCGCGACAGCCGCCGCCCAGAGCATCAGCAGCCGCGTCGCCCGCTTCGGTTCCCGCAACTTGTTGTTCCTCTCCCTTTGGCTCCCGCTCTGGCGCCATCGTCTGCCTGCCGCGGAACTATCGCGGCCGCTTCGTGCTACCGGCCGCCAACCGCTCGCTCGCGCTATTCAGGGGCTCAACAGACCGCTCCTCAACGCCATCCGAAGGGGAAGCGGCCGCGGGCGAACTGGATGCTGAGGTAGGCGCCCAGCATGCCGCCCAGGTGGGCGAAATGCGCCACGCCGGCCTGCGTGCCGGTTACGCCCAGGGTCAACTCGATGAGGGCATACACCAGCACGAAAACCCGCGCCGGCATCGGTATCGGCGGGAACAGCAGCACCACCGTCCGCTGCGGGAAATACATGCCGAAGCCCAGCAGCAGGCCGAATACGCCGGCCGAGGCACCGATCACCGGGCCGCCGACTCCGCCGATGGCACCGGCAACCAGAAGCTGCGTTAACGCCCCGCTCAGCACGCTGCTGAAGTAGCAGATCAGGTAGCGCCGCGCGCCCCACAGCCGTTCCAGTTCCGAACCGAACATCCAGAGCCCGAACATGTTGAACGCCAGGTGCCACAGGCCGGCGTGCAGGAAGCTGTAGCTGATGAGCTGCCAGGGTGCGGACAGGGGCAGCGCCGCCAGCCCGCTGCCGCCGCCGGGCCACAGCGCGAACCCGTCGATGACCGACCCGCCCAGCGCGAGTTCGAGCAGAAAGCCGATGACGTTGGCAATGATCAGCGCTCGGGTGACGGGCGGCATGATGAGGTCTCGATATTCGGTTCAGACAGTGCCCCGGGAACCCGGTTCGGGACACGGGCCGCAGCCGGCCTGTGTCGCGGCGTCGCTGCCGCTGCGGCGACGTTCGCGCTGTTGCATTCTTTCATCATTCCGTCGCCACCTCCAGGATGCCGATGCTTGCAAACGCTTAGGCAAACCACGTGCCACGGGCGGCACCTGCCGCCGCCGTGCTCCCGGCCGGATGCGCAAAACTACGCCGGTTGGAGGCTGGCCGCTACTGTCGCCCGCGTCACCGGGGACTGACGCGCGACCCGCCGCCAAAGCACAGGGGGCGGAACGGACGGTTCAAATCAGCCACCACGGTTCTCCGTGCGGCCGATTAGCGACTTCGCGCCCCGCCTGTCCGCACTGGCAGGGCGTGGCTTTCCCGGTTTTTCACATACTTGCAGACATGGCACGGCAGTTGCGCAGGAATTACCTTGCCCTCGGCCTACATGCCGCATGCCTCCTGCCCCCGTTCCCCCCGGCCGGGCCGTGGTGGCCGGCGCGGGTCGGGCGCACTAAATCTCTGCCGCGGACCACGCGACGCTGCGCCCAAGTCGGGCGGCGCGCCTCCGCGGCAGGTTTCCCGGTTTGCGAGCAGCCCATGGTCCGCGCATCGATCGAAAAGCAAAAGCTGATTCTCGAACTGCAGGGATTGAGCCGCTTCTCGGCGCTCAAGCGGCGGCTCGACATTCCCCTCGACCACGTGCGCGCGGCGCGTACCGATGCCTCGGTCGCGCGCGAGTGGCTGCAGTCCCTGCGCGGGCGCAAGCTCATCCGCGGCACGTTCTATCAGGACGGCTCGCGCATGTTCTGGGATGTGACCGATGGCGGTGACGCGCTGGTCATCGACGCGAACGGCGAACGCTATGACCAGCTCGTCGTCCAGGTGGCGAACCCCGGCGCGTGTGCGCAGCTCATCGCCGGAGCCATCGCAAGGGGACCGGCGGCGCCGGGCGTCGAGGCATGACGACACGTGCCACCACACCCGTGGCGGCGGCAGGCATCGGCCTGCCGCGACACGACGCGCCGTCCGCCGTGCGCCGCTTTTTCAGGGATTTGCGCCTGCTCGCCCAGCCCTACTGGACGTCCGAGGAGCGCTGGCCGGCCTTCGCACTGCTGGGGACCATCGTCGCCCTCAACCTGGCCCAGGTCGGCTTGAACGTGCTCTTCAACGACTGGAACCGGCGCTTCTACGACGCCCTGCAGAACCATGCCTACCGGGAGTTCTCCCATCAGTTGCTGCGCTTCTCCTGGCTGGCGGCCGCCTTCATCTTCGCCGGGGTGTACGAGATCTACCTGACCCAGATGCTGCAGATCCGCTGGCGCCGCTGGCTTACCGACCACACGCTCAGCCGCTGGCTGGCCGGCCAGGCCTTCGGCCAGGTGCAGGGCTCCCTGAGCTGGTTCGTCGTCGCCTATCCGCGGCTGGCCGAATGGAAGGCAACGGCGGACCGGCTGACGGGCTTTCGCGCCGCCCTCGACCACGCCCACCGCCCGCTGCCGCAGCGGGCATTGGCGGTCGCCGAGCAGGAAGGCAGCGCACTCGCCCTCGATGACGTGCGCATCGACCTGGCGGACGGCCGTACGCTCCTCGACCTGCACCGGACGCGCCTCGCCGCCGGCGAGTCGGTGCTCCTGTATGGACCGTCCGGCTGCGGCAAGAGCACCCTGCTGCGTGCGATCGCTGGCATCTGGCCCTTCGGCGCGGGACGCATCCTTCGCCCCGCTGGCGCCGAACTGCTGTTCCTGCCGCAGAAACCCTATCTGCCCATCGGCACCCTGGCCGATGCGCTCACCTACCCAGCGCTGGCGGGCAGCTTCGGCGAAGAATCCCTGAGGGAGACGCTGACCACCTGCGGCCTGGCGCACCTCGCCGAGCGGCTGGCCGAGCGCGACAATTGGCAGTTGCGGCTGTCGCCCGGAGAGCAGCAGCGTCTCGCCTTCGCCCGCGCCCTGCTGCAGCGGCCCGACTGGCTGTTCCTCGACGAAGCCACGTCGGCCCTCGACCAGGCAGCGGAGGCGGATCTTTACCGCCTGCTGCCCATCCGCCTGCGCGGCACGACCGTCGTCAGCGTCGGTCACCGGCCCGCCCTGCGCAGTTTCCACGACCGTGTGCTGCGCGTCGGGGACGGCGGTGTTCGCGCCGCCCCGGCCGCGTCCCCCGCTTGAAGGAAATCCCCATGGAGGAATCAGTGTTCGAGCGAAGCCGAGACCAGAGGCGCTTCCATCCCGTGTGGATCATCCTGCCGATGCTGGCGGCTTTGACCGTCGCGGCCCTCCTGTCGCTGGCCGGCGTCCTCAACTGCTCGGGTGTGGCCGCATCCCTCGCCGACGCTTTCTCCAAGGTCGGCGTCGCCTGCATCCTGGTCGCGCCCATCCTGGGCTGGATCGGCGTGATGCCCGGGTACCTAATCCTCGTCGGATTCCTGTTCTGCCATCTCATGCCGCAGGCCACGATGCCCTGAGGTCACGCGGCGCTGAAAGGCAACACTGCGAAAGGAGAAACGAATGATCAAATCGCGTATGGCCGCCCTGGCCGGCGCCGTGGTCGCAAGCGCGATCGTGCTTGCCCGGGCACCGGACGATATGGACACCGCCCTGCTCAAACAGGCCCAGGCACTGTTCAAACCCCTGCCCAGGGACATGGCGGAACCGGGTTCGGCCCTGACATTGGAACGTGTGGCCCTCGGCCGAGCCCTGTTCTTCGACCCGCGCGTCTCGCTCGACGGCACGGTCAGTTGCGCGCGCTGCCACCAGCCGGCGCTCTACGGCACCGACGGCCTGGCGACCTCGATCGGCGTCAAGGACCGGGGCAACCCGCGCAACGCGCCGACGGTGCTCAACGCGGCGCTGCAGTTCGTCGAGCATTGGCGCGGCGACCGCAGCAGCGTCGAGGACCAGGCCGGCAAGGCGCTGACCGGGCCGCCCAGCTTCGGCCTGCCCGACAACGCCGCGGCGGTGGCGAAACTGGAGGCGCTAGGCTACCGGCCCCAGTTCGCAGCGGCGTTCCCGGGGGCGGCGAACCCGGTGACGGCCGAGAACTGGGGCAAGGCCATCGGCGCTTTCGAACGCACCCTGGTGACGCCCGCGCCCTTCGACGCCTATCTCCAGGGCCAGGTGGCAGCCCTGGGGCCCGCGGCCAAGTCCGGGTTGCGCAAGTTCATCGATGCCGGCTGCACCACCTGCCACAACGGCGTCGGCGTCGGTGGCGGCAGCTACCAGAAGTTCGGCCTGCTCAGGAATTACTGGCAGGCGACCGGCAGCAGGCAGCCGGACAAGGGGCGCTTCGACGTCACCCACGACGCGGCCGACACGTATGTGTTCAAGGTGCCGGTCCTGCGCAACGTCGCGATGACGCCGCCCTATTTCCACGACGGCTCGGTAGCCACCCTGCCCGACGCCGTGCGCGTCATGGCCGACGTCCAGTTGGGCAGGAAGCTGAGCGACGCCGACGTCCGCGACATCGTCGCCTTCCTCGACAGCCTCACCGGCGCGCTGCCGAGTCAGTTCGCGTCAGCACCCGTGCTGGCGGCGGCAGCCTTCGCGCCGGCGAAGCCGTAGTCGAGTCTGGCGGTAGCCGGACTATGCGGAATACCAACCGACGCAGCCGCGCCGTGGCTGCCGTTGTTGGCGGGGTTGTGATTCCGCGTGATTCTGGGGTTTGGATGCGCCGGGCGGTGTTGGCGGCGCAGATTCTGATCTCGATCTGGGAGATGTGGGTCAAAGGGCCCCCGTTGCTGATGCAACATCGGGAAGACGATAGCCGCGCTCCGACATCCCCGAACCGCTTGTGGCGAAAGGCATGATCGGGTTTTTGGGCGGATCACCCCGATGGTTAGTCCATCCTCGGAAGCTGCGCTCAACATCGTCGGAAGCGCGCTCAGCCAACACCGGAAGCTTGGTTCGACCGCCGAGCTTGGCGCGTGCCAACTCGTCCCGGTCGACCGCATCATCCTTGGCCGAAAGACATACGCGAACGCGTTCCGTGCTGCAGCCAACCGGACCCGGGGACCCCACTGGCGGCAGCAGATCGGACCAAGAATCCCCGCATGTAAGCTCGGGACATAGGCGGGTGGCGGCAATGTGGCACGCGCGACCATCCGCTCTGGCCGAGGCGGGGTCACCGAGCTGGCGTCGTCATCGATCTCGTGTGAATGGAGCTCCCGACGTTCGGAAACACCGGCTTGCCGCACAGGGAGGGGTGGCAATGGGCCCGCACCCAAGATTCGAAGAAGCCGCATTGTGGGATCATGCTCAATGCTCGGATTCAAGGGAGGGCAAGAAGCGGGCGGGATTCCACCGCATCAGCGGCCGGACAGCAACCGTCGGTAAGCTCATCCTGGCGATACGACCTCGATTACGAGGATCGGATACGGATTGCGAGACTCTGCGTCGCCCGCCCAATCAAACCCTCGACGTCGTAGAGAGACGACTCGGCCAAACCGCATCCGTTCGATCCCAGGTATGTGCGGGCATCGAGGCAGACCCACTCGCCGACGGGACGTCGCAGAAGATGGATGGTGAGATCCGAATTGACGAAGATGTACCGTTCGAAATCAAGAATGGCACTGATGCCGTTGCCGGAATCCGCGGCAACCGCGACCCGCTGATAGACACTCGGCGATTCGTTCTCGAGCAGGGGACGACGCATCCGGAACCAGATGGCGCAGGGACCGTTGAATATCTTCCCCCGCGCGGCGCGGGTTTCCACCAGATCGGCGTAACCGACGTGCCTGCCGGCAAACGGGAAATGCACTTCCGGGGAGTTCTCGGGCGAAAGGGGGGCCGCCGGCAACGGATGACCTGGGAGCGCGTCCGGCAACGGGACATGGCTCTCCCTCTGGGCAAGCGCCGTGAAGCGCCCCACATCCTTGTCGCCGGCCATGAGATGGGCGGAGAAATGCCCGGCGTTGCGACCGACATAGTCGGTTATGACTTCGACGACGAGATTAGCGATCGGCACGGGGCGAAGGAGATTGGCGGTCAGGCGCGATATGTGCGCAAGTCCATGAACTTGCGCTGCCTGCTCCAGCGCACGGCAGACCAGGGCGATAGGCGGTCCCGCATGCTGGTGTTCGGGGTGCCAGGGACCGCGCGTCAGCGCACTGGAGCGATAGCTGCGGGCATCGAGCGCCGTGTACGCGGCGCTCGGCACTGAGTGGTCTTTCGTGTGGGACATGGTCTTGCTTCAGCAACGGGTCGTGCCGGATTCAGGATTGCGAGATCTTACCCCCTGACAACAGTGGAATCTTCAAGGCGGACCAGTGGACCCAGCGCTTTACGAAAAAGGGCGAGACCACTTGCCGTAGAGGACATCGCTGACGAAACTTCCCGAAACCATGCGGGGGTAGCCTCGACGGGAGTTTCGGTAACGGCCACGAAGGACAGGAAGCTATCCCTTTGCCGACTTTGCGTGAGCTGCTACCGATGAGCAACCAGGGACCGCTCATCGCCGATTCTGTTGAACAACTCGAAATCGTGGTCAGCGCTCTTCTCTTGCGAGACTCGCATCTGGTAGCCATGGCCGCTCGTTGAGCGGCTCAGACGACTCAAAACGGGCTTGGCCGCGTTTCCAAGTGGAAGGACGTGGGTCCTCACATCTCGCAGTCATCAGCACATCCATGAGGCTAGAATTTTCTTGTCGCGCCCGGAATCAGAGTTTTTCGACAGAATCGGCCGGGGGCTGCCTTTCCGGGTAGTGCAGGAAAGATACATTCGCCGATCCCCAATTTTCGATCGGCGGGAAACATTCCGAACCTCGGCTCCCGTCGAGGGCCAGCCACTGGCCATGCCGGCGAACTATGCTTACGAGCGTCCGGTGCTCCGAGCACGAGACCTTCGCCAATTCGAGCTCGGTGACGCCGACCCGCCACAAGCCGTCCTTCCATCTATTGTGAAAATGCCCGATCGCGGACGTTGCCTCGGGGCTGTGGCAATGGGTACACAGTTGTCGGGGGCAAGGCCTAGGATCGACATCCTCTTTCGTGCCTCTTGGTCGGTCATTGGCGCGTCCAACGTCAATCGAGGCGAGGGCTGGTTGGCGTCTCGCCAAGCGCACAGCAGGTCATCGGATCTCCCGCAGCCTGCTCCGCGGCCCGGCACGACTGGGTACCCCGCTTTACAGAGCCTGTGGTATGACTATCTCGGAGAACGACACGATTGTTGCAGCCCGTTGAAAACGAAAGCTCGGCATCCAAGCACGTCTGTGACATGCGACCATGTATTGACTGGGCTCGACGATCTCACCGACGAGGCGCAACAGATGGGAACCACGAATTCGGTCCGTTGTGCAGGATTGCCATGATGTCCGCGCGAGCCATGCCAGGGTGGCGGGCATTCTGATTGCCAATGCGTCGTGGTCGTCGGTAACAGTAATGACTGGTCAGGAAATAGACCGGAATACCGCCCCCTGAAAGGCCCTGCGAACGCCATCTCAGGTATCCCGCGCAGCGCACCGGTATTTCCTTCGCACAAGCTCTGGCTGGGGTTCGGAGACTGACCGGCCGGGCCGCCGACAGGTGCTGGGCGACGCGAGCGGATCCGACCCGTAGGTGTTTGCTGTTCGAGACGGCTAGGCGCGGACCGATTACTCCGGCGCACCTCGCAAGCTGACGATCAACGCGTACGGAACGTCCTGATACCGTTGCGCCGCTTTCAACCTCAACTCCATCGGGCGAGTTTGTCCGTCCGGCATTGGTCGGCCGAACCGACACCAAGCCTGCTGGACCTCGCAGAAGCGGGCATAGGCCACGTTGTACCCAGGCGTGACGATCCGCAGCGGGAGTACCGGAATCAGCGACCTTATCGGCCGGCCGAGCATCTCGTCGGATCTGCCATCGAAGAACTGCGCCGCGGCATCGCTACAGAACTGTACCGCGCCGCGCGCGTCCAGGATCAACACGGCCCGTTCGCTGGATATGCGACGCTCGGGGTGAGACCCAGAAGGAACAGTCGCCGCTTGCATCGCTGCCGATGCCTTGGTCCGTGCGTTTCCCGTCATATGGCCCCTCTTATCACCTTTCGACGACCTATTCGGGAGGGCTGGTAACGACAGGCATCAGGCCATCTCCCGGATTGACTGCTTCAGCGTGCGAATATCATGTGTGCCCGGAGTGTGCGGGTGTCCCGAGTTGTTCATCCTGTCGGCCGGTGAAAACATACCTTACCGCGCCGGCGCGGCTACGGCCGAGCTCGTAGCGGCGCGTCGCCAAGCGGCAGGTTTGCCCTGCACGGCCCCCGTCATTCCAGATGTCCCCGGTTGCTCGACCGAAGTCGTCCCTAGGCTGAGGTCATCTCGTCGGAAAGGTACGCCACGGGCGACGCGTCGCTCGGCGCCCGTGCCGCCCACCCCATCCATGTGCAGGCCCGCGCGGTGGTACGCATCAGCGGAGCAGCGTCAATGGCTGAGGCGTCCCGCTTCCGTCGCCCCTGTCGGTGCAGTCGCAATATGGCTGGCGAGGCCGCGCATGACGAGCGGCAGGACGGCCCGGTCAAACGCTTCTTGCCAGGCTGCACGGCAGTCGCGGTCCCACTGGCCCTGGCAGTACTCCTCGAGCACCTCGATGAAGACATCGCGGAAATTGTCGAGATCCTCACGGGCAAGGCCGTAGTGGCTGTGACGCTCGCCGACGTGAACCATTCGCGACTCGATCACGTCGTTGTGATCGGCGAGCCGCGAGACCATCGCCATCGTGTCCACCATTCGGCGCATGTGGTGGTCCATCTGCGCCGGAAAAAGCGATCGATAACCCGGAAAACGTTCAAAGAAGCGCGCGTAGAAGCTTTGGATCAGGTCCAAGTGGCCCGCGCGCAGCGAGTCCCAGGTCTTGGCGATAAGCTCTGTGTTCATGGTCCCCTCCCTCAAGAAACAATAAGAACTTCAGGTGTTCGTTCCGATCGACACCGATCCACGCATCAAGGATGGGTGGCTTGGAATCCTGCCGATCGTCGAGTCGATGACACGCGCCCCGGGTTACCAGGGAGGATCTCTTTCTACGAGAGCTGTCGTCCTTCCGGGCACTGCCAATTCGCTTGGGGTTAACGCGCAAACGTCCCGCTCAATTTGTTGTTGCCGCGCATTCTGGCGGCACTCGTGGGGCGTGGTCCGCACCACGACAGATGCTTTGACCAAGCAACGGACGTGCCAATCGGATAGGGCGCGCCCCCAAAACCAGTATGACGTTCGCTACGCTGACACTCGCGGCTTCCGCCGTTGTTTCGTGGGCTATTTGGCGTGGGGAAATTCCCCAAGTCCGGGGGAATTTGGGTGGGGACATTCGCCTTTGAGGCCGCCCCCAAGCTGCTTCCCCCCGGCTGTCTATTCACGTCTACGAGGAATTGCCCCTGGCACACCGTGTCAGAGGTTTCAGACTGATCAAGTGGCGCGCTGTGTGCATAGCGCGGTCACAAAGCGGATCGATACCAAGGGTCGGTTGGGAGTCCTCGGTCACGGCATCGCCAAGCGGCGGCCCTTCAGTTCCTCGCGAATGACCCGGCGCGGGGTGGTTTCCAGATCGCCTTGCCTGAGCGTCGTCCCCAGCGCCTCGTTGATCAGGGTCTGGTAACCTCGCTCGTCCGCCACCTCCTTGAATTGCTCGACGATGCACGCATTCAGGTACACGGTGACGCGCTTCTTCCGTTGCACCACCCGGACACCCACCCGCTTGCCCAGCACCAGCCCCCCGGAATCGATGGCGTCCTGGGAGATCGGCTTCTCACCGTCAAAGGTTGCGGCAGTAGATTTCTTCCTCATTGCGTTCAGCCCTTCGCATGGGGATCACCCGGATCTCCTCCTCGGTCTCGGCCGTGGCGATGACCACCACCGTGCCGCGCAGCAACCCCTGCGTGATGAACCGCTGCGCGCCGTAGAGAAAGGGGCGTTCCTCGAACGTCACCGTGGCCCCGCTGTCGACGACCTGCGGCACGTCGTCGAAGTCGAACCCGTGCTTCTTCGGGTTCGCGGCCCCCTCCGTAGGATGGTAGAGGTACCGCATGGCTTTGGTATGTGCATATCTATGCGTACTTTCAGCACTTATGCGTACCCGGATCGGGTCGAATTGTGCGGACCTGCACCGCGATCAGCCCTCATGCATATTCGCCCGGAGCACCGGTGGCCGAGTTCGCCGGATGCCCAGAAGACGCGCCTGGCGCCGCAACCCCCGATTGACCAGTAGTTCGTCTGGCGGCGCGTGAGCGATGGCGCCCGATCGCGAGCCTGGATGCCACAGAGTCCGACTCAGTGCGCGAAAGAGGGAACCTCCGGGGAGCCGGCGTGACCGCATATGGCCGATTCTGTTGAAAAACTCGAAATCTCACGCCCTGCAATTTCCCGCCCAGGGTCAATCCAAGCAGGCATCCACGCCACCTGTTGAGCATCGAGCGATTTGTAGGCGCTTGGCCGCGTTGAAGCATGACTCATGTACCCCCGTGTACGAGAAGATGCAAAGCGCCCTGCGGGGCTAGAATTCTTCTACCGCGACAAGAAACGGAGTCGTTCAACGGAATCGGCCGCTTGCCGACGTAGCTGCCCCGCCAACAATCAGAAGAGTCCGTGATTGCGTTCGGTTTCGTCGTGGATTCGAAACGACCGTGCAGTTCCTTGTCCATGAGCACCAGGACTATCACGAACCGGGCTCTTGCTCCCGGCCGCCAAGCCGCCATGGGTTTTCCGCTACAGGCTCCACCCTTGGCGACTTTCCTTGCACGGATAGACTGGCATTCTGGATGCCAGCGCAATCACACTCGAATGGCTCTCCAGAACGCCTTACCAACATCACTTCGAATCGAAGCGATCAAGGTTCATCACCTTGCTCCACGCTGCCACAAAGTCTCGCACGAAGGCCTCTTTCGCGTCGTCGCAAGCATAGACTTCGGCCAGCGCCCGCAGCTGCGAGTTTGACCCGAAGACGAGATCGACGCGCGTGGCGATCCACTTGAGTGCGCCGGTCGCGCGATCGCGGCCTTCGAACACATCGTTGGCCTCGGAGGTCGGCGTCCAGACCGTGCCCATGTCGAGCAGGTTCAAGAAGAAGTCGTTGCTTAGGGTGCCGGGCCGTTTGGTGAAGAGGCCGTGGGCCGACCGGCCGACATTGGCGTTCAACGCGCGCATGCCGCCGATGAGGACCGTCATCTCGGGCGCGGTCAGCGTCAGCAGCTGCGACCTGTCGAGCAGCAGTTCCTCGGCCGGCACGCGGGAGGGACCCTTGAGGTAGTTGCGGAACCCGTCGGCGGTGGGTTCGAGCACCGCGAAGGACTCGACATCGGTCTGTTCCTGCGACGCATCGGTGCGGCCGGGAGCGAACGGTACATCGATGTCATGCCCGGCGGCCTTGGCGGCCTGCTCGACGGCAGCACAGCCTCCCAGCACGATCAGATCGGCGAGCGAGACTTTCTTGCCGCCGCTCTGTGCCGCATTGAAGGCGGCCTGCATGCCTTCGAGGGTGGCCAGCACCTTCGCCAGCTGGGCGGGCTGGTTGGCCTCCCAGTCCTTCTGCGGCGCCAGCCGGATGCGCGCACCGTTGGCCCCGCCGCGCTTGTCCGAGCCACGGAAAGTGGAGGCGGAAGCCCAGGCGGTCGACACCAGTTCAGAAACGGACAGGCCCGAAGCGAGGATCTTAGCCTTGAGGTTCGCGATGTCCTGGGCGTCAACCAGTGCATGGGCGACGGCGGGGATGGGGTCTTGCCAGACCAGCACTTCGGACGGAACCTCGGGGCCCAGATAGCGCGAGCGCGGGCCCATGTCGCGGTGGGTCAGCTTGAACCAGGCGCGGCCGAAGGCCTCGGCGAAGGCTTGAGGATCCTTGTGGAAGCGCCGCGAAATCGGCTCGTAGATCGGATCGAAGCGCAAGGACAGGTCTGCCGTCGTCATCATCGGGCGGTGCTTGTTTGCCGGGTCATGGGCATCCGGGATCATGTGCTCCTCTCGCACGTCCTTGGCCAGCCACTGCCAGGCGCCGGCGGGGCTCTTCACCAGTTCCCACTCATAACCGAAAAGTATGTCGAAGTAGCCCATGTCCCACTTTGTGGGGTTCGGCTTCCATGCCCCTTCGATGCCGCTGGTCGTGGTGTGCACCCCTTTGCCGGAGCCGAAGCTGTTTTTCCAGCCCAGACCCATCTCTTCGAGGGGGGCGGCTTCGGGTTCGGGGCCAACCAGTTTCGGATCACCCGCGCCATGGGCCTTGCCGAAGGTGTGCCCGCCCGCGACCAGTGCGACGGTCTCTTCGTCGTTCATGGCCATGCGGGCGAAGGTTTCGCGCACATCGCGGCCCGAGGCGACCGGATCCGGGTTGCCGTTGGGGCCCTCGGGGTTCACATAGATCAGGCCCATCTGGACGGCCGCCAAGGGATTCTCCAGTTCGACGGTCTGCGCTGTAACGCTTGTCGCCCAGCCATTCGGATTCGCTGCCCCAGTAGATGTCCTCTTCCGGTTCCCAGATGTCTTCGCGCCCGGCGGCAAAGCCGAAGGTTTTGAACCCCATCGATTCCAGCGCGCAGTTGCCGGCCAGGATCATGAGATCGGCCCAGGAGATCCTGTTGCCGTATTTCTGCTTGATCGGCCAGAGCAGCCGCCGTGCCTTGTCGAGGTTGCCGTTGTCGGGCCAGCTGTTGACCGGGGCGAAACGCTGATTGCCGTGGCCGGCGCCGCCGCGCCCGTCCGAGATGCGGTAAGTGCCCGCGCTGTGCCAGGCCATGCGGATGAACAGACCGCCGTAGTGGCCCCAGTCGGCCGGCCACCAGTCCTGCGAGTCGGTCATCAGGGCGTAGAGGTCTTTCTTCAGTGCGGCCAGGTCGAGCTTCTTGAACGCCTCGGCATAGTTGAAATCCTTGCCCATGGGGTTGGACTTCGAGGAGTGCTGGTGCAGGATCTTGAGGTTCAGCTGGTTCGGCCACCAGTCCCGATTCGATTGCCTGCCGGCCGTTGTGCGGGCGCCGTGCATGCCGGTGAACGGGCACTTGCTTTCGTTGCTCATGGACTAATCCTCCGCTCTAAGGTGAATGAAATGGGTATTTCGCGCTACAGAGCCTAGCTGACGAACCATTTCGTTTCCATTGAATTAAACCAATAGCGACGATGCACGTTCGCTATCAAGGCTGGGCATAGAGCAGTCGCCGTAGCGATCGATAAGTTGCTCCAGAACCGCCACTGACGGTTACTGATGTCGCTGTAGCTAAGGACGAACTGCAAGCGGACGCAATCGGGCAGCGTCAGGCAGGTATCGGAGTGAAGCAGACGTTCGAGTTGCCGGTCTGGCGAATGTTCCCGACCCAAGAGCGAGATCGTCGAGACACTTCGGCGGCTGCGCCGCAGCGGCCGCGTGCGGTGCAAGGTGTCGCGATTCAGGACGAACCAAGGGCGAACGTCGTCAACGTCGCCCGGACACTCTGGCGTCTTGCGATAATGAGGTCCTTCAATCTCCCCGAAAGACTCGGATGGTTCGCAGGCGAGCGTGTGATCCGCGCGGCGAGTACGTGTGCGCATTGCTCCATTCTGGTGTCCTGCCGAGAAACTGATCCGTGACCGCCAAACCCCACGATCTGATCGTCTTCGGCGCCACGAGTTTCGTGGGGCAGATCCTCACGCGCTACCTCGCCGAGCGAGTCGGCGGCGAACTCGACTGGGCGATCGCGGGCCGCTCGGCCGCGAAGCTTGCGTCGCTCAAGGACTCGCTCGGCCCGCGAGCGGCACAGTTGCCGACCATGATCGCGGATTCGGCCGACGACGGGTCGCTGCGTGGGCTGTGCTCGCAGACGCGCGTGGTGATCTCCACCGTGGGCCCCTACGCGCTGTACGGCGAGCCGCTGGTGCGTGCCTGTGTCGAGACCGGCACCGATTACTGCGACCTGGCGGGCGAGGTCCAGTGGATCCGCCGCATGATCGAGCGCTACGAGGGTCGGGCGCGCGAGTACGGCGCGCGGATCGTGCACTGCTGCGGCTTCGACTCCATCCCCTCGGACCTCGGTGTGTACTTCCTGCAACAGGAAGCGATGCGGCGCTTCGGCCAGCCCTGCCCTCGCGTGAAGATGCGGGTCCGCGCGATGCGCGGGGGATTCTCGGGCGGCACCGTCGCGAGCCTCATGAACGTCATCAAGGAGGCCGCCGCGGACCCGGCGCTGCGCAGACAGCTCGCCAATCCCTATTCGCTGTGTCCGCCCGCCCGCTCGCCCGCGGTCCGGCAGCCGAGCGTGTTGTTCGCCGAGTTCGACGAGGACTTCGGGCGATGGGCCGCGCCCTTCGTGATGAGCGCCATCAACACGCGCATCGTCCATCGGAGCAACGCGCTGCTGGAGCATGCCTACGGCGCCGACTTCACCTACGACGAGGCGATGCTCACGGGCCGCGGTCTCGCGGGGCGGCTCACCGCCATCGGCCTCGCCGCCGGCCTCGCGGGCTTCGCGGCCGCGGGCGCGATCGGCCCCGCACGCCGGGCCCTGCAGCGTTTCGTGCTACCGGCGCCAGGCGAAGGCCCGAGTCCCGCGCAACAGGAGAAGGGATTCTTCGACATGCGCTTCCGGGGCACGACCGCGGATGGGCGCGTACTCGGCGTCAAGGTCACCGGCGACCGCGATCCCGGCTATGGCTCCACCGGCAGGATGCTCGGCCAGGCGGGCGCCTGCCTCGCGCTCGACATCGGCAAGCCCGCCAAACCCGGCGGATTGTGGACGCCGGCCACGATCTTCGGCGAGCGTCTGATCGACCGCCTCCAGGCCCACGCAGGACTGTCCTTCGAGGTGATCGAGCACTGAGGGTCACGGTTTTTCCAGAACGCGTGGATCCCCGTCGCCATGCTCGATTTCACTTCGGCTGACCGGAGAGACACGCTCGCAGCGTCCGACGCAGGCCTGCCCAAGGCGCGTTCACCGCGCGTCAGGCCAAGGAGTCAAGAGACACTTCCATCGTCCTTGTTGCCAGTTCCTATCAAACACAATGGATTTCCAGCGTGAGCGCGAGCGACGCAGAAGACCAAGTGCGGATAGCGCTTCAGAGGCCAGCCGCGCAGCCCCGCGACGTCCACCTCGTAGGCGTACCGCGGCGAGCCGGTCGTCGGATGTCGTGCCAAGCCTGCGCCGCAGGCTGGGCAGTGCCCGGTTGCCGCGGCTGATCGACCTCGATCAGTGCACCGGTTCCGCCCACCCCATTGTCGAGTTCATGCTGCTGATGGCAGACCAGGGCATCGATCTGAAGCCGGCCCCCAGCGGCCGGATTGCGGCGCTGATTCGGCGCCAGCGCGATATCGCTGCCGCGCTGAAACTGAGCGCAGATCGGCTCGAAGCTAGCGCTTCTTGCGCCCCGCTTCCTTGGGCAGGACCTGGCGGATCAGATCCGCGCAGGTTTCCGGCGACATGTAGCGCGGCACCGGATAGCTGGTATCGGCCTCCCAGCAGGCGGCTTTGGCCAACTCGGGGATATCCGCCTCACGCAGAGCGTCCAGTTGCCGCGGGATCCCCAGATCCCGGTTCAATTCTTCGACCGAGTCCAGGAACTTCTTCGCCAGAACAGCCGACCGCTCCCCTGCTTTCCCGACTTTGGCGCGGACCGCCAGGACGGCCAGCTGCTTTGTGATGGCGGGGCTCAGGAACCTCAGCACGTGAGGCAACATGATCGCGTTCGCCAAGCCGTGGGGTGTATGGTATCTGCCGCCCAACTGGTGTGCGATGGCGTGTACATAACCGACGTTGGCCCGCGTGAATGCCAAGCCGGCGTAGGTCGCCGCCAGCGCCATCTGCTCGCGCGCCGCGAGGTTCTTGCCGCTGCGGTAAGCGATGCGCAGGTTGTCATAGATCATGCCGACGGCCGCCAGTGCCATGCGGTCCGTATAGCCGGTCGACCACTGTCCGATGAAGGCTTCGATGGCATGGGTCAAGGCATCCATGCCGGTTGCCGCCGTGACGTGGCGCGGCAGCCCGGTCATCAGGGTGGGGTCGAGCGCCGCCATGGTCGGCACGAGGCGCGTATCGGCGATCACCAGCTTCCGGTTCGACTGCGGGTCCGAGACCACGGCTGCGACGGTCACCTCGGACCCGGTACCAGCCGTGGTCGGCACCGCATAGATCGGCACCGGGGCGTGCAGACCCCGGAAGTACCCGACCAACTGCCGGGGATTCTTCTTGTTGGCGACCGCAAGGGCAATCGTCTTCGCCGCGTCCATCGGAGAGCCGCCGCCGAAGGCCACGACGGCATCGCAGCGGTGCTTCCGGTAGAACGCCATGCCCTTTTCGATCAATGGAATCGGCGCATCCGGCGTGATGGCGTCGAAAACAACATGTGCGGTGCCGCCCTCAGACAACGCCTTGGTCAAGCCATCGAGCAGCCCCATTTCTGCAACAACGCGGTCTGTCACGATCAGGACCTTCTGGTGTCCGAAACGGGACAGCGTTTCTCCCAACCGTCGGCTCGCCCCGGGGCCGACGAGCAGCATCGGCTGCGGAATCGGCAACAGACCGGTCACGACCCCCGCGGCGCGCATCGCCGTCGATAGCCCGACTGAGCGCACCACGTCGCCAACAATACTCGGCATCTCGATCATCGGTGTTCTCGCGTACTCAACTTCGGGCTTGTTAGCTTGCACCAAACCGGGTTGCCGGGCCAGTGCTTTCCGAGCAGTGCTTTCCCGAGCAGTTCAGTCATCGAAGGTTCCATCGCCGCAGGTTCGAGCGAGCGTTCTGCACCGGATGAGGCGGGGCTGCAATGATGCGGCATGAGCAGACGACGGGACGGGGGAGGGTCCACGATCGGTGCGGGCAGGCAAGACGCCACGTCGAGTGGTGCCGCTCAGTTCAGCAAGCTGAACCAACAGCCCGGGGGTATCGCCGTACAATTTGGATCAACGGCCGACGGTCTTTGGTTAGTCGGATGCCCCTTGCGCGCGACGCCGAGCATCCCGCGCGGCGGCCGGCCGATTTGCCTGCCACCAAGTCTCGGTCTTACCTTGGGGATGACATGAAAACAGTGATCGGGGTCAGCCTGGGTGCGAGCGATCAGGACTTCGAGTTCAGCGCGCGGTTCCTGGGGCAAAAACTCAACGTCCGGCGCGTGGGCACGAACGGCAGTACGGCGAATGCCGTGAAGCTGCTCAAGCACTGGGAACAGGATGCCGACGCCATCGGCCTGGGGGTCGTGAAAGACAGCTATACCGTCGGATCGCACCGCTATGCCGAACGAGACAGTTCGCAGATGAAGAGCGCAGTGACGCGCGTTCCCGTCACTACCGGGGGGCGCTTGAGCGACATCCTGCAGGAATGGGCATTGCGCCACGTGCAGATCAAGCTGGGCAATTACTTCAACAACGCCCGAGTCCTGTTTTTTTCGGGGATGACCAACTACAAGCTGGCGTTGGCAATGTCGGAGTACACGCAGAATCTGGAGTTTGCCGATCCCCTGCTGCAACTCGGCGTGCCCAAGATGTTGAGCTCGCTGGATGCGCTGGAGCTCTACACCAGCGGCGCGCACTACGTGCTGGACTGGGCCCCGACCAGCTTGATGTCCTCGGTGCCGGTGAGGGCATGGACGAAGCTCGTGCTGCGCCAGGCCATGCAGGACGCGACGGTCATCGTGGCGCCCGTGCATGAACTGGACCGATTCAGCGCCAAAGAACTGCGCGGCAAGACCATCATCACGTTGACTGTGAATGACGGGCGTATCGCGCACTTCAAGCACAAGGGCGTCAACATGACGATCGATGGCGCGCCCGTGCTGTTCGGCCATGTGCTCGGCCCCAGTCTCCTCGATGCGATGATCATCGCCGCGACGGAAAAGGCGCCTGACGACATCCTCGAGGACGACTATCTGGAGATCATCACCGATCTCCAGTTGGAGCCGCGCATCATCTATCCCAACGGCTTCAAGCGCATCAACCGCTTCGCGTTCGTCATCCATCCGCTGTCGCAGGAGTACTTCAAGAATGTGAAGCCCATCGACCTGCTGTCCCAGGTGTCGCCGCCCATCTTCATGGACACGCTGGAGAAGGTAATGGCCTACGCCCCTCCCTTCGTCTATTCGAAGGTAACGGGCATCAAGTCGCCCAGCGGCGTGGAGGCCGAAGGCTGGCTGATTTCGGTCGGCGGTACTCCCGGTGAAATCATGAACCACAGCCCCGAGTTCACCTATCGCCGCTTGCTGGATGCCGCCCGGATGGCCAAGAACCTGGGCGCGCAGATCATGGGGCTGGGCGCATTCACCAAAGTGGTGGGCGATGCGGGACTCACCGTGTCCAAGCGCGCGCCCCTGCCTATCACCACGGGCAACAGCTACAGCGCATCCGGCGCGCTCTGGGCCGCGCACGACGCCGTGCTTCGTCTGGGTCTCGTGCCACTGCCGCCGCGTGGACAGAAAGTCCGGTTCAAGGCAATGGTGGTGGGCGCCACCGGCGCCATAGGCTCGGTGTGCGCCCGCTTGCTGGCGATGGTCGCCGAAGAGGCCTACCTGGTGTCCCCGGAAACCGCCAAGCTGCTCTCGCTCAAGGAGTCGATCCTGAAGGAGACCCCGGACGCGAAGCTGTTCCTGTCTTCGCGCGCCGACAAGGACATCGCCGACATGGACATGATCGTCACCGCTACCTCCGGGGCGGGCAAGAAGGTCCTCGATATCATGAAGGTCAAGCCCGGCTGCGTGATCACCGACGTGGCGCGCCCGCTCGATCTGCCCCCGAGCGAAGTCGCCAAGCGCCCGGACGTGCTGGTGATCGAATCCGGCGAGATCCGGCTGCCTGGAAAGGTGGCGATGGAGAACATCGGTCTGCCCAAGAACGTGGCCTACGCCTGTCTGGCCGAAACCATCGTCCTCGCGCTGGAGGGGCGATTCGAGAACTTCACCGTCGGCCGCAACATCGAGTGGGAGAAGGTCCGGGAGATCTACCGTATCGGCCGCAAGCACGGCATGAAGCTGGCGGCCATTTCCGGGGTCAATGGGCCCTTCTCCGATGCGGACATTCGCCGGGTGCGCAGGCTGGCGCTTGCCGCGCGGGGCAAAGCAGCATCGCCCCCCGAGAAGGCGAGCCCCCCGAGGAAGCCCACCGTAGCCCGGCGCGGAAAAGCCGGGGCGGCTGCCGGGGAGATCTGAGAGGGACAATGTGTCCGCCCCCCGCGGCCAAGACTTTGCGCGCCAAAGATTCTGCCAGCATCATGTTATGACCCCCTATGGCCCATGGGATCGATCCAGCCGCTATTCGCCGGTGATTGAGTTCGGATTGGCCACCTAAGCCGGCGCCGAGGTTGTCTTGACGCCGCCGGCCAGAACATGGGCGCAGATGATAAGGGTGAGTTCGGCGAGCGCGAGCTGGGAACTTCAAGAACCTGTCGGCAATATTTCGCATCGTGAAAGGTAGCCGTGCTCGGATCGTCCGCCACGGCGCGCAGTGCGGAGCTGGAGATGTACTCCGGTCCAGTTTTCTTCTGCCCACATCTGATGCAGCAGTCAACGTGGTCATCGCTCGCGGTTGTCTGTGTCGCTCAAGGCGTGGGAAGGGGAAGTTGATATCGTCGAAAGAGAGGAAGCCCAAATGATCGAATCGAACTTGAGTTATGACCTGTTGCCAAACGTGGACGTGAGAGCCTATGGGGAATGGGTAAGAAAGGCGGTCAGCATCATGGCCAAGCAGCCCGCGATGACCGAATTTCGTGCCAACCGAAACGTCTTGGGCAGCCCACAGATCCGCGCGACATCAATGTGGCGGTCTTTGGAGGATTGGGCCAAGTTCAGTGAGGGCGCTGCCTGGCAATCGATGGAGGCCGAATTGCGTGGCTTTGCAACCAACGTCAAGGCCGAGCTTTGGGGACCATCGCCGGTTATGCCTGAGCCGGTCCATCCAGCCCCGTAGATTGGCGCCCGCTCAGCAACGGAAGCGGTTCAGGTGGCCGAGGCCACTTGAACCGCGACCCAAACACACGCTGCTGCCCGGACACAAGCTGCACCCGGTCGCCCACGCGGGGGCAATGTGGCGCGGTGACGGCGTCGCGCTTGCTCCCGTGCGCACGGAGTCAGTAATGGCAACCTACCCGATGGCCCCGGTCGATGCGGCCTGGTACGACATCGACGGACCGGTCAACTTCGCGATGGTCACGGGGATTCTGCTGACGCGCAGACCCCTTTCGTTCGAGAAGGTGAAGGCCGTCTTCTGCCAGCGGCTCGCGCGCTTCGATCGTTTTCGCCAGCGCGTCGTCGAACAGGGCTTTCCCCTTGCAGGGCCGCATTGGGAAGAGATGCCCGATTTCGACATCGGGCAGCAACTGCACCACATCGGCCTGCCGGAACCGCGCGACCGGGCAGCCCTGGCCGCCTTGATCGGTGAGCTTGCCAGCACGCCGCTTGACCATGCCCTCCCCCTGTGGGATGCCCACGTGATCGACGACGTCGATGGCGGGAGCGGCCTGATCATGCGCATCCACCATTGCATCGCAGACGGGACGGCGGCGATGGTCGTCTTCCGCGATCTGTTCGACACGACGCGCAATGCGCCGATCGCGAAAAAGCCGGAAGGCGAGGAAGAGAAGGTCGTCGAGCAAGGTGCCGGCCTGCTCGTTTCGGCCCTTTCGGCCATGGGGCAGACGGCCTGCCGGGCACGTCATCATCCGGCACACCTGTCGCCTTGATCAGCCGCCAACACTGCGTCGGCCTTCGACGATACGCTGTGCAGCACCGCTTGCCCCAGCTGGCCCTGCTCGAGCGCCAGCGATGCGGCTGCGCAGGCTCTTGCCTGTGAATGATCCCCCTGCGCCCACGCGCGCAGGGCGTGGCGGATGAGCTGTCTCGCTTGCGCTTCGGCGCGACGCACGAGCGTGAGATCGCAGCCGCAGCGCGGGCACGCTGGACCCTCGGTGAGGCGGGCACGGCAGCCGGGGCAGCGCTCCATGCTCACGATTCCAGGTAGTAGAGCAGGTCGGCCAGGATGTTCATTGCCGCCTGCAGCGGCGCATCCTCGCCGGCCAAGGCGTCCTTGACCGACTCGATCGCGTCCACCAGGTCTTCGGCATCCTCCGCCCGGGCCTTTTCCAGCAGGCGCTCCGCCTTCTCCACCAGGGCGCGCGCCTCCACGTGCAGGCGGCGGCTGTCCCGGTCGCTCTCGATCTCCGGCGCACCGGCGCGCTGCTCCTCCTCGCCGAACAGCGCTTGCACGCGGCTGCGCGCCTCGTCGAGTTTGTCCTGCTCGAAGCGGGCGATGGCATTGTCGATGGTGATGGAATACTCGAGGCCGGTTTGCTTCTCCCGCGCCGTCACCTGGAGGATGCCGTTCAGATCGAGGGCGAAGCTCAGCACGACTGGATTGCCGGCCGGGGCATTGCGCAGGCCCTCGACCATGAAGCGGCCGATCTCGATGTTGTTGAGCGCGTCCGGATCCTCGCCCTGGTAGACGGTCACGTCCACCTTGTCCTGGCCATCGAACATCGTATAGAACACCTCGCTCTTGGACACCGGGATCGGGGTGTTCTTGCGGATCAGCGGGACGAAGCAGTAGGGATAGGGCTCGCCGTTCAGTTCGCCGACGGCGCCCGTGCCGAAGGTGTAGGGCGTCACGTCCACCAGCACGGTCTGCGTCTGGGCACCGGCGATGAGGGCGGCCTGAATCGCCGCGCCCATGGCCACGCACAGATCGGGGTCCACTTCGCCGCGCGGCTGCAGCTTGAGATCTTCCTCCAGCCGGCGCGCCACCAGCGGCGTGCGCGTCGCCCCACCCACCAGAAGGATCTCGTCGATATCGGACACGGTGAGCCGCGCGCCGCTCAAGGCCACGTGCACCGCGTCCAGCGTCTCGTCGATGTAGGGCTCGATCATCGCCTCGTAGTCGTGGCGCGAGACTTCCAGCGACAGGTGTACCGGCATTCCCTCGTGTTCGAGCAGGTATTCCTCGGCAAGGGTGGCATACGGTCGGTCCGACAACTGGATCTTGGCGGCTTCGGCCGCGCGCTGTAGCCGCGCCATCGCGGTGGGGAATCCGCTCGCGTCTATGCCATGCGCCTGCTTGAGGTGGTCCAGCGCGAGATCGACGATCTTGCGGTCGAAGTCGTCGCCGCCCAGGTGATTGTTGCCGTGGCTGGCGAGCACTTCCACCACGTCGCTTTCCAGGTTGACCACGGAGACATCGAAGGTGCCGCCGCCCAGGTCGTACACCAGCGCCTTGCGCGCGCCCTTGTGGCGGCTCTCGTAAGCAAGGGCTGCAGCGGTCGGCTCGTTGATGATGCGCGCCACTTCCAGTCCGGCGATCTCTCCCGCTTCCCGGGTGGCCTGGCGCTGGGCATCGGAGAAGAAGGCCGGAACGGTGATCACGGCCTTGGTAACCTCGTGCCCCAGGTGTGCCTCGGCGAGGCTCTTCAGCCGGCGCAGGATCATGGCGGAGATCTCCTGCGGCATGTACTCCCGCTCGCCCATCGTCACGCGCGCGGCCTCCCCCATGCGCCGCTTGATCGAGCGCACGGTGCGCTGCGGGTGCAGGACGTACTGGTTCTTTGCCGCCTCGCCCACGAGCAGGGCGCCGTCGTCGGCGATGCCCACCACCGAAGGCAGGATGCGCACGTCGCCGGCAACGGGGATCACCTCCACGCGCCCGTCGCGCACCACCGCCACCTCGGAGTTGGTGGTGCCCAGATCGATACCGACAATCATCTCGCTCATGTTCGCGTTGCCTTCTTGTTGACAATGACATCGGCGGCGCGCAGCAGCTCGCCGCCATGATAAAAGCCGCGCCGCGCCTCGCGCAGCACCACGCCGTCGGGGGCCTCGGGATCTGCCTCGACGCCGACCGCGCGCATGCGTTGCGGGTCGAGCGGCTGCCCGAGCGCTTCGATGGGGCGCACCCGGTGGGTCGCCAGCAGCTCGTCCAGGCGCTGCAGCGTTAGCGTCAGGCCCTCGCTCAGGGCTCGCGCGAAGCGCGTCTCGCCTGGTACCAGGCGCGCGAGGGCGGAAGGTCGTCGCGCCGCGGCGGCGTCCGCCCCGGCCTGCAAGCGGTCGCGCAGGTCGAGCATGCCCAGCAGCAGCCGGCGCTCAGTCTGAAGCTTCCCCTCGGCGGCTTCACTGCGAGCGCGGTCCAGGTCCCGGGCGAGACGCTCGTTGTGCTCGCGCAGCGCCTCGCCGAAGTTCTTCAGCTCGTCCAGCGCATTCTTGAACTGGCGCGATTCCAGGCGCACCTCATTCTTCAAGGCCGCCATCTCGCCGAGCAGGGTACGCAGGTCCACGGGCTCGCCCTGGTCCGCGTCCTGCTCCTCCCACTGCTCCAGGCAGGTGCGGAACTCCTCGACCAGGCGCTGCTTTTCCGCGTCGTCGAGCGGCCTCATTTGCCGCCCAGCAGCCGGCGCAGGCGCTGCTCGTCGGGGCGCGCGGGGCGCCAGTCGGCACTGAGGATCTCGATCACTTCCTGCACCGTCGGCGCGGTGGTGTCAAACAAGGAGCGTGCCAAGCGGTCGCGCTCGGTGGCGATGGATTCGTAGGCGGCGCGCACCCGCTCGAAGCGCTGGCGGTCGCGCTCCGGCGGGCAGGCACGGATCGCTGCCAGATAGGCCGCGCGGATCGCCTCGTCGTCCGCCGTTTCGGGGACGCCCAGCAGGCGGTAGGGATCAGTCATCGAACAGGTCCTTCTGTCCCGGTTGCGGGGGGTGGCGTTTATCGCGGGGCGATGCAGCCGGGGCCGGTGGCGCATTGGCCCTCGCGCTGGGGCTGCCCCCCGGACCCGGCGCAAGCGCGACGCCGGCCAGCAGCTCCATGAGCGCATGAGCGAACTGCTTCTTGTTGCCGCCGAGCTCGCGCCGCAGCTCGTCGAATACGTCCTTGCCGAGTTCCTTGCGGGCCATGTCGAGGAAGCGCTCCTCGCCTTCGAGCGCAAGTATCATCTCCATCATCGCCCTGCCATCAAGGCCTTCCAGCTCATCGAACCCAGTCTCGCCCGGCACGGCGAAGTCCCCCATCGCCGCCGACAGCAAGTCGCGCAGGCGCAGCGCGGTGCGCTGCTCGCCGCGGTCTTGGGCGAGTTCGAGGGCTTGCTCCAGGGCCATGCGCTCGCGCGGTGGTATCTGCCATGGATTGGCGCCGTAGGCGGCCGCCGCTTTGAGATACACGAACACCGGGCGCCCCGGCCAGCGCTTGAGCGCCGCCTCGGCGTAGCGGCGCGCCAGATCGCGCTCGTTGCGCCGGTGCAGCGCTTCGCACACCAGGTGCTGGTCGGGCTCCGAGAACGGCGCGGCTGCGGCGCGCCCGAGCATCGCCCGCAGGGGGTCCAGCGCGGCGTGCAAGGCCTTGTCCCCCTCGCGCATTGCATTGAGCGCATGCGCAAGCGCCACGACTTCTTCGGCCGCCGGCGTGCCGCTGAGCTCGACCCCGGCGCGGCGCAACAGGGCCTTGGCATCGCGCTTGGTGCGCCCGGCCTCGAGCAGAAGATGGAAGCTTCCCACCAGCGTTCCCCCCAGCTCGGCGAGCCCCTCGCGCAACAGCGCATTGCCCTCCTCGGCCCGCTCGTCGATGAGGCCGCGCAGCAGCTTGATCGAGCCGCAGTCTGCCGCGGTGCGCAGCCATTGCGCCGCCTCGTCCAGCTCGTGGCGGGCCGCCGCCGGGTTGCTCCCGGCGATCTGCTTGCGTGCGTGGGAAAGGTGGGCATGGCCGACCACCGCTCGCACGCGCGGGTTGATGGGATCCATCTCCAGCACGCGCTTGGCCAGCCCGGCCGCCTTCTTGAACGCGCCGCTCGCCAGCGCCGTTTCCACCGCCTCGAGCAGCACCTCGGCATCCTGGGGGAAGCGCGCCAGGGCGGCGTCGAGCCGAATGCGCGTTTCCTTGAGGTCGGAGCGCTCGCGCAGCGCGCGGATCAGCCTGAGGTGGATTGCCCGATCCTCGGGGTCCAGCTCCAGGCTCTGCGCCCACCAGTTGAGGGCATGCTCGCATGGCACGCCGTCCGGGCTGCGGTGGGCCGGGGTCTCGCACAGACGGCGCAGCACCAAGGCGGCGCGCCGGCGCCCGGCCGGATCGGCCTGGTCGATACCGTCCACGAATTGCAGCCAGCGGTCTTCCGCCTCTTCCGAGCGCTGCTTGATCTCCGCCGCCAGGGCGAGGATGCGCTCCTGCTCGGCGCGCGGTAACGATCCGAAGCTCGCCATGTAGGCTTTCAGCCGCTGCGGCGCATGCGGCAACAGGCGCCGGAAAAGGGCTCCCGCCGCACCCTCGGGCAGGGCGCGTCGGTAACGCGCAAGCAAATCGTAGAGCGCCGCCGCGGCCGCCGGAGCCTCGCTCAGCTTGGCCAGTTCGAGCAGCAGCGCCCGCTGCTCCGCCGGGCAGCCCTTGAGATCGAGCACCAGCGCCCGGCCCTCCTGGTCCAGGCTGTGAAGTGCAGTGACCCATTCCTGGCCGGGCAGCAGACACACCCGCAGCACCCTCACCAGCGGCTCGAAGGGGCCATCGGCCGGCACGCGGGCCAAGGCCGCCGCCGCTTGCTCGAGGTCCGTCGTGTGCAGCACCAGCGCCTTGAGGATGCCCCGCAGGTCGCGGTACGGCGAGCGGAAGGGGATCGCCTGGAGCTGCTCGGCCATGGCGGCGTCTTCGCCGCGGGCGCAGGCAGCCAGCGCCGCCTGGGCCGCGCCACGATGGCGCAGCAGCGGGCTGTCCGCAGCCAACGCCGTGAGGGCGCTGTCTGGGGCGGCCAGGGCGGCAGCGGCCAGTTGTGTCTCCAGTTGCACCTGCGTCTCGGGCGGCAGCCTCGAAGCGCCGGCCAACAGGCGCAGCGCCTGGTCGGTCTCTCCGGCCTGCAGCAGCCAGCTCAGGTAGGGCCCGTCAACCAGCGGCGCGCCGCACGCCTCGGCGCGCGTGCGCCACAGTGCCAGCGCTTCCTTGACCAAGCCCTTCGCCGCCAACTGCGCGGCGCGTCCGGCGTAGGCCGCTGCCAAGCCCTCAACCCACTCGGGGCGCCGCTCGCGCTTGAGCCGCTCCTTGTACTGCTCGATCGCCTCCTTGTAACGCGCCGCGCCCAAGGCCGCGTCGGCATCGTTTGGAAGCGCCGCCCTAGTCGTCGCGGGAGGCGTGGCCGGAGCCTTGGGGTGTTTTCTCTTGCGCGACATGGGATCGAAAGCGGGGGCTAGCGATGAATTGGTTCTGACAGTCGTCTCGGCGGCTCACGGGCCGCGCGGCACTGGTGGAGTTGAGGGCCACGTGCGGACCCACTCTCGCCTGAAGGAGGCCGGGATGAAGTGTACCGGAATTGACTCGCGCCCGCTTCCTTGGACGGTCCAAGACAATCTGGGAGCAAGTCTAGCTCGCAACTGCTGGACGAAGCGTCGCTTCTTGGACGTTGCTGGACCGCGGCAAGAGATTTCATGGTGCGGGAGGGGGACTCGAACCCCCACAGTGTCGCCACCGGCGGATTTTGAGTTTTCTCGATTGTGTCCACAGATCAGATAGTTATCGGCGAACCTCGCTCACTATTCATGTCGTTTCCGTCTCGGTTTCGTGCGGGTTTCCGGCCGATTCGCAGGCGTTTTGTGAGTGGGAAGAAATGCACAGGTAATTTGGCTGGTTCGTGGTCGAAGCCGGGGTGCGCTGTCTGACCAGAGGGCCCATGTCACTCGGGGCCCGCTGCCGGCGCCGCCCGGTTTGCCCCAAGCGCCCGGGCCTGGATCCAATGGGTAGCAACCCTGACGGCCAACGGCGCCCTCGGCCGATCTGAGGGAACGTTCCGGCAAACTTGTCCACAGTGCGGAGCAGGGCCGTGCCTCTCGACGAGGCGCTGCTGCGCCACGGGGTGCATGCGGCGCTGGCGATCAAGCTGTTCCAGGAGGGCGTGCTCAACGTGGCAGGGCCGCGAAACCGGCCGCACTCGACTACGAGGCAATCGTGGAAAGGCTGGGCTGCCTGGGCATTGCAGCTGCCGATTACGCGCCTGAGGAACCGGATCGGGAGGTGGTGGCAATTGAGTAGGACGGTCGTCGCCAGCGCGGGTCCGATGATTGTCTTCGGTCGCGTCAGGCGGATTGACTGCGCCGTGCGGCGCCAGCCATACTCTACGAGGTACCGTTCTTCTTACCCCTGCGAGAGACAGCCATGACGACCCTGGAAGTGACGCTGAACCTGCCAGACCAGTTGGCGCAGGAGGCGCAACGCGCGGGACTGCTTTCCGAGGAGGCCATCAGCCGTCTGATCGAGGAGGCCGTACGCCGCGAGGCCGGCAAGCGACTGCTCGATGCGATGGCGCGGCTGCGCGAAGCCAACGTGCCGCCGCTCACCGAGGAGGAGATCGCCGAAGAAGTGGCGGCCGTTCGGGCCGCGCAAAGGGCGACCGGTGCGGCTGGTCGCTGACACCAATGTGGTGGTGTCAGGGCTGCTATGGCTGGGTAACCCCGGGCGTTTGTTGGAGGCCGCCTCGCTCGGTCGGGTCACGCTCTATACGAGCCTGGCGCTGCTTGCAGAGCTGTCCTCGACTCTGAGCAGGCCAAAGCTCGCCCGCCCCATCATGCGCAGCGGATTGACCTTGGACGATGTGCTCGGCCGCTATCTGTATGTCACCTTCGTGGTCGAGCCGTCTGCCGTGCCACGCGTGGTGTCGGACGACCCCGACGACGACCAGGTTCTCGCCTGTGCCCTGGCAGCCCAGGCCGAGTTGATCGTTTCTGGTGACAAGCATCTGCTCGACCTGGGCGGGCACTACCAGAACATCCCCATCGTCACCCCTGCCCAAGCCGTCCAACTCATTGGCATATAGCTGAAAAGCGCGGATACTGCGCCTCGCACTGTGCTGAAGTCTTGCGGAATTAGGGCCATTTCCTCGCCTCCTGCGTCACGGGACGCAAAAGGTTCGCTCAGCATCTCGCTGGGTCGCCCCGATCCAGCGCCCCGCATGGGGCTGGACATCGTGAGGAAGTTCCAGAAAACAGCACTTCAATGAAAACAGCATGTGCTCACTATGATAGTGAGTTAGCAAGCAATGTGAAGATTCGCGCGTAAGCGCTTGTCTTTATGGTGCGGGAGGTGGCATCACCTATTGCCGGCGTCGCCAATGCTGGCGCGGGTACCGCTGATGTGAATTCCGATTCTACCCTCAAGTCTCCCCGCAATCGGCGACGGCTCCGTTGAGCGGCTGGGTGATCCACTGGCAGGGTGCCAGCTTCGCGAAGCATCCCGTGTTTCCGCCGCCAGATCCCACTAAACCGAGCTTTTTCTGACGTCGTCATAATTATCTAAGCAACCCATTGGTTTGACAGCGGGAAGGGGTTTTGCTGTCGCCGTGCATGTTCCCATGTAATGCTGTTACTATTATCACAATATGTGAATAATAGTTCCCATGTATGTGGAAATCGTCCCCAACCGCAACTCGCGCCCCGCCGTTTTGCTGCGTGAGGGCTGGCGTGAGGGCAGCAAGGTCAAGAAGCGCACCCTGGCCAATCTCACCGACTGGCCCGCGGCGCGCATCGAGGCCTTGCGGCGGGTGCTCAGGAACGAGCCGGTGGGCGCCGATGAGGCCGCCTTCGTCATCGAGCGCTCGCTGCCGCACGGTCATGTGGCGGCGGTGCTGGGCACGGCGCGCCGCTGCGGGGTCGAGAAACTGCTCGCCGGCGCCCCCGCCGCGCTGCGCCCCGTGGTCCTGGCCCTGATCGTCGCGCGCGTGATCGAACCGGGCTCCAAGCTCGCCACCTGGCGCATGCTGCGGAGCGAGTCGGCAGCGCATTCGCTCTCGCAGGTGCTCGGCTTGGGCGAGATCGAACTCGATAGCGTGTATGAGGCGCTGGACTGGCTGGGCCAAGCCCAGCCGAGGATCGAAGCAGCGCTTGCGCGCAAGCACCTCGCGAACGGGGTGCTGGTGCTCTACGACCTCAGCTCGGCCTGGGTCACGGGACACTGCTGTCCCCTGGCCGCCTTCGGCAAATCGCGCGACGACAAGGGCAAATATCCTCAGATCGTCTTCGGCCTGCTGTGCAGCGCCGAGGGCTGTCCGGTGGCGGTGGAGGTGTTTGCAGGCAACACGGGCGATCCGAGCACCGTGGCCGCGCAACTCGACAAGCTCAAGCGCCGCTTCGGGCTCACGCACGTGGTGTGGGTGGGCGATCGGGGCATGATCACGCAGGCGCGCATCGAGGAGCTGCTGCGCCCGGCCGGCATGAGCTGGATCACGGCGCTGCGCTCCCCGGATATCGCCAAACTGGTCGAAGAACAGGGGCCGTGGCAGCTTTCCCTGTTCGACCAACGCGGCTTGATCGAGATCGCCAGCGAACACTTCCCGGGCGAGCGCCTGGTGGTGTGCCGCAATCCGGCCCTGGCGCAGCAGCGCTCAGACAAGCGCGAGACGCTCCTGCAGGCCACGCAGAAGGACCTCGATGCCATTGTCGCGGCCACCGTGCGCGCACGCCGGCCCTTGCAGGGCAAGGACGCGATTGGGCTGCGGGTGGGGCGCGTGATCAACGCGCACAAGATGGCCAAGCACTTCGATCTGACCATCACCGAGACGCGCTTCGCCTACGCGCGCAAGAGCGAACAGATCGAGGCCGAAGCCGCACTCGACGGCTTTTATGTCATTCGCACCAACGTGCCGCAAGCGAAGCTCTCCGACGCCCAGGCGGTGTCCTCCTACAAGAGCCTCGCCCAAGTGGAGCGCGCCTTTCGTTCATTGAAGACCGTCGCTCTGCACGTGCGCCCGATCTTCCACTGGACCGAAGCGCGCGTGCGCGCCCACGTGTTCCTGTGCATGCTCGCCTACTACGTCGAGTGGCATCTGCGCCAGGCGCTCAAGCCGATGCTCCACGACGACGAAGAACTCGAAGAGCAGCGCGAGAGCCGGACCAACCCGGTGGCGCCCACGCCACGTTCCGAGCGCGCCAAGGCCAAGGCGCAGCACCATCGCACCGAGGACGATCTACCGGTGCACAGCTTGCGCACGTTGCTGCTCGATCTGGCCACCGTGACCCTCAACGTCACTTCCACCGCAATCAACCCGCAGGCCAAGATCAACGTGACAACCCGCCCCACGCCGCTGCAGGCCAAAGCCTTCGCGCTGCTCGGCGTCGATCCGGAGTGTTCCCAGTAGCGCCCCACCCAGTTTCAAAAACTTCCCACTGAATCATGGGGGTGGCTCGCGCGTCCGGGCAAAGTTCGGACTAAACGAGCTGACGACTATATACAAACAGTTGTATGTTTCGTCAGAGGCTTGTAAACGCAAGACAATGAATTTGGTCGAGTTCGTGGGCGATTCGCTGGACCGATTGAAGGCATTTCCTGCCGGCCCACGACGTCGGTGCGGCTATCAGATCAGCCGCGTGCAGGCCGGGCTGATGCCCGATGACTGGAAGCCGATGGCGAGCGTGGGTCCGGGCGTTCAGGAGATCCGTGTACGCAACGCGGCGGGTGCATGTCGGGTGATCTACATGGCGAAGTTCGCGGACGCCATCTACATCCTGCACTGCTTCGATAAGAGACCCAGCGCACGCCAAAGGCGGACGTCGATCTGGCGACCGTCCGCTACAAGGAATTGACGAGGAGGATGCGATGAGCCGGCAGCGACATGCCAGTGTGTGGGACGCCATCGAAGACACGGCCGAGGGCGCGGCGAGCATCAAGGCAAAGGCCGCGCTGATGATGGCTCTATCCGAGCACATTCGCGGGCAAGCCTGGACTCAGGCTCAAGCGGCAAAGCGGCTGCACGTGACGCAACCGCGGGTGTCGGACCTGATGCGAGGACGCATCGATCTCTTCTCGCTCGACACGCTGGTGGACATGGCGGCGTTGGCGGGCCTGGAACCGGAGGTGCGGCTCAAGCAGGCCGCATGAGACCAGTGCCGAGGGTGGCCATGTCGCGCCGTACTGTCGGGCCGGTGCGCTGGAAGGTGTGAATTCCGCAGGCCACACGTTGCCGATGGTCCGACCAAGACTTGAGGTGCGGTAGAGAGCCCCTCTATAGCCGCTATGAGCGGCCCACATGCCGGAGTTCCCGACCTTGCGTGGTGCGCGTCCAAGGCGCGTCGGTCTCAAGCATCGGTCGCGCAACCGACGCAAGATGCGGGTTTCGGCGGCGTCGGGCGCAAACGCGACCGAGGTGACAAAGCACCCGGTTTCCCGTCGATGTCGGTCTTCACGGCGGGATCGACCACCACGTCAGCGCGCAAAATATTCTCGTGGGCCCATTCGCCACGCTGCGCGGCCCGCGCCTGCCCGGGCGTACGCCGCTTCCCGAAGCGCTGCTCATACAGGACAAGCCGCTCGCACACCGCCAACTGGGCAAGATCGGAGGCACGGACCCAGCGGGGTCCGTCGCGATGACTCATGGCTCGGCCTGGGGATCGGCAAATATATCTATTGCGGCGTGGGCGATCCCGGCGTCCTGTGTCTTACGGGCCACGTAATCGCGGGCGCCAGGCGATTGCACAGCGGCCCGGTGGTCAGGAAGCCCCTTGCCTGCCGCCAGCCAGCTGTTGCGCGAGACCACCCCGTCGTGGGCGACGCTGCGCAGTTGCTCCGCCCGGCGCCGCTGCCTGAACTGGGCGAGATGATCGTAGAGCGCAGGATCGTCCATGCGCTCCAGAATGAAGTTGATGCGCAGGCGCGCCGAAGCTTTCATGAATCGGCGCCCGCCGCGGCCTCGGTCTTGGAGTCGCCTGCACCCGCCGGGCCGGCGCCGAATGAGCGGGCAATCTCCATCCCGGCGATCTGGAAACCCTTCACATTGGCGTACAGGCCATCGCCCAGTTCGTGCACCTTGTGTTTGGGAAACGCCGCGCGCACGCTGGGCCCGTAGAAGAACGCCGCCCCGCCCACCAGCACGATGTTGTCGATGTCGTTGCCGTCGCCCACGTAGCGCAGCATCTCGCCGATCGCCTCGTCGGGGATCCTGCGTGCGGCCCGCGTCGCAGCGGCAATGTCGTACTCCTTGCCGAAGATCTTCGGCCTGGTGCCCGCGCGCAGGGCCGCGTCGATGCGCTCGTAGTCGCGCAGGCGCGTATTCTCGGCATCGCTGATCGCCTCTGCGATGCTGTGCAGCACATCGAACATTCCCTTGTTGGCGGAGTCGCTGCGCTTCTCGATGACCCGCAGGCCCTGTGCAACCGCGCTTTTCCCAGCGCGATAGCCTGGATTTCCGCGCGGCTACAGCATCAGCGCTTCTTACTGCCACGCCCGCTTTGGCGACGGCGTGAGCGAATACGGGTTGCGCTTCGCGGAACTGGCCATCCAGGCCATGCCGTCGCTGCGGTTCTGGCCGCGGTATGACGCCGGGCTGGCCAGGGACAATGTCAACTTCGATTGGCGCAACGTCAATGCGGATGCGCATTTCGTCGGCGGCGTGCTGAGCTACGGCGGGCACTATTCGACGCGCTTGGAGTTGGGTCGGCGCAAGCTCGACGCCGACGTCAGGCACAACGTGATCCGAGGCGAGCAGGCCCTGCGTCTCGACAGCGGTGTCACACCCAAGTTCGGCGTGTGGATCGGCGACAGCGACGATACCCGCGCCGAGTTCACGGGCACGAAAAGATCCTTACCATGGAGCTGGGCGGCATGGCACTCACGCTTCCGGTGCTGCAACTCGACCCCGCCTTCGCCGTGCTCAACCGCGCCGACCTGTTCGTCGTCACCTGGCTCACGCCGCTCGCTCCCGTGCTGTGCTTCATGATCGACATGTGGCGCACGCCGCTCAGGTTGTTCCGCTTTGCGTGCCAGAGCACTGCCCTGTACGGCGCGTTTGGACCGCTGTCCTCGCTCGGCGTGTTCCTCTTCGCCATCACCGGCAAAGCGGTCTTCCACGTCACCCCGGACCGCGGTTCCAACCGCACCCGCACCGCAGCGGCAGCGGGTTCCCCGCTAACCCGCTCGTGGCAGGCGGTCAAGTCCTTCGCCATTCGCAGTCACCCCGATCACTGGCTGGTGCAAGGGTTCGAGGTCCTGTACGGCCTGCTGTTCGCCTGGTTCGCCGTGCAGTCGTTTCAGATCGCCTTCCTCGGGCTCGCACTGGCGCTGCTGCTGTTTCCCCTCTTGCATCATGTCAAATGGGAGCACGGTGTGCTCCAGGCGGCGATGATCCTGCCGCTGACGCTGGTGTTGTCGGGTCTGTCGATGAGCGGCCTGGCCCTGGCCGGTGCCCAGACGGTGTTCTTCGGGTTCGGCTTTCATTCTTGAGGCCGCGGCGATGCTGCGAAGGTGGCCTGCCGGCCCTTCCACGTTTTGCATCCGCCGATTGCCCGCCATCCTGTCCCGTACCGTCCTCGTCGAGGCGTCGATCGCAGCCTGCATCGACCGACGCCCGGCCGCCACCTCGGGCACGACGGGACCGTGACGACTTTCCCGGTGACATTCGGCGACAGGTTGCGTGTCACGGCTGTGCAATCCTCTTCCAACCCAGCGGAAACCGCATGGCGCCACGAAGAAGCGGCGGTTATCCACAGGGATATCCACAGAAACTGTGGAAAAACCCGCATTCACCGCGCACGATTTACAGACCGGATTGCACCCCGTGGTCAGCGAGGAAGATGAATATTTTGTGACAGTCACCGACAACGAGGCTGGCGGTATTGCACTGACGCAACGCGAGGTCTAGAGTCCACTCTCCCGACCAAGCCATGACAGCAATGGTTGGCGCGTCGAGCGAAATGCTCACGCCGAGGTCAGAACGCGCCAGCGGTTTTCTGCTTGGCCATCGGGCTGTTTCCGTAGTTCCAGGCAACATTCAAATTTTGCATCCACTCCTTGATCGAGAAGCCATGAACGCACTGACTCGCGTCCGCGAACTTGCCCATGCGGATGCTCCGAATGCAAACTCGGACGTTTTCCGCGAACTGCTGGGATCGCTCGAAGCCGGCGATCCTGTCTGTCTTTCGAAGCTTTACGAGCTCGACTACAGCGAGTTCGAACTTGCGCTCGAGGCCCTGAAAGACTGGCGTCTGCATCGCTACAGTTTCGTTCCCCCAGCCAAGAGCAGCAACTGACGGGATCCCTGACCGGCCGGGAGCGCGCGCCCGCGCCGTGCGGCGGCTCGCCTGTTCTCGTCCTGCAGTTGCGCCTGGCGCCGCATCGTCATCACGGGCGACCCTGACGCCGGAACGCCGGCGCACCTGAACGGGGGTACCGGTTCAGCCGGTGCTCTTGGCCGCGCGAGCGGCGATGCACGCGGGCCCGGGCGCGGCCGAAGATACCTGCCCCGACGATCACCTCGGGGGCCGGGGACGGACTCATCGCCGCGATCGGAGCCTCAGGTGGCAGCGCCTCGGGCGGCGCGCGGTGCGACGTCCGACACTCCCATGTCGGCGAGCACAGCGCCGATAGCGCTTACCGCCGCCGCCATCGTCGCGTGATCGATTGCCCCGATGCAGCCGACGCGGAAGGTCTCGATGCGGGTGAGCTTGCCGGGGTAGAGAATGAACCCGCGCTCCCGCACCCGCCGGTACAGCTCCGGAAAACTGAAGTCGGGATCGTTGGGGGCGTGGAAGGTGAGGATGATCGGCGCCCGCATTTCCGGCGGCAGAAGGGGCGCGATGCCGATCTCGCGCATGCCTTCCACCAATTCGGCGCAGTTGCGGCGGTAGCGGGCGAGCCGCGCCGGCTGGCCGCCTTCCTCGATGAACTGGTCCACGGCTGAGCGCAGCGCGGCCACCACATGGGTCGGGGGCGTGAAACGCCACTGAGTCGTGCGCTCCATGTAGCGCCACTGGTCGTGCAGGTCCATGGCGAGAGAATGGCAGTTGCCGCCTGATGCCTCCAGGGTGTCCCGACGGACGATCACGAAGCCCATGCCCGGTACCCCCTCCAGGCACTTGCCCGAAGCGGCGATCAGCGCCTCGAAGGGCATGCTGCGGGCATCGATGTCGATGGCGCCGAAGGAACTCATCGCGTCCACGATCAGCCGGCGGCCGCGGCGCACGACTACCTCGGCGATCTCCGGCAGGGGATTGAGCATGCCGGTGCCGGTCTCACAATGGACCTGGGCGACGTGGCTGATCGCGGCATCTGCAGCGAGCGCAGCGTCGATGGCGGCGGGGTCGGCCGGCTGGTCCTCGGCAAATCGCAGGACTACCGCCGTGCGTCCAAGGTAGCCCAGGATGCGGACGATGCGCTGGCAATAGGCGCCGTTGTCCGGTACCAGCACCTTGGCGCCGCGGGGCACCAGCGTACCGAGCGCCGCCTCGACCGCGAAGGTGCCGCTGCCCTGGAGCGGCACGCATACATGCTCGTCCGCCGCATGGACGATAGCCGGCAGATCGCGGCACAGGCTCGCCGTGACGGCATTGAACGCGTCGTCCCAGGAACCCCAGTCGCGCAGCATCGCCTCCCGCGTGCGGCGCGAGGTGGTCAGGGGTCCAGGAGTGAGCAGGATCGGGTCGGGGTTCTCGTATGTCACGGTCGGCAGAATGCGGATCAGGGGACTATTGCGGCCCGCAGCACGCGGCAGGCAGCTGCATCGGCGAAGGCGCGGTCGATTTCCTCCAGGCGGTAGCGGCCGTCCACCAGTTCGGCGAAGGGGCAGCGGTCACGCTGGCTCAGCACGAAGTCCAGCGCCTGGACCAGGTGGCGCGGGTGATAGTTGTGCACGCCGATTAGCGTGAGGCAGCGGCGCAGCACCAGATTGAAGTCGAGGGTGGCGTTGGCGTTCGGCGTCACCACGCCGGCCAGCGCGTAGCGCCCGCCGGCGCGCAGCATCGCCACGCCCTGCGCAACGACTCCGGCATTACCGCAGACCTCGATCACGGCGTCCGCGCCGTCGGGCCGGCACGTCTTTCGGACTTGGGCGAGGATCTCCGGTGCTGGGATCAGGGCGTCCAGGGTCAGGTCGGCACCGAAGCGGGCGGCGAGTTCGCGCCGCCCGGCCAAGGGGTCGATACCGATGACGAACCGCGCGCCGCGCGCCTTGGCCAGCGCCGCGCCGTAGAGGCCGAGCAGCCCCAGCCCCTGAATCACCACCGTATCGCCCAGGCCGATCTGCGCCGCCTCGGTCGCCGCCACCATGGTCGCGACGCCGCAGTTGAGCGGCGCCGCCTCCTCGTCACTGAGAGTTTCGGGCAGCAGCAGGATCCCGGTGCCTGGCTGCACGTAGCAGTGGTCGGCGAAGCCGCCGATGAGGTGGGGCGGGCGGTCGGCGGATTCGTGGCCGTACTTCTCGACGCCGGCGCATTTCTGTGGGAGGTCGAGCAGCTCGCGGTGGTAGCAGGGACCGCGGTGGAAGTATTCGGTCCAGGTGATGCGGCTGCCGACCCGGATCAGGTCGCCGCGCAGGTCGGTGGTAATGTCCGCGCCGATGTCGACAACGCGGCCGACGATCTCGTGGCCCAGGATGCCCGGCAGCGGACTCGGCCGTCGGCCCTGGTAGGAGTGGATGTCCGAACGGCAGACGGTGGACATCGACACCCGCACCAGCACCTCGCCCGGGGCGGCACGGCGTAGCGGATAGCTGCGGACGGCGAAGGGAGCGTTGGGCGCCTCGAACACCGCCGCTCTGCCGGTGCGCTCTTGCATTGCCCGGGTCATGTATCGGCCCGGCCCAGGGTGCCGTTGATCGCGAAGTCGAAGATGTGGCGGCTCTTCAGGCCGCGGGCGGCGCGCTCAAGGTACTGCGGCTTGAGCGGCCGGTTGAGGACGAAGGGCACCTTGGCCTCGGTGAGCGCGCCGTGGGTGCGCAGTCTGTGGCCAGCAAGGCCCGAGAGGTCGTGGTCGGCCTGCGCCGCGCCGATGCACGTATCACGGTCGCCGATCACCACCACGTCGCCCTCCCGGTCCGGCGGCAGCTCGAACTGCGCGGCAGCTTCGGCCCCGCTCATGACGAGTGCGATGCCCGGCTGGCGGCGGGTGATCTCGATGACGGCCTGCGGCGCCGTGCCGTCCCGGCACCAGACGCGCACGAATCCGCCCAGCGCGCCGTGGTGGGCGACGAAGGCATCGGTGATCGGGCAGATGACGCGCGTGCGGCCGCTTCCCAGTTCCCGGTCCAGGATGTCCTGCAGCCAGACGACCCTGGGCGAGCCGTCGGGCAGCGACTTGTCGTTCATGCCGTGGTCGGCGGTAAGGGCCACCACGGCCCCGAGTTCGTCCAGCCGGCCGAAGCACTCGTCCAGCGCCGCATGGAAGGCGTTCGAGTCGGGCTCCCCTGGCGCGTGCTTGTGCTGGATCCAGTCCGACAGCGAGAGGTAGGTGATGCGCGGCCGGCGCGATTCCAGCAGCCGGATCCCGGCCTCCAGCACGAACAGGGAGAGTTCGGGCGAATACATGTCCGGCAGCGGCATGCCGACGAGTTCGAGCACGTTCTCGATGCCGTTGTCCGCCAGTGTGCAGCGGTCGGCCTTCTCAGAGGAGAAGGCGATGCTGCCGCCCGCCAGGTCCATGCCCTTGCTCAACTGACGGCGCAGTTTATCCTTGGCGGTGACGGCCAACACCGGGGTGCCGCCGCGCGAGAACTCGGCCAGCACCGTGCTCGAACGCAGCAGTTCGGGGCCGGTCATCGGTACCGCCTCGCCGCTGGCGCGGTCGAGGTAGAAGTTGCCCGAGATGCCATGCACCGAAGCTGGGCTGCCGGTAACGATGGACATGTTGTTGGGGCAGGTGAAGCTGGGGACGGTGCCATCGGCCACCGCGGCATAGCCTTCCCGCATGAAGCGCGACACCGTGGGCAGGACGCCATCGGCAATGCCGCGCTCAAAATAGGCGGGGTCACCGCCGTCGATGCAGACGACCACCACCGGTTCGTCGGGCAGGCGGTAGTTGACGCCGTTCAGTCGCAATGATGTCATCGTACTTGCATTCATGGATGTCGATGGTGCGAGGGTCATATCGCCCATTGGCGGATTCGGGCCGACACCAGATCGATCAGCGTCACGGCGACGATGATGATGATCAGCACCGCTGCGGTCTCGGCATAGTCGAAGCCGCGGATCACCTCGTGCAGGATGACGCCGATGCCTCCCGCGCCCACCATGCCCACCACCGAGGCCGAGCGCACGTTGGACTCGAAGCGGTAGAGCGAGTAGGAGATCCACAGCGGCAGCACCTGGGGGATGACTCCGTAGATCACCTCGTCCAGGGCGCTGGCGCCGGTGGCACGGACCCCTTCCACAGGGCGGGGGTCGATCGCCTCCACCGCTTCGGCGAACAGCTTCGCCAGGATGCCGGTGGTATGGACCCAGAGCGCCAGCACGCCGGCGAAGGGGCCGAGGCCGACGGCGACGATGAACAGCATGGCGAAGACCATCTCGTTGATGGCGCGGCAGGCGTCCATCAGCCGGCGCACCGGTTGATACACCCAGCTCGGTACGATGTTCTCCGCCGACAGCAGGCCGAAGGGCACGGCGCAGACCACCGCTAGCACTGTGCCCCAAACGGCGATATGCACGGTGATCAGCATCTCGTGCAGGTAGATGCGCCACTCGCGGAAGTTGGGCGGAAAGAAATCTGCCGCCAGGGTCGCCATGTTGCCCGAGTCGCGCCACAGGTCGAGCGGACGCATCTCGGCGCCGTTCCACGACCAGCCGAGCAGCATCAGCGCCGCTCCCCAGGCCAGGTACGTGCCCAGGCCGGTGCGGGGCGGGGACAGCGGAACGTCGCGGATCGCAGGCTTGGTGACCATGGCGCTCGTGCGCGGGGGCTATGCCCGGCCGCCGTTGCGGCCGGGGAGCCCGGCTTACTTCGCGGTCTGGGCCAGGTCGCTCTTCAGCTGCTTCGCCAGTTCGGCGAGTTTGGCGTCGATCTCCGCGAGCTTGGGCTTCTTCTCGGCCTCCGACATGTGGGCGTCGGCCTCGATCTTGCGGCGGTCTTTGAACAGTTCGAGCTGGCGGATCGGTAGCAGTTGCGCGTCGCTGGAATCCTTGAATCCCGCCAGCCGGTACATGTTCTTGAGGATCTCCTTCTCCCGCGTATCCTTGCCGTAGGACACGACGAACTCCTTGATCTTCCTCTTCGCGTCTTGCGGCAGATCCTTGCGCCACACCAGGGGATCGCGGGGAATCAGGGGCGAGGTCCAAAGGATTCGCACCTGCTCGTACTTCTGCGGATCGGTTTCCTTGATCTTGGTGATCTGCTCGCTGTTGTTGGTGGCCACATCCACCTGGCGGTTCAGCACGGCGAGGAGATTGGCCTCGTGGTTGGAGGAGCGCATCACCTTGAAGTGTGTCTTCGGGTCCAGGTTGTTCATGGTGAAGACATAGTAGGTGGGGACCAACGTGCCCGAGGTGGACTGCGGATCGCCGATGCCGAAGGTCAGGCTCTTGCCGTTCTTCAGCACGTCGTCGAGCGACTTGACCGGGCTGTCCTTGTGGGTGATCAAGTAGGAGTAGTAGCCCGGCGTGCCGTCGAGGTCTACGAACTGCGCGAAGACCTCGCCATTGGCCCGGTCCACCGCGTCGATCGCCGACTTGTTGCCGTACCAGGCGATCTGCACCTTGTTGAAGCGCTGGGCCTCGATGATACCGGTGTAGTCGGTGGCGTAGTAGCCGGTCACCTTGAGTCCGGTGCGCTTGGACATGTCATCGAGGAACGGCTCCCACATCTGCTTCAGCGCCCCGGACTTCTCGGTGGCGATGATGCCGAAGTTGATTTCCTGCGCCTGGGCGTGGGTGCCGAGCGCGAGGGCCGTGGCCAGGGCGGCGGCGAGGTGGCGGACCATGCTGATCTCCTTGTCGTGATGGAAGTGATGCGGAAGCCGGCTCAGACCGCCACCGGCAAAGGGGCGCGCACTGGAAAGGACTGAGGGCCGGTGGCGGCGTGTCTGCCGGGACCGTCGTCGTACAGATCCTGTACGTCGGCACCGTAGAGCTGGCTCAGCAGTTCGGGCGTCAGCGCCGAGGACGGGCCGTCATAGACGACGCGTCCCAGATGCAGCGCGATGGTGCGCGGGCAGTACCTGAGCGCCATGTTCACCTGGTGCAGCGAGACGATCACGGTGAGCCCCTGCTCGGCGTTCATGCGCGCCAGGATCGCCATGACGTTGCGTGCCGATTCCGGATCGAGGGAGGCGATGGGCTCGTCGGCAAGGACGATGCGTGCGCCCTGGACCAGGGCGCGGGCCAGCGCCGCCCGCTGCTGCTGCCCCCCGGAAAGTGTGCTGGCCCGCTGCCAGGCGAACTGCTCCATGCCCACCGAGGCGAGCGCCTCTAGCGCCGCCTGCCGCTCCGGTACGGTGAAGCGCATCAGCACGCTGCGCCAGACAGGTATGCGATGGAGCACGCCGGCCAGCACGTTGGCCATCACCGACAGACGCCCCACCAAGTTGAACTGCTGGAAGACGAAGCCGATGTCGCTGCGGATGCGACGGACGTCGCGCACGATGCGCCCTCGCCTCTGCACTTCGCGGCCGAGCACCGCGACCTCGCCGGCGCCCCGGTCGGCGGACAGGAAACCGGCAATGTGCCGCAGCAGCGTGGACTTGCCCGATCCCGAAGCGCCGATCAGCGCGACCATCTCGCCCTGGGCGACGCGCACGTTTATGCCTTCGAGCGCTTTGCAGCAGGCGAAAGTCTTGTTCAGATCGCGGACGACGATCGCGGGAATTTTGTCGTCGGTGTGGGGGCGTAGGCTCATTGGTTCTAGGAGGAATCCGCCCCCCGGTCCGTTTCGGGGACGGGCGGCGGCTGAAACCGGACTGCAACGTCTGCCATCGTAGAATTCGCCCATTGCAGAAAATTGACAGGCCGCGAGAAAAAGAAAAGAAGGCGTGATGGGCGCGACGGATACGGTGCGGCTGCGGCGCTGCAAAGTCGCGGCGAAGGTGGTCGAGGCGAACGTCCCTGACCCGGAGCACTCCCTCGGCCTCGTCGCGCAACGCCTGCTGCATCGGACCGATTCCGAAAGTGTCTCTCCCCCCGCTGCATCGGAGCGGAAATGAACGATTCAATGCAAGGTTTTCGCCGCGAGGCGATGCGCATCGGCGGCGAGCGCGTGGAGCGCAGCCGCGTGATCGAAGTGCTCGACCCCTACACCGGGGCATGCGTCGGGACCGTGCCCAAGGCCACGGTCGAGGACGTGCGCCGCGCCTACGACATTGCCCGCGGCTACCGCTGCGCGCTCACGCGCCACGAACGTTCCATGATCCTGCGGCGGGCGGCGGACATCGTGCGCGCCCGAGCCGACGAAATCAGCGGACTGATCACCGCCGAATCGGGGCTGTGCTGCAAGGACAGCCGCTACGAGGCGGGACGGGTGTGCGACGTGCTGGAATTCGGTGCCCTGCTCGCCCTAGTCGATGACGGGCAGGTGTTTTCCTGCGACATCACCCCCCATGGCCGGCGGCGCAAGGTCTATACGCTGCGCGAGCCGCTGACGGGGGTGATCTGCGCCATCACGCCCTTCAACCACCCCATGAATCAGGTGGCGCACAAGGTGGTGCCCAGCGTGGCGACCAGCAACCGCATGCTGCTCAAGCCCTCGGAGAAGGTGCCGCTGTCGGCGCTGCTGTTCGCCGACATCCTGTACGAGGCGGGACTGCCACCGCCCATGCTGCAGGTGGTGACGGGCGATCCGGACGAGATCGCCGCAGAACTGCTCACCCATCCCGACGCGGAACTGATCAGCTTCACCGGCGGCGTGGCGGTGGGCAAGGCGATCGCGGCCCGGGTCGGCTACCGGCGCACGGTGCTGGAACTGGGTGGCAACGATCCCCTCATCGTTATGGACGACGCTGATCTCGAAGAGGCGGCGGCGCTGGCGGTGCAGGGCTCGTACAAGAACTCCGGCCAGCGCTGCACCGCGATCAAGCGCATGCTGGTGCACGAGGCGGTGGCCGAGCGCTTCGTCGAACTGCTCGTGGAGAAGACGCTGGCATGGCGCCACGGCGACCCCGGCGACCCGGCGATGGACATGGGCACCGTAATCGACGAGGCGGCGGCGCGGCAGATCGAGCGGCGGGTCGATGCCGCGGTGTCCGCCGGCGCGCAGCTGCTGGCGGGCCATGCCCGAAGCGGCGCGCTGTACGCTCCGACGGTGCTGGATCGGGTGGCGCCGGAGATGGAGGTGGTGAAGCAGGAGACCTTCGGGCCGGTATCGCCGGTGATCCGCTTTCGCACGGTGGACGAGGCGATCGCCATCGCCAACGGCACCGCCTACGGCCTGTCCTCCGCGGTTTGCAGCAATCGGCTGGATGTCATCACACGCTTCGTCTCCGAGCTGCAGGTGGGCTCGGTGAATGTAGGCGAGGTGCCGGGCTACCGGCTCGAAGTGACGCCCTTCGGCGGTATCAAGGACTCCGGCCTGGGCTACAAGGAAGGCGTGCAGGAGGCGATGAAGGGTTTCACCAACCTCAAGACCTATTCGCTGCCCTGGTGAGTGGGTGGTGAGCCTGAGCACCGGCGTCGCCGCCTGGGTGTTGTTCTCGGCCCTGCTGCACGCCTCCTGGAACCTGCTGATCAAGGGCAGCCCGGACCGGCTGCTCGACACCGCCGGCTTGGCGTTGGCAGCGAGCCTGTTGTGCGCGCTCACGCTGCCCTTCCTGCCGCTGCCGGCACCGGCGAGCCGGCCGCTACTCGCCCTTTCCGTCCTCATCCACGTCTTCTACTTCCTCGCGTTGGTGGAGACCTACCGCTGGGCCGACCTGTCCTTGGCCTACCCCATGATGCGCGGCACCGCGCCGGTACTGGTGGCGCTGGCGCTCACCGCACTGGGCGAGCCGCCGACCTGGCCGCTCGCCCTCGGCATCGCGCTGGTGAGCGGCGGGATCATTCTGCCGGCATCGGTCGGCCTGGCCCAGGGGACGGTCGCGCGGCGCGGCGTGGCGATGGCGCTGGTCATGGCGCTCATCATCGCCCTTTACACCGCGGTGGACGCCGCGGGTGCGCGGCGTTCCGGCAATCCCCTGGCCTACAACCAGTGGCTGTTCTTCTTCGATGCCTTCGGCATTGGTGGAATCGCGCTGTGGCGCCGCGGCGGATCGCTGGTCGCCCACTTGCGGCGGCGTTGGCCCCATGCGCTGACGGGCGCGCTGCTCACGGTCGGCTCCTACGGCATCGTGATCTGGGCGATGACCGTATCCCCGGTCGCGGCCGTGGCGGCATTGCGCGAGACCTCCGTGATCTTCGCCGCCGCCATGGGAACGCTGATTCTCAAGGAGCGCCTGGGCGCTTGGGGCATCGCGGGAGCCGCCGCCGTCGCGGCCGGCGTGGTCGTGATCAAGCTGGCCAGTTGAAACCACCGGGGAGAGCGCGCGCCGCGGGACGGTTCCCCGGCGCAGGGGCGCCGGTCGGGGATGAACCCCGACCGACGCAGGCCCGACGGGGTCTTCAGTCCTCGCCGCGCTCTCGGCCGTGGCAGCTCACGGCCCCCAGACGCTGGGAAAACAGCGTAGCGCCGCCGATGTCCTTCAGCGCGACCACCATGTCCTTGCTGCGGTGGTCGATGTTACCTGGCCGAAGAACTGGAGGCCTGCACTGGGCGGGAGGTTGACCTGGCCGGGCGACGGCGCCTTCTGAAAGATCACACCCGGACCGAAGGTGTCGTCCAGAGCGTTGGGGCCGAAGCTCCCGGCGTTGAGCGGGCCGGAGACGAACTCCCAGAAGGGGTCGAAGTCCTGGAAGCGGGCTCGGGCCGGATCGTAGAAATGCGCCGCGCAGTAGTGGACGTCGGCAGTGAGCCAGACGACATTGCAGATGCGCTCGCGTTTCATGAAGCCCAGCAGGTCGGCCAACTCGAATTCCCGGCCCAGCACGGGACCATTGCCATTGGCGATATTCTCGAAGCGGGGGCGACCCTCGGCGTCGGTACCGTCCCCGACGACGAGTCCCAGCGGCATGTCGGAGGCGATGACCTTCCACGTCGCCCGTGACCGGCGCAGGTTCGACTTCAGCCAGGCGATCTGCGTGGGACCGAGCAGGGCCGTGTCCGGACCGGGCTCCTCTTGCCGGTTGAAGCTGTTGGGTCCGCGGTAGCTGCGCATGTCGATGACAAATACATCGAGATCGCGGCCGAACGGAATCAGTCGATAGACGCGTTCGGATTCGTCCTGGCCGTTCCAGCGCAGCGGCGCGTACTCCAGGAAAGCCCGCCCTGCGCGTGCCGCCAGGGTCTGCACCCGCTTCTCCGTATAGCGGACGTCGGCGGCCAGGTCCTTGCTGTCGGACCAGTTGTTGACCACCTCGTGGTCGTCCCACTGCCATATCTGCGGCACTTCGGCATTGAATCGGCGCACGTTGGGATCGTACATGTTGTAGAGATAGTTGCGGCGAAACTCCTGCAGCGTCTCGGCCACCTTGAGCTTTTCCGGCACCGCGTCGAGGAAGGCATTGCGCCAGATCACGTTGCCTGCGGCATCCCGCACCTCGGGAAGCAATGGGCCGTCTGCATAAATGGTGTCACCGCAGTGGATGAAGAAGTCGGGCCGCGTGCGCCGCATGGTCTCGTAGATCTTCATGCCGCCGAAATCCGGGTTGCTGCCCCAGCCCTGGCCGGCGGTGTCACCGGACCACAGGAAGCGGATGTTGCGCTGCTTCGCCGGCGCGGTGCGGAAGGTTCCGGTGACGGGCTCCGAGGCGGCGCGCCCGCTGTCGAGTTCCGTGAAGCTCACTCGCACAAATATCTCCTCGTCGGGAGGAAGGGCCGTCAGGTCGAGGCGGGCGGTGAAGTCGCTGACCTCCAGCGCGTGGGGGCCTTCGATGCGCACGGCGTTGCGCAACCCCTCATGGCGAGCGTACTCGACCAACATGCGCGACGGCCTGTCGGACCGGCTCCAGACGATGGCGCGGTCGGCCAGGACATCACCGATCTGCAGGCCCCAGTCGGCGCATGGCCGCGCCGCATCCGATGGCAGGATTGCCGGTGCCTGCTGGGCGCGGAGGATGCCGGGAAGCCCGAGCAGGGTACCGCCGCCCAGGGCAGTGGAGCCGGCGAGGAAGCGGCGTCGTGCGCCGTTGAAGGAATCTGGCATGGGTCTCTCCTTTCGGGTGTCGGAGCCTGAAAGACTAGCGCCGGATCGTGACGATTTTCGGACGGCCTCATGACGAAGGCAGGGCGCAAGTGCGCTCCATCGTATCGGGTATCGTCACCCGCGCAGGGGCCGCGGACGGGATGCCGGCGGCACAGCGAGCAGGACGAGATCGGGCGACGATCCCCGGTTATCGGGCGGTGGGGGCTGGCCTGCGGACGGTCAGATGCTCGAACACCCAGCCGCCATTTCGCCGGGGTGCATGCTCTTTGAAAGCGAGTGGGACGAGCGCGTCAGTTCCCGCAATGCGAAGTGCGCAGGCAGTCCCTGCTCCTGCACCCGCGGATCATGGCGGCGAACACCGGCAGACCGGCATGGACAAAGCCGTGTATGGCGTTGGCGCGGGTTTCGGTCGTGCCGGCGTTCGTGGGGGTGCCGACCAACGCGATCACAGGCACACGGCCGGTCCAATCGCCCATCCGAGGCGGCCCCGAGTTGCAACGAGGAGGCGAGACGACACGCGGCATCTGGGGGAGGGCGCCCCCTGTGCGTGACCTAGCTCAGTCTCCGTCGCGATGCCCGCTGTCGTGCCGGTCGAGGATACGGCTGATGGCCTTGCCGTCGACCGTCGCCGCGGGCGGGACACCCAGGATCTTCATCACCGTCGGCGCGATGTCGATGTTGCGCACCCGCTTGACCTTGCGGCCGTGGCGCAGCTCGGGTCCCGCGGCGTAGAGGATGGCACTCATGGACTCCAGTTCCGAGTCGTGGCCATGGGCGCCGTAGAAGTTCGGAACCGAGAAGACCGTGGTCGTGGCGGCGAAGGGAGCGTCGCCCAGCCGCGCCACGCCCGGGGCCTGGGTGCCGTCGAAGTTGTAGCCTTCCGTCATGAGCGCGAACACGTCGCCTGAATCCTGGCCGATGTTCTCGTCGATGCAGAAGCCCGGGTTGCCGCAGCCGATCGGCCGTGTCCACACGTGGGAGAACAACGCCGCCGCCTTCGGGTTGTAGAAGGCGTTGGGATCCGCGGCGGCCTGCAGCGCGCCGGCCACGCGACTGACCAGCAATTGATAGTCCGAGGGCGAGACCGTACCACCCGGCTCGCGGCCCTGCAGATTGACGTAGACATGAGCCGCGGGACCGGTGGTCCGGATGCCAATCTGGTTCAGGTCGATGCCTGCGTTGGAAAGCAGATTGCGCAGGCTGACCGCGGTGTGGAAGGCGGCCATGCCGTGATCGGACACGACCAGCACGTTCGCCTGTGGTTCCCCTCGCTTGTTCAGGCCAACCTCCCGCAGAATGGCTTCCACCGCGTCGTTCGCCTGCTGGTAGGCAAAACGCAGATAGCCCTCGTAGCGCGCGATCCTGCCGACGTCCTGGCCGCTGGCGCCGGTCGGATTGCCCGGCGTGCCGATGGTGGTCGGGTCAAGGGGATCGGTCGCCTGACGCGGATCGGTGAGGGTGAACTGGTGCCCGGCGCCATCCGGCTGTTCGATGTAGATCATGGTCAAGTCGGCATCCGAGTTCTGGCGCAGCGCCCGCAGCGCCACCTGGGTCTGATAGGCGACGAAACTCCGGATCTGGTCCAGGTACATCGCTTCCAGTTCGGAGTCGGGGAAGTCGTCGAAGCCGGGACTCAGACGCTCGGGGATGCGGAAGTCGGGCTGTGGAGCCCAGAAGCCGACGTTGGCATTGATGTCATCGACCACCGCGATCACGGGCGTATTGCGCGGGATGAAGTTCGCCGCGTAGCGGGCGAAGCGCACCACGGAAAGGTCCGGCGACAGCTTGGCGACGAAGTAGGCGGCACCGACCCGATTGCCCGAACCTTCGAAGAAGAACCTGCCCGAGTGACCGGCCGCCTCGAGGTAGGCCGGACCGGTCGATGGCAGCGTGACGGGGCCCGGGGGAATCGGTACGCCGGCGTCGAACACCGCAAGCATGTCGTAGTTGGCGACACCGTCATCGCTCGTGTCGAGCGCCGCCACCTTGATGTCATAGCGCAGCGAGCGGCCCCCTGCATTGGTCGTGCCGCAGCTCGCGCTGGGCGAGCAGAACAGCGTCTCGACTGCGCTGCCGGTCACGCGCACCGGGCTGAACGAAACGCGGCCGGCGGCGGCAAGCTGGCTCACCAGCGCTGCTTCGGCGGGCACGAAGTCCGATGCGTCAAGCGTGAAGCCCTGTGCACCAAGGCCGCCGAAGGCGCCGAAGGGTACCGTGTAGTCGGTGATGCGCTTCGGCGTCGCCGGTTGAACCAGTGCGCCGGAGATGCGGATGTCTGCGCCGTCGCTACCCGGCCAGGTGGCGGTGACCACCTTCCGTCCCGCATTGCGCAGTTGGACCCAGAGCGGCTCGGCGGTGGGCGTAGCGCTCTCGCCCAGGGGATCGATCTGATAGCCGCCGATGGGCGCGGCGAAGCCGCTGATACTGGTGCCGATGGTCGCACCGACCGGATGGAAGGTGTTCGCATGGATGTCGTTATGCACCGCGGTCGAGCCGGTGGCGATGGCGATGTGAGATACCGCGGTGACGGAGGGCGTGGCGGTCACGTTCTGCTCGGCCACGACGCCGTGCGCTTTGAGCCGGCCGAGGCCGGTGCGCTTGTCGAGGGTGCCGTCCTTCAGGTACCGTTCCACCAGGTCGGGCCTGGCACCGTCGAGGGAAATCAATACGACCTTCGGCGCCGCATGAACTGCCGTGGCACAAAGGCACAGGCTCGCGGCAAGTGCCGCGGATAGGCTGGAAAGGCTGGGGACGTGTCTCACTGTGGGATCTCCTCTGCTTGGGGGTGCTGCCGTGATGCCCTTCCGACCGGTCGATGCGGACCGGCGACGGATCGGCTGCGGCAGTGGCGGCAGAGTAGGGCGGCGGGGTTACGACAGCATTTCAGGCCGCGCGGCGGGCTGCGGTGACGCCAGAAACCGGGATCGGGTATCCTCGGCGCTTCGATGCCCCGATCGGTCAATCTCACGGCTGAAGGCGATGGACACTCCTACGCGGATGCTGCCCATGAAGGCAGCACGATCGTTGGCAGACTTCGGGCTGATCTGCGGCTTCTCCTTTCGCGAAGACACCCCGCCGCAGCCCCTTGAGCCCGCCGACATGCAGACTGCGCTGAATACTCCCGGTACGATCGTGTGGCTCCACTTCAACGCGAGCCATGCCGGCGTGCGCCGCTGGCTGGCAGATTCGGGAATCGTCCCGCCCGGAGCCCGGGCCGTGCTGGAAGACCGGGAGGCCCGGCAACGCATGGAGGGTGTCGGAGATGGCCTGCTGGTCGTGATCAACGACTTCATCTATAGCGACGCGGTGGATCCCGGAGAGGTCGCGACGCTATGGGCATTCGTTACGCCCCGGTCGATCATCACCGCCCGCTTTCATCCGTTGCGAGGCACCGACCGGCTCCGGTCCGAAGCACGGGCGGGTTTGCAGGTCAAAAGCGGGGTCGAACTGCTCGGGCTCCTGCTCGATCATCAAGTGGAGGCCATCGAGGCGCTGGTGGGGGGGCTGAACGACGACCTGGATCACGCGGAGGATCGAGTTCTGCGTGACCAGGCAGTCGGTCAGCGCGAGGAATTGAGCCGCATCCGCCGTCTTGGCGCCCACCTCCGACGCCATTTCCGTCCGCAGCGCGCTGCCATCCAGAAGCTGACCGCGCGGGCGCCCGGATGGCTGGCGGAATCCGACGTGGAACGGCTGCGGGGGGTTGCGGACGATCTGGGCTATCTGATCGACGAAGCCGAGCACCAGCAGGAGCGGGCCAAGATTCTGCAGGAAGAACTGGGTTCGCAGGAGGCCGAATTCACCGGGCGCAATTTGTACGTCCTGACCATCTACACGGTGGTGTTCATGCCGATGACCCTGGTATCGGGAATCTTCGGCATGAACGTCGCCGGCCTGCCGGGCACGGAAGCTGGATCGTCCTTCGCGTGGGTGATGCTGCTGATTGTCGCGGCCGGCGCGCTGACCCTGGGGGCCTTGTTGTACAAGCAACGTCGTTGAACATTGCGGCCGCAGTTCGAGTGACGCTCCCGGGCGGGCGATGGACGTGAGTTACTCGATCAACCGGGTCTCACCGGCCCGAACCCTCTCGCCGGGTTGCACCAGTACCTTCAATCCCGGGCGCCAGGTGACGATCACGTCCACCTGGGAGCCAATGCGGATCATGCCGAACTTGGCGCCGCGTGCGACGAAATCGCCCTCGCGGAAGTAACTGTCGATGCCATTGACGGTGCGCGCTCCGATCTGCACGACATAGCAGGAAAGGGGTTCCCCCTTGTAATCGCCGACGAAGTGGGTGACGGTCCGTTCATTCTGGACGATATGAACGCTGTCGGCGTAATGCGGCGGGAGATCGAAGACAGCGCGCCAGTGCATCGAACCCATGTGCAGATTTTCGCCGATGGCCGGATGGCGGTGAATGAAGTCGATCGTGCCGTCGATCGGGGCGCGGTTGTAATGCACGTCGAACGGGCTCATGAACACGCCGATCACCAGGCGTGTCGTGTCCACGTCCTGGCGCAGGATATCCCGGACGGTTGCGTGCACACCCTGCTTGATCACGATCACGTCCTCGCCCGGCGCCACCTTGCGCACGTAGACAACCGTTCCGTCAGCGGGGCTGAGGATGCCCGCCGCCGCGGGCGGCGATCGGGGCGGATCGCGAAAGAACCAGAAGTGGCGCCAGAACAGGTAGGACGCGACCAGCAGGGCGGAAAGGACCGCCGCCGCGATCACCATCGATCGGCGATGGACCACGGACCGTCGCGGAGCACGCGCACCATGGCCACGCCGGATGCGAACGGAAAGTCGATGACTTCGAACGATTCCTTGTCCTTCGAAATCGCCTTCAGCCAGCGCTTCACGCCGGCGTGGCGCACCAGTTCCCGGACATAGATATTGGTATCGTGAAGCAGGATGTAGCTGTTCCGGCGCGTCCGGTGCAGCACGGCGAGGAAGTCGTGCCGCACATCGGCGTAGCTGTGGCTGCCGTCGACGAAGGCGAGATCGATGGCGGGAAGGTTCCGCTCGCCGTAGTCGGCGAAGAAGGCCGCACTGCTCAGCTTGTAGTGCGTGACGTGGCGCTCGACACCGAAGCGGCGGAAGTGCGCCCGAACTGTCTGCGGATCGTCCCACTGCCCGGTACCGCCGACGGTGCGTAGCGGCCCATCCTTGAACACCGAATAGGACGGGTCGACGAAGCTCAGCCCTCCGCGGGCGTTGTCCTTGAGGCCGAGGGCGAGGCAGACGACGCTGAAGCCGTAGCCCGATCCGATCACCAGGATGTGTCTTGGCCGCAGCGCGCGCGCCAACCCGTAATAGAGGAAGCCGAAACCGAGGTTCAGATTCGACGGATCCTCGCTGTGCCCCAGCGGCCGGGCATGGGTGAGGATCTCGCCCAGCATCGTCGGGTCGAGACTGAACTGCGGCGCGTCGGACGGATTCAGCTGAAGCATCGAGTCGTTACCCCAAACAGGCAGGTTTTCGGGTACGGCGGGAGAGCGAACCTGACATTACGCACCGACTGTTGCAGTTTGGTGGATCGCTGATGACGGTCCTGCTACAGCGGGGCCGTGGCGCGGCGGTCATCGCGCAGATCACCGGCACGCCTCGTTCCCACCGTCGGGCGTGGGCCGGACAATGCAAGGCGACGGGAAGCCATCGGTGGCATGCGCCGACCGTGGTGCCGATCCGGGACCGGGACAGCGCGCGGCAAACGAATTTTCAGCGACTGCAGGAACGGGGAAGTCACCTGCGTTTCTCAACCCCGCAACATATGCCGAGGACAATCGTCGGAAACTGGAATGGAGGGTCCGACGATGAGACTACACCTGCACGACCTGGTACCGATCGACGATACCTGCTACGGCGAATGGTCCCTGATCCAAGAGGTGTTCGGCGACGAGTTCTTTGTTGAAGACGAGGCCGGGCGCGCGCTGACGACGCGCAGAAACCAACGGCTTCTCGATCACGCCAAGGCGATCCTGAAAGGAGTGCACCTGGCGGGCGGGTCGCCGGGGCAGCTGGAAATCGGCCACCTGCGTCGCCTGGCGGACGCCGTGACGCCATCCGACTATCGGAATGCAAGGGATCGCGCCGTCGCAGCGGCATGGCGGCATACGGCGTGGGACTACGCCGATTGTGCCGGCGCACTGGAGTAGCGCACCGCTACGTCGTCCGTGCCCCGGCTCGAACGGTATTGCCCCTCGGTGCAACCGAAGGCATGGCGGCAACATCGCATGAGGAACCGATGAGTGACCGAAACGGAAACGGCCGAGACATGATCGCGACGCCCGCCACCGCGCATGCCTTGATGGACAGCGAGCATCAGACGCTGATGCATTGGGTGGGGGAGGCCGTCCGGCGCCTGATCAACGCCTACCCCATCGACGAAGCCGTGTATGCGCTGGACGTCGTACGCCAACTCGCGCGCACTCACTTCGAGACTGAACGCGTCGAAATGTGCTCGATGGAGTATCCGGGCTGGTCCGCCCATATCCGGGATCACGCGCGCCTGATCGAGGAACTGTCCAGGTTTCGCCGCGAGATCGCCGAATCTGCCGGCGTCGCCGGTGGGGCGGGGAAAGCAGCACTGCGAAGGCAACTCGAGGCCTGGATGCTTTCCCATATCTACGACTACGACAAGCCCTATGCAAGCTGGTTGCGGCAACGCAGATCAGGCTTGGCTGCGCCTGGGCGGCAGCCGCACACCCGCCGTAGCGATCCACTCTGACTGGCGGCGACGGTCGGTGCGGCGCGACCCCGCTTCGGCCCGGTACCGGTCCCCCGTAGTTGTAACAATTCTGTAAAGCAACTCCCGGATCGTCGGTGGTAGGGTAACGGCGGATTACCGCACCCGACACGGGTGCGCCAGAGACCGTACTACCTCACCATGCACGCCGCAATCCGCCCGCGAACCGCGCACGCCGCAGAGTTGGCGCCGGCCAGGGATAGCGGAGCCAAACAAAGCGTTGTCGCCCGAGTTTCGGTGCTGCGAATCGCCGCACCCGGTCGAGTGCGCCTGGAGATTGCGGGGCTGTACCGCTGCGACGCGCTCAAAGACCTGATCGAGTCCGAACTGGGAGAGTTGCCTACAGTTGCCGACGCGGTTGGAAGCGTCTTGACCGGACACGTGTTGGTCGTCCTCAGACAGCCGGATGAGATGGATGCGGTGATATACCGCGTCGAGCAGATCTGTCGCCGGGTGCTTGGGGCCACCCCTCCGGCTGCTGCGACAGTCGGGCGACCGGCCAGCGGGTTGCGGCCGGTGGAACGGCCGGCGGACCGATCCGCAGGGCGCAAAATAGCTGCATCCCGCGGCACGGAAGAACAGGCCGGTGCGCCCTGGCATCGGGTCGGGGCCGCGGATGTGCTGCGGCAACTCGCCACGTCGGCCGAAAGCGGTTTGACCTCCGTCGAGGGCGGCAGGCGACTGCAGCGATTCGGCCTGAACAACTTGCCGCGCCCGGAACCGAGGTCGAGTCTCAGCATACTGCTCGGGCAGTTCGCGAGCCTCCCCGTTGCCCTGCTCGGCGCCTCTGCAGTGCTGTCGATATTCACCGGGGGAATAGCCGACGCTGTGGTCATCGTCGGCGTCGTGTTTGTCAATGCCGCGATCGGATTCATCACCGAGGTTCAGGCCGAGAAGACGATCACCGCGCTCACCAACACCTCCGCTCACACAGCCCTGGTGATGCGCGACGCGGCTGCCGTGCAGGTTCCGGCCGAATGGGTGGTTCCCGGCGACGTTCTGGTGCTGTCTCCGGGCATGTACGTGGCCGCGGATGCCAGGTTGCTGAACGAGAGCGAGCTCACGACGGACGAGTCAGCGTTGACCGGCGAGAGCATGCCGGTTCGAAAATGCGCCGCCGCGCTGATGGGGGGCGAGATGGCTTTGGCGGACCGCAGGAACATGGTCTACATGGGAACCGTCGTCACCGGCGGCAGCGGACTGGCGGCGGTAGTTGCCACAGGCACGTCAACCGAGATCGGCACGATCCATGCGCTGGTCGGAGACACTCGCCCTCCCGACACGCCGATGCAAAAGCAGCTCGATCGGCTGGGCAATCAGATGGTCTGGGCGTCCGGCGCAATCTGCGGGGTTGTGTTCGCCGTCGGACTACTGCGCGGATACGGCGCCCTGGAGATGCTGAAGGCCGCGGTCTCCCTGGCTGTGGCTGCGGTTCCGGAGGGGCTGCCGACGGTGGCGACCACGACCCTCGCGCTCGGCATACGCGGCATGCGGCGGCATCGCGTGCTGATCCGTTCCCTCGCAGCCGTCGAAACGCTCGGGGCGGTCCAGGTCATGTGCATGGACAAGACCGGAACCTTGACCCGCAACCGCATGTCCGTTCTCGCCCTGCACGTGGGCATGAGGCCGGTACGGGTCGTCGCCGCTGGTTTTTTTGCCGAAGGCGCGCCGTTCGATCCGCTGGCCAGCGACGAACTGTTGCGGCTGGTGCACGTGGCCGTGCTGTGCAACGAGACCCGGCTCGAACACGACGCGGGGCGGTATCAGCTCAACGGCAGCGCCACGGAGAACGCCCTGATTCATCTCGCCCTGCTGGCTCGGGTCAACGTGATGCAACTGCGGGCGCATTACCCGGTGAGCACCATCGAGTATCGGGCCGAGAATCGCAGTTACATGCGAACGACCCATCCTGCGGGCGACGGGGCCTGGATGCTCGCCGTCAAGGGCAGCCCCCTGGAAGTCCTCGATCTGTGCGGCTGGTACGTCAGAGACGGCGCCAAGCATCACCTCGGCGATGACGAACGGATCGCGATCGTCAACGAGAACGAGCGCATGGCGGGCGAGGCGCTGCGGGTGCTGGGATTCGCCTACAAGGTCTGGCGCGGCGATCCGCAGCCCCCGGACGACGGCCTGGTCTGGATCGGGTTGGCGGGTATGGCCGATCCGATCCGGGACGGCGTGCCGCAGCTGATCGGGCTTTTCCACCGCGCCGGAATCAAGACGGTCATGATCACCGGCGACCAGAGCGCCACGGCCTACGCGGTCGGCAAGACGCTGGGCCTGTCCGGGACGCCGCGCATCGAGATTCTGGACTCGGCGAAGCTGGAAAGCATCGATGCGCTGCTCATGTCGGCGCTGGCGGAACGAATCGACGTATTCGCCCGGGTGAGCCCGGCAAACAAGCTGCAAATCGTCAAGGCCCTGCAGCAGGCAGGCAAGGTGGTCGCCATGACTGGCGACGGCATAAACGACGGTCCGGCCCTGAGGGCGGCGGACATCGGTGTGGCGATGGGCAGCTCGGGCACCGACGTCGCCCGGGACGTGGCCGACGTCCTGCTGGAGGACGACGAGCTGCAGACGATGATCGTGGCGGTGAGCGAGGGGCGCACGATCTACAGCAACATTCGCAAGGCGATCCACTTCCTGATGTCGAGCAACATGAGTGAAATTGCGGTCATGCTCGCATCCATCAGCACCGGCCTGGGACAACCGCTGAACCCGATGCAGCTGTTGTGGATTAATCTGATCACGGATGTGTTTCCGGGCCTGGCGCTGGCTGTGGAGCCGCCCGAACCCGATGTGCTGTCGCGCCCGCCGCGCGACCCGGAAGAGCCGATCATCCGCAGACAGGACATGAAATACTATGGGATGGAAACGGCGGCGCTGACCGCGGGGACGATGGCCAGCTATGGCTACGCAGCGGCGCGCTACGGCCTCGGAGCGCAGGCCAATACCCTGGCGTTCATGACCCTGACCACCGCCCAGCTCCTGCATGCGTTCAGCTGCCGCTCGGAGTCTCACGGGCTGTTTGCGGGCGGTGCCCTGCCGCGCAACCGCTGGCTGGAGTGGGCGGCGGGCGGATCGCTCGCCGTGCAGGCATTGACGGTCCTGGTGCCGGGTCTGCGCAACCTGCTGGGCTGCACGCGGATCGGTCTGGTCGATGCGGCGGTGATCGCCGCGGGATCGCTCGGCCCGTTCCTGGTCAACGAGGCGACGAAAACCTTTCGGGCGGGCGACGTCCCGTCCAACCGCCCGGCCTTGCCGGCACCGAAACCATTGGTCGAACTGAGCCAGGGAGCGGCGCGATGAAGAAGGACTTCATGTTTACCTGTGAGTCGGTGACCGAGGGTCATCCCGACAAGTTGTGCGACCAGATATCCGATGCCATCGTTGACCGCTACCTGCATCAGGATCCCTATTCCCGCGTGGTCGCGGAGTGCGCGGTATCGAACGGCATCCTGTTTGTCGCGGTCAGGTACGGCTCGCGTGCCACGGTAGACATACCGGAAACCGCGCGCCAGGTAATTTCCCAAGTGGGCTACCATCGCGAGGACTTCGACGCGCGCAATTGCACCATCATATCCAGCATCACCGAGATTCACGATCTGCCGGGGCCGGAGGGGGGCGAACGGTCGCTGACCGAAGCGCAGATCGACCGGATTCCCGCTCGAAACATGTCGAACGCGTTCGGCTATGCCTGCGGGCACTGTGCCGCCGGCATCCCGCTGCCGCTGCGGCTGGCCCACAAACTGGCGCGCCGGCTGGCCAGCGTCAGACTGGAAAAGCTTCTCCCCTACCTGGGGTCGGACGGCAAGACTCAGGTGGGGGTCGAGTTTCACAACCGCATGCCGCGGCGCATCCACAGCATCACGATCGTCGCCAGCCAGCATGACGGCATGGATGTCCACCCGGAGCGCCTGAATCGGGAACTCGAGGAAGCGGTGATCCGCGAGGCGTTCGCCGACGAGGAGATTCGGCTGGACCGGAATACCGAGATCTTCATCAACCCGGAGGGGCCGTTCATCGTCGGCGGCCCTTCCCGACATTCGGGATTGACCGGACGCAAGACCGCCATAGACACCTATGGCGAGTTCTCTCGCCACAGCGAGTCCGCACTGTCGGGGAAGGATCCTTCCCGGATCGACCGGGTCGGCGTCTACGCGGCGCGCCACGCCGCGAAAAACGTCGTTGCCGCGGGACTCGCCGAGGAATGCGAGGTGCACCTCACCTATTGCATCGGACGGGCGAGGCCGGCCAGCATCCAGGTGGAGACCTTCGGCTCCGGCGCAATTGCGGACGAGGAGATCGCCGCATTGGTGGGGGAGACGTTCGACTTTCGGCCGGCCGGGATCGTGCGGCAGTTCAACCTTCGACACCTGCCTGCGATCTGCCACGGCAGCTTCTACCGCCGGTTGGCTGCCTACGGCCATGTCGGCCGCACTGATTTTCCGGTGCCCTGGGAGGCGACCGACAAGGCGGCCGCGCTGGCGGAACGGGCGGGGGTGGCGGTCGCCTAGATCAGGGCGCCGATGAGAGCGACGGCCGAACGCTCCACCACGGTTTCGATCACCTTGTTCAGGAGCGTGTCGCCGACGCGCCCGGCGAGCCGCGAGCCGGCCGCAGGACGCTCGGGGTGGCCGTCCACGACCTCTTGAATGTATCCGCCCTGCCTTAGGGAATCGAGCACCCTGCCGGCGCTCATCCTGGCCGCATCGTAGTTGATCACGATGCTGCCGGTGACCGGATTTGCTGCCGCCGAAGTGATTCCTTCCAACGCGCCCAAGTGCGCAATCGCCTTGTCGGCGAGAACGCCCCGGCCCTTGATCGTCGCCGTCTTGACCCGCAGCCGTCCCGGAACATGGTGGATGAAGTGAACCATTCGCTATGCTCTCCTTTGTGGTCTGACCGCCACTCTTCTGTCTGCATTAGAGCAAAGCCAGGTTACAGGACAGTTACAGGAGGCCGCGCCCAACTTTCCGCGACTTTCCGCGCGTCCGTGTTCGAACTTAAGGACTGCGTCGTTGCAGCTGCGCCGGGAGGGACGACGGCTCCCGGCGCGAAAGCGACTGGGCTGCCGCTCAGCCCGTCTGCGTCGCCGTCACCTCGGGGGGAGCGGATTGCTGCTTCGGCACGGCGGGCAGGACGGCACCGACGACTTTCTTGACACCGGTCACCGCACCGAGCAGGACGTCGCGCACCGAGGTCACCGCCGAGGAACCGATCGTGCCGGCTGCCTCGATGGCGCCGCTGACCGCAGCGTTTCCGACCTCTGCCACGTTGCCGCCGGTCTCCCCGACGGCCTCGACGATTCCGTCGACCGCACGCCGGGCGACCAGAGCGACATCAGCACCGATGGCGGCGGCGTTCTTCACCGCCGCCCGTGCGATTTCCGCCGCCACCGTGATGAGGTCGCCGCCCACGTCGTGCACCCCGATGATCAGGCCCTTCGCCACGCCTTTGATCGCCAGAACCAGCCCGGATCCAACTTCCTCGGTGGCGGCGATGGCGCCCTTGACCACGTCCTTGGTGACGACCAGGGCCTGGGTCGCCACGGCACCGGAGGCGTCCAGGGTGTTGGTCACGGTGTGCCTGACCAGCGTCACGATTTCAGCTTCGATTTCGTCTATGCCCCTCAGGCTGCTGGTGATCCCGGTCTTGATTTGTCGGCCCACTTCGCCGGCAGTCAGCGTGCTCTCGCCGGATGCAGCTTGCGCTGCCGGTTCGGCCGCGGCTGTCGCGGCACCTTCCAATACTTTCTCTTCCGACGACATTGCAGACCTCCTTTCCGTTTCGTCGATCGGTACCCCGGCGCCCATGCCCTCTGGTGTGACCGCCAACTCTTGGACCGCGCCACTCTCTGCCTGCTCGCGCGCCCGGACGCCGCTGGCCCGGTGCGCCGCAGGGCGCGAAGATCCACCTTTCCTCGTTACCATCTCGGTCTCCTCATGCGTGAGATTGTGGGGGATGCTGCCCCGTCATCAGCCCGGTCCCTCCTGGCGCACCAGCAGATTGAATGCGTACCAGAGCAGGGATACCGCGGGAACCATGACGTTGCCTTCGATCGCCTGGTGGATCGCCATGCCGAACAGGGCCAGTATCGCGAGGGCGCGGGTATCGGCGGAAATCCCCGCCGCGCGCAGCCCCACGGCGGCGCACGGCCGGCTTGAATTGAAAATTTGTTCAGCAGCGCCCAGCTTCGGCTCGTCGGTCGAAGGAAACGCACATCCCCGCGCGCCGATTTCACGAACGAGAATCGCGGATTCCAGGCTGTGGAAGACAAGCACGGTCGCGGTGAGCGGATTGGCATCCACACGCAGGACTCCGGGAACCCTGGCCAGCGATTCGGCAAGCTGATGGAAGAACGCGTCGTCGCGCCGGCGTGTTTCGATGCGTATCCGCAGCCTGCCGGGGGTCGAATGACAGACTCGGGCGTTCGTCGGCATCAGGATGCGGCTGGTTCCTCGGGACCCGGTGTGCTATCGGCGGGCGCTGGCTCGGGCGGTGCCGTCTCGGCTACCGCGATGGCGCCGGCCGCATGGGAGGCCCTGAGTTCCGAACGAACCTCTGCCACGAGATCGTCGAACACCTCGCCGAGTTCGGCGGCGGTCTCGCGGCCCTTCTCGTAAAACAGGATTCCCGCCTTGATCACGGACTTGGTCACGGGCTTGCCCACACTGGCCACGATCGGCGCCAGTAGAGGTGCGATCACCGCCGCGCCAATTCCGATGGCAAGCCCCGCAACCACGTTACCTTTCAGAAGGTCGTCGATTCCAGCCATGATCGATCGCTCCGCAGCATCCAGACACAAGAAAGCATAGTTTACGCCCCCACAAATCGAGCGCTTGACGAAACGCAATCCATTGTCCTGAGTAACAAAAAATTCATATTAAAGGTGCCCCAGATCTGCCGACTCCTTGTGGATCCCGCGACCGTCGAACAGTGCACGGTCTCAGACGTCTTGAAGGTGTTGTCGTCTTGGGCGCATCCACGCCGCAGCGCGCTAGGTCAGGGCGCCATGGCTTGACGCGGCAACGGTACGTGGCGGCTGTCGTTGCCGGGAACGGCGGAAGTCCGCTGCGCTGCCGAGAGCATCCCCGGGACCCGCTTCTGCTATCAATCGCAGATCTCACGCTGAGGCGTCCTGAAAGGCGTTCCACGTTGCGGCCCGATCACCGCAACGGGCGACGTGACAGTCCACAGGTGGCCGGGCTTGCGGCCGCCGGCACGAGCAGGCTCTCGGCTTGCCTCGGCACAGGCGTCGCGCATCGTCCTCGTATCTGCCGGCGATGGGTTGGTCGATACCGCAGTCCCGCCCTGAGGGGGCCTGTGGGTCGATCCCGCCCCCGCGCCGCATCGAGCGTCCCATCCGAGGAGGGCGTCGGCCGGCACCGTCCAGAAGGCACATCTGTCACACGGCTGAAATGCTGTAGTAAGAATAGCCAACTAAGTTCGTCAGTCTAGGGCCGAGCGCCTTACGGTCACCTCCGATCCGTGAACCGGAGGAACCCGCAACTTCCAACAGGAGACCAAACCGTGCCAAAGCATGAGGACGATCCAGTCAGCAACACGTCGAAGAATCGCCATTTCAACGAGATTGTCGCGGTCAATCCGCAGCGTCGCCGGTTGCTGCAGGGAGGACTCGGCGCCGCAGCTCTCGCGTTCTTCGGAACTCCCGCGCTGACGCGCATGGGCGAGGCTGTCGCCGGGACCCTGCCGGCGGCGCCGACATTCACGCCGATCGCGGCCGCCTTCGCGGACCAGGTGCGGGTGCCGCCGGGCTATACCGCCCAGGTGCTCTACCGTTGGGGCGATCCCACCGGCATCCGGCGCCGGATGCCCGAGTTCCAAGCCGTCGGCGGCGTTTCGGTGAATACGGCTGAAGAGCAGGCCTTCCAGGCCGGCATGGACCACGACGGCATGCACTTCTTCCCGCTGGGCCAGGACGAGCGCGAAGACGAGGAAGACGACTTCGGCCGTGGCCGTGGCCGTCGCCGTGGCCGCGACAAGCCGGGCAACGCCGGATTGCTGTGCATGAACCACGAGAATATCGAGCCGGAATTTCTGCTTGCCCCCGGTCTGACCGATGCCGAACGCGTGCAGAAGATGAAGAACGCCCACGGCAATTCGGTGATCGAGATACGCCAGGACGACGACGAGACCTGGTCGGTGGTACGGCCGTCGAAGTACGCGCGCCGTGTAACCGCTGACACCCCGATCCGCATTTCCGGACCGGCGGCCGGCGACACGATGATGCGGACTGCGGCAGATCCGTCCGGCCGACGTGTCCTCGGAACGCTCAACAACTGCGCGGACGGTTCCACGCCCTGGGGCACCTATCTCACTTGCGAGGAAAACTTCAACGGCTACTTCCAGACGGAACCGACGAACCCCTCTGCCATCACCACTCACATGCGCCGTTATGGCGTCGCCGTCGGGTCGTTCGGCTACAACTGGCATCGCGTGGATACCCGCTTCGATGTCGCCGTAGAGCCGAACGAATCGAACCGCTTCGGCTGGATCGTGGAGATCGACCCGAAGAACCCGAACCGCCCGCCGGTCAAGCGTACCGCTCTCGGCCGCTTCAAGCATGAAAACGCCGCCGTCGTTGTCGCCAAGGACCGCCGTGTCGTGGTCTACATGGGTGACGACGAGCGCAATGAATACATCTACAAGTACGTCAGCCGCAACCGCTACGACGAGGACAGCGACAGCGGCAACGACCTGCTCGACCGGGGCACGTTGTATGTCGCCATCTTCGAAGCCGGAACCGTCGCGGGCGATGATCGCGGCACGGGACGCTGGGTTCCGCTCACGTTCGGACAGAACGGTCTCACTCCGGAGAACGGCTTTGCCAGCCAGGCGGAGGTGCTGATCAAGTGCCGCCAGGCTGCCGACCGCGTCGGCGCGACGATGATGGACCGGCCGGAGTGGATCGCCGTGCACCCGCAGACCAGGGAAGTCTACGTCACCCTCACCAACAACAACCGGCGCGGCACCAATCCGCCCTCGTCCAACAGCGTCGATGGCACCACCACGGCGGCCAGCGCCCGTCCGCCGGTGGATGAGGCGAACCCGCGCGCCAACAACGTCTATGGCCACGTCGTGCGCTGGCGCGAGAAGGGCGGAGATCCGGGGGCGCTCGACTTCGAGTGGGACGTCTACCTCTTCGCCGGCGATCCGGCCAACCCGGGCAACGTCCAGCCGCCCCTCGCAGCGACCACGAACGTTGTCGGTTACCCGGGCTTCGAGGGCAACGAGTTCACGGTCTTCAGCGCCCCGGACGGGCTTGCCTTCGATGCGCGGGGCTGGCTGTGGATCCAGACGGACTACGGCTCCAATCCGGCCGCGGGCAACCCGCAGGCAAACATGGGCAATTGCCATATGATGCTGGCGGACATCCCCACGGGGCGAATCGGTCGTTTCCTCACGGGGCCGAACGGCTGCGAAGTCACCGGCTGGACGATGACGCCGGATCAGAAGTCGCTGTTCATCAACATCCAGCACCCGGGCGAGGGCCGCGCCAGCACCTGGCCGGACGACGGGACGCCGCCGCGGTCGTCGACCGTTGTGATTACCAAGGACGACGGCGGCGTCATCGGTACCTAAGCTCTTCAGGGCGCCGGGCGCCGCTGGCGCCCGGCTGCAACCGGCGCGGGCTCCTCGGGGAGCCTGCGCTGCATTCGGGGTGCGGTTGCGGTTTGGTATTGGTGCGCCCGTATTACATGCCCAGGCGCAGGCATTGATACGATTTGGTGGGCGATTCCGGTGCGGCCGCCCGAGCCTGCACTATGCCCGCTCCCGATTACAGGCGCGTTACCGCAATGATGCTGCGGCCGGCGCAGCGGCACCTAACCCGCCGCACCGGCCGTCCCGGACTGTCAGCATCCGGTCGGTGCAATTACCGATTCACACGGACGAAGATCGGGTTCGAGTAGAACCACAGGTCGTTCCACGCTTCCTGTGCGCCGTCGATACCCAAGTACTGCGTGACCAGGGCGTCGGGCAGCGGGCTGCAGTGATCGGCGGACGGCAACTCTGCCGCTGGGCCGGTCTCGTAGGGCGTCCCGCACGGCAAATTCGTGCCGCGCAGACGGAAGTACATGCTCTTGCGCACGTTCTTGAGGTGGTGGACGATGACGTTGTAGCCGTCGTCGTCGGTCTCCCAATCCTTCGCGTTGAAGCTGGCGATCACCTTGGCGGTGTCGTTGGTTGCCTTCACGTAGTCCTCGCTGCTCGGGGCCACCTCGCCGGTGATCTCGCCGGCGATGAGGTCGACGTGATCCACCACCGGCGCCGCGCAGGCGGTGACGAAGGTGCCGTCTGGCGCGCAGTTGTTGGCCTGCGGGCTCCGGAAGCGGATAGTGAGCTTCAAGTCGTGGATCGGCTTCGCGGCGCGCAACTCGCCGCCCATCGCGATCTTCTGGCTGTGAGACTGGGCGCCGAACTCCAGAAAGTCGATCAAGTCGCCCTGCACGGACCAAGAGTTGCCCGAGCGCATCGCATCGGCGATCTCATCGAGCGTGAAGCCGCTGGTGTTCCCCGGATTCTTCCACCCGCGGTGGTTTCTGCCGCGAAAGTGCTCGTCCTCGGCGTCCTTGACGTAGACCCAGGTACGCTGATATTCGCCCGGATAGAAGTCGTCGCCGCCTGCCGTGTAATGCCGGTGGTAGTCGGAGTTGGCGAAGTTGAACCAGCGCCGCCCTTCGCCCAACAGCGCGTCCCAGAGACCGCCTACCTTGGCGACGTAGAAGCCCACGCCGCCGTAGGCGCCGCCGAAGTCTTTCGAGATGCATGTGCCGGCCTCATCGCACGTGACCGCATTGCCGAATCCGCGGTAGTGGTTGACCTGGTGGCCCGGCGCACCCTCGAAGCCGTAGCAGGCATCCGGTCCGGCACTGTTGAGGTCGCGGAAGTGCTCGACGTTGTAGCCGCCGCCGTCGTCCGCCGTCCATACGCCGTCACGCTCGATGTGGGCGAACACAATCCAGGCGTTGTCGATGCGTTGCTCGTCGTACTGCTGCTGCATCCAGCCGCATGCGGCCACCGCATCGGCATGGCGCTCCGGGAAGGACTTGCCGGCGCGTATGATCTGCCCGTCCACGAGGGTATAAGTACTGCCGTTCTGCTTGGCCAGCGTGCCGTATGGCGTGACCTCGCCGTTGCGGCTGGTGTCGTTGTCGCTGGCGTCGAACTGGTACTCGAAGGCGCTGATGGCGCCTGCGTCCCGCGCCACGATCGCCGTGCTGCAGTGCTCGTGGCCGGGGACGTTCCATTCCAGGCCCGAGAAGATGCGCTTCTCCGGGTAGAGGCCACGGTTTCTCGCTATGTCGGGAAACACGAAATCGCGCAGGCTCTGCCAGCGCCACATGACGCGGTGGCCGCTGCTGGAGGCGACGTCGCCGAGGATGGTGACGGGCGGAACAAGCGTGTCCCAGAACAGCCCCTCGCCGTTGCGATTGCGGCTGCCGCCGTGCTCCGAGTTGGCCCACCAGTCCAGACCGAACGCGTTGCTCCTTTCCATGGCGAAGTCGAATGTCGTGGAACCGTCCGTGTAGAACGTGTGCTGGTGGAAGTCGCCGGACAGCCATTTCGGCGCTGACCTGCCGTCATGGATACTCCGATCGTGCGCGCGGACCTCGGCCGGGCCGGCAACGGCGATCAACGCGACTGACGCCGCGAGAGCGGCCAAGCCCGCTACGCCGATGCTGTGATGCTGCAACTTGCCGAAGAACATGAATACCTCCTGCGTGCTCTGAGCGAGCGCAATGACTGACGTACGAATGGCAACAGATCCCGCTCCACGTCGCCTGCAGGCGGAGCGAAGTCCGAGTGCCACGAGCAAGGGGTGGCCGATGCGGCCGGGCGCCCTGGGCGGATCCCGCTGAAACGGGAAAACGCGCGGACGTGGGCCGATCAGGCCAGTGCGTGGATGGGGGGTGGAGAGTCCATGGCTCGCGTCGGGGCGACCTGCTCCGATCGCCGGTTGCGCCGTTCCTTCCGGCGCTGCACGCACCTTGCCACAGCACTGTTAAGCCATCGTGAATCCGGCATGACACGCGACGCCGCAGCGCATCGCGCGAAGGCTGCGGCGGGAAGCGCGCATTTGTGCCGGACGGCCGGTGCGTCCGCCAGCCGCCACTGCAGGCAGAGGGCGTTGTCGGGGATGGGGTAGGCGGTGGCCGACGGAAGATACATCCGTGCCAGCCGTGGCGATCAGGGCGGAGCCGCGGACCTCTGCGTCAGGGTGATGCCCGGCCGACGGCGCCTGGCCGACTTGCGCCTACTTGAGCCAGAAGCGACGCTGTTTGGCGAGCGGCCCGATCTCGCCCGGGATGCGCCGCAACAGCGTGCCCAGTTGCTGCGCGTACCAGCCGTGCGCGAAGGCCACGCCCTCGGCCATCGAAGGGTTTTCGTCGGCGCAATGGGCCAGGCGCGGATAGGCATTCGCCAGATCGTTGAGCCGGCCCAGATCCTCCTGAAGGCTCTTCATGCGGTTCAGATAGCGTCGCACGTCGGCCTCGGGAAACAGCGGAGCGAAGAACTCCAGGGAGTAGCGCAGGCGTTTGATCGTGATGCGCAGCCGGTGCAGTGTCGGCACGTCTTCGGCGCTGGCCCCCTTGGCCGCCTTCTCGACCTTCCGGTGCAGCCACTCCAGCCGCTGTGCCGCGAAATCTTCCAGCCTCGGCGGCGGATCCTCGATTTCGCCCTGCCATTCGCAGTGCAGATAGGCCAGCAGATCGGCGAACACCCGGCGGTGGGCGCCTTCCTGAAGCGCCGCCGTGCAGCGCGCGCGGGCGGCATCGCGCAGCAGCGTCGCCTCCTCCGCCAGGCGCGCCAGGCGCGCGTCCCCCGGATGGGCTCGGACCAGCGGCAGAATCAGCTCCTCCACCGTGACATCCCAGTCTCGGGCCGTGCCCAGGGCGGCGCCGATTGCTCGCAGGTGCGGCGCAAAGCGTTCCTGGATCCCGGCCGGCAACAGCGTTGCGAAGGCCCTCAGCCCCGACCTCAGCCGGCGCAGCGCCACCCGCATCTGGTGCACATACTCGGGATCATTCGAGCCGTTCGCTCCCGCTTCGTTGAGGCGAAACTGCCACGTGCAATCGCGGGCAATGGCGCAAAGTGCCTGCGCGCACGACTGACCGGGGAGGACCGGGGATGGCCCCGCCGTGACAGGATTGTTCTGCCGTCCCTGGGCGAGGCCGAACCCCCGCTCCTCGGCGGCAGCGGGCTCTTCCCTGAGCCCCAGCGCCTCAATGAGGCGCCGCGCCACCAGGAAGTGGCCGCACCCGCCTGGATCGCTCGGCGCGAGATGCAACTCGCAGAACGGGTGCTGGTTCCCGCCTTGAATCTGGAAACCTTGGATCAGTTTCGCGCGCACCGGCCCGCATTCCGGGGGCAGCAGCTCCCAGTTGCGCACGACGCAGTGCGTTTCGAACACCGGCGACAGTCCGTGCCGGAGCGCCTTGTCGAGCTGGCGCCGCGCCTTGTACGGGTCGATGCTCCAGAAGTTGAAGCCGCCGCGAAACGCGCTCAGCTGCTCGGTACCGTCAGCCATCGCCACCCGCTGGATGGAATTGCCGCCGGCCTCGATGACGGACAACCGGATGCCCAGCCGGTGCAGGTCGAAGCGATCGGTATCGAACCAGCCGGTGTGAGCGCGGCTGCGGCGGGCACGCCCGGCGGCGGCAAACCACGCATCACGGGTGAGTTTGCGCAGGAGCTTTTCCGGGACCGCGAGGGTGATGGGCTGACCGGTGGAGTCCAAGATTTTGGTTCTCTTGTCGGACCTGAGTCATGTCCGAGCGGTCGAATTATAGCCGCGGGCGATGGCAGCGCCGCGAAAAATGGAACGGTCGTGACAGGCAGGCGCGAGGTTGACCGGCCCTGTGCACCGGCACGACCGGGCAAGAACCAGCCTGGCGCTTGCGCGTGGGATTGCCCTGCGCAAGCGCCAACCAGGATCTTTCGTCACACCAATCGGCCGGCTGCAGCCAATTAAAGACTTGCAAACCTCAATTGATCGTCTAAACTGTTTATACCGTTTATAACGATTGAAGGATTTGCCATGGCCAATCATCCCGCCCGGAACACTGCAAAGCAGGGCGATTCCGCAGCGACTTCTGCCCGTGATGGCGCACAAAGAACATCCACTCGGGCTGCAGGTGCGGCTGCAACACCTGCGCGCAAGCCTGCGGTGAAGCCTGCCGCCAAGCCGCCGGCGAAATCGGTGCTGAAAGCAGCGCCTGCTGCAGCGGCTACCGCTCCTCCCAGCCCCGAGCCGAAGTCTGCGGCGCTCCGTGCAGCGAAGACCGCCGACAAGCCTTCCAACAAGTCGGCGGCCGGTCAGGAAGCGACGAAGAAGGGTGAATCCGCCAAGGCCGACAAGAACGCGAGGCCGAAGAAAGCCAAGCTGGTTCGGGATAGCTTTACCATGCCCGAATCCGAGTACGACCTGATCGTCGCCGTGAAAAAGCGTTGCCTGGCGAAGGGACTGGCCGTGAAGAAGAGTGAGGTGCTGCGAGCGGCCGTCATCGGCTTTGCCGCCCAGAGTGACGACGCCGTCACGGCGGCCCTGGAAGCCCTGGAGGTCATCAAGACCGGCCGACCGCCCCAAGAGCAGAAGTAAGGGTGCCCTTCGAGAGTCCGACCCTGCTGCGGTACTTGGCCCAAGAAACCGGCCGCGCGAGCGGCCGGGATGCCGTGACGGATTGCGCAGCGTGACCCGCACGCCGGAGCAATCCGAACCGCTCATTTCAGGTTCATGCAATTCGCGTAGTACGTGACAGTGGCGGGCCAGTCGCTGAAGATGCCAAGGATTCCGACATTCCTGGCCAGCACGTCCAACACGACCATCATGTCGCCTTCGCGTTCGATCGCAGAATCGACAGTCTGGTAGTAGAAGCCGTTGTTGCCGTCGGCCAGGATGCCCGAGCGCTCCAGCGTCCAGGTGATGATGTCGAGCCCGGCGGCCTTCGCATTGTGCGCGTAGTCCGACGCAACGATCTTGCCGCTGCTGTCGACCTGGAGGAGCGCGTAGATCGGCGGCGCCACAATGTTGATGCCTTCGTCCTTGTAGCCTTGCAGTTCGGCGGCGCCCGGCAGCTCGGCGGGGGTGTTGGCGTCGTCCAGATAGACCGCCTGCTTGCCGAACGCGGGTTCGTTGGCGACCCAGTAGCGCACGTCGCGGATGTCGAAGGACTGCGCCCACACGTCGCGCGCTCGCACGCCCATGGCCTTGTATTCGTCGATCATCTGCTGCGCATAGTCTTCCTGCGTGTAGTCGCCGACGCCGTCGCCATCACTATCGTAGGGCATGGGCACGCTGGCGCTCTTGAGCTCGGGTGTCATTTTCGCGCCCAGCTTCTTGAACAGGGCGATGCTCTCCTTGTGGGTCATGAGCGTTCCGCTGGTGGGGCCCGCGTACAGGTCGGTACGGAAGTTGGGAGTGCCGTCCAGATATTCGGCAACGGTACGCGCGAGTGGATTTGACGCATCCATCTTGCCGCGCAGCGTCTTGAATTCGGCGAGGGTGATATCGCTGGTGCGGCACTCGGCCGATGCCGGCGCGAGCAGATTTCCGTTTGCGTCGAAGACGGCAGGAGTGAACGGTCTCGTGCATTTGGCGGCCAGCGGCGTGGCGAGGATATTGGTGGTGGTGTGCAGATCGTTTTGCGCGTGGCGGCACACCAGCTCCTTGTCCCTGGTAAATGTCACGTCGCATTCGAGAATGCCGGCGCCCATGCGCGCGGCGGCGACATAGGACTCCTTCGTGTGCTCGGGAAACTGCAGGGCCGCGCCGCGATGGCCGATCGAGAAATCGCTCTTGCGGAACGGTCCCTTGGCACACTGCTGCAGCTTTTGCTTCAGCGCGCTCGGCTGCATATCCTCGACAAGGAAGAACGGGCGCGGGCCGAGTTGAATCGCTTGACTGGCGCTATGGGTGTAGCCGTGGCGATCGTCGCGATCATGCCGGTCATCGGCCCAGGCAGGTGCGGCGGCTACGATCAACAATGTGGCAGAAACGACGGCATGGCGGGAGGCAAAGATGGGGAACATACAGACTCCTGTGACGATTGACGGGAATGATCGGCGAGGCCGACGCCGCAACCGTATTCCCGGAATTGGTCAGCAGGATGACAAATCAAAAAATCCGAGCGCCTACCATGCTGCGCACTTGGCGGGCAGCTCCTGCGCCGGCGCCACGCTCATCTGCCTCGGCGGCGCCGAGGCTGTAACACCAGCGCAATCTGTACGTGCTATAAGCTGCCGGCGCCGCGCGCCCTCCGCGACCGGGCGCCGGGACGCTGCATCGCGACCAATTCAAACAGGAGGATGAATGTCAGCCGACCCCTTACGCGTGCTGTTCGTATGCGCAGGCAATTCCGCGCGTTCGGTCATGGCAGAGGCCCTGCTCAATGCCATGGGGCGGGGGCGCTTCGTGGCCTGCAGCGCAGGTAGCGACCCGGCTGGATCACTCGATCCGCTCGCGGTGGAACTTCTGCAGCGCAATCGTCTGCCGACCGACGGCCTGTGCAGCAAGAGTTGGAGCGAATTTGCCCGCGAGGGGTCGCCGGGCATGGACTTCATCATCAACCTGGACCCTGGGGTGGAACCGCAGTCCTGTCCGGCCATACCGGGCCAGCCCCTGCGCGTTTCCTGGGAGACGGCCGATCCGGCAATCGCCGGCGCCAACGAGGACGATCTGAAGCACGCGTACTTCCGGGTCTTCAGCGAACTGCAGCGCCGGGTGTCGCTGCTGGTTGCGCTGCCCCTGGACAAGCTCGATCGCGATACGCTGCATCGGCGACTCAAGGATATGGGGAGGCGCGAGGAGGGCTGATGCCCCGAGGTGCGGTTGGGTGGGCACTGCCGTCGCGCCGGCTTCCGGCCACCCGACGCGGCGGCCCGTCGGCCATGGCGATTGTCGAATTGTAACGGTCCTCGGATAGGGTGGCCGATCCGTTGTTCCCCCGACCCTGGAAACCCGAGATGATCAAACTATCCAGCCTGTCCCTGCGTCCGGCCGCGCTTGCCATCGCGCTCGTCGGTGCTATCCCGGCCGGGGCGCTCGCCGGAGAACTCCCGCACGGCGTCGCGGCCGGCGACGTCAGCACGCGCAGCGCGGTGCTGTGGGCGCGCAGCGAGGTGCCCGGCCGCCTGAGCTTCGAGATCTCGACCCGGCCCAACCTGCGCGGCGCGCGGCGCGTTCCGCGCCTGGTCGAGGATCCAGAGGTTCCGGTGAAGGCCTTCATTACCGGTCTGCGGCCCGGCATCACCTACTACTACCGCGCCACCGATGCCGACGGCAATACCAGTCGCGGCCGGTTCCGCACGGCGCCGGCGCTTTGCGACGAAACCGGGCTGCGCTTCGGCGTCTCGGGCGACTGGCGCGGCGAGCTCGGGCCCTATCCGGCGATCCGCAACGTCCCGCAGCGGGATCTCGACTTCTTTGTCCTGCACGGCGACACGATCTACGCGGAGAACTACTCGCTGCCGGGCACGCCGACCGCCCAGACGCTGCCCGAATACCGGTCCAAGTACCAGGAGACGTTGAGCGAGCACCTGGGCCTGAACGCCTGGAAGGATGCGCGGGCGTCCACCGCGATCTTGGCCACCATCGACGATCACGAGGTGATCAACGATTTCGCCGGCGGCACCGCCCCGATCACCGATCCGCGCTTCGACAACCGCGGCGCCTACGTCAACGAGACGGAGCGCTACCGGATCGGCCTGCAGGCCTTCGAGGAGTACATGCCGATCCGCGCCGAACGCTACGGCATGACCGGCGATCCGCGCACCGCCGGCAAGATCAGGCTCTACCGCACCCGTTTCTATGGCAACGCTGCGATGGTGGCGGTGCTTGATGCGCGCTCGTTCCGCGACGCCGGGCTCGCGCCGGTCGCCAACCCGGCCGATCCGGCCCAGGTCGGCGCCTTTCTCGCCGGCTCCTTCAACCCGGCGCGGACGATGCTCGGCGCGAAACAGTTCGCGGATCTCAAGGCCGACCTCCTGCGTGCCAAGCGCCTGGGGGTGGCCTGGAAGTTCGTCATGGTTCCCGAACCGATCCAGAACCTCGGCGTCCTGGCGGCCTCCGACCGCTACGAAGGCTACGCCGCGGAGCGCAACGCCCTTCTCAGTTTCATCGAGGACAACGCGATCGAGAACGTGGTGTTCGTCGCCGCGGACATCCACGGCACCCTGACCAACAACCTGACCTTCCAAACGGCGCCCTTCACCCCCCAGATCCCGACCCGCACCTGGGAGATCAGCACCGGCGCGGTGGCCTTCGATGCTCCGCTGGGTTCCACCCTGGTGGATCTGGCAACGGGCCTGGGTCTGCTGACCCCTCCCCAGCGCGACTTCTACGCATCGCTGCCGGTGGCCGGCGACGCCGACACGATCCCCAACGACAAGGACGACTTCGTTCGCGGCCTGATCGACCCGCAGCTGGCACCCTTGGGCTACGACACGCTCGGCCTGGCCGGTGCGCCGGTGCCGGCCACCCTGCAGGACGGCGACTACATCGCTGCCCACACCTACGGCTGGACTGAGTTCGAGATCGACAAGGTCACCCTGGAGCTGACCGTAACTACCTACGGCGTGGCGCCCTACAGCTTCGCCGACCTCGCCAGCCGGGGGCCGGAGATCGCTGCCCGCGCCCCGGCGGTGGTGAGCCGCTTCAAGGTCGATGCGCTGCCGGTCGGCACCGGGCAGTGCGGCCGTGCCGAGACGCACGAGCACCGGGACGACTGAGCTTCTGCGACCACCTGTGCCGGCGCCGCCCGCCGGGCGGCGCGGCGGACCGCGATGCATGCATTACGCGGTGTCGAATCGCTGCGCCATCGGGCTCGGCTGCTTGTCACTCAGTTCCCTCGCGCCCGCCAGTTGTACCTGCCCCGAGGCGCGGGCATTTCAGTCGCCTGAGGCACGAACGTCCGACCCACTCCGCCAAGGAACCGTGATCCCGCCTGCGGGAGTGTGACGTGGCGTTCCGTTCGCGTTGCTGCGGCGGCGAGTGAAAAGCGAAGTGACGCGGAATCCCTGTCGAGCAAGCAACGCCGGCACGCCGCGCTCGCCGTACCGGTTTAGTGCCGCGAAGGCACAAGCAGCAATTGGACCGCTCGCGACGCCAGTGTCAGCTTGAATTTGGTTCCTTCCGCCTCCACTAGCTGTAGTGTCCGCAGTCGTCGATAAGGCCATATGAGCAACATTCGACTGCGTCCGGCATCTGAAGCACCAGCGCTGGAGGTCGAAACGTATATTCTTCGGTCCACTTAGCCTCGTTGTCTGAGCGACTCCAGCCGCGCCAGAAGTTCACCCGGATACTCGATCTCCGTCTGTACGGCTCCCGCGTAGAGGGCACCCTCGTTGCCGTCGAGAGTCAGCAGGTCGCCTTCGCACAGCGTCGTGTCACCGATTTTGATGGTTCGTGCGGCCTCGTCGATTTGCAGCTCAGTGCAGCCGACGAGACAGACCCTGCCCAACTGGCGCGCCACGACGGCGGCATGGGAAGTGCGCGCGCCACGTTGCGTCAGCAGTCCCGTGGCCGACTCCAGGGCGGCGATGTCACTGGTTTCCGCGTCACGACGCACCAGCAGGACCGGCACTCCCGCGCCGTGGCGAGTCGACGGCGCGGGCCTCATCGAGGGCGATCTCGCCGATGGCCACGCCGCTGCTGGCACTGGCAGCCCGCGCCAGCGGCACCAGCGCCGTGCCGTTCGGGGCGACGACGCGAGGCCGCGCCAGCGCTTCCCGGTCCAGTCCTGCGGTACGCTCGCGTGCCACGTCGGCAGCGACCAGTCCCTCGTCGAGCATGTCGAGCGCGATCCGCGCCGCGGCCTGCGGCGTGCGCTTTCCGGCCCGGGTCTGCAGCATGAACAGGCGGCCCTCCTGGACGGTGAACTCGAAGTCCTGCATGTCTGCAAAGGCGTGTTCGAGATCGCTGGCCGCATCCACGAGGGCCTGCCAGACGGCGGGCAAGACGGCGGCCAATTCGTCGTGTCCATGGGCGCTGCGCCGCCCCGACACCACGTCTTCTCCCTGCGCATTGAACAGGAAGTCCACCCACAACGCCGGCTCGCCGGTGGCCGGGTCGCGGGTGAACCCGACGCCGGCGCCCGACTGCCCACCGGCGTTGCCGAAGACCATGCTCTGCACGGTCACCGCCGTGCCGATCGCGTCGGGTATGCGATTCAGGCGTCGATACTCGCACGCCTTGGGGGACTGCCAGGAGGCGAAGACTGCACCGATCGCACCTGCAAGTTGCAGACGGGGTTCTTGCGGAAACGGCCGGCCTGCTGACTGCGCATAGACATCGAGCAATCGATGCGTGAGTTCCCGCAGCTCCGCGAAGTCGAGGTCGCGTTCATCGCTTCTCGCCGACCAGCGTCCGTGCTTGCCTCGTCGAAGAGCTGGGCCGGCAGGCCGGCCACGACCTCGCCGTACGTGGCAACCAGCCGCCGATACGCATCCCAGACCAGCCGCGGATTGCCGGTGTGACGCAACAGGCCGCCGACGGTCGCGTCACAGAGCCCGACATTCAGAATCGTCTCCATCATTCCGGGCATCGATACCGGCGCACCGGAACGTACCGAGAGCAGCAACGGCTGGCGAGCGCTACCCAAGGCCAGACCGGTCGCACGTTCCAATGCGCGCAGGCCAGCCTGCCACAGGTCTGGACTGGAGGCCAGTTCGCGCGCGGCAGGGTCGACACAGTAGTGCGTCCCGAGCACGAAGGCCGGTGGTACCGGCAGCGACATTTGTGCCATGCGCAGCAGGTTCCAGGCTTTGAAGCCCATGGTCTGCACCGTTGCTTGAGCGGCACTGGCGGCATCGGTGCCGCATCCGATCAGGTACACCTCGGCCGGCAGCGCCGCCGTCGCCTCCGCGTGCGCCGGCGCGACCGGTGGCCTGGGTCCCAGCGCCGCTGCAGTTGGGATCAGCGCGGGTGTGACCGAAGGCATCGCTGTGCCCGGGTCGACGCCGTGGGAAGACGGGATCTCCGGCGGCTCGCGTTCCGCAGAGACGTCGGGGTGTTCTGCGTCGTGTTGGTGGTGGTGGCCGTGGTGGTGGTGGCTGGTGGCGGTGGTGCGAGCTCATCCGCGCACTCCGGCCTGGTCGAAGGCGACATCCCGCAGCGCATACCCGGCCGTGAGCAGGCGGTCGGAGGCCGCTTCCAACGCGGCTGCGAGGTCATTGGCAAGCATCAGCGACGGTGCATCCTGCACCGCCCCGAGGATCACCCGGCGCGCGTCGCGCAGCGTGGCATCGCATTGCCTTTCGGCCTGCAGGACCCGCCAGGTCGCCCCAAGGAACGCGTCGTTGTCGACCGCTTCACTGTCCGAACCCAAGGTGCGAGCGATGGCCAGCGCCTTCACATGGTCCTGGGTCGCCTGCAGCACAGTGGTTGCCAGGCGCGCCAGGACTTTCCGTACCTCGGCGTTCCAGCCTTTCAGGTGGTGGTCGGCAATCAGGCTGATCAGGAAGGCCGCCTCCTCCAGCGCGTCGGCCACGTCGTCGGACTGCTCCGCGAGTCTGGCAATGGGCCGCCAGCGGGGCTGGCGCTCTGCTTTCTCGCGCGCTTGCATCACGAGGTGGTCGGCCCTGCGTTCCCAGGCCTTCGCGCGTGCTGCAAGCTCCTGCGCGGTCTTGCGCGAGCCTTCCGCGCCGTGCGCGAGGCCATCGCTGACCGCTTGCGCCAGCGCTTGGCAGTACGCCGCATGCTCAGCCAGCAGATCGAACTCGCTGGTGCGATGGCGCACGTGCTGGGCTAGAAGCATGCGTGTCTCGTCGGCCACCAAGGCCGCAGGTTGGCCGCGGCGCAATGCATCGCAGGCCAGCCGCATGACAGCCATCAGGAAGGCGCGCGCATCGCCGGCACCCATGACGTCGTCGAGCCGGTCGCCAATCCTGAACGCACCTTCGCCTGCCGCCTGCATCGCGGCGAAGATCAGTCGCTCCCCGCCAGCCTGCAGCCACGCCCGGTGACCGACGTCGAGCCGGGCAGCTTCGGCAAGCACGGCAATCGCGTCTTCCTTATTGACGAACGCCTGCAGGCGCTTGCGGGCGCGATTCCAGTCGATCAGGAACACGATGCGCGAACCAATGCCTTCCAGCGCAGCGTCGAGTGCGGGGTCATCCGGGCAGTCGAACTGGGCAGTGCCTACGGAATACGCCGCACCGTCGTTGAGGTCCGCGCTGGTTCGCGATTCCAGTCCCGACCACTGGGCGCCAAACGGCGCGAGAAGAGATTGGAAGAACTCGAGGCGAGTGCGATGCAGATCGGAATAGGTCAGCGTGATCGCACGAGCGCTCACTTGGAGCACCAACACGTGCGCATCGTTGGTGCCGATGTCGTTTTGCAGCAGCAGTCGTTCGCCATCCCGTGTGGCGGCGGTATCCAAACCCGGATGATCGAACTTCAGACCTGCAGTCCTGTTCAGCCCGCGCATGAAGGCAGCGACACGCGCATGGTCCTCGGGTTGCAGATCCCACACGTTGGCACCGTCGATCACCTCGCTGGCCAACTCGCCCGAGAGCCGGTTGATCTGCTTGTGCAGGTCCATCACCAGCAGATGCAGACTGTCCGCGCCGCCGCGGCGGCCATGTGTGAGCGCCTCGACCTGCCCGTCACTCAGCCGATCCGAAGGCAGGGCGCCGAGCCAGTCCAGCCAACGCTGTACGCGGGCATGCGGCTCCTCGCCTGCCGTCGTGGTCTCGATCACCGGTCGAGCCATCGTGGCAAGGTCATCCGCGAAGCACTTGACGAGCCGCGGCATGTCGGGAATGAGCAGTTCTTCGTCGATTCGCCTCGCGGCTGCTGTGACGTCGTGGAGCCATCCCGGATTCAGCCCGGCACCTGCGACTTCTTTCGCCAGATCGGGCACTTCGCGGTTCGGGTGCGAGGCGTGCGACGAAGCCGCCTGCAGGACCGTGAGGTAGACCTTGAGACGGTCGTTGGCGGACAAAGCGGCCTTGACCCAGGCCGGCAACATCAATCTGCGCTGGCCGAGTGAGGCCACCGCTTGGGCTTTTTGCATATCTTCCTTGTTCCGAGTACTTGGATCAGTATCGGGTAGCTAGATGACAGAAATGTTGCAGCGGAGTTCGGCGTGGCCAAGGTTCGACTTGGCGCAATCCCGACAGGTGCCCGACCCGACTCCGGGCGGTGCCCAAAGAACTGCCGCTGCTGCCCATGCGCAACGTGATAAGCAATCGGCGTTGCACTGCGCGACACCGGTCGAGGGTGAAAGGCCGCCTTCTGCGACGGAGCTCCGCTGCCATCGGCGCACCCTCCGCAGTCAGAAACAACCGGCTGTCCGGGGCAAGGCCGCGGTACTGCCCGGCGCGCCCGGCACACTGCCCCGCTTGCACCCGTTCCACGAGATAACCATCGTGGGCAGCAACGAGTTTCGCATCGGCAAAGTCCGGCGGCCGCCCCACCCCATTGATGGCTGCCTCCGCCCGCTGGCCCGATTCAACCCTGACACTACCGTCCTTGCCCAGGTAGTCGCCCGCCTCGTGCGCGCCACCTCCGGGGGTTTCGCCCAGGTGGCGAACAGCACGAGCGCATGGCGACATCGCGCGTGCGGCAGCTGCTGTGAGCACGCGTGATCGCCACGAAGCGTTCGATATCCGAATCGGTCAGGACGAGATGTTTGGGAGGGACGCTCGGTTGAGCTGGCGGACGCAAGCGCACAATCGCGTCGAGGAAGTCGCCGCGCTCGCGTCGCAGCTGCGCGACTAGGACGGGACCACTGGGCGGAATGCCCGGCACGCCGCCGCTCGCCGGCAGTTCGCGGGCGATAGCCTTGACCCTCTGCTCGACCAAGGTGCGACTGACGCCCGCGTGTCGCGCAATCTCGACATAACTGGTGCCCTCGAACACCTGCCGCAGCATACCCAGGGACTGCACCATCGATTCCGGACCCATGTGCCCTCTCCCGATCCGCCTCCGCGCTCGGGATTGCACATCGATCCGGGGGTAGTGCCTGCTCGCGCTTCGCTTGATCGCATGACTGCCAGCAGCCCTGTCGCGGTCTATTTCCATCCCCGATCACCGCTTCAGTGCGAATTAGCCGCCTGGGGACACACCCGCGGTCAGGCAACCGCGTGCCTGATCCGGATCACTTCCGCACCGGCCTTGAGTCGATCCAGGTAGTCGGCCCACTCCTGAATCATCTTGCGACGCTCAGGCAGGTACTCCGCGAAATTGTAGGAGGCTCTGACCTTGTTACGCTCGCCATGTGCGAGCTGGCGCTCGATTACGGCATGGGGGTAGCCCAGCTCGTGCAGCAACGTCGACGCCATTGAACGGAAGCCGTGCCCGGTCATCTCCTCCTTCGCGTAGCCCAGGCGCCGCAGCGCAGCATTCACCGTGTTTTCGGACATGGGCCGCTCGCTGGTGCGCTCGCTCGGAAATACGTAGCGCCGGCTTCCAGTGAGCGGTTGAATCTCCCGAAGGATGGCAATGGCCTGATGAGACAGCGGAACGATGTGCTGTTCCTTCATCTTCATCTTCGCCGCGGGGATGCGCCATTCGGCCTTTACGAAATCGAATTCTGTCCATTCGGCATGGCGAAGCTCTCCGGGGCGCACGAACACAAGCGGGGCAAGGCGCTGGGCACAGCGGGTGGTGAATGCTCCGGTAAATCCGTCTATGGCGCGCAGCAACGCTCCCACTTCCTTGGGTTCGGTCAGGCTGGCATGATGGCGCACGTTCGCCGCCGGCAGAATGTCGCGCAGTTCGATGTCGCGGGATGGGTCGCGGGCGCACAGCCCGTGCCCCACGGCATAGCGGAAAATGCGGCCCATCAGGTTGTGGGTGCGCTTTGCGATGTCCAAAGCGCCCCGACCCTCAATGCGACGAATCACCGCCATAAGATCGGGGGCTGCCAGTTCGGCAATCGCCCGCCCTCCGATCCATGGGAACACGTCGCCTTCCAGGAAGGTCCTGTGCTTGGACCTGGTGTTTTCGGCAAGGGTGGGACCTACCTTCGACATCCAAATCCGAGCGACAGCCTCGAAACTCGTTTCCCCGGCGATGCGGTCGCGTTCCTTCGCCGCCTTTCTCTCGGCCGAAGGGTCCCGCCCTTCATGCAGGACTTGCCGTGCTTCCGCCGCCTTCTTGCGCGCCTCGGGGGCGCGTACCTCGGGATATTTCCCGAGGGCCAACATCTTTTCGTTGCCGCCGTAGCGATAGCGCAGTCGCCACAGTTTTCCGCCGGCAGGGGATACCTCCAAGTGTAGCCCATTGCCATCGGGGAGTTTGTAGGGCTTGCCGCGAGGCTTGGCGCTCTGAATTTCCCTGTCCGTGAGCATGGCAGGGGCTCCTGCGGGTAGATTGCCGTCCGTATGACAAGCAGGGCAGATCTACCCGCAATGAGGGTAGATTGCAATGGACGATCCAAGACAATCTGGGAGCAAGTCTAGCTCGTAACTGCTGGACGAAGCGTCGCTTCTTGGACGTTGCTGGACCGCGGCAAAAGATTTCATGGTGCCGGGAGGGGGACTCGAACCCCCACAGTGTTACCACCGGCGGATTTTGAGTCTTTCGTATTATCCATAATAATCAGTCGGATAGATTCAAATCCCGCTCACTATTCAAGTCTCTTTCGCCTCGGTTCCATGCGGCTTCCCGGTCGATTCCGAGGTGTTTTGTGAGCAGGACGAAATGCAGAGGTCATTCGCCTGGTTTGTGGTCGAGCAGGCAGGCCATTCGACTTCAGCCGCGCCAGCGCCGCTTGGTCTCATGCCCGCGGCAGCGCATAAGAGCACCCCAGATCCTCGGCAATGGCCCCGAGTCGTTTGTCCCGGGTCCAGATTTGAGCGCTGGACAGCGTGGCTGCCGCGAGCAGGCAGGCATCGACGTAGCCGATGCCCCGTCCCATCAGTCGGTGCCGCTCGATGAAGAACAATACCTCGTCGTGGCTCGCCAGCTCGCATTTCGGCAGGAAAGACAGCAAGGAAAGAACCTCCTGCCGGTTCTTGAGATTGCCGCAGGCGATTTCGCCGATTACGAAATCGTGGCTGGCGGCCACATCCCGACCGAGCAGCTCGGCGAGATGAGGATCACCGAAACGTAAATGATCGATCCAGACTGAGGTGTCTACCAGGATCACTTAGGCTGGTTCCCGGCGCCGAGGAATGTCCTTGAGTTGGGGCTCTGTGCCTCCCAGCTTGATGAGCCGGCGCGCGCTTTCCCGCTCGATCAGTGCGCACAGGGCCTCCTTCAGGAGGTCACCGCGATCCTTCAGGCCACTCAGGTTCTGGGCTTGCAATAGAAGAGCATCATCGAGGGTAACGGTAGTTCGCATCTGAGAACTCCTCATCCAGCGCATCAGATGATGCAATTATAGATGTCGGCACAATCCCCGTCGAGATGGCGACACCGTTCAGTTTCGCTTTGCTTGGTTCGCTGTGGACATCCGTCCGAAAGTAGCAAACGGGCTAGGGACCCGGGGTTTGTTGGAGGCCGCCTCGCGCGGCCGGGTCACGCTCTATACGAGCCTGGCGCTGCTTGCAGAGCTGTCCTCGACTCTGAGCAGGCCAAAGCTCGCCCACCCCGTCATGCGCAGCCCCCACTTACACGCCGTCGCAGCGGTGCCGTTCGTGCGGCGTGCCGCTCGCCGGGGATCTCCGGCTTTCACTTCACGCCGCAGGGAAAGCGCGTGGCGATCCTTCCGGTCAAGCGCTGCACGCCGAAGCAGATCGCGGAGGCGATGCAGCTTTCATTGAGCGCGGTGCGCGAACACATCCAGGCCTGTCACAGGCGCGTCAAGGCAAAGAACGCCGAGGAGTTCCTGCAGGCTATCCGCTGGGGGATCGATGCGAGGCGGCGGTGAGGCAGCGCCGGCAGAGTTCTGGCGGAACGGCGAGGGCCCAGGCTGGCTGCGAGATCCGTGTGAGTCAGCGTGCTGAAGTCTTGCGGAATCGGGACTATTTCCTCGCCTCCTGCGTCACGGAACGCAAAAGGTTCGCTCAGCATCTCGCTGGGTCGCCCCGATCCAGCGCCCCGCATGGGGCTGGACGTCGTGAGGAGGTTCCAGAAAACAGAACTTCAATGCCAACAGCATGTACTCACTATAATAGTGAGTTAGTAAGCAATGTGAAGATTCGCGCGTAAGTACTTGTCTTTATGGTGCCGGGAGGGGGACTCGAACCCCCACAGTGTTACCACCGGCGGATTTTGAGTCTTTCGTATTATCCATAATAATCAGTCGGATAGATTCAAATCCCGCTCACTATTCAAGTCTCTTTCGCCTCGGTTCCATGCGGCTTCCCGGTCGATTCCGAGGTGTTTTGTGAGCAGGACGAAATGCAGAGGTCATTCGCCTGGTTCGTGGTCGAGCAGGCAGGCCATTCGACTTCAGCCGCGCCAGCGCCGCTTGGTCTCATGCCCGCGGCAGCGCATAAGCGCACCCCAGATCCTCGGCAATGGCCCCGAGCCGTTTGTCCCGGGTCCAGATTTGAGCGCTGGACAGCGTGGCTGCCGCGAGCAGGCAGGCATCGACGTAGCCGATGCCCCGTCCCATCAGTCGGTGCCGCTCGATGAAGAACAATACCTCGTCGTGGCTCGCCAGCTCGCATTTCGGCAGGAAAGACAGCAAGGAAAGAACCTCCTGCCGGTTCTTGAGATTGCCGCAGGCGATTTCGCCGATCACGAAATCGTGGCTGGCGGCCACATCCCGACCGAGCAGCTCGGCGAGATGAGGATCACCGAAACGTAAATGATCGATCCAGACTGAGGTGTCTACCAGGATCACTTAGGCTGGTTCCCGGCGCCGAGGAATGTCCTTGAGTTGGGGCTCTGTGCCTCCCAGCTTGATGAGCCGGCGCGCGCTTTCCCGCTCGATCAGTGCGCGCAGGGCCTCCTTCAGGAGGACACCGCGATCCTTCAGGCCACTCAGGTTCTGGGCTTGCAATAGAAGAGCATCATCGAGGGTAACGGTAGTTCGCATCTGAGAACTCCTCATCCAGCGCATCAGATGATGCAATTATGGATGCTGGCGCAATCTCTGTCGAGATGGCGATACCGCGCGCTCGGCCCCCACGCGGCAGTGGGTGTCAATCGCAAGACCATCAGGTTTCGGCGCGGTTGTTGATCCATCGCGTGCGGACAAGGAGGTGCGCTGAATCCGGCCCGCCGAATACTTGACGTCTCGCTTCGTGCTCGCGGAGCGGCAAACCCAGCCGTCATGAGCCGTGGACTGGTCGTCCCTGGCCGGCCGAATAAAATCCTCGTGGTCGATCACGCCGTCCAACTCAAATCGTCTCAGGTTAGCCCCTTTGCCGGACCAGAACGCAAATTGCAGCCGTCGCTCAGGCAGCCTATACTTCGAATGCACGAGTATGCACGAAACTGCACGATGCCTGCCAACTTGACGATCCGCCTTCCCGACGAGCAGAAGCAACAACTCGACCGTCTGGCCGAATCAACCGGCCGGTCACGCGCCTTTCATGCGGAAGAAGCGATCCGACGTTACCTGGCAGAGGAGGCTTGGCAGATCCAGGAAACGCTGAGGGGCATCGAGGAAGCCGACGCAGGAGACTTTGCGACCGATGAGGAAATGGCCGAATCGTTTGCGAAGTGGGGCGTGAATGCGCGTTAGGTGGCTGCGCAAGGCTCGCCTCAACTTGGACAGCATTTACGCCTACATTGCCCAGGACAACCCGCAAGCGGCGAGCAGGGTGATTCAGCAGATCGTAGAGCGGGTCGACGATCTCGCCGCCAACCCGAATTTGGATACCAGTCGCCCCGGCCGCGTCGCCGGCACACGGGAGCTTGTGATCCCATGGCATTACCTTAATCGATGCATATGCATTTTCGCACAATCTTTACACGAGCGATATCGCGTGATTCGTTGAGCAGGCGATGTGGTTTTGGTCGTCGCTTGACTGCACGAGGCTCGACCCGATCCGGTCGCCACGGCAGGCGTAAAGATGCGACTGCCCCGCGCAGAGTGGCAAACATTCGGATGAAACTCTTTGTTGCGCTGCCTCTGATCAGATCCAGTAAGCTGTTCACGACGCGTTTGGCGCCGCTGAAGCTCAATTGTCGCGGCAGCACCTTGGCACAGGCTGCCGCCTGCGCCATCACGGCCCGGATTAAGTTATGGCGAGGAAAAATGCACTCACCTCCTTGTGTACCATGTCCGGACTCTTGCAGCGCAGAATATCCATACCCATCACGCTTTTGATCGACCGTAGGTCCAGCTCAACATGCCAGCGCTGGACATACAGGGCGTTGAGTTGGGCTTTGCTCACCTGGCTGGATTCGTCAGCGTACTCACGAGCACCCATTTCCCCACCTTGGCCTCACGTACCGTCATCTCTTCGGGTATCAGCTCATAAGCATCCTGCTCCATCCAATCGGGGCGCTTCGGGCGTTTCCAGATCACGAGGTGGTCGTGCTTGCCCAGTGGCTGTCCGCGGCGGAAGTCCGTAGTGCGCCCGGCATGCTGGCGCGAGACCATATCGACCCCCTTTGCGTGCAGTTGGGCGATCGTGAAATAACTGCTGTGGTAGCGATCCACCAGCACAATGTCGCCGCGGTTCAGCGAGCCATATAACTGGCGAAACAGCGTGTCCTCGCCCGTCTTCTTTCCCTTGCAGGCCGCCATTGCCCAATCCAGCACCACCCCGCTGGCCAGCGAAATCAATACCACCAGCCGCGCTATCGGGAAACCCACCCCGACCTTCTGGCTGCGCGATTGCGGATACTGCGCTTGGTTCTCCACGGTATCGGGCATCGTTACCGTCGCCCCATCGACCAAGATGAGCGGCCTGCCTCGCCACCGCCATGCCTGCGGAGCTTTCCTCCAACCGTCTGCCAACCCCCCTGCACAACCGTACCAGCAACTTCACCGGAAGTCTCTGCCGTGCCTTGCAGTAAGGCCCCGTGCTCAGCCCCACCAGCGCCTCGCCCTGTGCTACACGCTCACTGGCATAACGCACCACCACATCCTGGCAGGCAGGTCTACGTGCAGCACTCGCTCTATAAACAAGCGCAAAGTGACCAGCGGTGAGTAAAGACGCTCACGCCAGCTACCCACCTCCTCAAGAACCGCACGTTCCAGTTCGGCCGCCGGTAGGGCATCAAAAAGCTTCTCACGAGATTCCTGTAAGAAGCCACATCGAAATCGACTAACCAATCTCTCGATACGCCCCTTACTGGTAGCATGTAGCATAGGCTGGCCCTCCATAGGTGATGATGTTGTATCGCAACTCCATCGTAACCCGTTCAGGCGTCAGCCTATTTCTGTTTCGACTTCCTTAAAGTAGCCCTTCGTACATCATCCCGTTTCGCATCAAAGGCGGCGCGCTTCAGGTCATCCGGGTATTTCATACCCGTCAGCGCTGGCCCGAAAAGCTGCCTTGAAATCATTCGGACGATGAATGCAAGTGGGAGGAAAGCCGACGAAGCGCCGAAGAATGCACGCGGCAAACTCAAGATCAGCGACGACTGGAACGCGATCACCATTATCGCGCTATCCCAGAGCAATCCCCTGAAGGCCCTCGCGGAGTTGGTCGAAAACTGCATCGATGCGCGGGCGCGCACCGTCACGATTTCGCGCGGCCGCGAGCACGGCCAACACTTCTTGACCATTCGCGACGATGGGGAGGGCGTGCCGCGAGATGCCGACGGGCGGCCCGATTTCCGCTACGTGGCCACGCATATTTGCGACTCCATCAAGCGTCGCCTCAAGGCCGATGGCGCCGCGGGTCTGCAGGGTGAGTTCGGGATCGGGTTGCTGAGCTTCTGGACGGTGGGCGACGAGCTCACGATGACCTCGACCGGGGCGGACCAGCGTGCCTACCAGATGGTCATGCGCAAGGGCGATCCGGGCTATGCCGTGACGCCGAAGCGCACCCTGTTTGCCGACGGCGGCACCGAAGTTCGCATCGCGCCGCTGCTGGAAGGCATCCGCGCGCTGTCGGGGGAAAAAATTCAGTGGTACCTCGCCGCCGAGTTGCGCGATCGCATCCGGCAGTCGGGAGTGCGCATAACCGTCGTCGACCGGCTCGCGCGCAAGCAATACGCGGTCGAGCCGCGCCAGTACGAGGGCCGACTCCTGCATCAGTTGCCGCTCGTCCGCACCGCGCTCGGCGATGTCTACGCCGAACTCTATCTCAACGAACCCTCGGAAGCGAATCGCATCGCCTTGTTTCGGCACGGGACGCGCGTCATCGAGGATTTGGCGCTGCTCGATGATTTTGCCCATTCCCCGTGGACGCTTCGCTATCTGCAAGGGCATGTCGATGCGCCCTTCGTCAACCTCACACCGGGCACGCGCACGGGCCTGGTGCACGATGGCGCCTACGCGACCCTCTGTGCCGGGCTCGAGCCGCTCGAGCACAAACTCATCGAGCTCATCGAAGAGCAGCGCCGTGCCGAGGAAGAGCAGGCCAGCCGGGAACAGTTGCGGACCATTCAGCGCGCCTTCCGCGAAGCGCTGCTGGCCTTGCCTGCGGAGGAGTACGACTGGTTCGACATTCAGGCGCGATCGCAGCGGTCGCTGCCCGGCGATTCGCCCGATGCCGGGCCGGGCGTGTCATCGGCTCACGGCGACGACGCCATTCCGGGGGCAAGCGAGCCGGAGCGAGGCGAAGAACGGCAACGGCAGTTCTTCGAGTTTGCCGGGCCGCTTTTCAGCGTGACGATTTCCCCCGCATCGAGCATCGTGCGGGTCGGCGACCGCAAGGAGCTGCGGGCGCTGCCGCGCGATCGGTCGCGGCGGCGCGTCGAGGCGGACCTGGAATTCCAATGGCAAGTCGTTGAGGGTCCGGGCACCCTCGACGGGGCGCACGATCAGGCCGTGACATTCCTGGCGCCGGAGGAGCCAGGGCTCACGCGGCTCAAGGTGATCGTTCGTCAGCGTGACATTGTCTGTGAAGCCGAGGCGTTGATCACGGTGACCCACGAGCTTTTGACGCAGATCGGTACCACCACCGTCCCATCTCAGGGCCTGCCCGGATATACCTTCGAGCGCGCGGCCGGAGAATCCTGGCGCTCAAGGTTCGACGCGACGCGCAATGTCATCGTCGTCAACAGCGGGCACCGGGACTTCGTCTACGCCTCGCGCAACAAGTCGCTCAAGCTTCGCTACCTGGTGCGCCTGTACGCCAAGGAGCTCATCCTGCGTAACTTTGTCGGCCTGCCCGCGGACCAACTCCTGGAAAGGATGGTGGAACTGTCGCTGCGCACCGAGGAAAATCTGTGAGTTGAGTCAGTAAACGACCATTTCGTGCGTCGAATGGCAGCCTCAAGCAGGGCGCCACCCAACCAACCATCGCACCGGAGGCACGCAACAGAGCCCCCCGCTCAGCTGACTCGTTTGCTTGGCCCGAATGGGAACGACATTCCATTTGATTGCTCGCTTACCGGAGAATCAAGTTGTCACAGTGTGGAAGTTTGACTGACGGCTCAGCGTCGGCAGATCCAATGCGAGGTCGAAGGACCTGTTAATCCGCAAGGACCGCATCCAGGATGTAGCGAACGCCGGCAACGGCCGAGGAGGCTTGTCTATGATTTGCGCGCCGATGGCTCCATCATTTTCACGCGCGCCGGAAGTCACGCAATCCTGTTCGAATAGACCGAACGATCAGCGCACCATCGCCACGATCGAGCCAGAAAGGCCACGCTCGCACACAGCAAGGGTAGGATGATTCCGCCCGGGAGAATGCCGATGCAGCTCGATATCTTCGAACACAGCCGCGACGTGATGCTGCGCAACGCGGCAATCGACGCGCTGCGCACCCGCAACGTCGCATCCATTACCCGTGCCATTTCAGCACTCGCCGCCGAGTACGCAGGCGATCCCCTGCTGCCGGCATTCACCCAACTGCTCGAACGCATGCGCCTGTCAATAGCGGCGCCATTGGATCGGGCGTCGGCGGCCGAGGTCCTGCGTTTGACCGAGAACGCCGCGACGGCAGCGCAGCGTGTGCTTGGCGCCGCGGCCGGCGCTTGGCTGTCGCCGCTGTGGACCGACTTGGCCACGGCTATCGCGGACTTCGGATTCGATCCAAGCAACGAGGAACTGCACGCGGCGCCGCTGCTGCTGCGGGCCGGCAACGCGGCTGAAGCCGCCCGCAAGATCGAAGCCATTGCGTCGTGGCGACGACAGCCAGCACCGTTGGCGTGGAAAGTGGAAGCCGAGTACCGAGTCTCCGGTCTGGGTGCCGCCTGGCCCCTGCTCGCTGAATTGTCGTGGTTGGCACCGCCACGGGCTGCGGCGCTCGCAGCGCGCCTGCAAGATCCCGAATTGAACGGACTCTTGTCCCGCTTCGACGCACAGTTCGAGGGGGACGGCGAAGCGGAGGATTTCGCCTGGTTTCCGGCGTGGACTCTCATCGCGGAACCGGGCTGGGCAAGCGCGATGCGCCTCGCCCAGCACGGGGCGGGCACCCCTGCTGAGCGCTGCGCCTGGCTGGTGCTCAACTTGCTCCTGCTGGAACGTCAGGGTCGCCACGCCGACATCATCGACGGGCGCGGGAAGCTTCGCGCCGCGCATCCGCGGCTGTTCGAACTCTACATGCGGAGCCGATAGCCGGATCGCGCTGCTCACTATTACTCACATCGTCTATGCATGTTACATCAGCGCAAACTCGCCGGAAACCCGCGTCCTTCCTGGTGCCGGGAGGGGGAGTCGAACCCCCACAGTATCGCTACCGGCGGATTTTGAGTCCGCTGCGTTTACCAATTCCGCCATCCCGGCTCCGATCGGAGATGCGCGGCTGCGCTACACTGGCGCGCCTTCCGATCGCAAAGAGCGCGCATTATGGCGCAAGCACCTGCCCCGTTCAACCGATGGCGCTGACCCTCGACGACTTCGACTACGACCTGCCGCCCGAACGGATTGCCCAGGCGCCGCTGTCCGAGCGCACCGCCAGCCGCATGCTGGTGCTGCGCGGACAGCGGATCGACGATCGCCGGTTCCGCGATCTGCCGCAGTTGCTGAATGCGGGGGATCTGCTGGTGTTCAATGACACGCGGGTGATCCACGCCCGCCTGCTGGGGGTGAAGGACTCCGGTGGCCGGGTGGAGGTGCTGATCGAGCGGCAGGTGGGCCGCCACGAGGCCTTGGCCCAGGTGCGCGCCAGCCATGCGCCCAAAGCCGGCAGCCGGCTGCGTCTGGAGAACGCGCTGGAGGTCGAGGTGCTGGCGTACGAGGGCGCGTTCTTCCGCCTGCGTTTTCCTGCCGGTGACGATCTGGTAGCGCTGCTGGAACGTCACGGCAAGCTGCCGCTGCCACCCTACATCGAGCGGGCGGCGACGGGCGAGGACGAGGCGCGCTACCAGACAGTCTATGGGCGGCATCCCGGTTCGGTGGCCGCACCCACCGCCGGTCTGCATTTCGACGAGCCCCTGCTCGCGGCCTTGCGGGCGGGCGGCGTCGACTTCGCCTATGTCACGCTGCACGTCGGCGCCGGCACCTTCCAGCCGGTGCGCACCCGGGATCTGGAGCGGCACCGCATGCACCACGAGCGCTACTTCATCCCCGAGGCGACGCTGCAGGCGATCGCCGCCACGCGCCGGCGCGGCGGGCGAGTGGTGGTGGTCGGCACCACCGGCCTGCGGGCGCTGGAGTCGGCGGCGCGCGGCGGGGCGCTGCAGGCGGGAGAGGGCGACACCGATCTCTTCATCCTGCCGGGGTTCGAGTTCCGCGTCGCCGACTGCCTCATCACCAATTTCCACCTGCCGAAGTCCACGCTGCTGATGCTGGTATCCGCCTTCGCCGGCATCGACGCCATCCGCGGCGCCTACCGCCATGCCATCGCGCAGCACTACCGCTTCTTCAGCTACGGCGACGCCATGTTTCTGGAGCGCAACCGCCCATGAAGTTCGAACTGCTCGCTCGGGACGGTGCGGCCCGGCGCGGCCGCCTCACCCTGCCTCACGGCACGGTGGACACGCCGGCCTTCATGCCGGTCGGCACCTACGGCAGCGTCAAGGCCATGTCACCGGCGGAACTGCGCGATCTCGGCGCCCAGATCGTGCTCGGCAACACCTTCCATCTCTGGCTGCGGCCGGGTCTGGACATCATCGCCGCCCACGGCGGCCTGCATCGCTTCATGGGCTGGGACGGGCCGATCCTCACCGACTCCGGCGGCTTCCAGGTGTTCAGCCTCGGCGCGCTGCGCAAGATCACCGAGGAAGGGGTGAAGTTCGCCTCGCCGGTGAATGGCGACCGCCTGTTCCTGACGCCGGAAGAATCGATGCGCATCCAGCGCGTGCTGAACTCGGACATCGTCATGATCTTCGACGAATGCACGCCCTACCCCGCCGACCGCAGCCAGGCCGCGGAGTCGATGCGCCTTTCCCTGCGCTGGGCGCAGCGCAGCAAGAGCGCGTTCGGCGCGGACGACGGCAGCCCGAACGCCCTGTTCGGCATCGTCCAGGGCGGCATGTTCGAGGATCTGCGCGACGAGTCCCTGGCCGAACTGGTGCGCATCGGCTTCGACGGCTATGCCATCGGCGGCCTGTCGGTGGGCGAACCGAAGCCCGACATGCAGCGCATCCTCGCCCACACCGCGCCGCGCCTTCCGGCCGAGCGGCCGCGCTATCTGATGGGCGTGGGAACGCCGGAGGATATCGTGCTCGCCGTCGGCCACGGCATCGACATGTTCGACTGCGTGCTGCCGACCCGCAACGCCCGCAACGGCTGGCTGTTCACGCGCCGCGGCACGGTCAGGATCCGCAACGCCAGACACGCGACCGACACCGGCCCGCTCGATCCGGACTGCTCCTGCTATACCTGCCGCAACTTCACGCGCGCCTACCTGCACCACCTGCAGCGGGTGAACGAGATCCTCGGCGCGCGGCTCAACACGATCCACAACCTGTCCTACTACCAGGAACTGATGCGCGGGCTGCGCGAGGCGATCGCGGCCGGGAGCCTGGACGCCCACGTTGCCGCGTTTCATGCGGCGCGGCGCCCTGGCTGAGATATAATTGCGCGTTTTTCTTCAGTTTTCGGAGAGTACTGTGTTGATCGCAAATGCTTATGCGCAGGGCGCGCCCGCTTCCGCCGACCCCACCGGCGGCCTCATGGGGCTGCTGCCCATCATCCTCATGTTCGTGGTGCTGTGGTTCCTCATGATCCGGCCGCAGATGAAGAAGTCCAAGGAGCACAAGACCATGGTGGAATCCCTGGCCAAGGGCGACGAGGTGGTAACCCAGGGCGGCGTCGCCGGCAAAATCACCAAGGTCGGAGAGGGCTACATCGGCCTCGAAATCGCGGACAACGTCGAAATCTCCGTGCAGAAGGCGGCGGTGGCGACCGTCCTGCCCAAGGGAACGCTGAAAACGCTGTGAGAAGTCCGAACCGGGGCACGGCATCGGCATGCGCCCCCCGCTCCCCTCGCTCCGCCAACCCTTAACGCGTCGCTGAACTATGAACCGCTATCCCCTCTGGAAAAACGCGATCGTCGTCATCACGATCATCCTCGGCCTGCTCTACACCCTGCCGAATTTCTTCGGCGAGGTGCCGGCGGTGCAGGTGTCGAGCGCCAAGGTCACGGTCAAGGTCGATGCCAAGCTGGCACAGCGCGTCGAGGAGGTGCTGAAGGCGGCGAACGTGCCGGACGAGGGAATGATCACCGACTTCAACAGCGTGCGCGTGCGCTTCAAGGACACCGATACGCAGATCAAGGCCAAGGACACGATCGAGAAGGCCCTCAACCCCGACCCCGCGGATGCGACCTACGTCGTGGCCCTCAACCTGCTCTCCAGTTCGCCGCAATGGCTGCGGGCCATCGGCGCGCTTCCGATGTACCTGGGGCTGGACTTGCGCGGCGGCGTGCACTTCCTGCTCCAGGTGGATATGAAGGGCGCGATCACCAAGCGCCTGGACGCGACGGCGGCGGACCTGCGCAGCCTGCTGCGGGACAAGAACATCCGCCACGGCGGCGTCAATCGCGAGGGCATGAACGTCGTGGTCCGGTTCCGCGACCAGGAGACGCGGGACAAGGCCAGGGATGTCATCTCCAGTTCCCAGCCCGATGTCACACTCACGGAAAGCCAGGAAGGTACGGAATTCAAGCTCAGCGCCGCCATGACCGAGCCGGCACAGAAGCGCATCCAGGAATTCGCCCTCAAGCAGAACATCACCACCCTGCACAACCGCATCAACGAGCTCGGCGTCGCCGAACCGGTGATCCAGCAGCAGGGCGCGGACCGCATCGTGGTGCAACTGCCGGGGGTGCAGGACACGGCCAAGGCGAAGGACATTCTCGGCCGCACCGCCTCCCTGGAAATCCGCATGGTGGACGACGCTCCCGGTGCGCTGGAGGCGGCGCTGCAGGGGCAGGTGCCGTTCGGCACCGAACTGCACACCGAGCGCGGCGGCGCCCAGTTGCTGGTGAAGAAGCAGGTGGTGCTGACCGGCGACCGCCTCACCGATGCCCAGCCCGGCTTCGACAACCAAACCCAGGAGCCGGCGGTGCATCTGTCGCTCGACTCCGCCGGCGCCAAGATTTTCAAGGACGTGACGCGGGAGAACGTCGGCAAGCGCATGGCCATCCTGCTGATCGAGAAAGGCAAGGGCGAGGTGGTCACGGCGCCGGTGATCCGCACCGAGATCGGCGGCGGACGGGTGCAGATTTCCGGCGGCAAGATGAGCACGGTGGAGGCCAACGACACCGCCCTGCTGCTGCGCGCCGGCGCGCTGGCCGCCCCCATGGACATCATCGAGGAGCGCACCATCGGCCCCAGCCTCGGCGCCGAGAATATCAAGAAGGGCTTCGACTCGACGCTCTACGGCTTCGCCATGGTGAGCGTGTTCATGATCGTCTATTACGTGATGTTCGGCTTCATCTCGGTGCTGGCCCTGGGCGCGAACCTGCTGTTCCTGGTCGCTCTGCTGTCGCTGCTGCAGGCCACTTTGACCCTTCCCGGCATGGCCGCAATCGCGCTGACGCTGGGCATGGCCATCGATGCCAACGTGCTGATCAACGAACGGGTGCGCGAGGAGCTGCGTGGCGGCTCCACGCCCCAGGCAGCGATCCACGCCGGCTACGAGCGCGCGTTCGACACCATCCTCGACTCCAACGTCACCACGCTGATCGCCGGCCTGGCGCTGCTCATTTTCGGCTCCGGCCCGGTGCGCGGCTTCGCCGTCGTGCTCTGCCTCGGCATCCTGACTTCGATCTTCAGCGCGGTGACGGTGTCGCGCGCCATGGTGAACCTCTGGTACGGCCGCCGCCGCAAGCTGGATCACTTGTCCATCGGACAGGTCTGGAAACCCGGCTCGGAAGCCTATTGATTCAGCGAACCGCAGCCTCGAAGGAATAGCAGATGGAATTCTTCCGCATCAGAAAAGACATACCCTTCATGAAATACGCGTTGATCTTCAACGTGATTTCAGTGGTGACCTTTCTCCTCGCCGTGTTCTTCCTGGTGGCCAAGGGGCTCCATTTCAGTGTCGAGTTCACCGGCGGCACCCTGGTCGAAGTGACCTACCAACAGCCGCCGCAGGTCGATGAGATCCGGGCCGCGCTGGAAAAAGGAGGATTCGTCGACGCCCAGGTGCAGAACTTCGGCACCGCGCGCGACTTCCTCATCCGCCTGCCGGCGAGCAAGGGTCTGGATTCGGCCCGCGTCAGCGAGAAAGTAATGGCGGCACTGTCCGCCGGAGTGAACAAGCCGCAACTGCGGCGCATCGAGTTCGTCGGCCCGCAGGTGGGCGGGGAACTGGCCTCGGACGGGTCCCTCGCCCTGCTGCTGGTCTGCGCCGGCATCATGATCTACCTGGCGATACGCTTCGAATGGCGCTTCGCCGTCTCGGCCATCATCGCCAACATGCATGACGTGGTAATCATCCTCGGCTTCTTCGCCTTCTTCCAGTGGGAGTTCTCGCTGCCGGTGCTGGCCGCGGTGCTCGCCATCCTCGGCTACTCGGTGAACGAGTCGGTCGTGGTTTTCGACCGCATCCGCGAGAACTTCCGCAAGATGCGCAAGGCGACGGTGCCGGAGATCATCAACAACGCCATCACCCGCACCATGAGCCGCACCATCATCACCCACGGCAGCACGCAGATGGTGGTGCTGGCCATGCTGCTGTTCGGCGGCCCTTCCCTGTTCTATTTCGCGCTGGCGCTGACCATCGGCATCCTGTTCGGCATCTATTCCTCGGTGCTGGTGTCGAGCCCGCTGGTGATGTGGCTCGGCGTGTCGCGCGAACAGTTCATCAAGCCGAAGAAGGAAAAGGAAGAAGCGGTGGTCTGAGCGCAGCGTCGGTTCCGTCCTTCACGCCCCGACCCCCGTCGCCTCTGCGACCGCCGCGATGTACAGGCCATCCGAACAGCAGGCGATTCCCGTGTGGGATCTGCCGACCCGCTTGTTCCATTGGTCGCTGGTGCTGCTGGTGGCCTTCAGCGGCATCTCCGGGGAACTCGCCGAAGATCTCGGCTCCACCTTCATGGACTGGCACAAGTGGTCGGGCTACGCGATTCTGGCGCTGCTCCTCTTCCGTTTGGCATGGGGGTTTCTCGGCGGCACCTATGCCCGCTTCGCCAATTTCGTGCGCGGACCGGGCGCCGTCCTCGGTTATCTCGCGGATCTGGCGGCGAAGCTCGGCGGACCGCCGCATGTCGGCCACAACCCCCTCGGCGGCTGGTCGGTCATCCTCCTGCTGGCCTGCCTCGCCGTTCAGGTCGGGACCGGGCTTTTCATCGCGGACGAGGATCTCGGCGTCGAGGGTCCGCTGGCAAAGCTCGTCAGCAACCGCACCTCCGACACGCTCGCCGACGCGCACGAGGCCAACTTCGCGCTGCTCCTCACCCTCATCGGCATCCACCTCGCGGCGATCGCCTTCTACCGCTTCGTCAAGGGCGAGAATCTGGTGCGTGCCATGGTCACCGGAAGAAAAGATCTGCCGGCGAGCATGGCCTCGGCCGCGGCACGCGGCGGGCATGTCCTGTTGGGCGCTGTCGTGCTGGCCATCGCCGCTGCCGCCGTCTGGTATCTCGTGAACAAGGTCTGAACGCCGCCCGCGCCGACAGAAAAGCCGCCCGCAGGCGGCTTTTCGTTGCGCTCCTGCGCGACTCAGTTGCGGAACTCCTTCAGCCGGAAATCATCGTGGCAGCCCTTGCAGGCCTTGCCCACTTCGCCCACCTGCGCCTTGAGAGTCGCTTCCTCACCGGCAGCCGCGGGAAGCTTCTTCACCTCCCCCACCATCTTGTCATAGGCGGTCTTGAACTTCTCGCCCTCGCTCCAGACCTTCATGTCGGCCTTGGTGGGCGCGCCCTTTTCCGTGCCGGCACCGAAGGCGGGGGCCGGCAGACCGCTCATCATCTCGACGATGGCGGCGTTCTTGGCGGCGGCGTCCTTGTTGTAGGGTGCCTCGCCCTTGGCCATGCCGTTGAGGGCGCCGAAGCTGCGGCCCATGACGTTCATGACGGACTGGCGGTAGCGGATCTGGTCCTCGGGCTTGACCTGGGCCAGGACGCCGGAAGCGACGCCCATGGCGACGACGGCGAATGCGAGATTCTTCAGTTTCATGCTTACCCCTTGTGAATGAAAGAATGATTACCATCGGACTGGCATAGCGCTAACAGCCCGGCGCGCCGATTTATTCCGGGCGGATCAATCGCAGCGGATGTCGAGCGCGCGGCGCTCGAAGGCAACCACCTCGCGCTGCTCGCCGCCGCAAAGATACAGTATGCGCAGGTATTTGCGCTGGCCTGGCGCCGGATCGCCGCAGAGGCGGTTGCCCACTTCGATCGTTCCGGAGCGCTTGCCATTGAGCCGTGCAGCAACACGGGCCGTGGCATCGCAGTTGCGCCCGCCGCTGCCGTAATCCGCCTGGATCACGAGGATGTTGCGCGGGTCCGGCGGCGGCAGCGGCCGGCGCGGCGGTCCCTCGGGCCGCACAGCGGCTCCGGCGCGCCCCGCTTCCAGGCCCTGTTGGTAGCCATCCTGGAAGCCGTGGCGATAGCCTTCGTCATAGCCACCCTTCTCGGCCGCCGCTGCTGCCGACGCGAGGCATAGCGCGAGGGCGGCAACCCGCCCGAATCGTCTGCTCATGTTCCTCCTCTGCCCGTCCGGTGCCACGACAGGCTGTCAGATGCGGCGCGCCAGCTCGGCCGCCTTGCCCACATAACTCGACGGAGTCATGGCGAGCAGGCGCTGCCGTTCCGCCTCGGGTATCGCCAGGTTGCGCACGAACTGGTGCAGGCTGTCGCGGGAGATGGCGCGGCCGCGGGTCAGGTCCTTCAACTGCTCGTAGGGGTTGGGCACGCCATAGCGGCGCATCACAGTCTGGATCGGCTCGGCCAGCACCTCCCAGGCTTCGTCCAGATCCTCGGCCAGGCGCTTGGGATCGGCCTCCAGCTTGGCCAGGCCTTTGAGGCAGGAGTCGCAGGCGAGCAGCGCGTGACCGAAGGCCACCCCCATGTTGCGCAGCACGGTGGAGTCGGACAGGTCGCGCTGCAGCCGCGACACCGGCAGCTTGTCGGAGAGATGGCGCAGCAGGGCATTGGCCAGGCCGAGGTTGCCCTCGGCATTCTCGAAGTCGATCGGATTCACCTTGTGCGGCATGGTGGACGATCCGACCTCGCCCGCTTTCGTTCTCTGCCGGAAATAGCCCAGCGAAACATAGAGCCAGCAGTCACGGCACAGGTCGAGCAGGATGGTGTCGGCCCGCGCCACGGCGTCGAACAGCTCGGCCATGGCGTCGTGCGGCTCGATCTGGATAGTGTAGGGATTGAATTCGAGGCCGAAGGACTCGATGAAGCGGCGGTTGAAACCCTCCCAGTCGAAATCCGGAAAGGCCGCCAGATGCGCGTTGTAGTTGCCCACGGCGCCGTTGAACTTGGCAGTCAGGCTCACGGCCGCGACGCGGTCGCAGGCGCGCTCGAGGCGCGCGCAGACGTTCGCCATTTCCTTGCCCAGGGTGGAGGGCGTCGCCGGCTGGCCGTGGGTGCGCGCGAGCAGCGGCAGATCGGCGCATTGGTGCGCCAGTTCGCGCAGCCGCGCCACCACTTTGCGCAGCGCCGGCAGCAGCACGGCATCGCGCGCCTCCTGCAGCATCAGCGCGTGGGAAACGTTGTTGATGTCCTCGGAAGTGCAGGCGAAGTGGATGAATTCGGAAGCCTGCTGCACCTGCGCGTTGGCGGCGAGGCGCTGCTTGAGCCAGTACTCCATGGCCTTGACGTCGTGATTGGTGCGCGCCTCGATCTGCTTCACCTGCTCCGCGTCGCCGGCGGAGAACGACTCCACCACCGTATCGAGTTCCGCCAGCGTGGCCGGCGAGAAGGGCCGGATTTCGGCGATCGCGGGCTCGGCAGCGAGGGCCTTGAGCCAGGCGATCTCGACCCGCACGCGGTTGCGGATCAGTCCGTACTCGGAAAAGTGGGGGCGCAGGTCCGCGACCTTGTCGGCATAGCGGCCGTCCAGCGGGGAAAGTGCGGAAATCGGGGCGAAGTTCATGGTGCGGGCAGAGAGCGGATCAGGCGCGGATTTTATCACGCGCCCCAGACGCGCCGGCCGCCGGCGCGGGCCGCGGCGAAGGCCGATGCTATAATCGAGCGAACCACACGGCGGATCCCAGATGAAACTGATCGGTTCCCTTACCAGCCCCTACGCCCGCAAGGCACGCATCGTTCTCGCCGAAAAGAAGATCGAGTACGAATTCATCGTCGACTCCCCCTGGGCTCCCGACACCCAGGTGGCGAAATACAATCCCCTGGGCAAGATCCCGGTGCTGGTGCTGGACGACGGCAACACGCTGTTCGATTCGCGCGTCATCGTCGAGTACCTGGACTCGGTTTCCCCCAACAATCGCATCTTTCCGCAGACCAACCGCGAGCGCATCCAGGTCAAGCGCTGGGAGGCCCTGGCCGACGGCGTTTGCGATGCCGCAGCCGCGGTATTTCTCGAAGCCAAGCGCCCGGACGGCGAGCGCAGCTCGTCCTGGATCGAGCGCCAGCGCGAAAAGATCGCGCTCGGGCTGAAGGCGATGGCGGCGGATCTGGGCGACGGGCCGTGGTGCCAGGGCAACGCGCTGACCCTGGCGGACATCGCCTGCGGCTGCGCCCTCGGCTACCTGGTGTTCCGCTTCGCGGATATCGACTGGCGCACCCCCTACCCCAACCTCGCCCGCCTCTACGACAAACTGATGCAGCGGCCGTCGTTCGTTGACACCGTGCCGGTGGCTTGACAAGAAAAAACCCCACCGGGGGTCCAGTCCGGTGGGGTAGGCAGCCGCCGCTGGCTCCCGCTGCGGTCGGCTTGCGGAGGGAGGGTAGAACTGGGAGATGTCTGGGTCGTATGCGTCCTCACTGTTGATGTAATCGATCCTGCGTGCGCAGCTCGTCGCGCGTGCGCAGCCTGTCCTGATCCTGGTCGAAACCTGCGCCCTGACCATTGCGGGAGTCAACGCGCTCGCGGTGCTGGAATTGCGACTGCACTTCCCGCCGCTCCATGGTCATCACGCGTTCGCGGTTCATGGCGCGATCTGCGGCGCCTAGACCACCGCCGCTGCCGCCGGGTCCGCCCCGTGCGAGCGCCACGCTGCTGACCAATGCCAGCGCGACGATTCCTGCAATCCTGGTTAGCTCTCTCACCTCGGTGCTCCTATAACATTGCCCTGGTTGTCGCCGAATTCAGCGACCGCCACGCCCGGCCCGTTCGACACCCGGACGCTCGACCCGCTCCACGCGCTCGATCCGCACCGGCCGTTCGACCCGCTCCGGCGCCTCGACCCGCTCCGGCCGCTCGATACGCTCCGCTGGCTGAACGCGGCTCTCCGCCTCCACGTCTTCCGTCGGCATGCCCTTGCGCGCCTCGTATCCGATACCATACGGCGCCTGCGCCGGCGGCACCGGCGTCTGCTGACGCTGCCGGATGCGCTGGTGCATCCGTTCCGCCTCGGTTGCGGCGTCGTTCTGTACCACATCCGTCGCAGCGAGCAGCAGCCGGGCATTCGCCGGCATTCCTCCGTTCCCGGCCCATGCCGCAGCCGGACCGAGGAGGGCAACGACGGCGACGACAAGGTGGGTACTGCACGTTTTCATGGTCGGCTGCTGTCTCACTGCGTTCGGTGCGTTTGCGCTTGGTGCCATCTTCCCTTCCCCTCGTTGCCCGGGCATTTCCCGTTTCCGACAGTTGGTTACAGTGTGTTACCGACGTTCCGGCAAATGCACATTCCGCCACTTGTTTTGTATAGTCTGCCCATGGACGCGAGCAAACCGGACATTCTAGTGGTCGATGACGACGCCGGCCTGCGCGACTTGCTGCGCGACTACCTGGGCGCCAACGGCCTGGCGGTGCGGGAAGCCGGGGACGGCGACAGCATGCGGCAGCGGCTCGCCGAGGGACAGCCCGACCTCATCATCCTCGACCTCATGCTGCCGGGAGAGGATGGCCTGTCGCTGGCGCGCTGGCTGCGCGGCCAGGGCGCGACACCCATCATCATGCTATCGGCCCGCGGCGAGGAGATCGACCGCGTCGTCGGTCTCGAAGTCGGAGCCGACGACTATCTGGCCAAGCCCTTCAGTCCGCGCGAACTGCTGGCGCGCATCCGCGCCGTGCTGCGGCGCCGGGATGGCACGGCGGCCGCGGCCACGTCCCAGGACACTTATGCTTTCGGTCCCTACAAACTCGACCTCGCCGCCCACCGCCTCACCCGCGGCGGCGCCGAGGTCGGCGTGACCACGGCCGATTTCGCGCTGCTGCGGGTCTTCGTCGAGCATCCGAATCGCGTGCTGTCGCGCGACACCCTCATGGACTTGCTCAAGGGCTACGAGCGGGCGCCCTTCGACCGCAGCATCGACGTGCGCATCACGCGCCTGCGGCGCAAGATCGAGGAGGATCCCGCAGCGCCCGCCTACATCCGCACCGTGCGCGGCGAAGGCTATCTGTTCTCGCCCAAGGGCACGGCGCCGTGAATTCCGCGCGCGGGCGCGTCAGGCTCGCCGCGCAGACGGCACGCACCCTCACCATCGCCTTCGCCGTCTTCATCGTCATCGCCCTCACGGCGGTCGCCTGGTTCCTGCTGGTGCCGATGGCCCGCCACTCGGCCGAGGATCTGGCGGCCCTGATGACGCTCTCCGTCCAGACCTGGACCGAACTGCCGCCGGACACGCGCTCCGCCTTCGAGGACGAACTGGTGGACAAGCACAACCTGTGGCTGCAGGCGGACATGAGCGAACCGCTGCCGGTGCATGCCCACCATTACCCGTATATCCGCTTGCTGGAAGGCGCCCTCAGCCGCCGCACCGGTCAGAAGATCCACGTCAAGATCACCGACTGGGAAGAGAACTGGTTCTGGGCCGAACTGCCGGCGGGTGGTCGCACCATCCGCATCGGCTTTCCCCAGAGCCGCATCAGCGTGCAACTGCCGTTGGCAGGAGCGGTGGTGCTGCTGGCGGGCATCGTCTTGATCTGGCTCACGGCACACCTGCTGGCGCGGCGCATCACCGGCCCGCTGGCGCAATTGGCGCAGGCTACCGCGAGCGTCGGCCAGAGCGAGGCGTCCGGACTGCTGCCCGAAACCGGTCCCCAGGAACTGGCGGATCTCGCCCGCAGCTTCAACCGCATGGGGCAGGAGGTGCGCGAGCTCCTCGCCAACCGTACCACCCTCCTCGCCGGCGTCTCCCACGACCTGCGCTCGCCGCTGGCGCGCATGCGCGTCGCCCTGGAAATGCTGCCGGCGGACACCGACGCCAAGCTGAGCGCGCGCCTGCAGAGCGATCTCGAGGAAATGAACCGGCTCATCGGTTCCTTCCTGGAACTGGCGCGCGGTCTGCAGCGGGAGGAAGCGCAGGACGTGGACCTGCAGCAGATGATCGAGCGGCTGGCGCCGGATGTCGGCGCCGGCGGGACGCAGATCGAAATTCGCGACTGCCGCTGCCATGTCCGCGCCGGCGCCATGGCGCTGCGGCGCGTGCTCTGCAACCTGATCGAGAACGCCGTGCGCTATGGCGAAGGCAAGGCCGTCGAGATCCTGTGCAGCGAAACGGCGGAGGCGGTCCGCATCGCGGTGCTGGACCGCGGACCGGGCATTCCCGAGGACCAGATGGAGGCGGTGTTCCGTCCCTTCCACCGCCTCGAAAGCTCGCGCAGCAAGGCCACCGGCGGCAGCGGCCTTGGACTGGCGATCGCGCGCCAACTGGCGCATGCCAACGGCTGGCGCCTGAGCCTGCACCGGCGCCAGGGCGGAGGGCTGGAGGCGAGACTGGAGCTGCCGCGCCCGGCGCCGTGATGGCCGCGACGAGACGCGGCTACGCGATGATGCCGCCGCCGAGGCAGACCCGGGACTCGTACACCACCACCGACTGTCCGGGCGTCGCCGCCCACTGCGGCGCGGCGAAGGCGATCTCGCAGCGCTGCGCATCCACCGCTTCGATCTCGCACGCCGCATCCGGCTGGCGGTAGCGCGTCTTGGCGGTGTATACCCAGTGCGTGTGCGGCAGGCGGCCGCTCACCCAGGACAGGTCGGCGGCGACGATGCGCTCGGTCAGCAGCGCCGGATGGTCGTGGCCCTGCACCACATAGAGCGCGTTCGCCGCCATGTCCTTGCGCACGACGTACCAGGCGTCGTGCTCGCCCGCGGCATCCTCGCCGCCGGCCACACCTCCTATGCCCAGGCCCTTGCGCTGGCCGAGGGTGTAGTACATCAGGCCCTGATGCCGCCCCAGCACCTTGCCCTCCAGGGTGCGGATCTCGCCCGGCTGCGGCGGCAGATAGCGCGACAGGAAATCGCGGAACGGCCGCTCGCCGATGAAACAGATGCCGGTGGAATCCTTCTTGGCGTGATTCGGCAGCCGCGCGTGCTGCGCGATCTTGCGCACGTCGCGCTTGTAGATCTGCCCCAGCGGAAACAGGACCTTCGACAGTTGCTGCTGGTTGAGCCGGTAGAGGAAATAGCTCTGGTCCTTGGTGCCGTCCTCGGCCTTGAGCAACTGGAACTCGCCGTCCACCTCCCGCACCTGGGCATAGTGGCCGGTGGCGATGCGCTGCGCGCCCAGATCCAGCGCATGATCGAGGAAGGCCTTGAACTTGATTTCGGCGTTGCACAGCACGTCCGGGTTGGGCGTGCGGCCGGCCCGGTATTCGCGCAGGAACTCGCTGAACACGCGCTCCTTGTAGGCGGCGGAGAAGTTCACCACCTCCAGTTCGATGCCCAGGATGTCGGCCACGGCGGCGACGTCGATCAGGTCCTGGCGCGTCGAGCAGTACTCGTCGTCGTCGTCGTCCTCCCAGTTCTTCATGAACAGGCCGACCACATGCCAGCCCTGCTCCTTCAGCAGCATGGCGGCGACCGACGAATCGACGCCGCCCGACATGCCCACCACCACCGTCCGCGTCTCAGACATCGGGTCCCGCTCCCTCCAGCCATTGATCCAGCGGCAGCACCACCGCCGCCATGCCGTTATCGTAGTACCAGGAATCGACCACGAAGCGTGCCCGCGGGCCGGCGGACAGGTTGGCTGCCGGCGGCATTGCAGCGGCAAGCGGCGCAGGGGCGGCGGGCAGCGCACTCGCCGGCGCTTCGATCTCCTCCACCACTGCGGAGAAGTGCTGGTCGAGCACGAAGCGCGAGCGCCGCACCACCTCCTGCACGCGATGGAAGCGCAGCCAGCCGCGCGTCTCCAGCAGGCGCAGCAGGCGCGTGGTGGACTCGGCGTGATCGATGCAGTCCATGCGTCCGTACGCGGCGTCGTCCGCATAGTCGCCGCCGCGATCGTTGCGGATGGCGGACTGCTCCCCGGCCCAGCCGTAAAGCTGGCCGATCACCAGCGCCAGCAGTGCGCGCTCGCGCCCCGCATCCTCGGCACCCGCCAGCAGGCGCCCCACCGCTTCGAGCTGGGGATCGGAGTAGCGGATGCGCGCCTCGGTCTGGCAGCCATAGTTGAAGCAGATGTCGACCTCCGCCCCGGCCTGCGCCAGGGGCGCGAGCACGGATAGAAGCAGCAGCGGGACGAGGCGCGGCCTCATGCGTAGTGGGTGACCAAGTCCAGCGGGTAGCGGCGGCCGGCACGATAGTCGGCGATGCATTGCGCCACCAGCGGACTGCGATGCAGCGCGCGCTGCGCATCCAGTTCCTGCGGCGTCAGCCACAGCGCGCGCAGGATCCCGGCGTCCAGCGGCTGCTGCGGTTCGTGCCCGCTCACTTCGCCGCCGAAAGCGAAGCGCAGGTAGGTGATGTCGCCGGCGGGGCGGCGCCACTGATACACGCCGACCAGGAAGCGCGGCACGAAGTCGTAGGCGGTTTCCTCCCGCGTCTCGCGCACGACGGCGTCCACCAGCGACTCGCCTTCGTCGAGGTGGCCGGCGGGCTGGTTGAAGCGGATGCCGTCGCCGGTCTCCTCCTCCACCAGCAGGAATCGTCCGTCGTGCTCGATCACCGCCGCGACGGTGACATTGGGTTTCCAGATCATGTTCCGCATAGCACAGGGTCAGGGGAGCCGCCGTTCGCGCCGGGCACCGAAGCGGACAAGCCGTGCGCTCCGGGACCGGCACAAGCGCCATTTTACCGCGCCGGCGGCGCCGCTTCGGCCGCTTCGCGGAATTGCGCTAGAATCCGCGCTTTCCTACTGGAATCTCCCGGAGAAACACCATGTCGATGGCGGACCGCGACGGATTCATCTGGTACGACGGCAAGCTCGTACCCTGGCGCGAAGCCAACACCCACGTGCTCACCCATTCGCTGCACTACGGCCTCTCCGTCTTCGAAGGCCTGCGCGCGTACAAGACGGACAAGGGCACCGCCATCTTCCGTCTCAAGGAGCACACCGACCGCCTCTACAACTCGGCCCATATCTACATGATGCAGATCCCCTACGACCGGGCGACGCTCATGGAAGCGCAGAAGGAAGTGGTGCGCGCCAACAAGCTGGACTCGTGCTACGTGCGGCCGATCGCCTTCTACGGTTCGGAGAAGATGGGCGTGTCGCCCATCGGCGCCCGGGTGCATGTAGCGATCGCGGCCTGGCCGTGGGGCGCCTATCTCGGCGCGGAAGGGCTGGAAAAGGGCATCCGCGTCAAGACGGCATCGTTCGCGCGCCATCACGTGAATGTCACCATGGCGCGCGCCAAGGTGGCGACCACCTATGCCAACTCCATCCTCGCCAACCTGGAAGCCACCCACGACGGCTACGACGAGGCGCTGCTGCTGGACACCGAGGGTTTCGTCGCCGAAGGCGCCGGCGAGAACCTGTTCATCGTGCGCGACGGCGCCATCTACGAGCCGGAAATCGCCTCGGCCCTCACCGGCATCACCCGCTCCACCGTCATCGCCCTGGCGCGGGAACTCGGCTACCAGGTCATTTCCAAGCGGCTCACCCGCGACGACGTCTATATCGCCGACGAAGCGTTCTTTACCGGCACGGCGGCGGAAGTGACGCCGATCCGCGAACTCGACAACCGGGTCATCGGCGAAGGCCGGCGCGGCCCGGTCACCACCCGCATCCAATCCCTGTTCTTCGACCTGGTGAACGGCAGGCTGCCGGCCCACGAAGAGTGGCTGGCGTACGTTTGATCAGGCGAGGCCCGAGTCATGAGCGAAGCCAATCGGAAAGACCAGTCCCGCGTTGTCGAAGTCGCGGCCAAGGACCTGCCGCTGCACTGCCCGCTGCCCGGTTCGCCCCTCTGGGCGCGCCACCCCCGGGTATTCCTCGACGTGCTGAAGAGCGGCGAAGCGTCCTGTCCGTATTGCGGCACACACTACCTGTTCAAGGGCGAGCGGCCCAAGGGTCACCACTGACCGGGCGGTGAAGGCCAAGGCGCCGGCTGCAAGCGGAGAGGGGCGACCCCGCCCGTCCCACGCGCCAGCGTGCACCCGATGAAAATCCTCGTCGTCGCGCCGTCCTGGATCGGCGATACGGTCGCCGCCCAACCCCTGTTCGTGTGCCTGCACCGGAATCACCCCGGCCTGGCGCTGGACGTGATGGCGCCAGTCTGGGTGGCGCCGGTGCTGCAGCGCATGCCGGAAGTGCGGCGCGTCATCGACAATCCGTTCGCCCACGGCGAATTCGCTCTGGCGGCAAGGCTGCGGCTGGGGAAGGAATTGCGCGCAACAGCCTACGACGAAGCCATCGTCCTGCCCAATTCCTGGAAGTCGGCGCTGGTGCCGTTCTTCGCCCGCATCCCCAAGCGCACCGGCTACACGGGCGAGGCGCGCTATGGCCTGCTGAACAACCGCCACACCCTCGACAAGGCGGCGCTGCCGAAGATCGTGCAGCGCTATGCGGCGCTGGCCGACCCGGCCGGCTCGCGTCTGGGCGAAGCGCCGCCGCAACCGCGCCTCGCCACGGACGACGCCCGGCACAAGGCGACCCTGGCGGCCCTGGGGCTGGCGGACGACCCAGCGCCGGTGGCCTTCTGCCCCGGCGCCGAATACGGCCCCGCCAAGCGCTGGCCGAGCGCCTATTTCGCCGAACTGGCGCGCACCCTGTCCGCCCGTGGCCATGCCGTATGGCTCATTGGATCGGGCAAGGACAAGGCGGTCGGCGCCGAGATCGCCACCCTCGCCCCCGGCGCCTGCCGCAATCTGTGCGGCGCCACCGGCCTCGACCAGGCCATCGACCTGCTGGCAGCGGCCCGCTTCGTGGTCACCAACGACTCCGGCCTGATGCACGTGGCGGCGGCGCTGGATCGGCCGCTGCTGGCGTTGTTCGGCTCGTCCAGCCCGCGCTTCACGCCGCCCCTGTCGCCGGCGGCGGACGTGCTGTGGCTCGAGATCGAATGCAGCCCCTGCTTCAAGCGCGAGTGCCCGCTGGGACACTTCCGCTGTATGCTGGAACTCAAACCGGAGCAGGTGCTGGCGCGCATCGATGCGCGGCTCGCGCGGGCAGCCGCCGCGCAACCCTCGGGTTCATGACAAATGGAACGCAAGAAGCCATTCTACGCAACGCCCCAGGACGCCGAGGCCGCCTTCTACGAAGCGCTGGAGCGGACCGACCTCGATGCCATGATGTCGGTCTGGGCCGAAGACGAGGAGATCGTCTGCGTGCATCCGACCGGGCCGCGCCTGTCGGGCTACGCCCTGGTGCAGGAAAGCTGGCGCCGGATCTTCGGCGGCGGCACCCGGATGAAGGTGCAGATTTCGAACACCGTGGCGCTGCAGGGCATGCTGCTGTCGGTGCACAGCGTGCATGAGAACATCACCCTGGCCGGCGAGGACAATCCGCGCCCGCCGGTGGTGGCGACCAATGTCTATCTGCGCGGGCCGCTGGGCTGGCGCATGCTGGTGCATCACGCCTCCCCGGCGCCGCCCGAGGTGATGCCCGACATGCCGAAGATCCTGCATTGAAGCCGCCGCGGCTGCGATCCGCGCCCTACCGCGCGCCGACCTGGCTGCCCGGCGCACATGCCCAGACCATCTATCCGCTGCTCATCAAGAGCGCGGCGCCGGCCTATCGCCGCGAGCGCTGGGACACGCCGGACGGCGACTTCATCGACCTCGACTGGATCGACGGCCCGCCCGGCGCACCCCTGGTAGTCCTGTTCCACGGTCTCGAGGGCAGCTCGCACAGCCACTACGCGCGCGAGGTGATGCAGGCGGTCGCGGCGCACGGCCTGTGCGGCGTGGTGCCCCACTTCCGCGGCTGCTCGGGCGAGCTCAACCGCATGCCGCGCGCCTATCATTCCGGCGATTACCTCGAAATCGACTGGATCCTGCGCCGCCTGCAGGCCCTCCACCCGCAGCGCCCACGCTTCGCCGCCGGCGTTTCGCTGGGCGGCAATGCACTGCTGAAATGGCTGGGGAAATCGGGCGCGGACGCGGTGGCGGTGGTGGACGCAGCCGCCGCCGTCTGCGCGCCCCTCGATCTCACCGCCGCCGGCGAGTCCCTCGGCCGCGGCTTCAACCGCCTGGTCTATGCGCAGAATTTTCTGCAGACCCTGAAGCGCAACGCGCTGGCCAAACTCGTCCGCCACCCCGGCCTGCTGGACCGGGAACGGGTGCTGGCAGCGCGCACGCTGTACGACTTCGACGACGCAGTGACGGCGCCGCTGCACGGCTTTCGCAGTGCCTCCGACTACTGGGTGCGCGCCAGCAGCAAACCCTGGCTGCGGCGCATCCGCGTTCCGACCCTGATCGTCAATGCGCGCAATGACCCGTTCCTGCCCGCCGCCGCATTGCCGAGCGAAACCCAGGTCTCCAAGTACGTGACGCTGGAATACCCGGCCCAGGGCGGCCATGTGGGCTTCGTCAGCGGGCCGCCGCCGGGCCGCCTGCACTGGCTGCCCGAGCGCGTTCTCAGCTTCTTCGGCGTGTGAGCGCGCGGCTCGCGGCGGCCGCGAGCGATGAGATAATTCGGCCTTCGACATCGAGCCCCGAGACGAACCATGAACCTACCTGCAGCGGAGATCTTCAAGGCCTATGACATTCGCGGCATCGTCGGCAAGACCCTGACGGCGGAATCGGTCCGCGCCATCGGCCGCGCCATCGGCTCCGAAGCGAGGGCGCGCAACCAGACCGCCATCGCCATCGGCCGCGACGGCCGGCTGTCCGGCCCGGAGCTGGCGCAGGCGCTGGCGCAGGGCATCTGCGCCGCGGGTGTGAATGTGGTGGATATCGGCATGGTGCCGACGCCGCTCAGCTATTTCGCCGCCTTCCAGCTCGGCACCGGCAGCGCCATCAGCGTCACCGGCAGCCACAACCCGCCCGACTACAACGGCCTAAAGATGGTGCTGGACGGCGAGACCCTGGCCGGGGCGAAGATCCAGGATCTGCGCCGGCGCCTCGAGCGCGGCGACCTGGCGAGCGGCAGCGGCACGGTATCCCGTGCCGACATCCGCCAGGCCTACATCGAGCGCATCGCCGGCGACGTCAAGCTCGCGCGCAGGATGAAGATCGTCATGGATTGCGGCAACGGCGTGGCCGGCGACGTGGCGCCGAGACTGTTCCGCGCCTTGGGCTGCGAGGTGGACGAACTGTTCTGCGAAGTGGACGGCAACTTCCCCAACCATCACCCGGATCCGTCAAAGCCGGAGAACCTGCAGGACGTGATCCGGCGGCTGGGCGAGACCGACGCCGAACTCGGCCTGGCCTTCGACGGCGACGGCGACCGCCTCGGCGTCGTAACCAAGGACGGCCATATCATCTACCCCGACCGCCAGCTGATGCTGTTCGCCGATGACGTGCTCCAGCGCAACCCGGGCGCGCAGATCGTGTATGACGTGAAATGCACGCGCAACCTCGCCGGCTGGATCCGTGCCCGCGGCGGCGAGCCGCTGATGTGGCTGACCGGGCATTCGCACATCAAGGCCAAGCTTCGGGAAACCGGTGCGCCGCTAGCCGGCGAGATGAGCGGGCACGTCTTCTTCAAGGAGCGCTGGTACGGCTTCGACGACGGCCTCTACGCCGGCTGTCGGCTGCTGGAGATCCTGTCGCGCAGCGCGGACTCGAATGCCGTGCTCAAAGCGCTGCCCGACTCCGCCGCCACGCCCGAGATCAACCTCAAGATGAAGGAAGGAGAACCCTTCGTGCTGGTGGACGAACTGAAACGCGGCGCCGGCTTCCAGGGCGCCCGCGAGATCATCACCATCGACGGGGTGCGCGTCGAATATGCCGACGGCTTCGGGCTGGCGCGACCGTCGAACACGACGCCGGTGGTGGTGCTGCGCTTCGAGGCCGACGACGAGGCAGCGCTGGAACGTATCAAGGCGGATTTCCGCCGCGCCATCCGCAGCGCCCGGCCCGGAATCGAGCTGCCCTTCTGACGCGCAGTTGGCTCTCCCCGCGCCGCCGCAGCGGGCGGGGAGCGCAGACGCGCGCAAAGGTTCTTCGGCCGGAAGGGCCTGCCAGAGATTGCGTGCCTCCGTGATGCATCTCACGGTACCCGGGGTGGGTGCCGACATATGATTCCGCCAGCACGAAAGAAAAAAGCAGCGCGTACCGAGGAGGTCAATCTAGTAACAGAAAGCAAGCTGGCTCCCCTACCAAGAATAACAAGCACGCAATAAAGAGATCACGCCGCAGCCTCCACTGCGGCGTTTTTTTTCGGCCTGGGGAACCGCGCTACAGGCGCTGCTCGGCCCAGCCCCGAACCGAAGTCAAGGCCTGCGCGAGATGTTCCGGCCGGGTGCCGCCGGCCTGCGCCATGTCGGCGCGTCCGCCGCCCTTGCCGCCCACCTGCTGGGCGACAAAATTCACCAGTTCCCCCGCCTTCACCTTCCCCGTCAGATCGGGCGTGACACCGGCAATGAGGGAGACCTTGCCGTCGACGGCCGAGCCGAGCACGATGACAGCGGACTTGAGCTTGTCCTTGAGCTTGTCCAGGGTCTCGCGCAGCGCCTTGGCGTCCGCCCCTTCCAGCGCCGAGGCCAGCACCTTGGTGCCTTTCACTTCCGTCGCCTGGTCCGCCAGATCCTCGCCCTGGGTCGCTGCCAGCTTCGACTTGAGCCGCGCCAACTCCTTTTCCAGGGCGCGCACGTTGTCCAGAATTTGTTGCACGCGGGCCGCCGCTTCCTGCGGCTGCGCCTTCACCTGCGCCGCGACATCGGCCAGTTGCGCCTCGCTCGCCTGGACGTGGGCGAGCGCGCCTTCGCCCGTCACCGCCTCGACGCGGCGGATGCCGGCGGCGATGCCGGACTCGGCCACGATCTTGAATAAGCCGATGTCGCCGGTACGCCGGACGTGGGTGCCGCCGCACAGTTCCGTGGAATACTCGCCCATGCCGACGACCCGCACCTCGTCCCCGTACTTCTCGCCGAACAGCGCCATGGCGCCGCTGCCAATCGCTTCGTCATAGTTCATGATGCGCGCCGTGACTTCGAGGTTGCGCTGGATCTCGCGGTTCACCAGCGCCTCCACGCGGGTGATCTGAGCCGCTGTCATCGGCTGCGGATGGGAGAAGTCGAAGCGCGTGCGATTGGCGTCCACCAGCGAGCCTTTCTGCTGCACGTGCCGGCCGAGCACCTCGCGCAGGGCGGAATGCATGAGATGGGTGGCGGAGTGGTTCCATGCGGCCCGCGCGCGCGCGGCACGATCCACCAGCGCCGTGACGGTATCGCCGACCTTCAGGGTGCCGCGCGCGATCTCGCCCTGGTGGCCGAAGACATCGGCCTGAATCTTCTGCGTGTCGGTGACATTGAACCGCGCGCCGGAGCTTCGCAACTCGCCGCGGTCCCCCACTTGGCCGCCCGACTCGGCATAGAACGGCGTCTTGTCCAGCACCACCACGCCCGACTGGCCGGCACCGAGTTCCGTCACCGGCGAACCTTCGTGGTAGAGAGTGAGCACTACGGATTCGGTCTCCAGCGTGTCATAGCCCTGAAACTCGGTGGTCCGGCCCTCGTACTCGAGCGTGCCCTTCATCCTGAATTGGGAGGCGGCACGCGCCTGTTCGCGCTGGCGCTCCATGGCCGCCTCGAAGCCAGCGTGGTCCACCTGTATGCTGCGCTCGCGGCAGATGTCGGCGGTCAGGTCCAGCGGGAAGCCATAGGTGTCGTAGAGGCGGAAGGCGGTCTCGCCGTCGAGCGTCGTATCACCGGATGCGAGGGCGGTTTCCAGGATCTGCATGCCGTTCTCGATGGTCTCTGCGAAGCGCTCCTCCTCCTGGCGCAGCACCGCGGCGACGCGCTCCTGCGCCTGCGGAAGTTCGGGATAAGCCTCGCCCATTGCCATGCTCAAGTCATGCACCAGCTTGTGGAAGAAGGGCTGCTTCTGGCCGAGCTTGTAGCCGTGGCGGATAGCGCGGCGGACGATGCGGCGCAGGACATAGCCGCGACCGTCGGAACCGGGAATGACGCCATCGACGATGAGGAAGGAGCAGGCGCGAATGTGGTCGGCGATGACCTTGAGCGAACTGTTGGCGAGATCGTCGGTATGCGTCTCGCGCGCGGCGGCGCGGATCAGGTCCTGGAACAGGTCGATCTCGTAGTTCGAATGCACGTTCTGCAGCACGGCGGCGATGCGCTCCAGCCCCATGCCGGTGTCAACGCTGGGTTTGGGCAGCGGATGCAGCACGCCGGCCTCGTCGCGGTTGAACTGCATGAACACCAGGTTCCAGACCTCGATGTAGCGGTCGCCGTCGGCCTCGGGCGAGCCGGGCGGTCCGCCCCAAACCTCGGGGCCGTGATCGTAGAAGATCTCGCTGCAGGGGCCGCAGGGGCCGGTATCGGCCATCTGCCAGAAGTTGTCCGATTGGTACGGCTGACCGCCCGGCTTGTCGCCGATGCGCACGCAGCGCTGCGCCGGCACGCCGATCTCCCGGGTCCACAGGTCATAGGCCTCGTCGTCGTCCTTGTACACCGTGGTCCACAGCTTCTCGGCGGGAATGCCATAGACTTCGGTCAGCAGTTCCCAGCCGAAGCGGATGGCGTCGCGCTTGAAGTAGTCGCCGAAGCTGAAATTGCCCAGCATCTCGAAGAAGGTATGGTGACGCGCGGTATAGCCGACGTTTTCCAGATCGTTGTGCTTGCCGCCGGCGCGCACGCAGCGCTGCGACGTCGTGGCGCGCGAGTAGGGACGCTTGTCCTTGCCGAGGAACACATCCTTGAATTGCACCATGCCCGAGTTGGTGAACAGCAGCGTCGGGTCGTTGCCCGGGACCAGCGAACTGGAGGGAAGGATGCTGTGGCCCTTGGACTGGAAATATTCGAGGAACTGGCGGCGGATGTCGGCACTTTTCATGAAGACGAACCTGTAGGCATCGGCGGAAAGCCGCACCGGATCAGGGGATCCGGGCGAATGACAACGCTTCGTATTGTATCATCCGGGGGGGCGCCGCTTTGCACGGCGCAGGCCGCTGCGCGCCCCTCACCACGAGACAGAACATGAGTCATGTCCTCGCCCTCGACCAGGGCACCACCAGTTCCCGCGCCATGGTGTTCGACGCCGACGGCCGCATGTGTGCGATGGCGCAGAAGGAACTCGCCCAGATCTATCCGCAGCCGGGCTGGGTGGAACACGATGCGGCAGGCATCTGGCAGGACCAGATCGAAGTCGCGCGGGCGGCCCTCGCCCGTGCCGGGCTGCACGCCGCGGACCTCGACGGGATCGGCATCACCAACCAGCGCGAGACGATGCTGTTGTGGGAGCGCGCCAGCGGACGGCCGCTGACGAACGCCATCGTGTGGCAGGACCGGCGCACCGCCGATCGCTGCGCCCAACTCCGGCGCGACGGGCACGAGCCGCTGATCCGGGCGCGCACGGGCCTCGTGCTCGACCCCTACTTTTCCGCCACCAAGCTGGAGTGGCTGCTCGATCACGTGCCCGGGGCGCGGGAACGCGCGCTGCGCGGCGAACTCGCCTGCGGCACGGTGGATTCGTGGCTGGTCTGGAAACTGTCGGGCGGCCGGCTGCACCTCACCGATGTCAGCAACGCCTCGCGCACCATGCTGCTGGACATCCACTGCGGCGACTGGGACGACGAACTCCTCGCCCTGTTCGGCGTGCCGCGCGCCGTGCTGCCAACGGTGGTTCGGTCGAGCGCCGTCTATGGCGAGAGCGACAAGCCGGTATTTGGCGCGTCGGTCCCCATCGCCGGCATCGCCGGCGACCAGCAGGCGGCCCTGTTCGGCCAGGCCTGCCAGCGCAGCGGCGAAGCCAAGAATACCTACGGCACGGGCTGCTTCCTGCTGCTTCATACCGGGGCGCTGCCGGTGTTCTCGACCCACGGCCTCATCACCACCTGCGCCGCCCGGACCGGAGACGCGATCGAGTATGCCCTGGAGGGCAGCGTCTTCATCGCCGGTGCCGCCGTGCAATGGCTGCGCGACGGCCTGGGCATCATCGGCTCGGCCGCCGAGGTCGAGGCGCTGGCGGCGAGCGTGCCCGATGCGGCGGGCGTGGTCTTCGTGCCCGCCTTCGCCGGACTCGGTGCCCCCTACTGGGATGCCGGCGCGCGCGGCACCATCGTCGGCCTCACCCGCGGCACCACGCGCGCCCACATTGCCCGCGCGGCGCTGGACGCGATCGCCTTCCAGACCACCGAATTGATCGAAGCGATGGCCGGCGACGGCAGCCGGCTGAGCGAACTGCGCGTGGACGGCGGTGCCACGGGCAACGACCTGCTGATGCAGATTCAGGCCGATCTTCTGGGGGTGCCGGTGGTGCGGCCGCGGGAGCGCGAGACCACGGCCCTGGGCGCCGCCTATCTGGCCGGACTGGCGAGCGGCCTGTGGCCCGACCTGGCGACGATACGCGAGCACTGGCGGATCGAGCGCGTGTTCGAACCGCGCTCGGCAAGGGATACCGCGCAGGCTCGGCTCGCCGTATGGCAGGCGGCCGTCGCCAGCGCGCAGACCTGGTCTGCCGCCGCCGGACAGCCGCCTGCGGCTATGACGAAGCCATCTGTCCGCGCAGTTCCGCCGCGTACTGATCGGCGTTGAGACCGACCACCAGATGCAAGGTGCGGTTCGCCAGCCGCATGACACCGCTCACGCCCGCCGCCCGCAGCGCCGCCTCATCCACCGGAGCGTCGTCGCCGACCACCAGCCGCAGCCGGGTTTCGGCGCAGGCGTCCACGCGCTGGATGTTGCCGCTGCCGCCCAGTGCGGCGATGATGTCCCGCGCCTTGCCGGCGGCCTCGGGATCGCGCAGCCTGGAAACGATGCCGGCGGGAACCGGCGCGACCACGGGCGAAGGTTCTTCCACCGCGTCCGCCTCCGGCCCCGCCGTCTTCAGGTACTCGTCCATGTCGGTCTTCAGGTTCTCGGAGCGCGTGCCGAAGATCGCCTGCAAACCCCTGCCCGAGACCACGACGCCGGCCGCGCCCAGTGCCTTGAGCTTGTCCGGGCTGGCCTTGCTCATATCGTTCAGTTCCACGCGCAGCCGCGTGATGCAGGAGTCCAGACTCTTGATGTTGGAGCGGCCGCCGAAGGCCAGCACCAGTTGCCGCGCGAAACCGGTGGCGACATCGGCCTGCACATCGGCGCGCGATATCTCCTCGACATCGCGCCCCGGCGTCTTGAGGTCGAACTTGACGATGACGATGCGGAAAATCGTGTAGTAGAGCAGCGCCCACAGCGGACCGATCACCAGCAGCCACCAGCCGCGGGTGGATTTTGCGAACAGCACGACGTAGTCGATCGCGCCGTGAGAGAAGGTCATGCCGTGCTTGATTCCGAGTTCGATGCACAGGAAGTAGGCGACGCCGGCGAGCAGGGCGTGGATGACGTACAGCACCGGGGCGACGAACATGAAAGCAAACTCGATCGGCTCGGTGATGCCGGTCAGCCATGCGGTGAGGGCGCCTGAAAGCATGATGCCGCCGATCTTGGCGCGGTTCTCCGGGCGGGCGCAGTGCCAGATCGCGATCGCGGCCGCCGGCAGGCCCCACATCTTGAACAGGTAGCCGCCGGCCATGTTGCCCGCGGTCGGATCGCCGGCGATGTAGCGCTGGATCTCGCCGGTGATGACCTTGCCGGTGGTCGGATCCAGGTAGCTGCCGACTTCGAAGAAGAACGGCACGTTCCAGATGTGGTGCAGACCGAAGGGAATCAGCAGCCTTTCGATGACGCCATAGATGGTGAAGGCCAGCGCCGGATTGCTTTCCGCCGCCCAGTGGGAGAAGCCCTTGATGCCGGAGCCGATCGGCGGCCAGACGAAGCTCAGCACGATTCCGGCGACGATGGCGGCGAAGGCGGTGGCGATCGGCACGAAGCGCTTGCCGGCGAAGAAGCCGAGGTAGGGCGGCAACTGGATGCGGTAATAGCGGTTGAACAGCGTGGCCGCGATGGCGCCGACGAGTATGCCGCCGAACACGCCGGTGTCGATGGACACGATGCCCATCAACTCCTTGCTCTCCACGTTCAGCACCTTGGCCATCACCCCCAGGGTCGCCAGCAGCACGACATAGCCGACCACCGCGGCCAGCGCCGACACGCCGTCGTTGTTGGTGAGGCCGAGGGCGACGCCGATGGCGAACATGATGGCCATGATGCCGAAGATGGCCCCGCCGGACTGGGCCATGACGTTGGAAACCAAGTCCGGCAGCACGGCGAAATGGGCGCTGCCGATGCCGAGCAGGATGCCGGCCACCGGCAGCACCGATACCGGCAGCATCAGCGCCTTGCCGATCTTCTGCAATACAGCGAATGCCTGTTGCCACATGGCGGCTTCTCCGGTTGGTCAGGTCGCGGAAAACGGATCGGGACAGAAGGCGCGCACCTCGGCGGCGGTCTCCAGGGCCAGCGCGCGCTGCGCCAGATCCTGGCATTCGTGCTGCCACAGGGTGCGGATCTGGGCCTTGATGCCGGGGATCGTCGGCAGGCTGACGCTGAGTTCGTCCACGCCCAGGCCGAGCAGCAGCGGCACCGCCTGCGGGTCGCTGGCGATGCCGCCGCAGACGCCGACCCATTTGCCCTGGGCGTGGGCGGCCTCCACCGTCCAGGCGATCAGCCGCAGGACGCTGGGATTGAGGCCGTCGATCTTCGGCGCCAGTTTGGGATGACCGCGATCCATCGCCAGCGTGTACTGGGTCAGGTCGTTGGTGCCGATGGAGAAGAAGTCGGCTTCGCGGGCGAACTGGGCCGCCATGATCGCCGCCGCCGGGATCTCCACCATGATGCCGGTCTCGATCGGCGCGGCGCCCAGGCGCTGCCGCTCCTCTTCCAGCATGGCCTTGGCGTCGCGCAGTTCGGACAGCAGTCCGACCATCGGAAACATGACGCTCACCTTGCCGAAGGCCGCCGCGCGCAGGATCGCCCGCAACTGGGTGCGCAGGATTTCCGGGCGGTCGAGGCCGATGCGTAGCCCCCGCTCGCCGAGAAACGGGTTTTCCTCCTTCGGAATGGGCAGGTAGCGCAGCGGCTTGTCCCCGCCGACGTCGAGGGTGCGGATGATCAGCGGCCGCTCCGGTCCCAGCGCCTCGGCGATGGCCTTGTAGGTCTCGAACTGTTCGTCTTCGCTGGGGGCGGTGGCGCGATCGAGGAACAGGAATTCGGAGCGCAGCAGGCCCACCCCCTCGCCGCCCAGACCGGGAACCTGCACGGCTTCCTTCAGACCGCCGATGTTGCCGACCACCTCCATGCGGTGGCCGTCCAAGGTCACGGCCGGCTCGTGGGCCACGGCCGTCTCCGCCTGACGCCGAACGGCCAGACGCTCCTGCGTCTGCCGCATGCGGTTGATCTCTTCCGGCATCGGGTTCAGGCGCAGCGTCCCCTTGCCGCCGTCCAGGATCACCGGCGTGCCGTTGGACAACTCCAGCGCCCGCGGCTCGATGCCGGCCACCGCCGGAATGTCCAGCGAGCGGGCGAGGATGGCGACGTGCGAAGTCGCTCCGCCGAGCGTGGTGCAGAAGCCGCGCACGCGGCTCCGGTCGAGACTGGCGGTGTCACTCGGAGTCAGTTCTTCCGCCACCAGAATCGCGTTCGCCGGCGGCTCCGGCCTCTCCGCTTCGCCCCCCGTCAGCAGCGTGAGGACGCGCCGGCCCACATCGCGCAGGTCGTTGGCGCGGGCCGCCAGCAGTTCGGTGTGCAATCCGGCGAGGCGGTCGGCATGGGTGGTGACGGCCCCGTGCCAGGCGAATTCGGCGCTCTTGCCCTTGGCCAGCGCCGATTGGGCGATGTCCAGCAGGTCGGGATCGTCGAGCAGTTCCTGGTGGGCGGCGAAGATGGCAGCCTTGTCGGCCGCCCGTTCCTCCTGCAGCCGCGCCTGCAGGGCTTCGAGCTGGATCTGCGCGGCGGAAATGGCTTCGTCGAGGCGGCTGCGTTCCCGCTGCGGGTTGCCCGCGGCGGCTTCGACAAACTGGATCTCCTCGTGCCGAACCTGGAACACTTCGCCGATGCCCAGACCCGGCGAGGCGGCAACGCCGATCAGCAGGTTCGGGTCCTCCGAGCGCGGCCTGGGGGGCGGCGCTGCGCTGGCGGATACCTCGAAGCTGGCGGGAGCCGGCGCCGGTTGGCATCCCTTGTCGCCCAAGCCTTCCCGCAGCAACGGCGTCAGCGTCTCGATCGCTGCCTCGGCATCGTCGCCCTTGGCCACCACGGTCACCTTGTCGCCCAGGCCGATTTCCAGGCCCATGATCGCGACTACACTCTTCGCATTCGCTTGGCTATCGCCCTTCTGCAGGCGCAGATCCGACTTGAACTTCTTGGCCAGATTGGCCAGCACCGCCGCCGGGCGGGCGTGCAGTCCGGTAGGGTTGGGGATCAGGATCGCCTCGGAGGTGAAGGATCGGGCTGCCTCGGCCACGGCTTCCGCCTGGGCGTCCCCGGCCAGGACCAGCTCCAGGATCACGTCCCGGCCGGCGCTGACGTTGCCGGAGCGCGGAACGAAGCTCGCCACGCGCTCGCTGTTGGTGACGACGATCTGCGTCAGCAGGCTCTTGGCGTGGGTGGCGACGAAATCGGCGTCGAAGTCGATGAGGGCGTCGCCGGTCTTCACCGCGTCGCCCGCCTTGACGCGCGGCGTGAATCCGCTGCCTTTCAACCCGACGGTGTCGAGACCGATATGCATCAGCACTTCTATGCCGTGCTCCGTGGCAATGGTGACGGCATGGCCGGCCGCATGCAGCTGCACGATCCTGCCATCGCAGGGCGCGCGCAGGCATTGATCCAGGGGGTCGATCGAGATGCCGTCACCGACCATCTTCTGGGCGAACACCGGGTCCGGGATGCGCTCGATCGGCACCAGCGGCCCGGACAGGGGCGCGATGAGGACGATGCGGCGGGATGTGGCTGCGCGGTTGACGGCGTTGTTCATCGGGTCATGGCTCCGCGTTCGTTTTTTTCGAAGGGCGATACCGCGACCGGTCGCACCGCCGCCGCGCGGAAGTCACCAACCTGCCGGCGTTCCGGCGCCAAATCGTGCTGGAGAACGGGTGCTGGCCGCTGAATTGAGTATATGCAATTCAGCGGCATCGAACCGAGTGTTTCGGTTCTGCGGACGCCCGTCAGCCGCGCGCCCGCATGCGGCGCCCACGTCCTCCCGGGCGCCGGCTCCCGAATCGGTTGGCTACGGCATGGGCAGCGCGATAGCATCGCTTCCTGCACCGGGAGAACGAGATGATGCATCGGCCGCCTGAGCACCTGACGCTGCAGGAAACTGCCCTGTTTCTGGACTTCGATGGCACGCTCGTGCGCTTCGATCGCCCGGATCGCTCGGTGCCCGTCGTGGACGTCGGCCTGCGCTCGTTGGTGGTCGAGCTGCTGGGCGCCCTGGACGGCGCGCTCGCCATCATCAGCGGCAGGGCGCTGGACACGCTCGACGACCTGTTCGCCCCGCTGCGCCTCGCCGCCGCCGGAGAACACGGCTCGGCGTGGAGGATCGCGCCCGATGCGCCGCAGCAGTCGATCGACGTCTGCGCCGACCTGCGCGCCCTGCCGGCGGCCTGCCGGGCTTTGCTGGCTCGATTCCCCGGAGTCGGGCTCGAGGTGAAGCCCAACTCCCTCGTGCTCCATCTTCACGGCCAGCCGGGTGTGCGCGACGAACTCGCCCGGGCGGTCGCACAGCTTTGCCTGGGGCGCAGCGGGATGACGCTGCTTCATGCCCACGGCATGCTGGAGGTCAAGTCCGCCGACGCCGACAAGGGGGCCGCCATACGGCGCTTCATGGACCACGTCCCGTTCGCCGGGAGAACGCCGGCATTCGTCGGCGACGACGTCACCGACGAGGACGCCTTTGTCGCCATCAATGCCCTGGGCGGGATTTCGGTGAAAGTGGGCGCGGGGCCGTCCCATGCCCGGTTCCGGTTGGAAGACGACGGCGCGGTGCGCGACTGGCTGGAAGGATTGCTGCGCGCCTGATGCGGATTGCGCCGTGCCGACAGCGCCCGAGACGGCTCAGAGCCGCACCAATCCCCTCTCGATGGCGTAGGCGGTAAGGCTGGCGGCGTTGTGCAGACCAAGCTTGCGCATTAGGTTGGAGCGGTGCTTCTCCACGGTCTTGACCGAGAGGCTGAGGTAATTGGCGATGTGCTTGTTGCCATGCCCTTCCGCCACCAGTTTGAGCACCTCGCGTTCACGCTGGGTCAGCCGCTCCCAGGCAGTGCTGGCGCCAGTCGTCGGCTTGCCGACGGAGAGATAGCCGTGAATGACGGTGTCGGAGACGTCCGGACTGAGGTAGCTCCTGCCGCTGAGGACGCTGCGGATGGCCGAGCGCAATTCGTCCTGGCTCGAATCCTTGAGGACGTAGCCTTCGGCGCCGGCGCGCAATGCCTCCTGAATGTACTCTTCGGTCCTGTGTATGGTCAGCACCAGGATGCGCGTTTCCGGGAAGCGCTTTTTGATCTCGGCAATGGCGTCCATGCCGTTCGTGCCCGGCATGGTGAGATCCATAAGAACCAGGTCCGGGTGCAACCGGCCCACCGCAAGGATCGCGTCCTTGCCGTTATCCGCCTCGCCCACGACCTCGAGATCCGGCTCCTGCGACAGCATGATGCGCAGGCCGGTCCGCAGCAGGGTGTGGTCTTCGGCAATCAGGATCTTCTTCTTGTTGCTCATTGCATCCTCGTTGGAGCGGGATCATCGCTTGGTCTGCGGAACGCCGCCGACCGACTGCTGCGCACTTCCGCCCGGCTGCAGCGGACTTGGCGGTTGCACTATGCTGCCGGGTTGGGGTGTCGTCTGCGGAGACTGCAGGCCGCCCGGCTGGGTCCCGGCCTGCGGCGTCTGAAGGCCGCCGGGCGGGATGGCGGGGCCGCGGGGCTGGTCGAAAAACACCCATTCGGAGTACTTCGTCTTGCCTTCGAAGTCCTTTTGCAAGGCGGCAAAATTGGATTGCTTGATGGGTTCCTTCTCCGACTTGCTATGCACGCCGACGATGCCGCCGCCCTCGGGGGGGCGCACCACTGCCCAGTCGGTGCTGTTGGTCATGGGATCCACATAGATCTTGCGCAGGAAGCGCCGCACGCCCGGAAAGCGCGGGTCCTTGACCAGGTCCTCGAGTTGATTGGGATATCGATCCGCCGTGCTGGAACCGAACTTGGCATAGCCGGCCAGCGCCCGCTGAAATTCGCCGCCGATGAACAGCAGTTCCGCCTCCTTGTCGCGCCGGCTCGCCACCTCCCACACCGGTGCCACGATCGCCAGCGCACTGGTCATGAGCGCGACCGTGATGAGCAGGCCGACGTAGGTGAAGCCGCACTGCGCTGCACCGCAGCGGCGCCGGTCGGCCCGGACAGCGGCGCGGGGACGGTACATGTGCGATCCGCTGGCCACGGCGCTACAACTCCTTGTAGGGCACACCGTCGGAGGTGCTTCCCTCCGCTCCGCTGCGGACATCGAACACGCCGCCCTTCTCCGGCTGGTCGGGCGGCACGCTGACCCAAGTGGTGGCGCTTTCGGTCATCGGGTTGACCGGCATGCTGCGCAGATACTTCTTCTCCACCAGCGTCTCCAGCTTCTCCGGATACTTGCCGGTGTCGCTGTAGAACTTGTCGAGGGCGTCGCGCATCGCGGCAAGGTTCGAGCGCAGCACCGTCTCCTTCGACCGCTCCAAGCTACTGAAGTAACGCGGCGCCGCCAGCGTCAGCAGCAGCGCGATGATCGCCATCACGATCACCAGTTCGATCAGCGTGAAGCCGCGCGCACGCTTGCGTTTTTCGAGCCAGTCTGAATTCATCTGCGTACGGTCACCATTGGCGGTAGGGAATCCCGTTCAGCCCCACGCCTGTTGAGCGGGTGTAGACGTCGAACACGTCGTCCCCCTCCTGCGGCTCGTCCGGGCTGCTGGCGTAGCTGCGTTTGCCCCAGGTCTCCTCCGCCGCGACGGAGGAATCGGTCGCCATGGGATCAGGCGGCATCCGCCGCAGGAAAAAGATCTTCGCACCCTCGACCGTGCTGGTCGCGTCCGGCACACCTTCGACCAGGACCTTCAGGTTGGGCGGATAGCCGGACTTGTTGACCGCAGAAGGGCCGAACTTGCCGTCGCTCGCGGCCTGCTTGTAGGCGTCGATCGCGTGGCGGATCTCGAACAATGCGGCGCGCAGCTTCTGCTCCTGGCTGCGCGTGGCGGCCACCTCCGCCATCGGAAACACCACCGTGGCGAGGAGCGCGATCACCATCACCGTGATGATGAGTTCCAGCAGGGTGAATCCCGCGCTGCAGGACTTCGGCGCGAGGGCCGGCGCCACATGCGCGCGCGCCGAAGGACGCGCCACACCCGTCATCGCCGGCCATTTCCGGAACCCAGGTTCCATACCCCGCTTGCGCAAGCAATTCTCGCCATCGCAGACACTGAACTGCGGATATTAGCGCATCTGCGATGCCGCCGATCGCTCAACGACGGCCGCCGGCAGCGTCGGAACCCGGAGCCGTCCCTCTTCGAACGAGGTCAGGACCGAACCCGCCGCGGTGGCAGCAGGTCCGCAACGGCATCGAGGACTAGGATCCGGCCGCGTCGCGCAGCGGCCATCTGGCCTGCAAGCGCGTGCCGGCCCCGGGACGGGAAGTCAGGGAGAATGTGCCGCCGGACATCTCTACGCGTTCCCGCATGGTGTTCAGTCCGAAACCGCGCATGCTGCCCGCGCCCCCCGGCAGGACTGCGGCGGGATCGAAACCGCATCCGCGATCCTCCAGCACCAGTTCGATCTCGCGACCACGACGCTTGAGCCGAAGGCGCAGTTCATCCGACCCGGCATGCTTGACGACGTTATTCACGCCCTCCTGCACGACGCGGAAGATGACGGTCTTCAGGGACGGAGCGACTTCCGCCTCCCGCACGTCCACGTCCTTCACGACGCGCAGGTGCGGATGGATGACGCCGAATTCGCGGAAAAACCAGGACAAGGTGGCGATCAGCCCCAGATCGTCCAGCGATGCCGGGCGCAGATCCATGGAGATGCGACGCACCTCGCCCATGGTGTCCTTCATCATCTGCACCAGCGAACGCAACATCGTGCGACTCTGCTCGAATTCGCCGGCGGGCATGGATTGGATTGCCTGCTCCAGTCCGAACTTGATGCCGGAAAGCGACGCCCCGATACTGTCATGCAGCTCGGACGCGATGCGCTTGCGTTCCATTTCCTGGGCGGCGAGAAGCTGGGAGGAAAGCAGATGCAACTCCGATTCCGACTGGCGCAATGCCGCTTCGGTGCGCTTGATAGCGGAAACATCGTTGACGGTCACCACGGCGAATTTCCCGATCTCCCGCGCTTGCGTCTGCTCGCGGGACACGAGGGCCGGCAGCACCACAATCTCCAGCGGAAGCTGCAGGACCGGGTCCTCCACCTGACAGCGGCTGCGCCTGCCGCGCTTCGCGCTCGTCATCGCCTCCGGCATCAACGTCTTGAGATAGCAGGAGGTGTCGTCGCAATGGCCGTGGAGCAGTTCGTCCAGCGTCAAGCCGCGCACCTCGCTCACGTTGGCAAGATGCCAGCGCTCCACGGTGCGGTTGGCACGAACGACATAGCCCTGCCGATCGAGAACGCAGACCAGTTGGGGCAGGGAATCCACGGTGATTTCCCATTCCTGCTTCGCGCGCTCGATCGAGTCGCCGAGATCGAGTTTGCGGGCGAGGTCGTCCATGCGGCGATCGATTTTCGCGTCGTCCGCCCGATCTGCCGCAACCGTCCCGCCGTGCGCAGTGAGGGATCCGTTCCTGCCATCCGGCGCCGAACTCGCCGCCGGATCTCTTGGCGTTTTCATTTGCTTTGCCCGCTGAACATGTCGTTGCCGCTGCACCGGCGCCCTGAGGCGCAGGAACGGGCAATCTTTTCTGATTTTCTATTTCGCGATCGCCGGTCCCCGGGGCCGGCGTCTTATTACGCGCAAGCAAGAATCGCGCTGAATCAATTATTGAGGTCGTGAATGTTTCGGCTATATCGCCGACATCACCACGCTACGGCATCGGCCGTCTCCGGCCGGACCGATCGGAGGTACCTCGGGCCGCGCCCCGATTCAGAGCCCACGACGTTTGCAGGAATTCTCGGCCGTCCGTTGGCCGAGGCGCGAGGAATTAATACTCGGCGCCTTCATCGGCCAAGCGGCAGGGGGCGGGAACGGCAGAAACTGCGTTTCTGAACCCGACTTATGGGGATTTTTCCCCATAAGTCGGGGTTTCATCCCCACAGATCACCGGAGAGCGGGGCAGCCTGAGCGCGGACTCCGATTCCGCGATGGTCCGGTCATGGACGGCAGGGGGAATTGAACGACTCAATGATCTCCGGTCGCAGCACGCGGCAACGGTCCGCTCTCTTGCCGCGCTCGAATCCATCTGGGGTGGCGTCATCGCTGGGCACCGCACCTGCGTCGCCCCGCCCTGGATTTTCCCGCACCAGGACAGGGCGCCCCGGTCGATTACTTCGCGGCGACGAGGCTGCGGTATTCCTTGACGATGTCGTCGGGCGTGGCGAAGCCGTCCATGCGCACCCACGGCTTGCCAGGCGCGCTGCGCACCAGCGTCAAGGGCAGATGGTTCATCTTGTCGCCGCGATAGGCATCGAACGCCTTCTGCACCGCGATGCTCGCCTCCAGCGTACCGGTGTAGAACTGCCACTGCGACCCGGCGTTGTAGCGTTTCGCATATTCAGCAAGGCGCGGCGGCGTGTCCTCCTCGGGATCGATGGAGATGGAAACCATGCGCACCTTGCCTTTGTCATCGCCCAGACGTTTTTGCACCTCGACGAAGATCTGGGTCATCACCGGGCAGATGGCGGTGCAAGTGGTGTAGATGAAATTCAGGATCACCGGCTTGCCGCCGTCCAGTTCCTTCTGAAAGTCCACCTTCGCGCCGTCCCCGCGCACCAGCATCACCGACGGCAGCTTGTACTCAGCGCTGCTCTTGACCCATGCCGCCTTGGGCGGCATCGGATGCATGTGGTGGGCGTGGGGATCCTGCTGTTCGGCTCCTGCAACGGCAGGACCCGACAGGCACAGCGCCACCGCCGTAGCGCAGGTAGCGAGCCGGAGCATGCGCTGTACCCTCCGGTCCGAAAGAGTCGGTATATTCATGATGGCCTCAAGACAAGGTTGGATTGGTGACCGGCATTATCTGCTGATCGTCGGCCATTCCCCGCCGCATTTGTCACACCGCAGGCAATGGCCGGCATGCCGGGATCGTTCAATATGGAAGCCGCCCGTTCGAGCGTTTCCACGCGCATCCATCCCGCCCCAATGCCGTCCCGATCGCGCACCAAACAAGACAACTTGTCGCAATGCGACACAGGCCCAGGCTGAATCACTCCAGGGGGAGAAGTCGCACCTCTTAACGTGAAAGACGCGCCAGCGACTCTCGAAGCTCCCCTCTCCCGCCGGGAGAGGGGCTGGGGGTGAGGGAAACGGTCATGGCGAGGCCTTTCACTATTTCGAGGTGGCTGGCGTTCCATGACCGTTAGTGTATGACCCATTCGCTTCGTTGCAGCAGGGGGGGATCGGCACCCGGGCCGAGTTGGATGATGTAGCAGCCCTTCGACACGTAGCGCTGTCCGGGACCGAAGCTGAAGCGTTCGTAATCCCGCACGATCAGGTCCATCTGCAGACTCATGACGTCGAGCAGATGATCACGGTAGAGGTTGTCGTAGATGAGATTCAAACCTTGCAGGGTCGCCTGCTGCAGCATGGATATGCTCCGCGATGCAATCCTGCGCTCGCCAAAATCTTTCGCGCCGGTCAGGATCGGAACCTTGGCGTCAAAGCCGCCGGTCTTCGGACCGACATAGGGTGTCAGGCGGTAGGGGAAGGTGATGTAAACCTTGTCGCGAACGGATTCTGGAAGGGTTGCCGTCTTCTTGCCCAGATACCCGGAAGATACGAACACCATTCCCGGTGACCGGAGTTTGGCGAGAAGGGGCGGCAGGTTCGGCAGGATTTCTGCATCGGCCCAGAGCAGCAGCACTCCGGGCTTGTGTTTTGCAAGGAGCTTGCCCAGCGCAAGCTGATCGAGAAGCTGGCCTGTGGTGAGTGTCAGGCGCTTCACGGCCGGACGCTTCAGCTCCTTCCAGGTATTTTGAAATCCGGCGGCCAGCGCCCTGCCGGCGGGAGAATCCTGAACGATCTGGAGGATGGATGTTGCAGGTGGAACATTCTCCAGGCGGTTGAGATAGCGGGCAACCGCTTCTCCCTCCTGGGCATACCCTTTGTTGAAATAATAGGTGTACCAGCCGGTTTCGGAAACGACCGGGAAATCGGTAATCGGGAAGAGGCAGGGGAGGCGTTGCGCTTCACAGAAATCGTGAACAGGACGCCAATCGCTGTTGGATATCCCCCCCAGTACGGCGAAAACCGGCTTCTTTGCATAATAAGCGGCAAGCTGGCCTTGCCAGGTCTCGGGCGGCCCTTTCAGTTCCCAGACGTCCAGAGATGCCTGGCGAAAGGAGAACTTCATGTCGATGGTGGGCACATAACCGAAGTTCTTGAAATCCTTATACATTGCCTGCTGCTGGTTCTTCTGGGCAATGAACGCCTGCAACGGCGCGAGCAGCGCCTGCCGGTCCTCCTGGCTGACGTCGTCGGCAACGATGGTCGCAAAACGGAACTCCTCGGCGCTGGCCCCGGGCGAGGGTTCCGAAGAGAGCATCTCCAGGTAGCTGATCAGGATCGACAGGTCACGGTCCGAGAGCCGATAGCGCGGCATGACCTGGTTGAATACCTGACCGGCAGGATCGGTGCCGGACCGAATGGCAACGGCCAGGCTTTCGCGGGTGTACGCCGGCCGCTCCTGAACGGTCTCGGCATACTTGATCCGTCCGGCATGCTCCGGAACATCTTCACGGGAAGGTGGGCGGCGGTACGGTTTGTAGAGTTTGTTTCCTGTCACGGGAGGAGTAACGATACCCCCCTCGACAGACCCCAGTCCGGCCCGCAGATGGCAGTTGGAACAGGAAAAGGCGCTGCTGTCCACTTCCACATCGCCACGGATGAAGCCGACCATGACCTTGCCGGAGGGAAGAATCCCCTCCCGGTACATCCGTTCGCCCAGCCTCATGATTTCGGCGTTGGTGAGGTCGGCAGGAGGTTGCACCGCAGCCATGGACGATGCCGCACCGAGGAAGGCCAAGAGGCCCGCTTTCACCATTCCAGAAAACGCCGCCATTGCGGCCACGAGACACCGCTTCATCGTCAATGCCTTCCGACTTTCCCGGTCGCTGACTCCGGCCGCTGCATGCCGGCGGCCGGTCAGCAGGGCAGCGCATGAGCTGCTCCCTCTCCCCCGCCATCGGGGGAGAGGGCCGGGGTGAGGGGGTGTCGCCTTGCCCGGATCAGCCTTATCGCTAGCGCCGACGCCCCTCACCCTGCCCCTCTCCCCGCAAGCGGGGCGAGGGAATCGTTCCGCGACCTTCATGCGTTTACCCTGAGCCGGTCAGGACTTTCCCTATTTCTGGCCGGTGGCTGCCGGTTTGGCGGGAGCCGGGGGAGCAACGGCGGCCTTGGGCTCGGGGCCCGGCTTGAAGTCCACCAGTTCGACTTCGAAAGCAAGGGTGGCGCCCGGAAGGATCTGGTCACCCGCACCTGTGTCGCCATAGGCCAGGTTCGGAGGACAGACCAGCTTCGCCTTGCCGCCGGGCTTCATCTTCTGCACCCCTTCGGTCCAGCACTTGATGACGTTGTCCAGCTTGAACTCGAGCGGCTTGCCCCGCTTGTACGAGCTGTCGAACTCCTTGCCGTCGATCGAGGTGCCGCGGTAATTCACCGTGACGATGTCGCTGGCCTTGGGCGAGCCGCCCTTGCCGTCCGCCACGGAAAGATAAACCATGCCCGACTCGGTCTTGACCGCGCCCTCTTCCTTGGCGGCCTTCTCCAGATACTCCTTCCCGCCTGCCGCCAGCCTCTCTCCCGCCGCCTTGCGCCGGGCCTTCGCGAGTTCCTGAACCTTCTGCGTGTAGGCAGCCGGGTCGACCTCGGACTTCTTTCCGGCGTAGGCGTCTGATAGCCCCTGCTTCACGATCTCGAACTCCGCGGGCGTCAGGTCGAAAACGGCGAGCGAGCGCATCACCGTATGGCCGATTGAGTAGAGGGTCTTCTGTTCCTCCGTCTGGAGCGAACTTTCGGCATATGCCGAAGAAGAGAACAGGGCCAGCAACAGGATCGAATGCAGCAATTTCATTGGTCTTGCCTCCAGGGTGAGTCTGTGCAGAAACGAATGTAGCAAAGTGGGAATGACAAGAAAACAGGGAGGGTGGATTGCTCCACCCTCCCTGATCCACAAGCACCAATCAGATTACGGGGTGATTAAGGGGAACGGTGTTGCATTCACCCATGCGGACGAACCCAGCTGATTGTTTGCCCTGACCCGGAACCAGTACCTCGTACCACGCGACAGATTTCCTGTCGTGAATGTGGTTACGTTGGCCGCTACGTTGCTTGTGGTCAGTTGGTTGGTAAACGTTGCGTTTCTGGCCCTCTGAATCGTGAAGCCGGTTTCGTTGCTGGCATTGTCGGTCCAGTTCAAGGTTGCCCTGGCATTGTTGTTGTTTACCACCGTACCCGCAGCCGTTACACCGGAAGGAGCTGCCGGCAGCGTGAAGAGCACGGTGACTGTGTTCGACGGCACCGACGTACCCACGGGATTAGTACTCACGGCGGTGACGAAGTAGGCGTAGGTGTTGCCCGCTGTCAGACCCGTGTTGGGGAAGGTAACGTTGCCACCGGTCGCCGTACTCTGGGCATTGGTACGGGTAACCGTCCCGATCTGGGTCGGCTGCAGCGCCGTTGACGGAACGCCAGACCGCGAAGCTGTTCTCGTTGTTGGAGCTGTCTGTCCAGGACAGGTTGATCCGGGTCGCGGAGGCAATCGTTGCCGACAGGTTGCGTCGGCGCTGCGATCAACCACTGCTGGCGGCGCCACGGTAATGCTCAAAGCCTGTGTCGCGCTACGCCCGCCCAGGTCGGTTACCGTTACCGTGAAATTGAATGTCCCTGCGACACTGGGCGTGCCGCTGATGACACCGGTGGCGGCATTCAGAGTAAGAGACGTCGGCAGTGCTCCGGCCGAGACAGTCCAGGTGAATGGCGCGAGGCCATCCGTTACTGTCAGCGCCTGGCTGTAGGCAACGGCTACCTGTCCGCCAGGAAGCGTTGTAGTGGCAATGACCGGAGGTGGTGCATTTATGACGGTAACCGTGTTCGACGCCGTACTGCCGGACGCGTTGTAGGCGACGACGCGGTACTGGACCATCGAGTTAGCTGGAACCGCGTATCGCGGTGAAAGCGGTCACGTTAGCCAGAGTCGAGCCGACCTGAACAAAAGGACCGCCGTTGGTGGCAACCTCAACCCGGAAGCCGATTTCGCCCTGCGCATTGCCAAAACCGAGTTGCGTTGGATCGTAGTTCACCGGTGTGGGGTCGGTCCAGGAAAGATCGGTCTGCGTCGCAGTTGACGTGGCTGTCGCGAGTCAGAACCGGCGCACCCGGGAGAGCAGTCGGCACGTTCAGCACGATCGGCCGCATCATGTCCATCTCTTCATGGCTCAGGATGTGGCAGTGCCAGACGTACTCCCAGCCGAAGTCGTACAGCTGGTTGGTGACGGCCGGGACTCGGGCCTGACCGGTCTGCCAGTCAACGCTGTTGAAACCCTCGGTGGAACCGATCGGGATCGCCGGGTTGAGCGGACGCAGGCTCTTGGGAATGCCGAAGGGCATCGCGGGAGCGCGCGGCCGCACGGCGACGATGGTATCCATCAGCGGGCTGATCTTGACGGTGTCCTTCCAGCCGAGCTCGTTCGCTTCGGGCAGGGCGATCTGACCGTCCCAGCCGACGCGGTTGACAAGCTGCACGTCGAAGATGTGGAAGTGGATCGGGTGCGTATCGACGCCGTTGTGCGAGATCTTCCAGATCTGGGTGCCGTCGGTCACCTGCCAGGGAATGACGGTCCGGGTCGCTGCCCAGCACCTGGACATTGACCGTGGGGGAGTTGTTGACGGTTTCAGTCGGGATGTCGGAGAAGCCGTACAGGACCAGCAGGGCGTTGAGGGTGGTCGGGTTGGGCAGTTGCATGGCGAGGTTGCCGCTCATGCGACCGTAGACCGGGTCGAAGGAGGCGCCCATCTCGTCATGAATCCCTTTCGGTTCCGTCGGCATCTGTACCGGCTGGCCGGCCACGGTCACGAACTTGAGGAAATGATCGTTGATCTGATTCACACCTTCCCAGGGGTAGTTGGGCGGGAAGTACGAGCTGGGGTAGGTGGTGCTGTACGCAGTGCTGACCGACGATGATCGGATCCTGCGCCCGCTCGAAAAGAGTCATGCCTGGTAGTTGCGGGTGTCGTGGAAGTTGCAGGCACAGGATTGGTAGCCTCGGTTAGTACCGCAGTAGGCACTGCTGCAGCCGTAAACTCTGCTTCCAGCGCGGCCTGGTTGAAGGTATATGCAGGGTCCGTACCGACAGCCGGCCGGACGATGACCTGCATCACGGTGCGGGTGTTCGGGGCATAGCCGGGAAGCGGCCCGTGCGGCTCATCTCCATTGGAGGAGCATTAGGCGTCGGGTCAACATATACGCCAGTGATCGGATCCCAGGTGCCACCTGCGCCATAGCCGCCGGAATCACGCATGTCGGGGGCGCCGGTGTAGTAGTCGTAGCCCGGTACCCTGGCCGGCCACGCAGCCGGAGCGTCGTTGTAGAGGATCAGGGTCTTGCCTGCGTAGGCGCTGAAATCGACGACGACGTCGGCACGCTCGGCAGGGCCGAGTGCCAGACCGGTCTTGTCGACGATACCCACCCAGAAGGCGGTCGGATCGGTGATATAGGTTACCGGCTGGGGTGCGCGTACGGTCGGTTGCGGCAGGAAGCCGCCTTCGGTGCCGATCTGCAGGAAGCTTGGTCCCAGTTGGACAGTTCACTCCGCCAGTCACAGAGCCAGGGTCGGGAACGCCGCCGTCACGGCCGTCAACCGGCCAGTCTGCCGGCCAGTTGTTTGCAGCTGCAATGTGACAGCCGATGCCGGCACCATCTTGACTTCGGTCAATCGGGGATGCAACTCTGGAATCAGGACTGACATTGCGCCGCGGTCGGTATCAGCCACATAGAACGACAGGTTCTGGAAGCGGTCGCTGGCTGCATTCAGGATGCGGAAGCGATAGGCGCGCGGATCGACAGTCAGCGTCGGGAAGACGGTGCCGTTGACCACGACGCTGTCCTGGAAGGCTTCCATTCCCATGGAAGTGTTGGGTGTTCCCGGGATCTGCGGAGGCTGTCCGGGGGTAGAGCAGAGAGCAAACACTGCCGGGAACGGACTGCTGCAGTCCGCATCGTAATACGGGTTGGCTACCGGCCCTTTGGTGACGGCGGTGGCCGGGTAGAACCAGGGGCCGTACATCCAGCGGCCGAAGGGGTTGACGCCGCCGGACCCGGCGAGCGGGTTCTGGGCCGGCATGTAGACATGCGGCAGCCAGAGGTCGCCGGTTACCGGCGGTACGAGACGCCGTGCGACATCGGGATCAGTAGCGCCGCTCCCCCAGTTCCAGAGCGGATCGGTTACGCGAACCTTGGGAACCTGTGTAATGGACTATCAAAACGGCCGGTCGTCGGGTTGTAGATGTACTTGGTCGTGGGCGTCGCATCGACGAAGGTCTTGTCCTGGATGATCAGCGGAATCTGGTCGGACGGAATCAGCCCGCGGGTGACCAGGTCCTGCTCCTACTTGTCGGTGATCACGTAGCCGGCGGCCTCGCCGGCATAGACGTTGAGCCGGGTGATGCCGAAAGCGTGGTCGTGGTAGAACATCAGACGAGCGCTCTGCTCGTTGGTGTAGTAATAGGTGGTCGAGCCGTCGCCCGGGTCGGGCATGTCGGGGACATTCTGCAGGCTGACACCCTTGGTGAAGGGCGTGATCTTCTTCAAACGGCGTGATCCACTGGTGGGGAGTACCGTCGCTGATCCAGGGGGTGCGGCCGCCATGCAGGTGGATGGCAGCGCGGTTCTGGGTGTAACTTGGCGCAGGTGTTCCCCTCGACGGTATTGTCGCAGGGTGCCCCGCCTCCACGGGTGCCGCCGCGCGTTGCCGGCCCGGTGCCGGCTCCCATGACCGATTCGTTAACCGGGATGAAGAGGTCGCCGGCTGGCGCCATGGGGAGCAGGTTGGTGAACTTGATGCGCACCGGACGGTCGCGCTGGGCAACGATGATCGGGCCCAGATAATGGATCGGGTCGGGAACCAGCGTGTTGAAAGTGGCGTCACAGACAGGTTGCAGTGTTCCGCCGCAACTGGCGGTATCGGTCCCATTGTTGACCTGAACATAGCCGCGCAGCATGGTCCCGGCGGTGGGCAGGTCGCTGTGCATCTGCTCGGAGTACTCGCCGCAGCTCGATGTCGTAATAGTCCGAACCCGGGTACGTGATCGTATCCGGTTACGGCCACCGGAGAGTATTGTCCCAGATTGTTTGGCGCCCCGAGACGCGGGAGCGTGTCGACGAACTTGGCCAGCGGCGGGCTGTTGGCCCAGTTGGCGGTCGTGTAGTAATCCGGGGTGCCATTGAATGCATCCAGCGGTCCGGTCGGAACCGGCGGTGCGGTTCCCGCTCCGGCAAGCTGCGGGATGCCGGCAGAGGCAGAGCAGGCCCAGCATCCGCCCGAACCTCCGCATCTCCATCTTTTTTCGAGTGTTCATGCTTTCTCCGTTTCAGTGATGCGGTCTATTTGCCGTGACCCGGATTCGACTTGAGAGCGGCCTGCTTGGCGTTGTAAATCTTCACTCTCTCTGCCTTGAGCCAATCCGTAGCTGCCTTGCGCTCTCCGGGCGTGACCTGCTGCTCCTTCTGCTTGCGGACCATCTCCTTCTTTGCGGCCAGCTCCGGCTTCATGGGGGCGGCAAGAGCGAGATTCCCTGCCAGCGACAGCAGTGCCGTCATGATCACTGACATTGCGCTGATGCTGAGTTTCCGGTACTTCATGCTGCTCTCCTCTGGTGATTCCGTTGTCTGATGCCGGTCGTCGCGAGCATCACCGCGTCTGCCATCGTGTTCAATCTGGAAGTCCTGCGCTTGCGCATTCGGAAGCCCCTTTTCGATCCTGTGTGCCTACTCCCATCCGCAGAACCGTGCCGCTTTTCACCCCGACCGCGTTCTGCCCCCCCGCGCCGCGAACAAACTTCTGCCGCCTGCACAGACCAGTCGCATTGTTACTGCTGCGTCAAATCGCCGCACTTGGGTAAAACCCGCAATCGCAGCAGGGAAAACCCTACCGGTGCGGTAGGGTTGTGACCTGCGTCACGCTGCGTGGGGCTGGACGGACGGTCGGGCGCGACGCGCCATCGGGGTGGGACAAGGTCTGGCGGGAACGGAAAAGGGAACCCGCTCCGCGAAAATCGGAGAGTGTCACCCGTGGTGGAACCTGCCGCGGACTGCGGCGGAGGCTCAGCTGTCGAGCTTGAGCGAGCCGAGCTGCTTGTAGAAGGCGAGAACCTTCGGCACGTAGGCCGTGGTTTCGCGATAGGGCGGGATCTTGCTGCCGTGACGCACCACCGCGTTCTCGCCGGCGTTGTAGGCGGCGAGCGCGAGTTGCATGTCGTTGTTGAACATCTTCAGCAGGTCGCGCAGGTACTGGGCGCCGGCGCGGATGTTCTGCAGCGGATCGAAAATGTCGGCCACGCCGTAGCGCTTCGCCGTCTCGGGCATGAGCTGCATCAGCCCGGAGGCGCCCTTCTTCGACACTGCCTTCACGTTGTAGCGCGACTCGACCGAGATCACGGCATGCAGCAGGGCGGGTTCGACCTCGTAGGTGCGCGCCGCCTCGGCCACCATCGGGTGATAGAGCTTGCGCACTGCTGCCAGCGGCTCGAGGCGGCCGGATGCGGGGGAGGCAGCCGGCGCGTCTTGCTTCTCGGCGCTCTTGGGCGCCTTCGCCCACACCTCGAAGCCCCCGTCGGTCGGATGGTTCGCGAGATGCACCTCGCCGTCATCGTCCACCAAGCCATAGATATCCGCACGCGCCGTGCCCCAGGCGGCGAAGCCTGCGGCGAGCAGAAGTACGGCGCAAAATCTGGACATCGGCGTCATCGGAGTCGGATGATGAACGAACTACGGCGCGGGAAGCGCGAACTATACTGCAGTCCCGCCCGGGAAAGAAGCGGGGAATACCCCAGATCGGGGGTGTGCCCGCCCCCAGCGTGACGCGCGTCACACCCCGCTGTCGCCTGCCGGCGACTCAGGTAAACACCTACTTTTGGGGGTAGGGCGGAGGAATGGCCGCAGCATGGGTCTAGAATCGGCGGCTCGACAAGGCATGGGCCGAAACGACGGTTGACCATGGTATCCCGCCCTCGATCCGATGGCATTCTGGGACTCGCCGCATGGCTTGGGCTTGCCGGGAACGCGCGCCCTGTTCCGGCGGCCTCCGGGCGCATGAACGCGGAGTTCCCCGCGGCACGCGGAAACCGGGCGGCACCGCAGGCGATGTTCCGCATCATCCGCTATTTCTCCATCGCCAGTTTCGTCTGCATCGTCATCGCGGCTACCGCGCTCACAGCGGGTTTCCGCTATATCGCGATCCGCGAGATCGTGGAGATCGGCGAAGCGAACGGCGTCGCGCTCGCCGAGGCGGCGTTGACCTCGGTGAGGAGCGATCTGCTTCAGTTCCTGGCCAAAGCCGACCAGGCGAACCCGGCACTCCTGTCCGAGATCCCCTTGTCGCCGGCGCTGGCGCACGAGATCGACGACGTGATGCGCGTCAAATCGGTCGCCCGCATCAAGATCTACAACGACAAGGGTTGGGTCGTGCATGCCACGCGCAGGGCGTCGATCGGGACCAATCAGGCGGGCAATCCGGGCGTGATCGCCGCCCTCTCCGGCAATGTCGCCAGCAAGCTCGTCTACCGCGACTCCTTCAACGCCTTCGACCGGCGAACGGCGGAGGACAACCTGATCCAGACCTATGTGCCGATCGTCGATGCGGAGGACGAGCCGGCGCGGGGAGTGTTCGAGATCTATACCGACGTCAATCCCATGGTGCAGCATACCGAACAGGCGCAGTTGCAGCTGATCGGCGGCGGCGCACTGATCATGGCGCTGCTCTACCTGGCGCTGCTGGCGGTGGTGCGCCATGCGGAGCGGATCATCACGCGGCAGCGGAACGAGATCCGCGAGCATACGGCGACGCTGGAACGGCTGTCCGCCAGCATGCTTAACAATCAGGAGGACGAGAAGAAAAGGATCGCCTTCGACCTGCACGAGGGCGTGGCGCAGACCCTGTCCGCGGTGAAGATGAGCGTGGAAAGGGCGGCGCGGCAGCAGGCTCTCGCCGGCAAAGGCGATGCGGCGTCGCTGCAGCCGATGGTGCAGGCGGTGAAGGAGGCGATCAACGAGGTGCGCGCGGTGGCGCTCAATCTGCGCCCGTCCAGCCTGGACGGACTCGGATTGATCGCGACCATCCGCTGGTTCTGCCGCGAGTTCATGAAGCTGCATCCGGACATCGTCACCGAACACGCCATCGGCCTCGCCGAGGATGATGTGCCGCGCCCCCTCAAGATCATCGTTTACCGGGTGCTGGAGGAAGCCTGTCGCGCCATCGGCAGACAGGCCGATGTCACCCGCGTGCACGTCGCGCTCGCCGCCGCCGACGCCACGATCGACCTCACCATCGAATACGAGGCGAGCCACGAACTCACCGGCACCGACGGCGCCGATTCCGATCTGGCCAACGCCCGCGAGCGCACGCTTCTGTCCGGCGGATCATTCGCCATCAGCGGCAACGCCTCGGGCGGACGCAGCGTGCGGGCGAGTTGGCTGCGCTGACGTCGGAAACCCGGGAATTGCCGCCGCGATCGAGGCAGCAATTGCGCCGTCGGGACGAGGGGGGTAGCGCTGTCCCGCCGCCGCTCAGTCGAAGTCCATCAGGTCCACGCGGTCGCTCACAACGGCTGAAGCTCCCGCGCCCAGCAGTCCGGCGGCACGTTCCCGGTCATTGACCGTATAGCAGAGCAGCGGCACGCCGCGCCGCGCGATGGCGGCGATGCAAGTCAGATCATTCCTCGCGGCATCGCAGTGCAGCGAAAAGCAGGCGAGCTGCGTCATCCGCTGGTACCAATCGTCGGGAATGGTCTCCACCAGCAAGCCAAGGGGAAACGCCACCCCGGCTTGCCGCACGGCGCTCAGGGCCACGGCGGAAAACGAGGACAACAGCGGCGCAAGCGCGTCGCCCTGCCACAACCGCGCCGCGGCGAGCGCGACGGCGCGGCCGGTTGCCGCCTCCTGTCCGGCAGCCGGCTTGATCTCCACGTTCGCCGCCAGGCCGAGTTCGCGGCACAGCCGCGCCGCCTGCTCGAAGGTGGGCACCGGTTCGCCGGCGAACGCCGGTCCGAACCAGGAGCCGGCATCCAGGCGCCCGACCGCTTCGTCCGGTGTTTGCGCCACGCGGCCCGTTCCATCGGTGGTTCGGTCCCAGGTTTCGTCGTGGATCAGCAGCGGCGTGCCGCTGCCGCTGAGCATGACGTCGAACTCGACACCGCGGCATCCCGCCCGCGCCGCCGCGCGCAGGCCGGCGAGCGTGTTCTCCGGCGCCAGGGTACCGCCGCAGCGGTGGGCGAGCAGGCGCGGATAGGGCCACGCCACCGGCTTGCCCGCCGGTCTCACAGGGGAAGAACCCCTACTTCAAGTCGCGGGAACGCGCTACCGCGGCGTCGAGCGCCGCCTTGGCCGGCTTGCGATTGGCCCACATGTCACTCAGTTCCTCATTCACGATCTGGCGCACATCGCCGCGATGGGCAAAGCGGCTTGCGCGCGACGGGCCGGTGACCGGCTTGCCGACGAGTTGCTCCACGGCGACGCGCACATTGACCAGATCGCTCCCCAGCAGCTCACTGGAGGAAGCCAACAGGGCGGTACGGTTGAGCGGCAGATAGCCGGCATTGCGCTGCCATTCGAGCTGAGACTCCGGCGTCAGCAGGAAACGCACGAACTTCGCTATCGCCTTGTACTCGTCCGGGCTCTTGCCGGCGGCGACCCACAGAGCCGGCCCGTCGGCCAGGGTGTTCTGCGGAGCCCCCGGAATGTCGTCGTGATAAGGCAGCCGCGCCACGCCGATATCGAATTTGGCAAAGCGCGTCAAAGTCGGAAAACTGGAGGAAGGTGCGGTCAGCACCGCGCATTCTCCGATGGCGAACTTCGCCTCCGCTTCGTCGCGCTGGCCGAAGATGTGCAGATAGCGGCTCTTGTGCCAGCTCGTCATCATGGCCAGATGCTTGACCATGACCATGTTGTTGATCAGGAGCGGCCCTTCGCGCTTGCCGCTGGCCGCCGCCACCGGCTCGTTGTGCCAGGCGCTGGTGTTTTCGACATGCACCCACGCCGGATACGACGTGGTATAGGGACAGGTCGTGCCCGCGTCATAGAGTTTGCCGAGCGCCTGCTGCAGATCCCACCAGGTTTTCGGCGGCTGGCTCGGATCCAGGCCGGCCTTCTTGAAGGCGTCGCGGTTGTAATACATGATCGGCGTGGCCAGTCCCACCGGCAGGCCGATGATCTGCCCGCTCGCGTCCAGCGGCGCCGGGCTCATCACGCCCGGGCGCTCCTTGAACGTCTGCAGCGGCTCGCCGGTCTCCTTCATCAACTGGTACAGGGGTTTGTAGCGCGGCTTGCCGGCGAGGAAGTGCGCTTCGCCGTCCTCGGCCAGGATCATCATATGGGGCAGATCTCCCTGCTGCCAGTCGCGCTCGCTCACCACGATCTTCTGCCCGGAGGCGGCGTTGAAGCGTTCCACCAGCTGCTTGAGCTGCGCGCCCTTGTCGCTGCCCAGTTGATGCACCAGTTCGATCTCGCCGGCGGCAACAGCCGCTGCCGGGGCCGGCACCGGCTTCGCGGCGGCTCGTTTTGCTGGAGCCTTCTTCGTGGCCTTCGGTTTCTTCGGTTCCGCCGCCTGAACGGTTGCGGTACCGAGGAAGCTGGCGGCGACGATGAGGGCGGTGAGTGCCTGGATCAGTTTCATCGGCGGGTCCTCGTTGAGAAAATCGGGCTGCCTCGGCTGCCGGCAGCGGGAAGCGCCGCATTATAGGGGAACGGCCGGCGCTTCTGTCATGGCGCGTGCAAACCCTCAGAGGGAATCGTCGCTCAGACGCGGGAAAACGACCGTGGCCCGGAGCCCGCTGCCGGCCGGCACCGGGTCGAGCGTCATGACCGCGCCGTGGAGATCGCAGATGCGCCGCACGATGGAAAGGCCGAGGCCGCTGCCGCTCTCTTCGCTGCCGAGCACGCGGTAGAAGCGATGCCCCACCTTGGCTCGTTCGTCGGGCGCGATGCCGGGACCGTTGTCGGTCACCACGATCCGCGCCTGCGACCCCTGTGCCTCGATTGCCACGCCCACCTCGCCACCGCGCTGCGTGTAGCGAACCGCATTGTCCACCAGGTTGCGCAACAGCACCGCCAGCATCACGGCATCGCCTTTGACCGCCACCACCGGCCCATCCGCCAGGCTGAGATCGATGTCCTTCGCCAGCGCGGCCGGGGCTATGTCGGCCACCACCTGGGCCGCGGCGCTGCGCAGATCGACCGCGGCGTGACGCGCTGCCGCCGACTGCGGATCGAGCCGCGCCAGCGTCAATAACTGCTCCACCAGATGGGATGCGCGGTCGCAGCCGGTCAGCACCTGATCCAGCGCATGGCGGCGGCTGATGTCATCCTGCGCGGCGCGTGCCACCTGCGCCTGCGTCTTGAGCGCCGCCAGCGGCGTGCGCAGCTCGTGGGCGGCATCGGCGGTGAAGCGGCGCTCCTTGTCCAGCGCCGCGCGCATGCGCGCCAGCAGATCGTTGAGCGTGTCGATCAGCGGCTGCACTTCCCGCGGCGCCCGCCCGCCGTCGAGGGGATCGAGACGCTCCGGCGCGCGCTGCGCCAGCTGCAGATTCACCCGTCGCAGCGGCCGCAAACCCTGTCCGACGCCGATCCAGATCAGCAGGGACAGCGCCGGCAGGGCCACCCAGAGCGGGTCGAGCAGGTTGCCGGAGATCCGTTTCGCCAGATCATCGCGGAATTCGTAGCGCTCGCCCACCTGCACCAGAAACTCGTGCGACTCGTCCCAGCGGCTGAACACGCGCCAGGCCTTGTCCTCCAGGCGCACATCGCTGAACCCCTCCTCGTCCTGCGCCAGCCGGGTGCGCGGCGCGCTGGCCGAGCGCAGCCGCAGGCGCTCACCGTTCTCCCAGATCTGGAAGGCGACCTTGCGTTCGTAGCGGTGGGCGGGAGCCACGATGCCGACCTCGCGCTTGTCGTCGTCCTCCTCGAATACCTCGTGACCGCTCTGCGCGATCAGCAGGGCGGCGGACTGGGCCAGATGGGCGTCCAGCATTTCCCCGATCTCGTGGCGGGCATCGCGATAGCTGAAGGCGACGACGCCGATCCAGGCCGCGCTCATGCTGGCGAGCAGCAGCGTCAGCAGCCGGCCGCGCAGGGAGAAGGCTCGCCCGGTCTTCATGCCTTCTCCGAGGGCCGCGGCATGGTGTATCCGACCCCGCGCACGGTGCGGATCAACTCGGGCGCGAGTTTGCGCCGCAGGTGATGGATATGGACTTCGATGGCGTTGCTCTCGACCTCCTCGCCCCAGCCATAGAGCGACTGCTCCAGGCGCTCGCGGGACAGCACGCGTCCGGCATTGAGCGCGAGCGCCTGCAGAACGGCGAACTCGCGCGCCGACAACTCGACCGGCTGCCCTTTGAAGCGCGCGGCGTGCGCCGCCGGATCGAGTTCGAGATCGCCCACGTTCAGCACCGCCGCCGTCTGGCCGTGGCTGCGCCGCACCAGGGCGCGCAGCCGCGCCGCCAGTTCGTCAAGATCGAAGGGCTTGACCATGTAGTCGTCAGCGCCGGCATCGAGTCCGGCGACGCGGTCCGGCACCGCGTCGCGGGCGGTCAGGATCAGCACCGGAACGGCATTGCCCGCCGCGCGCAGCTTGCGCAGCAGTTCGAGTCCCGACACCCGCGGCAGCCCGAGGTCGAGGACCACCGCGGCGTACTCCTCCACCGCCAGAGCGGTGTCGGCGGCGGCGCCGTCGCGCACCCAGTCGGCCGAATAGCCCGCCTGTCGCAGCCCGGCCTGGATGCCGTCGCCGAGCAGACTGTCGTCTTCCACAACAAGTATGCGCATGGGGCAATGGTACGTGAGCGGACGCGTTTTATCCGCGATGCGGAGTTCCTGGTTGGAGCGTAGCGGGCCGTGCTTAACCGCTGCTTAAGGCAGATAGTCAGTTTTTTGTATTTTCATGTCTCAATATTCGCACAGTGCTATCATCGCCACGATGGGGGGAGGCAGAAGGGCGTGAAGATCGCATGCATCGGCGGTGGACCGGCGGGCCTTTACTTCTCGATTCTGATGAAGAAGGCGGACCCGCGCCACGACATCTCGGTCTTCGAGAAGAACCGATGCGACGACACCTTCGGCTGGGGCGTCGTGTTTTCCGATGCCACGCTCGCCCAGTTGGCGCAGGCGGACGCGCCGACCCACGCTGACATCGAGGCCAGCTTTCAGCGCTGGGAGCGCATCGACATCCATTTCAAGGGCACGAAGATCGCCTGCGGCGGCCACGGCTTTGCCGGCATCGGCCGCCGGCGTCTGCTCGCCATCCTGCAGGCGCGCGCCGCGCAACTGGGCGTCAAGCTCGCCTTCGAGTGCAGCGCCGACGACACGGACTTCGCCGACGCGGATCTGATCGTCGGTGCCGACGGCGTTCATTCGCGCACGCGCGAGAAGTACGCCGCGCACTTCGAGCCCCTCCTCGACGTACGGCGCAATCGCTACCTCTGGCTCGGCACGCAGCGGCGGCTGGACGCCTTCACCTTCGCCTTCGAGGAAACCGAGTGGGGCTGGTTCCAGCTCCACGCCTACCGCTTCGACCACGACACCAGCACCTTCATCGTCGAAACCCGCGAGGAGACATGGCGCGCCGCCGGCCTCGACCGCGCCCCCAGCGAGGAGTCCCTCGCCTTCTGTGAGCGCCTTTTCGCCCGGCAGCTCGACGGCCATCGGCTGATGATCAACGCCGGGCACGAACGCGGCTCCGCCTGGCTCAACTTCACGCGCGTGCTGTGCAAGCGCTGGCACCATCGAAACGTCGTGCTGATCGGCGATGCCGCGCACACCGCCCACTTCTCCATCGGTTCCGGCACGCGCCTGGCGATGGAGGACGCCATCGCCCTCGCCCAGCACCTGTCCGCCGATGGCAGTGTTGCCGACGCCCTCGACGCCTACCAGAGGCAGCGGGAAGGCGAGGCTCGGCGGCTGCAGAGCGCGGCGCGCAACCGCATGGAATGGTTCGAGAACGTCGCCCGCTACGCGCGTCTAGAACCGCTGCAGTTCTCCTATTCCCTGCTCACCGGCAGCCAGCGCATCGGCCACGAGAACCTGCGCCGGCGCGACCCGGGTTATGTCGCCGCGGTCGAATCCTGGGTCGCCGCACGCAGCGGACTGGAGACCACGCCCGTGCCGCCGATGTTCACGCCTTTCCGCTTGCGCGGCATGACATTGAAGAACCGCGTCGTCGTTTCCCCCATGGCAATGTATTCCTGCCGCGACGGCCTGCCCTCCGATTTCCATCTGGTGCATCTCGGCAGCCGCGCCCTGGGCGGAGCCGCCCTGGTGTTCACCGAAATGACGTGCATCGCACCCGAGGCACGCATCACCCCGGGCTGCGCCGGCATCTGGAACGAGGAGCAGGCCGCTGCCTGGCGCCGCATCGTCGATTTCGTCCATGCCGAGAGCGCGGCCCGCGTCGGCATGCAGATCGGGCATGCCGGGCCCAAGGGCTCGACCCGGATCGGCTGGGAAGGCATGGACGAACCGCTGCCGGCCGACGCTGCCGATGCCAACTGGCCGCTGATCGCCGCCTCCGCCCTGCCCTACGGCCCCAGCAACCAGACGCCGCGCGCCATGACCCGGGAGGACATGGATCGCGTGCGCGATCAGTTCGTGGCAGCGGCGCGGCGCGCGGCGGCAGCCGGTTTCGACATGCTGGAGCTGCACTGCGCCCACGGCTACCTCCTGTCCAGCTTCCTCTCGCCTCTCACCAACCGCCGCGACGACGAATACGGCGGCTCGCTCGAAAACCGCTGCCGCTTTCCCCTGGAAGTGCTGCGCGCGATCCGTAGCGCATGGCCCGAGGCAAAGCCGATCGCGGTGCGCATCTCGGCCCACGACTGGGCGCCCGGCGGCAACACCGACGACGATGCCGTCATCATCGGCCGGCTGTTGCGCGACGCCGGCGCCGACGCCATCGACGTGTCCTCCGGGCAGACCACGCGTGCGGCACAGCCGGTGTACGGACGCATGTACCAGACGCCGTTCGCCGACCGCATCCGCAATGAAGCCGGCATTGCCGCCATCGCGGTCGGCAACATCACCGAGCCCGACCAGGTGAATGCCATCATCGCCGCCGGCCGCGCCGACCTCTGCGCACTGGCGCGGCCCCACCTCGCCGATGCGGCGTGGACCCTGCGCGCGGCGGTGCAGACCGGCTACGCCCAGGCAGACTGGCCCAAGCCCTATCTCGCCGCCAAGGAACAGTTCGAACGCACGACGACCCAACCCGCAAAGACACAGACATGACCACGACCCCAGACCCGCAACAGCGCCCGCTTCAAGACCTGCACGCCGTCGTGACCGGCGGCGGCCGCGGCATCGGCGCCGCCATCGCGCTGCGCCTGATCGACTGCGGCGCCCGCGTCACGCTCATCGGCCGCAGCCTCGCCAACCTGCAGCAGCAGATGAGGAAGCTCGCCGCCCTCGGCCAAGTGCAGTCCTTCACCGCCGAGGTCGCGGACAAAGGTTCCGTCAACGAAGCGTTCTCGCGCGCCCGCAGCACGTTCGGGGAGGTTTCGATCCTGGTGAATAACGCCGGCCAGACGGAAAGCGCGCCGTTTCTCAAGACCGACGAGGCTCTGTGGCAGCGCATGCTGGCGGTAAACCTCACCGGCACATTCCTGTGCACCTATGCGGCGCTGCCCGACATGCTGCACCGCGGGCACGGCCGCATCGTGAACATCGCCAGCACCGCCGGCCTCACCGGCTATCCCTACGTTGCCGCCTACTGCGCCGCCAAGCACGGCGTCGTCGGCCTCACCCGCGCGCTGGCCATCGAACTGGCGGCGCGCAACATCACCGTCAATGCCGTATGTCCCGGCTACACCGAGACGGACCTCGTGACGCGCACGGTGCGCAATATCGTCGCGCGCACCGGCCGCTCGGAACTGGAGGCGCGCGCCGCTCTGACCCGCTTCAATCCGCAGCACCGGCTGATCCAGCCGGAGGAAGTGGCGAACACCGTCGCCTGGCTGTGCCTGCCGGGATCGGAATCGATCACCGGCCAATCCATCGCCGTCGCCGGCGGGGAGGTCATGACATGAAACCAAAACCGCGCTCGCCGTCGGACCACGAGACGCGTGCCGTTGACAGCGACCATCAGTCGCTGCGTCTGTGGCTGCGCCTGCTGACCTGCACCAATCTCATCGAGGGGCTGATCCGCAGCCACCTGCGTACCGAATTCGACACCACGCTGCCGCGCTTCGACCTGATGGCGCAGCTGGAACGGCATCCGGAAGGCCTCAAGATGGGGGAGCTCTCCAAGCGCATGATGGTGACCGGCGGCAATGTCACGGGCATCACCGACCAGCTGGTGGAGGAAGGGCTGGTGGTGCGCGAGGACAACCCGCGCGACCGCCGCGCCTACATCGTCAAGCTGACCGACAAGGGGCGCGACACCTTCGACGGCATGGCGCGCGCCCACGAGGAATGGGTGGTCGGCTTCTTCGACGGCCTGCAGGAAAGCGACAAACAGGCGCTCCACGGGCTGTTGGCCCAGCTCAAGCAGCATGTGGCCGGGCAAATGCTGGAGTCGGCGCATTGAGCGCCGGCGACGGTAGCGACGGGCCGCGGAGGCGGGATGCGCGCCGATGCCTGATACGGCACACGTAGACACCTTTGCCCGCGACCGGCTGCCGCCGCGCGGGCAGTGGCCGCAACTGCTGTTCGAGCTGCCCGAGCTGCACTACCCGGAGCGCATGAACTGCGGCGCCGAACTGCTGGACAAGGCCGTGCTGGGCGGTGCCGGCGCGCGCGTCGCCATCCGCTCGCCGCGCGCCACCTGGAGCTACGCCGAGCTGCTGGCGAACGCCAACCGCGTCGCCCGGGTGCTGACGGAAGACCTGGGTCTGGTTCCGGGCAATCGCGTGCTGCTGCGCGGCGCCAACACGCCGATGATGGCCGCATGCTGGTTCGCCGTCGTCAAGGCCGGCGGCATCGTCGTCACCACCATGCCCCTGCTGCGCGCCAAGGAGCTCACCGACCTCGTCACCAAGGCGCAGATCAGCCACGCCCTGTGCGACCGCGCGCTGGCGGCCGAGCTGGAAACCGCACAGCCGTCCTGCCCCAGCCTCGGTCACATTCTCCATTTTCACGACGCGGCGGGCCTGGAGGCGCGCATGCGCTCCAAGCCCGCGGACTTCCGCAATGCCGACACGTCGGCGGAGGACATCTGCCTCATCGCCTTCACCTCCGGCACCACCGGCCAACCCAAGGGCACACTGCATTTCCATCGCGACGTGATGGCGATCTGCGACTGCTTCCCGCGCTCGATCCTCAAGCCCGCCGCCACGGACATTTTCTGCGGCACGCCGCCGCTCGGCTTCACCTTCGGTCTCGGCGGCCTGCTGCTGTTTCCGCTGCGCTTCGGCGCCAGCACCGTCCTAGTGGACAACCCCACCCCGGACACCGTGTTGCGGACGATCGAGGAGCATCGGGCGACCATCCTTTTCACGGCGCCGACGGTCTACCGCATGATGGCCGGACAGGTTCATGCCCATGACCTGCGCTCGCTGAAGACCTGCGTCGCGGCGGGAGAAATGCTGCCGGCCGCCACGCGCCGGCTGTGGCAGGACGCCACCGGGATCCGCATCATCGACGGCATCGGCTCCACCGAGATGCTGCACATCTTCATCTCCGCCGCCGGCGACGACATCCGTCCCGGTGCCACCGGCAAGCCGATCCCCGGCTATCGGGCGACGATTCTGGACGAAGCGGGCTGCCCGCTGCCGCCCGGACGGATCGGCCGGCTCGCCGTGCAGGGCCCGACCGGCTGCCGCTATCTCGACGACGAGCGCCAGAAGAGCTATGTCGTGAACGGCTGGAACGTCACCGGCGACGCCTATGTCATGGATGGCGAAGGGTATTACTGGTACCAGGCGCGCCTCGACGAGCTCATCATCTCGGCCGGCCACAACATCTGCGGCGCGGAAGTGGAAGAGGCGCTGCTCGCCCATCCGCGCGTCGCGGAGTGCGGCGTGGTGGGCGTGGCGGACGAAGCGCGCGGCCGTATCGTCAAAGCATTCGTGGTACTGCGTCCGGACAACGAACCGTCGCCGGATCTGGTGAGGGAGTTGCAGGAATGGGTCAAGAGTCGCATCGCACCGTACAAGTACCCGCGCGCCATCGAATTCGTGAGCACGCTGCCGCGCACCGAAACCGGCAAGCTGCAACGCTTCCGCCTGGGGCAGACACCGGGGACAGGGCCATGAGCTGGCTGCTCCAGCCCGTCGACTGGCCGGAATCGCGGGGCTTCGCCCACGGCGTCGTGGCCCGCGGGCGGCTGGTGTTCACCGCCGGCCAGATCGGGTGGGACGAGCGCAACCGCATCCACAGCCGCAACCTGGTGGACCAGGTGCGTCAGGCACTGCGCAACGTCCTCGCCATCGTCGCCGAAGCCGGCGGCGGACCGGAGCACATCGTGCGTCTGACCTGGTTCATCACCGACAAGTCGGAGTACAACGAGCACCAGAAGGAGATCGGGGAGGTCTATCGCGAGGTCATGGGCTACCACTATCCGGCCATGTCGGTGCTGGTGGTGGCGGCACTGATCGAGGACGATGCCAAGGTGGAGATCGAGGCGACCGCCGTGGTTCCGGACGAGCAATGACATGAGCAAGGCCGCATTTCAGTGGCAGGATCCGCTGCTGCTCGAGGCGCAACTGACGCCGGAAGAGCGCATGGTCCGCGACGCGGCGCGCGACTACGCCCAGCGCCGGCTCATGCCGCGGGTGGTGGAGGCATTCCGCCACGAGCGCTGCGATGCGCAGATCTTGCGCGAGATGGGCGAGCTCGGACTCCTCGGACCGACGATCGTGGGGTACGGCTGTTCCGGCGTGAATCAGGTTTCCTACGGCCTGATCGCGCGCGAGATCGAGCGTGTCGATTCGGGCTACCGCTCGATGATGAGCGTGCAGTCATCCCTCGTGATGCTGCCGATCCATGTCTTCGGCACTCCGGCGCAGAAGGAGAAATACCTGCCGCGGCTGGCGCGGGGCGAACTGATCGGCTGCTTCGGCCTCACCGAGCCCAACCACGGTTCCGATCCGGGGGCGATGGAAACGCGCGCGCGCCGCGTGCCGGGCGGATTCGTGCTTCACGGCAGCAAGATGTGGATCACGAATTCGCCGATCGCCGACATCTTCGTCGTGTGGGCACGGGACCGCGGCGGCGGCACGGTACGCGGTTTCATCCTGGAGCGCGGCATGAAGGGGCTGTCCACGCCGGAGATCCAGGGCAAGATGGGGCTGCGCGCCTCCGTCACCGGCGAGATCGTGATCGACGAGGTCTTCGTACCGGAGGAAAACCGCCTCGAAGTCGAGGGGATGAAGGGGCCCCTCACCTGCCTCAACTCGGCGCGCTTCGGCATCGCCTGGGGTGTGCTCGGCGCGGCGGAGTTTTGCTGGCATGCGGCGCGCCAGTATGTGCTCGACCGGACTCAGTTCGGCCGGCCCCTCGCCGCGAATCAGCTGATCCAGAAGAAGCTCGCCGACATGCAGACCGAGATCACGATCGCGCTGCACGCCTGCCTGCGCCTCGGCCGCCTCAAGGACGAGGGCCAGGACACGCCGGAGATGACGTCCTTGCTCAAGCGCAATTCCTGCGGCAAGGCGCTGGACATCGCGCGTTTGGCGCGCGACATGCACGGCGGCAACGGCATCTGCGACGAATACCACGTGGTGCGCCACATGCTCAACCTGGAAGTGGTGAATACCTACGAGGGCACCCACGACATCCATGCCCTGACGCTGGGACGCGCCCAGACCGGCATCCAGGCGTTTTCCGCCTAGCGGCCACCCGCCTGCCGCCCTGCGTCGCTCAAGGTTCGGCCGGCACCGACGATATCAGCGTCAGCGCTCGCAGCCGACGCACAACCATGACCGATCGGGTTCGCCTCCACCTCTTGCTGATCCTCGCCGCAACGTTCCACGCCGCGGGCTGCGAGCGGCTCGGCATCCAGGATCCGGCCAAGGTGGCGGCCGAGTTGGAGGCGGAGGGCAAGGCCATCGGAGCCGGCTGCCGCCACGCCGGCCGTTCGATCGAGGACTGCTTTTCGCTCAACGATCGCGCCCTCAAGGCCGCCGTGTTCAACGGCTGGAAGGAAATGAACGACTACATGGCGTCGAACAAGATCGACGTCGCCCCGTCCCAGCTCGCCCAGGCAGCGGCCGCCGTCGAAACCCCACCCGCCCCCGTCCCCCAGGCCAAGGCCGAGTCCGGCAAGTCCAAGGCCGCAACAGCCGAGCCGCCGGCCGCTGCACCGCCCGCGGCGGCCAAGCACTGACGCGCAGCGCCGCTCACGGCGCCGGGTTGGTGTAGCGCAGGTGAATCCGTTCGATCTCCTCCTGCACCTGCGGTGACAGGCTCACCGCGGCGGCCGCCACGTTCTCCCGCAACTGCTCCAGGGTCGTCGCGCCGACGATGGTGCTGCTGACGAACCAGCGGCCGATGACGTAGGCCAGGGCCAGGGTCGCCGGCGACAGCCCGTTGTCGCGCGCCAGCTTTGCGTAGGCGCGGGTCGCCGGAGCGACATTCTCCTTCGTGTAGCGTTGGCCGAAGCCCGGGAACAGGGTGATGCGTCCGCTGGCACCGGGGTCGTCCGCATACTTGCCGCTGAGATGGCCGAAGGCAAGCGGCGAGTACGCGACGAGGGAAACGTGCGTGCGGTAGCAGAATTCCGCAAAACCATACTCGAACACGCGGTTGAGCAGATTGTAGGCATTCTGCACCGACACGACGCGCGGCAGACCGTAGTGATCCGCCAGGCGGATGAAGCGCCCCACGCCCCAGGGATGTTCATTCGACAGGCCGATGTAGCGCACCTTGCCCTCCTCGATCAGCTCCGCGAATGCCGCGAGCTGGTCGTCGATCGGCGTTCCGGCGCGCTCCTTCGCAGGATCGAAGGCGTACGCGCCGAACATCGGCTGATTCCGTTCCGGCCAGTGCAGTTGATAGAGATCGATGTAATCGGTCTGCAGCCGCTTCAGGCTGCCCTCGATGGCGGCGCGGATGTTCGCCCGGTCCAGGGTGCGCGGACCGTTGCGGATCCACTCGAGGCTGCGCGCCGGACCCGCCACCTTGGTGGCCAGCACGATCCGGTCGCGCGGCTTGTTCCTGAGCCAGTCGCCGATGATGGTCTCGGTTGCGCCATACGTTTCGGCGCGCGGCGGCACCGGGTACATCTCCGCAGCGTCGACGAAATTGATGCCCTGATCGAAGGCATAATCCAGTTGGGCATGCGCACTCGCCTCGTCATTCTGCTGGCCGAAGGTCATGGTGCCCAGGCACACTTCCGAGACCAGCAGGTCGCTTTCGCCCAGTCTATTCAGGTTCATTTCCGTCCTCTTCTATGCGCCCCCCGACCTCGCTATTCTATTCCGGCCTGCTCCTTCTCCCCGCGGGAGGCCAGAGCGAACGATCATGACCGACCTGACAGCCGAAGATGCCGACCGCCAGTACAACGCCCGCGCCGCCATACCCGAGCACCCGCAGATCTTCGAGCGCTGGCGCACCCGCTCCGACGCAGCGCGCAGTCGGCTGCGTTGCGATCCCGATTACTACTACGGGCCGTCGCCGGCGGAAACCCTGGACATCTTTCCCGCCGAGGCCGGGCGTGCACCGTTGCTCCTTTTCCTCCACGGCGGCTATTGGCGCTCCCTCGACAAGCGGGATTTCGCCTTTCTGGCGCCGGCGTTCGTCGATGCCGGCGTTTCGGTCGCACTCGTCAATTATGGCCTGGCACCGCAGGTCGCGCTCCCGGACATCGTGCGCCAGACGCTGCGCGCCTGCGCCTGGGCGTGGCGAAATTGCATGGGATTCGGCGTCGATCCGAATCGCATTTACGCCGCCGGCCACTCCGCCGGCGCCCAGCTGGCCGCGATGATGCTCGCCGCCGAGTGGCCGACCTACGCCCACGACCTGCCGCCGGATCTGCTGCGCGGCGCGCTGCTGGTCAGCGGCATCTACGACCTGGAGCCGCTTGTCGCTGCCCCGTTTCTCAAGGACGACCTGCGGCTCGATGCGGAGGGCGCGCGCCAGGTCAGCCCGCTGCGCTATCGGCCGCGCAGCGCGACCCGCTTCTACACCGCTGTCGGCGAGCGGGAGAGCGACGAATTCCGGCGCCAGAACCGGCTCATCGCCGCAGCCTGGCCGGAATGCTTCGTGCGCGATGTGCCGCTGCCCGGTTGCAATCACCTGACGGCGGTCGAGCAACTGGGCGCCCGGGGCAGTGGCCTGTTCGAAGCCGCACTGGAGATGCTGCACGCCGCCTGATGCGCACCCAGTCCGATATCCGCATCCCCCTCGTGCTCGGCTATTGCCGCGCCGGCTTCGAGGGCGAGTGCGCTGCCGAGATCGCAGCGCGGGCCGCCGCGCATCGCTTGTCCGGCCACGTCGCCGCAGCCGCGCCGGAGGCCTGCGCCGTCTTTCGCTTCGATCCGCCGGCACCCCTGGCCGCCGTCGATCGCGCGCTGCGCCTGCGCGACCTGGCGTTCGCGCGGCAACTCGTCTTCGGCGCGCGGCATCTCGACAATCTTCCTGCGGGAAACCGCATCGCACCCATTGCCCGGGCCGCCGCGCAGCTCGGAATGCCCTTTTCCGAAGTCTTGCTGGAGACGGCTGACACCAACGAGGGAAAGGCCTTGTCCACCCTGTGCCGCCGTCTCGCCGGCCGCCTGAACGGTGCACTGAACGAGGCAGGGTTGCTGCTCGCGGAGAGCGCGAACGCCCCCAGCCTGCATGTCTTCTTCGCCGCCTCCCGCGATGCCCACGTCGGCATTTCGCTACCCGCAAACCGTTCCGGCTGGCCGATGGGCATCCCGCGGCTGAGGATGCCGCGCGACGCGCCCAGCCGCTCCACCCTGAAGCTGGCCGAAGCCCTGCTCACCCTGCTCGAGGACGACGAGCGCACGGCCTTGCTGCGGCCCGGCATGCGCGCCGTCGATCTCGGGGCCGCGCCCGGCGGCTGGACCTGGCAGCTGGCGAGCCGCGGCCTCCATGTCACCGCCATCGACAACGGCAGCATCGCGCCGAGCGTGATGGCCACCGGCATGGTGGAACACCTGCGCAGCGACGGCTTCACCTGGCGGCCGCGCCGGCCGGTCGATTGGCTGCTGTGCGACATGGCGGCCCAGCCCGCGCGCATCGCCGTGCTGGTGGCCGACTGGCTGGCCCGGGGGCAGGCACGACATGCCCTCTTCAATCTCAAGCTGCCGATGAAGAAGCGGCTGGAGGAAGTCGATCGCTGCCGCGGCCTCATCGAACAGCGGCTGCACGCCGCGGGTCAGCGCGCGATCCTGCGCATCAAGCAGCTCTATCACGACCGCGAGGAAGTCACCGTCTATGCCAGACGCCAGGCGTGACAATGCACGATGGCGCCGGATTTTCCTGCCAGCGCGCTATAATGGGTGCCATTGCAGCCGCCCCGCCGGTTAGCGTTGCATGCCTCATCGGCCCGTCCGGGCCGTGGAACCCCGAAACGTTTTCGCTGCCTGAACCGGTACTGCGCATTGCGCAGCAGGCCGAATCAGGAGTCTCTTGCATGTCCTTCGCCGACCTCGGGCTGATGCCTGAATTGTTGAAAGCCGTTACAGACGCCGGCTACACCGAACCCACCCCCATCCAGACCCAGGCCATCCCCATCATCCTCGCCGGCAAGGACGTGATGGGCGGCGCCCAGACCGGCACCGGCAAGACCGCCGGCTTCACCCTTCCGCTGCTGCAGCGCCTGTCGCGCCACGCCAACACCAGCCCGTCCCCGGCGCGCCATCCGGTCCGTGCCCTGATCCTCACGCCGACGCGCGAACTGGCGATGCAGGTGCACGAGAGCGTGGTCACCTACAGCAAGCACCTGGCGCTGCGCAGCGTCGTGATCTATGGCGGCGTGGACATGCGAGCCCAGATGGAGCAGTTGCGCCTCGGGCGTGAGATCGTGGTGGCGACGCCGGGACGGCTGCTGGACCATGTCGAGCAGAAGACGGTGAATTTCGGCGCCGTGGAGGTCCTGGTGCTGGACGAGGCGGACCGCATGCTGGACATGGGCTTCATCCCCGACGTCAAGCGCATCCTCGCCCTGCTGCCCAAGGAACGGCAGAGCCTGCTGTTTTCTGCCACCTTCTCGGAGGAGATCAAGCGGCTGGCCGACAGCATGCTGCGCAATCCGCAGTTGATCGAGGTGGCGCGGCGCAATGCGGCGGCGGACAACATCACCCACCGCATGCATCCGGTGGCGCAGGATCTCAAGCGCCAACTCCTGGCGCATCTGATCAAGAGCCAGAACCTGGGCCAGGTCCTGGTGTTCGTCGCCACCAAGTTCGGCGCCAGCCGCCTGGCCCACTATCTGGCGCGGCTGGGCATCGCGGCCGACGCCATTCACGGTGACAAGAGCCAGCAGCAGCGTACCGAGGCGTTGGAGGCGTTCAAGGCCGGCCGGGTGAGCGTGTTGGTGGCGACCGATGTCGCGGCCCGCGGACTGGATGTCGAGGACCTGCCCCACGTCATCAATTTCGAACTGCCGCACACGCCCGAGGACTACATTCACCGCATCGGCCGCACCGGCCGCGCCGGCAAGAGCGGCACCGCCGTATCGCTGGTCTGCGCGGAGGAGCGCGGCCGGCTGGCAGAGATCGAAAAACTGCTCAAGCGCACCCTCGATCAGGTGAAGCTGGAAGGCTTCGAGGCCGGCGCCGAATTCCAGCAGCCGCTGGAACGGGGCAAGCGCGGCCGTTCGGACAGACACGGCAGCACGCCGCCCGTGCCGGCCCCGCGCGGCGCCAAGCCCGGCCGCGAACCCCGTCGCGGTCCGCCGCCGGCCGCCGCTCGTTCCACCCCGGCGCGTCCCGGTGCGACGCCGGATTTCGACTGGCGCAAGCCCTACGAGCCCGCGCCGGACAGCTTCATCGAGCCGCCACTGCCGATCCCGCCCAGACCGGGGCACAAACCGCGGCGGCAGATTGCCGCACTGCTGGGCGGGCTGCCGAAGAAGAGCGAGTGATCCGGTCGCCCGGCATCGAGCCGCCGCACGGGTGCCGCGGCTTAATGTTCGGTCGGGAACCGCCGATAACCCGCCTTGACAGGCCATTCCGCCTGCGTAAAGCCCTGACTTCATGAGCCACGAGAGTCCGCGGCCGGTCCGGCGGACGGACGCCAGCGGCGAAAACCCATCCTCCGCGTCTCCCACGGCATCGCCCCCGAAGGCGGCGCCGCTTGCCCCGGCGCTGTCTCGCGCACTGTTCGACGCCCTGCCCGACGCCATCGTCCTACTGCGCGACGATGATGTGATCGCGGAAGCCAACGCCGCTGCCTGCGCCATCGTCGGCCGGCCCCGCGACGAGGTGGTAGGCGCCCGCATCGCCGATTTCCTGCAACCCGGTGTGGACTACGACCGCGCGCGCGCGGCACTGCTGCGCGACGGCCGCACCCGCGGCAAGGGGGCCGTCCTGCGCGGTGCCAAGCCGGTGCCGGTGGCGTTCTCGCTGTCCAGTTTCGGCGACCCCAGCCGCGTCCTGCTGACGCTGCGCGAAAGCGAGGAGGGACGGCCGGAGAACCCCGGCGACAGCGCCGATATCCGGTTCCGCCGCGCCTTCGAGTCCAGCCCTTCCCCGGCCCTGGTCTGCGAGCGGAACTCGCTGCGAATCATCGCGGTGAACGACGCCGCGATCGAGGAATACGGCTATGGCAGGCACGAGTTCGAAGGCATGACATTGGCCGACCTGCGACCCGCCGACCGCCAGCCCGATGGCACGTCACGCCATCCGCAACTCGCCGAAAGTCGCCCCGACCGCAGGGCGCAGCATTCGGCACCGAAGGAGCACGAGCAGGGCGGGCTGTGGCGGCACCGGCGCAAGGACGGCTCGACCATCGAGGTGGAGATCACGAGCCGGCTTCTGAGCAGCGACGACGACCGGACCGAACTGCTGCTGGTCCACGACCCGCACGTCAAACAGATGACGGCGCACCATTTCAGCCTGTCGACCGAACTGTTCGAAGCGAGCAACCAGGCCATCGCCGTCACCGACGCCGAAGGTCACATTGTCGCGGTAAATCCGGCATTCACGCGCATCACGGGATATGGTCGCGACGAAGTCATCGGCAGGAATCCCCGGCTCCTCTCCTCTGGCCGCCACGATCGGGCGTTCTTCGAGGCGATGTGGGGCGGGATCCGCAACCAGGGCCACTGGCAGGGCGAGATCTGGAACCGGCGCAAGAACGGCGAAGTGTATCCCGAATGGCTGACCGTGAGCGCGGTGAAGAACAGCCGCGGCGAAATCGTCCAGTACGTCGGCATGTTCAGCGACATCTCCGAACGCAAGGCGGCGGAAGCCCGCATCGAGTACCTCGCGCATTACGACCCACTGACCGGTCTGCCCAACCGCACGCTGCTGCAGGACCGCTTCACGCTGGCGATCGCCCAGGCCAAGCGCAGTCATCGCCGCGTCGGCGTGCTGTTCCTCGATCTCGACCGCTTCAAGAAGGTGAATGACACGCTCGGCCATTCCGCCGGCGACTCCGTCCTGCAGCAGACCGCGCATCGCCTGCGCGGCTGCCTGCGCCAGGCGGACTTCGTCGCGCGACAGGGGGGCGACGAATTCATCGCCATCATCAGCGACCTGGACATGATCCATGACGCCGCCCACGTGGCGCAGAAGATCATCAAGGCGATGGGGCGGGCGATGGAGGTGCATGGGCACGAGATCCACATGAGCCCGAGCATCGGCATCAGCATCTACCCGGACGACGGCAACAACATCGAGGCGCTGCTCAAGAATGCCGACATCGCCATGTATCAGGCGAAGAATGCCGGACGCAACAACTACCAGTTCTTCGCCCAGGAGATGAACGAATCGGCATTCGAGCACCTCGCCTTCGAAACCAGCCTGCGGCGGGCGCTGGATAACCAGGAGTTCGTGCTCCACTATCAGCCGCAGATCGACGTCGCAAGCGGGCGCATTACGGGCGCGGAAGCGCTGATCCGCTGGCGCCATCCCGACCTGGGAATGGTCAGTCCGGCCCAGTTCATTCCGGTTGCCGAGGAATCGGGGCTGATCGTTCCCATCAGCACCTGGGTGCTGCACCAGGCCTGCGCCCAGGCCGCCACCTGGCGCGAAGTGCTGAGCGCACCGTTGCGTGTGGCAATCAACGTGTCGGCGCTGCAGTTTCGGCACCGCGATTTCGTCGAACTCATCACCGACACGATCGACCAGACGGGCATCGAACCCAGCTTGCTGGAACTGGAACTCACCGAGTCGGTGGTGATGCATGATGCCGACGCCGTCATCGCCAAGCTGCTCGCCGTGCACGAGGTGGGGGTCGGACTGGCGATCGACGATTTCGGCACCGGTTACTCGTCCCTGTCCTACCTCAAGCGCTTCCCCATCGACCGCCTCAAGATCGATCAATCCTTCGTGCGCGACATCGGCCGCAACTCCGACTCGGAAGCGATCATCCAGGCCATCATCAGCATGGCCCACAGTCTGCGCCTGCAAACCCTCGCCGAAGGTGTGGAGACGGTGGAACAGTTCAAGTTCCTGCGCGAGCACGGCGGCGAGGAAGTGCAGGGCTACCTGTTCAGCCGGCCGGTCCCCCCCGACGATCTGCACGACCTGATCCGCAGCGGCAAACAGTTCGCCCTGTAAGCGGCGGTCCGTTCATTCCTGCGCCCGGGACCCGGGCGCGCGGCATCGGAACCTCTACCCCGGACGGGGGTCGTATTCAAAGTATCTTTTTTGCGGAATGACGCGATGGCGCAGCAATGGACCGAAGGCCGAGTGCTCGGCAAAGTCGCCTGGACCGACAACCTGTTCTCGCTGCGCATTGCCGCTGACATCGAGCCGTTCCAGGCCGGACAGTTCACCAAGCTGGGACTGGAAATCGACGGCGAGGTGGTCGGGCGTCCTTATTCGCTGGTGAATTCCCCCGACGAACAACCCCTCGATTTCACCTTCGTCGTCGTTCCCGGCGGTCCGCTGAGTGCGCAGCTCGCCTCACTGGAGCCCGATGCGCGCATCTGGGTGGCGCCGCGCGCCAACGGCTTCCTCGTTCTGCGCGAGGTGCCGGACGCGGCCCATCTGTGGCTCATGGCGACGGGGACCGGCATCGGGCCTTTCCTGTCCATCCTCAAGACGGCGCTGCCCTGGGAGCGCTTCGAGCGGGTGGTGCTGGTCCACGCCGTGCGTTACGCGCGGGAACTGATCTACCCGGAAACGGTGCGCGAGATCGGGCAGGCTCATCCCGACCGCTTCGTCTATGTGCCGTTCGTCAGCCGCGAGGAGACGGAATGCGCCTTGAGCGGACGAATTCCCCAGGCCATCGGCGACGGCCGTCTGGAGGCGCGTGCAGGCATCGCGCTCGACGCGCAGTCGAGCCAGGTGATGTTGTGCGGCAATCCGCAGATGGTGGAGGACACCACCGGTGCCCTGCTGGCCCGAGGGCTGAAGAAACATCGCCGGCGCGAGCCCGGCCAGATCAGCGTGGAGAACTACTGGTAGCAGCGGGAGCGAGCCCGCTGCCCGGCCCTTGCGTAAGCGCAGAAGGGCGCAGCCCTAGCGCTGTTACAAGTCGGCCGTTACTCCGCCATCGACTTGATGTTCTGAATCACCTGGCTGATCGCCTGCTGCGCGCTGCCGTAGAGCATGCGCGTGTTCTCGCCGTAGAACAGGGCGTTCTCGATGCCGGAGTAGCCGGCGCCCTTGCCGCGCTTGATGCAGATGACGTTGTGCGCATGGTCGGCGTTGAGGATGGGCATGCCGTAGATCGGACTCGACTTGTCGGTGCGCGCCACCGGATTCACCACGTCGTTGGCGCCGATCACCAGCGCGACGTCGGCCTGGTCGAACTCGGCGTTGATCTCTTCCAGGTCGAAGATCTTGTCATACGGCACGCCGGCTTCCGCCAGCAGCACGTTCATGTGGCCCGGCATGCGGCCCGCCACCGGGTGGATCGCGAACTTGACTTCCACGCCCGCGGCCTCCAGCAGTTCCGCCATCTCCCACACCTTGTGCTGCGCCTGGGCCACCGCCATGCCATAGCCGGGCACGATGAAGACTTTCTGCGCATACAGCATCATCGAGGCGACATCGAGGGCGGAGGCTTCCTTCATGCTGCCGGCGATCTGGGCGCCGCCCTCCTGCACCTCGCCGGTGATGGGCGTGAACAAAATGTTGGTGATCGGCCGGTTCATCGCCTTGGCCATCAACTGGGTCAGCAGCGTGCCGGCGGCGCCGACCACGATGCCGGCGATAATGAGCGCCGGATTGCCCAGCACGAAGCCTTCGAAACCGACGGCCAGGCCGGTCATGGCGTTCAGCAGGGAGATCACCACCGGCATGTCGGCGCCGCCGATGGGCATGGTGATGATGGCGCCCAGCACCAGCGACAGGAGGAAGAAGGTGACCACCTGCGCCGGCGTCGGATGGCCCGACACCACCATGCTGACGCCGATCAGGATCGCCGCACCGGCGAGGATGACGTTGACCCCGTTCTGCATCGGCAGGCGGAAGGTCTTCTTCATGATGCCCTGCAGTTTGGCGAAGGCGACGCAGGAACCGGAGAAGGCGATCGAGCCGATCAGCGCGCCGAGCGTGGCGAGGGCCGCCACCACGGGACTGTGGATCTCGCCGCGGGCGAACTCGACCGCGGCGATGGCCGCCGCAGCGCCGCCGCCCATGCCGTTGTAGATGGCGACCATCTGCGGCATGTCGGTCATCTTCACCACTTTGCCGCCCCACCAGGCGATGCCGCCGCCGATGACCATGGCGATGATGATCAGGGTGAAATTGCCCATGCCGGGCCAGAGAAAGGTGACGGCGGTGGCGACCACCATGCCGATGCCGGCCCAGATGATGCCGCGCCGCGCCGTGACCGGCGAGGACATGCTCTTCAGGCCGAGGATGAACAGGATCGCGACGACGAAGTAGGCCGCGTCGATCAGGAATTTTTCTTTCATTTTTTCTTCCCGCCCTTCTGGTCTTTCCCGCTCTTGAACATCGCCAGCATGCGCTCGGTCACGACATAGCCGCCGGCGGCGTTGGCCGCCCCCAGCAGCACCGCGATGAAGCCGATCACCTGCTGCAGGGGCGTCGTGGCCTGGCCCAGCGTCACCATGGCGCCCACCAGCACCACGCCGTGCACGAAATTGGAGCCGGACATGAGGGGCGTGTGCAGGATCACCGGCACGCGCGCAATCACCTCGTAGCCGGTGAATGCGGCCAGCATGAATATGTAGAGAGCGGCGAAGCCTTCCATTTTGGTTTTTCCTCTAGAGTCCGAGAGCTTTCTTCACACCTTCGTGACGCACCTGGCCGTCGTGGGTAAGGGCACTGCCGGCGATGATTTCGTCACTCCAGTCGAGAGCGAGGTTTCCGTCCTTGATGCAGGGTGACAGGAAATTGAACAGGTTCTTGGCGTACATCTCCGAGGCGTGGATCGGCATGCGGCTGGGCAGGTTGGCCGGGCCGATGATGGTCACCGTTCCCGCCACCTCGACCGACGCTCCGGCGACCGATCCCGCCACGTTGCCGCCGGATTCGGCGGCCATGTCCACCACCACCGACCCCGCCTTCATGCCGCGCACCATCTGCTCCGTGATGATCAGCGGCGCACGCCGGCCCGGGATCGCCGCCGTGGTGATCAGCGCGTCCACCTGCGACACGGCCTTGGCCAGCCTGTCCGCCTGCTGCTTCTTTTCCTCTTCCGTCAGCTCCCGCGCGTAGCCGCCGCTTCCCGCCGCGGACACGCCGGTATCGACGAACTTGGCGCCGAGGGATTCGATCTGCTCCTTGGTCTCCGGGCGCACGTCGTAGGCGGTGACGATCGCACCGAGGCGTTTCGCGGTGGCGATCGCCTGCAGTCCCGCGACGCCGGCGCCGATCACCATCACCTGGGCCGGGCGCAGGGTGCCGGCGGCGTAGGTCATCATGGGGAAGAACTTGGGGCAGGCTTCCGCCGCGAGCAGCACGCACAGATAGCCCGAGACCGCGGCCTGGGAGGAAAGGGCGTCCATGCTCTGGGCGCGGGAGATGCGCGGAATCAACTCGACGGCGAAGCTGGTGATCTTTTTCTCCGCCAGCAGCTTCGCCCGGTCGGCGTCCTGGTAGGGCTGCAGGAATCCCAGCACCACGGCGCCGGGCTGCATGGCGCCGATCTCGTCCGCCGTCGGCGGACGCACCTTGAGCAGCACGTTGGCCTTGGCAAGGATGTCCTGGGCGCTTGCCGCGCTGGCGCCGGCGAAATCCTCGTCACGGAAAAAGGCGCCGGCGCCGGCGCCGGCCTCGATCAGGATGTCTGCGCCCTGAGCCTTCAGCTTCTTGACCACGTCGGGAACGACCGCCAGCCGTCGCTCGCCGGCCACGGTTTCCCTGAGCACTCCGATCACCACGGGCATGTGATGGCTCCCTGTTCTCGTTCTTGATGGGACGGGCCTGGAACTGCGGCCCGCCTTGACACGAAGCGGCAATGATACTTAAATCGTCCGACTATTCAAAGCAATAGACCCATCGGCGGCGCTTCCCGCGCTTTGCGTCGCAACGTTTGTGGCGCTGCATCAAAGGCTTCCGGAGTGTTTCCATGAAAAGATTTGCGGCGAAGCGACGCCCGGCGCCGACGCGCAAGACCGGCCTGCCGCCGGGATCGCTCGTGCATGTGGGCGAGGTCAAGACCGCCCGGCCGGAAATCACGCTGATGGAGTTCGACGCCGGCGACGTCCTGGAGCGGCGCTTCACCTCCATCGCGGAATCGCGCCAGCATCAGCCGAGCAAGGCAACCGTCTGGCTCAACGTCTATGGGCTGCACGAGCCGGAAGTGATGGCCGAGATCGGCCGCCGCTTCGACTTGCACCCCCTGGTGCTGGAGGACATCCTCAACACCAACCAGCGGCCGAAGATCGACGATTACGACGACTACCTCTATCTCGTCACCCACTTCTTCGACTACGACACCGAGGCCCGGCGCGTCAGCTCCGATCAGGTGAGCATTGTGGTCGGGCGCAACTTCGTGCTCACCTTCCAGGAGCGGCCCACCGGCTGCTTCGATCCGATTCGCGAGCGGCTGCGCGGCAACAAGGGGCAGATCCGCAAGCTGGGCGCCGACTACCTCGCCTACTCGCTGCTGGATGCCGTCGTCGATCGCTACTTCGTCGTGCTCGACCAGCTTTCGGACGGCGTGGAGCGCCTGGAGGACGAACTGCTCGAACGCGCGGCGCCGGACGTCATGCACGCCATCCACCATTTCAAGCGCGAGTCGCTGACCCTGCGCCGCGCCGTCTGGCCGCTGCGCGAGGTGCTCAACACCCTGCAGCGCGGCGAGGCGAGCTTCTTCCAGCCGGAGACGCTGATCTATCTGCGCGACGTCTATGACCACACCGTGCACATCATCGAGTCGCTGGATGCGATGCGCGACCTGATGGCGGGCATGCTGGACATGTATCTATCCAGCGTATCGAACCGGCTCAACCAGGAGGTGCGTATCCTCACGGTGATCACGACGCTGTTCATGCCGGCGACGCTGATCTCCGGCATCTTCGGCATGAATTTCCGGGTCATGCCCTGGCTCGAAGCGCCGGACGGCTACCTCTTCGCCCTCGGCCTGATGGCGCTGGTGGCCACTGCGATGGCGATGATATTCTGGCGCCGCCGGTGGATGACCTGAGGCTGCGTGCAGCAACGGCCCATCCCGGCGATGACGGTTTTCCCCGGCCGGCGCGTCACGCCGCAGCCTTCTGCTCACCGGGTGTTGCCGCCCGCTTGCTGACGTAAAGCACCTCCAGACCGAGGACATTTCCCGCAGCATCGAAGTCGAGCACAACGCCCGGTTTGATCGCCTCCGACCGTTCGACGGTACCGCTGGCGAGTTCAACGTAGAGCGCATCGGCAATGGGGTCGAATTCGATTTTCATAGATCTTTCACCGTGTCGTCGAAATAGGCGGTTACCACTACTGCAGGGTCGCGTGTCTCATTGTAGATCACACGCAGCACGCGAAGCCGCGCTCCGCGATCGGACGCAGGGCGTGTACAGATCGGGATCTTCCGGGTCGATCTCGATCCGGGCTGGTGTTCGAGTGCTGCCTCCAACCATTCCACACGAATGCCGCGCTGGCGCAGGCGCTTTGCCGCATGTTCCGACAGCTTGTGGATCATGCCTCGATTCTCCGCCGACTACGACTGCACACCGAAATAGCCACCGCTCCACCACCCGCGCCCGGCCGAGCGCGACCAGAGTTTCCAGCAGTTGCGGCAGGCGCTTCTTCCAGGGGCCGCGACCGGTGTAGCGGGCGGCGACGGCATCGGCATCGAGGGGCGCCGGCGATTCCGCCAGCAGGCGGGCAACGGCGGCGACCTGTTCCGGCAGGGCGGCGGGCCAGGGCAATTTCTCCCCTCGCCCTTTGGCAGAGGGGCCGGGGGTGAGGGCCGCCACGCCTGCCTCGCCCTCCACCTCGATCGCCTGCTGCCGCGGTGCCGCCTGGGGATTCTGGAATTCCGGCCGCAGCCAGCGCACAAGGCCGCGGGCCTCCTCGGCGGCGCGCTCGGCGTTGAGCACCACCAGCCGGTCCAGCAGCGCGGCGTCTAGGGCGCGCATCGCCTCGTCGCGGCTCGCCTGGCCGGCGCTCTCGGGCCGCGCGTTGCCGTTGGCGATTTCCAGCAGCGGCGCGAGATCGCTCCAGCCGTAGGCGCCGAGCACCGCGCGGTCCAGTTCGTCGTGCAGGCTCTTCAGCACCGACACCAGCCCGTGTTCGTGGATGGTCTTGTCCTTCGCCGTCAAGGGCTCGCCGGCCTTGAGCTTTTCCAGCACGTTGTACAGGCCGGTGAGGGTGAGTTCGGGATGCGCCGCCTGCTGCCGCTTGCGGTGGGCGTCCAGTTGTTCGGCCGAGTTCGCGGATGCGGGATTGCTGGTCCGGGGTGGCTGCGGGGAAGGGGAAGGGGTCGAAGCAGCGGGTCTTCGTGTAGACCGGCCTGTCCTCAAGCGTAGCGCCTGCTGCCAATGCCCAGCACACATGAGGCGTGCTGGACAGCGCGCCCAGCGCGTAAGCGTCGTCAAGTGCGAAACACGTCAGGCGGTTGTCTGGTACGACAGATGCACCAAGGAACTGGAAGGTCCGGTGCTTCGCTGTTTCCACCGTGGCGATGTAGCGCTGCAAACCTGCGAGCGCCGAACGCAGATCCGGACGCGGCTTCCGATAGAGCCACCACAGGCGCGCGTATCCGGCGCCGTCCGTGCTGTGACTCTTTGGTCCCGCTCGGGCTTCACTCGTTCAGCCACCCACTGATAGACAGCCGGATAGTGGCCGCGCACTTCGTCCGCGCTCAGACCGTAGAGGTCGATCACCAGCACATCCGCGCGGCCGGTCGGTGAGATCGCGCCCGTTGCGGTAGGGGCGGATGTGGCGCTCCAGGCCGGGAACGGTGCCGAGGCCAAGGCGCGCAGCCTCGTCTGGCGTGACGATGAAACCCTGCGCCGTGCAGCTTCACGCCCGGCGAGCTGATGCCCCCGTTGGCACGCAGCGGCATTGCCGCCGCCACATCGGCGCCGATCCTCAATCTGCGTGGATATGCCCGCCGCTCCCGGCGCAGCCTGACGGCTGCCGCGTCTTCGACGTCGCTCTGGTGTTCCTCCTCGACCGTGAGTAGCTCCCCGTCGCCTTCGCCCGCTGCGCCGACGCTCATGGCAATGCGCACGTCGGCGGAGCCGGAGCTGTCAACCCAGGGATGGTCGGGAATGACGAAGGCCAAGCGTAGGGCGGGCCATGCCCGCCGTTCGTTCACATCGGCGGGCACGGCCCGCCCCACGCCCGACAGGTGCGGCTCGATGACGCGGCGGTTGAAGGTCTGGCGCAGGCTGTTGGTGGTGATGAGGCCGAAGCGCTGCAGCCGGCCTTCGCGGGTGAGTTGCGCCGCGTGCTGCCACCAGTACATGACGAAGTCGGCGGATTCGGGCACTTCCGGCCAGGCGGCGCGCAGGGCTCTCGGTGTAGCCGTCGCCCAGGGCGTTGCGCATCCAGCCGGCGCCGATGAAGGGCGGATTGCCCACCACGAAATCCGCCTGCCGGCCACTCGGCCTTTCTGGCGCCGACATAGCGCTCCAGCGGCACGCGGACATTGTCGTCGGGCACGTCCTCGCCGGTGACGGGGTGCTGCTTCATGCTGCGCCCGTCCCAGCGGCTGACGGGGATGCCGCTTCGGATCGAGCACGTATTCCACCTTGTCATAGGCGAGGACGGCGTCGCGGCATTCGATATTGCGGAAGTCGCGCAGCACCGGCACCGGCGGGCGGCCGCTGCCGCGGGTGCGGAAATGCCATTGCAGGTAGCCGATCCACAGCACCAGTTCGGCGATGGCGGCGGCGCGGGGATTGAGTTCGAGGCCGAGGAACTGGTGCGGGTCGACGCTGAGCCCTTCGGTTTCCAGCGACAGGCTGGCGCCGAGCGTTTCCATCTGGTTGAGCACCTCGCCTTCGAGGCGCTTCATGTGCTCCATGGCGACATAGAGGAAGTTGCCGGAGCCGCAGGCCGGGTCGAGCACTTTCGTTTCGCATAGCCGGTGGTGGAAGGCGCGCACCGTGGTCCGCGCCTCCTCGATCTTGCCCTCGCCGGCCAGCAGCAGGGCGGCAGCCTGGACGTTGGCCCAGTCCTCCCGCAGCGGCTCGATGACGGCGGGCATCACCAGCCGTTCCACATAGGCGCGCGGGGTGTAGTGGGCGCCCAGGGCATGGCGTTCGACGGGGTCGAGCGCCCGCTCCAGCAGGGTGCCGAAGATGGCCGGTTCGACCTGGGTCCATTCGGCGCGGGCGGCTTCGAGCAAGGCGCCGATCTGCTCGCGGTCGAGCGGCAGTACGGTGGGCTGCTTGAACAGCTTGCCGTTGAAGCGCAGCAGTTCGGCGCGCACCGCCACCGAGAAGCGCCCGGCATCCATCGCCTGCCACAGTTCACCCACCAGGGGCACGAACTGCCCGGTGGCCTGGGCGGTGGTCTCCAGCAGGTCGCTGAAGGCGCGCGGCGGCAGCAGGCCGACATCCTCGGCGAACAGGGTGAACAGGCAGCGGGTGAGGAAGCCGGCGACGGTCTCGGGGTGATGGCCCTGCTGCTCCAGGGACTTCGCCAGCCCGGCGAGGTGGCCGGCGATCTCGCGCGTGACCTTGCCGGCGATGAGGGCCGGGTCCAGTGATACGGGGTCGAGCCAGAGGGCGCGCAGGCGCTCGCGCACGGCGGCATCGCGCAACTGCGCCAGGGAAATGCGGTGCGAGCGCGGATCGGGAAAGGGGGTGTAGGTGGAGCCGGAACGGGTGAATTCCGCATAGAGCTCGATGCTGCGGCCGACGTCCACCACCACGAGGAAGGGCGGGCGGCCCTCCCAGGCCGGCAGGGCGCGGGCGTAGCTCTCGGCCTGGGCGCGGGCGCGCAGCATGGCGCTGTCGTAGGCGGGAGCGGTGCCGGCGGCACGCACCTTCTTCGCCTCCAGCACGAAGCCGGCGCGGCGGTAGCAATCGATGCGGCCTGGCGACACGGTGCCGTCGCCGTGGCGGAACTCGACCCGGCGTTCGAACACGTAGGCGTTGTCCCGCGTGTCCTCGCGGGCGGGGTCGGGGCGCGGCAGGGCGAGCAGTTCGCACAACTCGGTGACGAAAAGCTGGTAGTTGGCGAGTTCGCTGCCGTCGGCGGCCTGCCAGCGGGCGATGAAGCGTGCCAGTCCGTCAGGCGTTGTGTCGTTCATGGCTGATGTTCGAGGACGCGATGGGAGGCGGCTGCCCGATCAGGGGCGCAACATAGCATCGATCCGGCAGCGGCGAAACGAGGCAGCGGGCGCGCCGGCCCGGGCAGCGGCAAGCGAGGGACGGCGCGGCAAGCGACGGAACGGGTCAGGTGCGGCAGTGCGCCACGGCTGCCTTGCGGTTCGGCTCCAGCGCCGGCAGCACGGCCGGCTTGGCCTTTTCCCGCGTCAGCTTGATGATGGCGATCGAGACATTGTCGCCCTGGCCGGCGGCGCGATCGCGCGCACGCTCGATCAGGATTTCCGCCGCCTCGCGCGGGCCATAGACGGCGAGCACGCCGCCCAGTTCCGCGTCGCTGAAGTAGCCCCACAGCCCGTCGGAGCAGAGCAGCAGGGTGTCGTCGTCTCCCAGCGGGGTCGCCTCGCCGAAGTCGACCCGCGGCTGGCGATCGGCGCCGAGGCAGTGCATCAGGACGCTGCGCTGCGGATGGTGCAGCGCCTGGTGCTCGTTGATCTTGCCTCGGCGCACCAGTTCGGCGACGTACGAATGGTCCGTGCTGCGCGCCGCCAGCCGGTCGCCGCGGAAATGGTAGATGCGCGTATCGCCGCAGTACGCCCAGTCGATGCGGCCCGGCTGCAGCATCAGGACCGCGGCGGTGGTATGCGGATCCTGCTCGCTGGTGAAGCGCGACAGCTTGATCATGAGGTGGGCTTCCTCGATCACCGAACGCAGCAGATTGCGCGCCGGATCTCCGTTCGGCGCGTAGTCGCCGAACAGCTCCTTGGCCTTGTGCACCACCTGTTCCGCGGCGATCGCCCCGCCGCTGTGTCCGCCCATGCCGTCCGCCACCACCGCCATCAGCATGCCGCGGCGCTGGGGATGCGGAAACAGCGCGATGCGATCCTGCTGCTCGTGGCGGTCGCCGACGTGTTGGGCAACACAGGTTTCGATCTTGATGGGCATGGCCGGGATTTCCTACCGCGAAAACGATAGCACGGCCCCTGCGGCCTCGAAGGGTAATGGATCACGGAGGCGCCGAGAAAGGGCGGGGGAGAGCTGCCGGCACGCTCGTGCCATGCAAGATCGTGCATATGTCACACTCGGACCCGCGGCGCCATTCCACCTGCGCCGGGTGCGAACGGCTATGCCAACCGGGTCAGCGTGTGCAGGTAGGACGGCGCTCGTCATGCTGAAAGGGGGATCTGTCTCGGACGGAAGCGCGACCGGCTCGGGAGCGGTGAAATGGAAAATCGGCGCGATTGCAGGGGTGAGTCGGATGCAGGCCGTACGGCCGCGTCATCGACACGGCCGGGATCCCCGCATAACGGCCGGCGGACCGGAATACCTGAGGCTCGGTTGGGTGCGACCGCCGGCCGTACCTGCGGATGACGGCGCTGCCCGCCGTCAAGACTCCGTGGTCACAGTCGCTGGTCGAGCAATTCGATCCAGTGTCTGACCGGCAGCTCGGTGCCGCCCTGCAGGTGGGCCAGGCAGCCGATGTTGGCGGTGGCGACCGCCTGCGGCATGCCGGCGCAGAGGGCGGCGAGCTTGTTGTCGCGCAGCCGCGTCGCGATCTCCGGCTGCAGGATGGAGTAGGTGCCGGCCGAGCCGCAGCACAGGTGGGAATCGGCAACCGGCGTCAGGTCGTAGCCGGCGGCGGCAAGCAGTTCCTCCGCCACGCCGCGAATCTGCTGGCCATGCTGCAGCGAGCATGGCGCGTGGAAGGCGATCTTGCTGCGCGGCAGCGGCTTGGCCCCGGCCAGCAGTTGCAGCAGCCGCGGCTTCTCGGCGGCGATCACTTCGCTCACGTCCCGCGTCAGTTCGGCGATGCGCGCAGCCTTGGCGGCATAGGCGGGATCGTCCTGCAGCAGGTGATCGTATTCGCGCACGAACACGCCGCAGCCCGAGGCCGTCATGACCAGAGCTTCGACGCCCTGCTCCACCTGCGGCCACCAGGCGTCGATCAGGCGCCGCGCGTCGGCGCGGCCGCCCTCCTGGTCGTTGAGGTGAAAGCGCAGCGCGCCGCAGCAGCCGGACTGCGCCATGCCGACGAGAGTGATGCCGAGACGGTCGAGCACACGCGCCGCCGCGCCGTTGATGTCCGGCGCCAGCGTCGGCTGCACGCAGCCCGCCAGCACCAGCATGCGCCGGGCATGCCGCGCCGAGGGCAGGACGCCGCGCGCCGCCGCAGCGGGCACTTTGGCCGCCAGCTTCGACGGCAGCAAGGGCTTGAACCACTGCCCTATCCGCACCGCCGGCGCGAACAGCCAGGAGCGAGGCAATGCCTCCTTCAGCGCCAGGCGCTGCAGCGTGTCGGCGGTGGCGCGCGGAGCGCGGCTTTCCACGACGGCGCGGCCGATGTCGAGCAGTCGGGCGTACTGCACGCCGGATGGGCAGGTGGTTTCGCAGGCGCGGCAGGTCAGGCAGCGGTCGAGATGGAGGCGCGTCTTGGCCGTCACCGGCTGGCCTTCCAGCACCTGCTTGATGAGATAGATGCGGCCGCGCGGACTGTCCAGTTCGTCGCCGAGCAACTGGTAGGTGGGACAGGTGGCGGTGCAGAAGCCGCAATGCACGCATTTGCGCAGTATGGCGTCCGCTTCGCGGCCTTGCGGCGTGTCTCTGATGTAGTCGGCGAGATTGGTCTGCATCGTTTCAGTCGGAATCCGGGGGGAAGACGCGAGGAGTGCGGGTCAGCGCCTGCAGCGTGCGCCGTTCCCTCGCGGCGCCTCAGCCGTCCGGGTACATGCGGCCTGGGTTGAATATGGCATTCGGGTCGAAGGCCTGCTTCAGGCTGCCCTGGATCTTTGCCAGCGCCGGGGACAACGGATGGAACACGTCGGCGCGCCGGTCGCCGCCGCGGAAGCGGCTGGCATGGCCGCCCGCCGCCTCGACCACCCCGCGTACCACGCGGGGCTCGGCGTCGCTCTTCAGCCAGCGCAGGCTGCCGCCCCATTCGACGACCTGGGCACCGGGCAGTTCGATCGCCCCGGCCGTGGACGGCAGCGACAACCGCCACACCGTCGCTGCATCGCGGAAAAAGCCGAGACGCTGTTCGCGCACTGCCGTCCAGAATTCGTGCCCTTCGGCGAACACCTCGCCGCCGAGTTGCTGCCGCGCCGCCTTGACCGCGGCCTGCGCGCCGGACAGCCGCACCATCAGCTCGTCGTTGTGCCAGTAGGTGGCGGACACGGGAAGGGGCCGGCCGGCCCACTGGTTCATCGTCGTAAGCGCCCGCGCCTGGGGCATCTCGAACAGCAGCGTCGCCTCCGCCGCGGGCCTGGGCAGCACCTTGAGCGAGACCTCCAGGATCAGCCCCAGCGTGCCCAGGGCACCCGCCATGAGGCGCGAGACATCGTAGCCGGCGACGTTTTTCATGACCTGGCCGCCGAAGCTCAGCACTTGGCCGCGGCCGTCCAGGATCTTCACGCCGAGCAGGAAGTCGCGCACGGCGCCGGCGCTGGCGCGGCGCGGGCCGGAAAGTCCGGCGGCGACGCAGCCGCCGACCGTCGCCGCCTCGCCGAAATGGGGCGGCTCGAAGGCCAGCATCTGCGCCTGCGCAGCGAGCGCCGCTTCCAGTTCGGCGAGCGTCGTGCCGCAGCGCGCGGTGACGACCAGTTCCGTCGGCTCGTAGGCGACGATGCCGGCATGGCTCCGGGTATCGAGGATCTCCCCCGCCGGCTCGCGGCCGTAGAAGTCCTTGGTGCCGCCGCCGCGCAGGCGCAGCCCCTGCTTGCGCGCCGCCGCCTCCTGCACCCGTTGCGCGAACGATTCGACCATGATCAGAAGCGCGGCAGTTCGGGGAACGGCATCTGGCCGCCGTGCACATGCATGCGGCCGTATTCTGCGCAGCGATGCAGGGTCGGCACCGCCTTGCCCGGGTTGAGCAGGCCGCCGGCATCGAACGCCGCCTTCACCCGATGAAACGCCTCCAGTTCGGCGGTCGCGAACTGCACGCACATCTGGTTGATCTTCTCGAAGCCGACGCCGTGCTCGCCGGTGATGGTGCCGCCGAGTTGGACCGAAAACTCCAGGATTTCGGCGCCGAATTCCTCCGTCTTCTCCAGCTCGCCCGGCTTGTTGGCGTCATAGAGGATGAGGGGGTGGAGATTGCCGTCGCCGGCATGGAACACGTTGCAGCAGCGCAGGCCGTACTTCTGTTCCATTCCCGCGATGGCCTGCAGCATCTCCGCCAGGCGCTTGCGCGGAATGGTGCCGTCCATGCAGTAGTAGTCGGGGGAAAGGCGGCCGGCGGCGGGGAAGGCGTTCTTGCGTCCCGACCAGAAGCGCAGGCGCTCGGCCTCGTCCTTCGACACGCGGATTTCGGTGGCGCCGCACTGCTCCATCACCTGCTTCATGCGCCCCACCTCCTCCGCCACCTCCTCCGGCGTGCCGTCCGATTCGCACAGCAGGATGGCAGCGGCATCCAGGGGATAGCCGGCATGGACGAAGTCCTCGACGGCGCGCGTGGCAGCCTGGTCCATCATCTCCAGGCCGGCCGGAATGATGCCGGCGGCGATCACGTCGGCCACCGCCTGGCCCGCCTTGCCGATGTCATCGAACGCCGCCAGCACGCACTGCGCCAGTTGCGGCTTCGGCACCAGCTTCACCGTCACTTCGGTGGTCACCGCCAGCATGCCTTCGGAGCCGATCATCAGGGCCAGCAGATCGTAGCCGGGGGAGTCCAGGGCCTGGCTGCCGATCTCCAGGGCCTCGCCATCGATGGTGATGGCGCGCACCCGCAGCACGTTGTGCACGGTCAGGCCGTACTTGAGGCAATGCACGCCGCCGGCGTTCTCCGCCACGTTGCCGCCGATGGAGCAGGCGATCTGCGAGGAAGGGTCGGGGGCGTAGTAGAGTCCGAACGGCGCCGCCGCCTCCGAGATGGCCAAGTTGCGCACGCCCGGCTGCACCACCGCGATGCGCGCGATCGGATCGAGCTTGAGAATTTTCTTGAACCGCGCCAGCGACAGCAGGACGCCGTCCTTGTGCGGCAGGGCGCCGCCGGAGAGCGAGGTGCCGGCGCCGCGCGCCACCACCGGCACGTTGAGCGCCTTGCAGGTCCTGAGGATCTCGATCACCTGGGCCTCGGTCTCCGGCAATGCCACCACCAGCGGCAACTGGCGGTAGGCGGTGAGCCCGTCGCACTCGTAGGGGCGCAGATCCTCCTGCTCGCTGAGCAGCGCACCCTGCGGCAGGATGCGCGTCAGTTCGGCGACCAGCCGCGCCCGGTCGCTGCCGCTGAAGTCCGCCTCGAATTCACCCGGCCTTCCCATGATTTTCCCCGCCTGTCAAGGCAACGGCTTGCTTCGCACGACCCCGGTCGAGGCCGCCATGGCCCCATTCTACTGAGAGTTGCGCCTTCGCGTGGCATCCCCACGTTATCAACCAGGGTATCGCATCCGTACCCTCACACCCCGCAAGACATGTAGGGTGCGCCGTGCGCACCGAACCGACACACGGTGCGCACGGCGCACCCTACGGCTCTGTTGTGCGCGGATTAGCCCTTCCCCAGTTCGAAGTTCGCCAGCGTCTCCACTGCCTTCACCATCGCCGAGTGGTCCCACTTGAGGCCGCCGCGCGCCACGCAGGCATTGAACAGTTCCTGCGCCGTGGCCGTGTTGGGCAGGCTGACCCCCAGTTCCCGCGCCACCGCCAGGGCGATGTTCAGGTCCTTCTGGTGCAGGCCGATGCGGAAACCCGGCTCGAACGTGCGCTGGATCATGCGCTCGCCGTGCACGTCGAGGATGCGCGAAGCGGCGAATCCGCCCAGCAGGGCCTGGCGCACCTTGGCAGGATCGGCGCCGGCCTTGGCGGCGAACACCAGCGCCTCCGCCACCGCCTCGATGTTGAGCGCGACCACGATGTTGTTGGCGAGCTTGGTGATCTGGCCGGTGCCGTTGGGGCCGATGTGGGTGATGGACTTTCCCATCAGTTCGAGCACCGGCTTGACGCGGTGGAATGCCGTATCGGGCCCGCCCACCATGATGGTCAGGGCGGCGTTCTTCGCCCCCACCTCGCCGCCGGAAACCGGCGCGTCCACATATTCGCAGTTGTGGGCGGCGATGCGGCGGGCGAATTCCTTCGTCGCCACCGGCGAGATGGTGCTCATGTCCACCACCACCTTGCCGCCGCTCAGCCCCTGTTCCACCCCCTGCTCGCCGAACAGCACCTTGTCCACGTCGGGCGTGTCGGGCAGCATCGTGATGATGATATCGGCATGGAGCGCCACTTCTTTCGGCGTGGCGCAGGCGAGGCCGCCGGCCGCGGTGAGTTCCTGCGGCACGCCGCTGCGGCTCATCACATGCACCGTGTGTCCGGCCTTGATCAGATGGCCGGCCATGGGCTTGCCCATGATGCCCAGTCCGATGAATCCCAGTTTCACTTCGTACCTCCAGTTCTTTGCGATGCGACAGTGGCCGGTCCGCCCTTGCGGCGCACCCCGTGCGACGCCGCCGGCATCAGCGTCGTGCCCCCGCCAACGCGCCGGCCGGCTGCTCGCGGATCGGCAGATTGGCGAGCAGCGCGATCACGCCGAGGGCGATGGAGATCATCCAGATCACATTGTAGGAGCCGGTGCGGTCGAACAGGTATCCGCCCAGCCAGGAGCCGATGAAGGCGCCGATCTGGTGAAAGAAGAACACGAATCCCGACAGCATCGACAAGTGGCGCACGCCGAACATGGTCGCCACCGTGCCGTTGGTGAGCGGCACCGTCGACAGCCACAGGAAGCCCATCGCGGCGGCGAACAGGTAGGTGCTCCACTCGGTGATCGGGAACAGCAGGTAGAGCACGATCACCACGCTGCGCAGGCCGTAGATGGCGCCCAGCAGCGGCGGCTTGCGCCAGATGCCGCCGAGATAACCGGCGAGATAGGAGCCGAAGATGTTGAACAGCCCGATCAGCGCCAGGGAAGTGGCGCCGACCCGTGCCGGCAGCCCGGCATCGAGCAGGAACACCGGCAGGTGGATGGCGATGAACACCACCTGGAAGCCGCAGACGAAGAAGCCGAAGCTGAGCAGCCAGAAATCGCGCTCGCCCAGGGCATTCAACAGTGTCTGGCGTGCGCTGGTACTGGCGCCGTGGACCACGCGCGCCCCCGGCTCCTCCACCATGCCGATCGCAAGCGGCAGGATCGCCAGCGTCGTCGCGCCCAGCACCAGCAGGGCACCGTGCCAGCCGAGGGAGGAGATCAGCACCTCGGACAACGGCAGCAGCGCGAACTGGCCGAAGCTGCCGGCGGCGCCGGAGATGCCCAGCGCCAGGCTGCGTTTCTCCGCCGGGAAAGCGCGGCCGAGGACGCCGGAGATGACGCTGAAGGTGCAGAACGACAGGGCGGTGCCGATGATGACGCCGGTGCCGATGCTGAGGACCAAAGGCGAGGCAGCGTGGGCCATCACGTACATCCCCAGCGCATAGAGAATGGCGCCGGCCACCAGCGTGCGGCCGGCGCCATGGCGGTCGGCGAAGGCGCCGACGAAGGGCTGGGTCGCGCCCCACACCAGGTTTTGCAGCGCCAGCGCGAAGGCGAAGGCCTCGCGTCCCCATCCCAGATCCAGGCTCATCGGCCGCAGGAACAGGCCGAAGCCGTGGCGCACGCCCATGGCCACGGTCAGGATGATGCTGCCGCACACCAGTACCGCGACTGGCGTTCTCCAGTTCTTGTTCGTGCTCGTCTCCGCCGGGGGTTGGGTTCAGCTCGCTGGGATGATAGTGCGAACGGCGCCCGAACGCACCCCGACCGCACGCGGGGCTGCGGCCGAATTTCAGGAAAAGAAATTCAGGATTTGCTAATATTTCTTCCGCCCGCCTCCTGCCTCCGTCCCCCGCCATGATCGCGTCCACCTGGCTGCATCGCCTCTTTCCGTTCCTGCGCTGGTGGCCGCATGTGGATCGCACCAGCCTGAGGGCCGACCTGATCGCCGGTCTCATCGGTGCCGTCATCGTGCTGCCCCAGGGCGTGGCCTTCGCCACCCTCGCCGGCATGCCGCCGGAATACGGCCTGTACGCCGCCATGGTGCCGGCGGTGATCGGCGCGCTGTGGGGTTCGAGCTGGCACCTGGTGTCCGGCCCCACCAACGCCATCTCGCTGGTGGTGCTGGCCTCCATCTCGCCGCTGGCGGAACCGGGCAGCGCCCAGTACGTCGGCCTGGTGCTCACTCTGACCTTCATGGTCGGCGTGATGCAACTGGCGATGGGTGCGGCGCGCCTCGGCACCCTGGTCAATTTCATCTCGCACACCGTCGTCGTCGGTTTCACCGCCGGCGCGGCGATGCTGATCATGGCAAGCCAGGTCCGGAATTTCTTCGGTCTGTCCATCCCGCGCGGCGTCAGCTTCTTCGAGACACTGCACCAGTTCGCCCTGCAGGCGGGAAACATCAAGCCCTGGGTCGTCGCCGTCGGCCTGACCACCCTGCTCTGCGGCGTGGCGGCGAGGAAGTGGCTGCCGAAGGTGCCCTACATGATCGTCGCCATGCTCGCGGGAAGCCTGGTCGCGGTGGCGCTGAACGAAGCGCTCGGCGTGCAGGCGACCGGCATCAGGACCATCGGGGCACTGCCCGGCGCGCTGCCCGCGTTGTCGCACCCGCAGTTCGGTCTCGACACCCTGAAGCACCTGATGACCGCCGCCGCGGCCGTGACGGTGCTGGGATTGACGGAAGCGGTGTCGATCGCGCGCTCGGTGGCGGTGAAGTCGGGCCAGCGCATCGACGGCAACCAGGAGTTCATCGGCCAGGGTCTGTCCAACATCGTCGGCAGCTTCTTCTCCGCCTACCCCTCCTCCGGCTCCTTCAACCGTTCCGGCGTCAACTACGAGGCCGGAGCGAGGACGCCGCTGGCGGCGGTGTTTTCCGCGCTTGCCCTGATCCTGGTGCTGCTGGTGGTGGCACCGCTCGCCGCCTACCTGCCGAATGCGGCGATGGCCGGCATCCTGTTCCTGGTGGCGTGGGGACTGATCGACTTCCACCACATTTCGGTCATCGCCCGCGCCAACCGCAGCGAGGCGGCGGTGCTGGCGGTGACCTTCGGCGCCACGCTGGTGATGCATCTGGAATTCGCGATCCTGGTCGGCATCGTGCTGTCCCTCGTGCTCTACCTGAACCGCACCTCGCGCCCGACCATACGCTCGCTGCTGCCGGACGCGGCCGATCCGAAGCGTCCCTTCGCCGAGCGCCGCGCCGGCCAGCCCGAATGTCCGCAGCTCAAGATCGTGCGCATCGAAGGCTCGCTCTACTTCGGCGCCGTGAATCATGTCGGCGAGTACTTCCACGACATCGCGGAACGTCAGCCGCAGAAGAAGCACCTGCTGCTGATGAGCCGCAGCATCAACTTCGTGGACGTCGCCGGCGCCGAACTGCTGGCGCAGGAGGCGCGCAGCCGCCGCGCCCGCGGCGGCCGGCTCTACCTGCACAGCCTGCGCGAGGCGGCCTGCCGCATGCTGTGCAAGCCGCCCTATGCCGCCGACATCGGCGCCGATGCCCTGTTCACCAAGAAGCGCCAGGCCATCGCCACCATCTTCGAGCGCCTCGATCCGGAAATCTGCGCCACCTGCAAGGCGCGTGTCTTCGAGGAATGCGCCACACGGCCGCTGCGGGATGTGGCCCCGGCGGAACAAACCACGTGAGCCGCCCGAGCCGGAACCGGTTTGCCCATGACCTGCGGCCGCAAGACCTGCCATGCACGAACAAGGGGGATTCCCCTTGTATATCCCCCGACTTGGAAGACGGGGGCACGCCCCCGCGTAGATCCCCCAGACCCGCCGTCCGGCCAATCATTCTTGGGCGGAATGCGTCCGTAAGCGGCTGACCGCCGCCGGCTCCGTCGCCGTCAGGCGGGCAGGATATTCGGGGCAGTCTGGGCGCCGCGCAGCCGGATGGAACCGAAGCGCAGATACAGCGCCGGCACCACGACCATGTTCAGCGCCGTCGAGGTGAGCAGGCCGAACAGGATGACGATGGCCATCGGCGCCTGAATCTCGCTGCCCGGCTGCCCGCCGGAGAAGGCCAGGGGAACCAGGGCCAGCCCCGCCGCCAGCGCCGTCATGAGGATCGGAATCAGCCGCTCCTCGGCACCGCGCGCCACCGCCGCCAGGGGATCGCGCACGCCCTCGTGCTCCACCAGATGATGGATGTGGGCGATCATCATGACGCCGTTGCGGGTGGCGATGCCGAACAGGGTGATGAAGCCGATGATCGACGCCACCGACAGGGTGCCGCCGGTGACATGGACGCCGATCACGCCGCCGATCAGCGCCAGGGGCAGGTTGAGCATCACCAGCAGGGCATCGCGCACCGAGCGGAAGGCCACGAACAGCAGCAGGAACATGCCCACCGTCACCGCCGCACCGAGCAGCAGCAGGGTGCGGGAAGCCTCCTCGGCGCTCTCGAACTGGCCGCCGAATTCGACGTGATAGCCCTGGGGCAGTGTCACCGCGTCGCCGATGCGGCCGCGCATGTCCTCGACCACGCCGTGCAGGTCGCGCCCGGCGACGTTAGCCATCACCACCATCTTGCGCTGCACGTTCTCGCGGTTGATGAAATAGGGGCCGCGATCGTTGCGGATGTCGGCCAGCGCGGCCAGCGGCAGCCGCGCCCCGCCGGGCGTGGTGATGAGCGTGGCGCGCAGGGCTTCGAGGCTGTCGCGCACCGCCGGGTCGTAGCGCACCACCAGGTCGAACGTCGCCTGGCCCTGCAGCACCTTGGACACGGCCACGCCGGCGAAGGCGGCCTCGATCGCCTCCGACATCTGCTTCACCGAAAGGCCGTGACGCGCCAGCGCCTCGCGCCGATACTGAACGGTGAGGAAGGGGATGTCGGTCTGCTGCTCCGGCGTCACGTCCACCGCGCCCGGCACCGTTTCCATCACGCCCTTGACCTGCTGCGCGATGCGCCGCAGCTCGTACAGGTCGGGCCCGAAGATCTTTACCGCGATGTTGGCGCGGCTGCCGGACAGCATGTGGTCGATGCGGTGCGAGATCGGCTGGCCGACCACGATGTTCATGCCCGGCACCGTCGTCAGGTCGCGGCGCAGCGCGGCCAGGAATTCCTCCTTGCTGCGCTCCTTCATGGCCAGGCTCACCTCCAGCTCCGATTCGTGGATGTCCAGCGCGTGGGGGTCGAGGGGCGAGCGGCCGGTGCGGCGCGCCGTGGCCGCCACTTCGGGATGGCTCAACAGGATCTGCTCCACCATCTGGCCGAGGCGGTCCGACTCCTGCAGCGAGGTGCCGGGAAGGGTCGCGGCGCTGATGGTGAGCGTGCCCTCGTTGAAATCCGGCAGGAAGGACTGGCCGGCCGACCAGAGGGCGGCCAGCGCCGCGGCGAACACGGCCAGGCTCGCCGCGGCGATGCTCTTCCAGCGCGTCACCGTGGCCTGCAGCGACTTGCGGTAGATGGCCTTCAGCCAATGCACGAAGCGCGGTTCGGCGGCATCCCGCGCCGCCCGCGAGCGCGGCAGCAACAGCGCCGACAGCACCGGGGTGACGGTGATCGCCACCAGCAGCGAGGCCGCCAGCGACACCACGTAGGCGAAGCCGAGCGGCACCATCAACCGCCCCTCCACGCCGGAGAGAAAGAACAGCGGCAGGAACACCAGCATGATGATCAGGGTGGCGAACACGATGGAGCCCTGGATCTCCCGCGTCGCGCCGAACACCACGTGGCCGGTGGCGAGACGCTGGGGAGCGGGTTTGAGGTTGTTCTCCCGCAGGCGGCGCACGATGTTCTCCACCACGATGATGGCGTCATCGACCAGGGCGCCCAGCGCGATCGCCATGCCGCCCAGGGTCATGGTGTTGATGGTGGCGCCGAGCGCCTTCATGGACAGGATGGCGGCCACCAGCGAGAGCGGGATGGCAAGCAGCGTGATCAGGGTCGCGCGCAGCGAGAGCAGGAAGGCGAAGACGATGGCGATGACGAGGATGGCGCCGTCGCGCAGCGCCGCCAGCAGGTTGTCGATGGAGATGCGGATGAAGTCGGCCTGGCGAAAGATGTGGCTGTTGACCAGCATGCCGGCGGGCAGCGTGGCCTGGATCTCCGCCAGCGTCCGGTCCAGCCGCGCCGTCAGCTCCAGCGTGTTGGCGCCCGGCTGCTTCTGGATGCCGAGCACCACCGCCGGCTTGCCGTCGTGGGAGCCGATGCCGCGCTGCGGCGCCACGCCGATGCCGACCTCCGCCACCTGGCGCACCAGCACCGGCTGCTTGTCGCGCAGCGCGACGACCGCCTCGCCGATGTCCTCCAGGCGCGTGATGCGGCCGATGCCCTGGATCAGATACTCCTGACCGCCCTGGACGTAGAAGCCGGCCGAGACGTTGCGGTTGCCCTCGCCCACGGCCGTCACCACCTCGGCGAGGGTGAGGTTGTAGGCGGCCAGGCGCTCCGGTTGGACGGTGACCTGGAACTGCTGCAGATCGCCGCCGATGGGCAGCACCTCCGCCACCCCCGGCACCGCCAGCAGGCGCTTGCGCAGGACGAATTCGGCGCTGTTCCGGAGTTCCGTGGCGGCATGCTTTTCGGAGGTGAGGGCGATGAACATGATCTCGCCCATGATCGAAGCAGCGGGCGTCATGACGGGCGCCGCCGCCTCCGGCGGCAGCGCGGCACGGGCAAGCTGCAGTTTTTCCGCCACCACCTGGCGTGCCTGCTGGATTTCCGTCCCCCAATCGAATTCCACGCTGATCACCGACAGTCCGACCTTGGTGGAGGAACGCACCCGGCGCACGCCCGGCGCGCCGTTGAGCGCGGTCTCGATGGGGAAGGTGACGAGGGACTCGACGTCGGCGGGCGCCATGCCGTGGGCTTCGGTCACCACCGTCACGGTCGGCGCCGTGAGGTCGGGAAAGACGTTCACCGGCGTGTGCGCCGCCTGCCAGCCGCCCCAGAACAGGAGCAGCAGGGCACCGGCCACGACGAACAGCTTGTTGCGCAGGGACCACTGGATGATGTGGGCAATCATGACGGCCGGCCGCTTTCCGCGCCGATGGCGCGCACCGAACTGCCCTCGCCCCGCGCGGGAGAGGAGCAGGGGGAGAGCGGGAGATGAGCCGTCCGGCCCTTCACCGCGGCCTCAGTGCGCATGGCCATGGCCGACGGCCTCGCTGCGCGTGGCGGCGAGCTTGATGAGGTAGGCGCCGCGCGTCACCACGCGTTCGCCGGCCCGCACCCCGCCCTTGACCTCGATCCAGTCGCCGTCGCGCACGCCGGCTTCGATCTGGCGTCGCTCGAACGACTCGCCGCCGCTCTGCACGTACACCGTGGCGATGCCGTTTTCATCGAGCACGGCGGACGCCGGCACCGTCGAGCGCCTCGCCCGCCTTGCCGGCGAACACCTGGACCTGGACCGCCATGCCGACCTTGAGGACCGGTTCGGGCTTGATGACCTCGAAGATGAGCGGCACGGTGCGGCTCGCCGCGTTTACGACCGCACCGGTGGCCACCAGCCGGCTGTTGCCGGAGTCGAGTTCCCAGGCGCGCTCCGAGCCGGGAATGCGGAAGGCTGCCCCGTCCGGTGCCTGCAGCCGGCCGAGATCGCTTTCCGCCACCCGCGCCTCCAGCCAGATCCGCCTGGCATCGACGATGTGCAATACGGGAGCGCCCTCCGCCAGGAACGCACCCGGCGCCGTCTTCACCTCGGCGATCACACCGTCGATCGGCGCCGCCAGCGCCAGGCCCTCGCGCTCGCCCCGGCCCGGCGGCGCGCTGCTGTAGTGGGAACGGCGCGCCTGGGCGGCGGCCAGTTCCGCCCGCGCCACCTCTTCCTCGCTGCGCGCGGCCTGCAGGCGCTTCTCCGCCACCGCCTCCTGCGCGTACAGGCTCTCGACGCGTTCGCGCTCCTGCTTCGCCCGCGTGTGCAGGGTGCGTGCCCTGCTCACGTCCAGATCCAGCGTGGCGAGATCGCTGCCGGAGCCCAGATGCGGTACCAGCCGCGCCAGCACCTGCCCTTTGCGCACGCGCATGCCGACGCTGGGAAAGCCGTCGCCGGTGGCGAGCAGATGGCCGGTGCTGGGCGCGTGCAGGAACGCCTCGCCGTCCGCCGGCGCGCGCAGCGTACCGGTGGCAGCGACCGATTCGCGCACCCGGCGCTTTGCCGCCGGCGCCGTCGCGAAATCCACCTTCCACTGCTGCTCCTTGAGAAAGGCGATGCCGGCTTCGCTGTGGCCCCCGGGATCGCCGTGCAGCGCCGCGTGGGCGTCCTCCTTGTCGGCGTAGACCATCACTTTCCCCAGCTCGTGGGTGACGGAGAACTCCGGGGTTTCGACCCGGACCGCCAGGTTGCGCTGGCCGGCCGCGGCCGGAGTCGCCAACGGACGGAAGATCCCCGGCGCGCTCGGCGCGTCCACGGCGAACTGCTGCGCCCCCGTTTCGCCGCTGCCAAGCACGACGGTGACCCGCCCCCGCTCCAACGGCTTGAAATTGTCCAGGCGCGTCAGGTGGGCGGCGAAGGCGCTCTCCTGGCCCACGATGAGTGGCGGAAACTCGACGAACAGTTCGGTCTTGTCGCTGAAATGCGTTAGCTGGGTTCCGCCCTCGCCGTGGGCGTGGTCGCCGCTCTTCTTGGCGGCGCCGGCGGCGGCGTGCGGGGCGTCCCGGTCCATGCCGCAGGCGGCCAGCAATGTACCCAACAGCGTACCCAACAGCGCGGCCCGCAGTGCCGCGAAAACGAGCCGCATCACGGGGTGGTCCCTCCACTGATCCGATCCAGTTCGATGCGCGCCAGGCGCATGCTTTCTTCCTCCGTCAGCAGCCGTTCCGCGGCTGCGAGCGGCGGCGGCGAGACGGCCAGGGCCGACCACACCAGAACTGAAATCGCCAATCTCATCGAAGTCCTCCAAGGATCCATTGGGATCGACGGAACGCGAGCCGCTGCCTGCCGCCCGGCGGCAGTCGAAGCAGCGGTTCAGAGCGGGACGCTCCGCCGGCTCAAGCGGCGGAGGCGAGGGGCGGGCGGTGGGGCGTGGGCGGGAAGATCGAGCGGAAGTTCTCGGCGAACGCCGTATCCGGGGGCGCCGCCTTCACCGGCTGCACATCGCGACCGGCGCCGTACATCGCCTTGAGCAGGGACAGATGGCAGAAACCGCAATCGGGATCGAGATCCGATCCCGCGCTGCCGCCCTGGTCCAGGGAGACGTCGTGCTGGTGCGGATGATGGCCGAAGTGGCCGGCCAAGGGCGACTCGTGGGCGTGATCGCAATAGCCTGCCGCAGCGGCGAACGCCGCCTGCAGGGGCAGCAGAAGCAGCAACAGGATGGCGAGCGCGCGTCTCATGGCAGATCCGAGTCTAGCAGCCGGTCCGCGGCCTGTCATCGGGAATCCCTCCCAATTGCATCAGGCTTCCTCGGGTGGCTTGACCTTGCGAAAGGCGGCGTAGAGCAGGGCATCGTAGGCGATCTTCATGCCGGCGCCGATCACCAGCGGCGTCGCCAGCGCCACGCCCTGCATCAGCACGCCGGCCGCGGCCGGCGCCACCGCCCAGCCGCCGAGGCGCACCAGGTGCGTGACGCCGGAGGCGAAAGTGCGCTCCTGCGGCCGCACCACCGCCATGACGTAGGACTGGCGCGTCGGCACGTCCATCTCCACCAAACCTTCGCGCAGCAGGAACAGGAGCGCCGCCACCCAGAAATCGGGCGCGAAGGCCACCGTCACCAGCAGCAGGCTCGACGGCGTGTGGGTGAACACCATGGTATTGACCAAGCCGATGCGCTTGGCCAGCCACGCCGCCGCCAGGTGGGAGGCGGCGTTCATGATGCGTGCGCCGAAGAACAGGGCGCCGATCACCGCCGCCGAGACACCGAAGCGCTCGAAGAAAAAGTAGGACAGCAGCGCCGTTCCCAGAAAACCGCCGGCCACCGCGTCGAGGCCGAACAGCGCCGAGATCTTCCACAGGATGCGGCGGCTCTCGGGAGCGATGGACTGCACCGCTTCGTCCCGCGGCGCCTCCGCCGCCGCCGACAGGCGGGCGTACAGCGGCAGGGCAAGTGCATGCAGCGCGGCATAGAAGCCGAACGACAGCCGGAACGCGCTCGTCTCGTCCAGCCCGCCCGCCGCCTGCAGCGCCGCCGGCAGCACCGCGAGCAGCGCGCCCAGGGCGTGACCGATGTCGATCAGCAGGTTGTACCAGGCGAAGGCGCCGGTGCGTCCGCGCTCGTCCGTGGTGCTCGGCAGCATCGCCTGCTCCAGCACCAGCGCCGCGCCGCGGTCGCGCCCCATGCCGTTCACCATGCCGACGAAGGCAGCGAGGCCGAGGGCGAGCGGCCCCGTGGTCTGCGCCGCCGCCGCTCCGCCCAGGGTGCCGAGCAGCGCAAGCCCCAGCAGCATGCGCCGGCGGCCGAGGCGGTCGCCCCACAAGGTCGCCACCAGCACCGACACCGTCGCCCCCGCCAGCCCGGCGCTGATGACGACGCCGATCGCCGCCGCCGACAGGCCGAGCTTCGCCAGGTACAAGCCGATGAGCACGCCCGCCATGCCGGTCGCCAGGGCGCGCAAGCCTGCCGCGGCGAAGATCAGCTTCGCGTCGGAGGATTGGATGGGGAAGCCGGCACGCACGGCCGCACTGTAACCCGGCGTGCGGCGCCCGTGGTGTCGCCACGACCCGACGCGCGGCCCGCCGCGTATTGGTATTGGGCGCGGAGGGCGATACACTCCTGCCTTCCCTCGCCGGTTCGCCAAGGGCGACATTCCGTCACGACCGGCCCTGGCGAGCGGCGCCGCGCGCCGCCGCCGACGACAGCCCATGAACCTGCGACCCACGATTCGATGCGAGACAAACCCGATCCTGCGTTCATGACGAGGGCGGCATTCGCCCTGCTCGCGACGCTGGTGCTGTGCATCGGTTGCGCGCCGAAAGACGGCGTCAGGCCGGACGCGGCGCCGGCCGAACCTCTGCCGGCGGCCGCGCCGGCGCGACCGGAGCCGCCGGAGCCGACCGCGCCGCGGGGCGACGCGCTGAAAGCGCCGCCGGAGACTTCCGTCGATCCCGAGCGCGTACCGGTCCTGAGCGTGTTCTTCGACTTCCAGAGCGAGCGCATCGAACCCCGCTTCCTGGACTCGCTGCGCGGCCTGGCCGACCAGGCCAAGGCCGACGACGATCTGTGGATCATCCTCGAAGGCCACACCGACTCGCGCGGCAGCCGCGAATTCAACATGGCGCTGGCGCAGCGCCGCGCCACGCAGGTGCAGAAGCACCTCGTCGAACTCGGCGTCAAGGCGACCCGCATCCGGGTCCATACCTACGGCGAGGAACGCAGCAGCGACGAGACCGACAGCGCACGCCGCGTTCGACGTCCTGCTGCGCCGCTCTCGGCGCTGAGCGCCATTCGCCGCCCGCGGCCTGGACGTGGTCCGGCACGCGATGCTATGATGTAATAGTTATAACTTTATTGTCGTAACTATTACATGATTGCTGCGGCGGGAGCCTGGCTCGCCCTGGTGCTCAGCCTGCCCACCTCCAATGCCACGGCGCGCATGCGCATCTGGCGCGCCCTCAAGGCGCTGGGATGCGGCGCCCTGCGCGACGGGGTCTATCTGCTGCCCGACGGCGCAGCGTCGCTACAGGCGCTGGCAGAACTCGCTCGCACCGCACAGCAGTCGGGCGGCGGAGCACAGGTACTGCGTGTCAGCAGCGTCGATGCGCAGCAGGACGCGGCCCTGCGCGCGCTGTTCGAGCGCGGCGAGCAATACCGCGAACTGGTCGCGGCGGCAAAGAGTGCGGCCGGCGATGCGGCGCACCCGGCGAAGGCGCTGCGCACCCTCAGGCGCGACTTCGATGCCATCGCCGTCATCGATTTCTTCCCCGGCGAGGCGCAAGCCCAGGCGCGCCAGGCCCTTGCTGATCTCGAAGCGGCGCTTTCCCCGGGCGAGCCGCGCGCGGCGGCTGGCCGCATCCGCCGCCTCGCGGCGGCGGATTATCAGGGCCGCACCTGGGCGACGCGCCGGCACCTCTGGGTGGACCGCATGGCGAGCGCCTGGCTGATCCGCCGCTTCATCGACCGCAAGGCGCGCTTCGTCTGGCTCGACAAGCCCGAGCACTGCCCCAGGCGTGCCCTCGGCTTCGACTTCGACGGCGCCGCGTTCACCCACGTCGCCGGCCGCGTCACCTTCGAGGTGCTGGCGGCGAGCTTCGGCCTCGATGCCGATCCCGCGCTCCGGCGCATCGGCGACATCGTGCACTTCCTCGATGCCGGCGGCATCGCCGTGGAGACGGCGCCGGGAGTCGAGGCGATCCTGGCCGGCGCCCGCAGCCGTGCCGACGACGACGACGCGCTGCTGGACGCGGCAGGCCGCATTTTCGATTTTCTCTATGCCGCTCAAAAGGAAACGACAGAATGACTGAAACACCCGGTACACCGCCCGCGCCCGTGTCGATGGGCGAAGCCTTCGGCTACTGGCTGAAGCTCGGATTCATCAGCTTCGGCGGGCCGGCCGGGCAGATCTCGATGATGCACCAGGAACTGGTGGAGAAGCGCCGCTGGATCTCGGAGCACCGCTTCCTGCATGCGCTCAACTACTGCATGCTGCTGCCGGGGCCGGAGGCGATCCAGCTTGCCATCTACATCGGCTGGCTGATGCACCGGGTGTGGGGCGGCATCGTCGCCGGCGTGCTGTTCTTCCTGCCCTCCTTCTTCCTGCTGGCGCTGCTGTCTTGGATCTATCTCGCCTACGGCAGCGTGCCGGCGGTGGCCGGCGTGCTCTACGGCATCAAGCCGGCGGTGACCGCGATCGTCCTCTTCGCCGCCTGGCGCATCGGCTCGCGCGCCTTGAAGAACGGCGCGCTGCGGGCCGTCGCCGCGGCCGCCTTCGTCGCCATCTTCGCCTTCGACATCCCCTTTCCCGCCATCGTGCTGGCGGCGGCCATCATCGGCGCCATCGGCGGTCGCATCGCGCCGCACCGCTTCAAGGCCGGCGGCGGCCACGGCGCTTCGGACAAGTCCTACGGGCCGGCGCTGATCGACGACCACACGCCCACGCCCGAGCATGCGCGTTTCACCTGGGCGCGGGTCGGCACCTTCGCCGCGGTCGGCATCGCCATCTGGGCGTTGGCGCTGGCGCTGCTCGCCCAGCAGTCGGGCTGGCAGGGCGCACTGACGCAGATGGGCTGGTTCTTCAGCAAGGCCGCGCTGCTCACCTTCGGCGGCGCCTACGCCGTGCTGCCCTATGTTTACCAGGGCGGGGTGGAACACTTCGGCTGGCTCACCGGGCCGCAGATGATCGACGGCTTGGCGCTGGGCGAAACGACGCCCGGACCGCTGATCATGGTGGTGGCCTTCGTCGGCTTCGTCGGCGGCTGGACCAAGCAGATCTTCGGCCCCGACACCCTGTTCCTGGCCGGATTCGCCGCCTCGGCGGTGGCCACCTTCTTCACCTTCCTGCCCTCCTTCGTCTTCATCCTCGTGGGCGGGCCGATCGTCGAATCGACCCATGGCGACATCAAGTTCACCGCGCCTCTCACCGCCATCACCGCCGCCGTGGTGGGCGTGATCGTCAACCTGGCGGTGTTCTTCGCCTGGCATGTGTGGTGGCCCCAGGGCACGCCGGCGCAGCCCTTCGCCGGGGCGTTCGAGTGGTTCTCGGTGCTGCTCACCGTCGCCGCCTTCCTCGCCCTGTTCCGCTTCAAGATTGGGATCCTGCCGGTGATCGGCGCCTGCGCCGCGCTCGGCTTCGTCTACAAACTTATCGCGTGACCGCGGCCCGGAAGGAAAAGAAAGATGAAATGGATCACCCGCCAACGACCGAAGATCGACCGCATCGCCTGCCCCTGGCTGATTGCGCGCTTCATCGATCCGGCCCCCGAATTCCTCTATGTTCCGGCCGCCGACGTCCTGCGCATGGCGGCGCAGAGCGGCGCCACCCCCTACGACGTGCCGGGCGTGGAGTTCGGACACCACGGCGAGCACTGCAGCTTCGACGCCTTCATCGAGCGCTATCGTCTCGACGAGCCGGCGCTGGCGAAGCTTGCCGGGATCGTGCGCGCCGCCGACTGCGACCGGCTCGACCTGGCACCCGAGGCTATCGGATTGCTGGCAGTGTCGACTGGGCTGTCGCGCAATTTCCCGGACGACCACGAGATGCTGCGCCACGGCATGGTGCTCTACGACGCGCTGTATGCGTGGTGCGGCGGGCGTCCGGCCGAGGCGGCCGCCCGCTTGCGGGAATCCGCCTGACGCTCCACACTCGCGCCCGAACCCACAGTTCAGGAGAATCGACCCATGGCTATTCACGGCAGGCCGATCGAGGAGCGCATAGCCTGGGTGTTCGACCTGGCCCGCCGCCATGCGGCGGATTACTGCAGCCCGGAAACCTGGCTCGCGCGCGAGCGCTACCGGGCGCAGCACCCCACCGCCATCGCCGTCATGAAATGCATGGACGGGCGCATCAACCTTCCGGTGGCGACCGGCACGCCGCCCGGCATCGTGCAGCCCTTCCGCAATCTGGGCGGCATGTTCGACCTGGGCTGGCCCCACCTCGGCGAGGTGCTGGCGAGCCACGTGCATCGCATGGTGGGCGAGGGGCGGCGCGTGCTGATGCTGATCACCTACCACTTCTCCAAGGGCGACCCGCAGCGCGGCTGTGCCGGCTTCGGCTACGACACGGCGGCGGCCATCTCCCACACCTATGCCATCCTGCGCCAGGTGGAGTTCACTTTCGGCGGCGGCCACGGCACCGTCTATCCGGTGGTTTGCGGCTTCGAGACCGACGAGGATGCCCTCGTCGTGCACGGCGCCGACGACAAACGTCTCGACCTTGCGCAGTTGCCGCTGCAGGAGCGAGCGACGCTGGCGCCGCGCCTGGCCGCCCTGCTGCCGGACATGCCGGCCCAGGTGCGCGAGGATCTGCTGCCCCTGCTTCACGGCAACCTCGATCACATTGCCGAGGTGCGCGGCACGGTGCGGCATCTGGATATCGAGCACCGCGAGTGGATGATCTGCCTCGGCCGCGGTTTCGACTTCCTGCACACGCCCAACCTGGCGCTCATCATCGGCCCCTACAGCCCCAACCTGGACGACCCGATCCGCAAGGCCGCCGGCATCATCCTCGACAACATGCGCGCCAAACGGATTCCGGACGACGGTTTTCTGTTGCTGAGTTCCGCGCCCTACGACGAGATCGGCATGGACCGCGCCCGGGCCGAACTGAAGTCGCGCTTCCTGTCGCGCTTCGCCGCGGAGGTCATCCGCAGCGAGTTCCCGGATCTGGCGGACAGAATGTACGTGCGCGCCGCCGTCCTCGACTGGCGCTCGCGCGTCCTGCAAGCGATCGGCGACGAATAGGCGCGCGCGACGGCGGCCGGGCCGTCAGAGCAGGCGCGCCACCCAGGCCTCGGCCGCGGGCCGGATCAAGTCCAGCACCGGCGCCGGATAGAAGCCGACCGCGAGCAGCAGCAGCGCAAACACCACGGCGACCAGCAACTCGCGCGGCCGCAGATCCTGCGCGGCAGCGATTTCCGGCCGCGTCACGGGACCGAAGAAGGCGCGGCGGTAGAGGCCGAGGAAATAGGCCGCACCGACGATCGCTCCGAACAGCGCCGCGATCGCCGCACCGGTGTGCGTCTTGAAGGCGGACAGCAGGATCAGCAGTTCGGCGGGAAAGCCGCTGGTGCCGGGCAGACCCATGCCGGCCAATCCATACAGCAGGAAAAAGCTCGCCAGCAGCGGCATGGTGCGCGCCGCCCCGCCCAGATGCAGCAGATCGGTGGAGCCGATGCGGTGATGCAGGGCGCTGACCAGCAGGAACAGACCGCCCGCGGCGAGCGTGAAGTTCAGCACCTGCAGCACCGCGCCCTGCACGCCCTGCAGGTTGAAGGAGGCGATCCCCAGCACCACCAGCCCGACGTGGGACAGGCTGGAATAGGCCAGCATGCGCCGCAGGTTGGTCTGCGCCAGCGCGGTAGCGGCGCCGTAGAGTATGCCTGCGGTGCCCAGCGCCGCCAGCAGCCAGTGCAGTTCCCGCGCCGCCTCCGGCGCCAGCGGCACGGCGAAACGAATCAGCCCATAGGCGCCCAGCTTCAGGCCGGTGAGCAGCGCGGTGGTGGCGACCGGACCTTCCATCGCCACCACCGGCAGCCAGGTATGCAGGGGGAAGAGCGGCACCTTGACGCCGAAGCCGAGCAGCAGCAGCAGGAACACGACGTATTCGGTGGTCTTGGGCAACGGCATGGCCAACAGCGCGCGCAAGTCGAAGGCGAGCCCCGCCGGCACGCCGGCGCCATTGCCCGCCGCACTGGCGAACGCCAGAACGAGCAGGCCGAACAGCAGCGGCACGCCGCCCGCCAGCATGACCAGCGTGTACTTCGTCGCCGCATGGCGGCGGTTGGGTCCGACCCCCCACAGGCTCACCAGGAAATAGAGCGGCACCAGGGTGAATTCCCAGAACAGGAAGAAGAGCACCGTGTCCAGCGCGCAAAACACGCCCAGCGTCGCCGCCTGCAGCAGCAGCAACAGGCTGTAGTAGAGCTTGGGCAGGCTGTGCACCGTGGTCCAGGACGCAAGGATGACGCCGACGAAGAGCAGGACGGTGGCCGGCAGGAACAAGACGGAGATGCCGTCCACGCCGACGGTGTAATGCACGTTCAGGCTGGGGATCCAGGGCGCCGTCTCGACCAGTTGGAAACCCGGCTTGGCGGCATCGAAGGCAGCGACCACGGCCAGTGCGATCGCCAGATCGACGACGCTGGTGACCAGCGCGACTACGCGCGCCCAGCCCGGCCGCGGCAGCAGCCAGATCAGCGCCGCCCCCAGCGGGACGGTGAGGAACAACATGCTCAGGAATGGGTAGCCGGCCATGGTCAGAGGTTCACGAAGCGGGCCGCGAGCGCGTGCAGCGCCGCATCGGTGAGCCGCAGCCAGGGCTCGCCGTAGAAGCCGGCGACGAGCAGCACCGCCACCGCCATGCCGCCGACGAAATACTCCATCGCCCCGGTGCGCTCGACGTTGACGCGCGCCCCGTCCGGACGGGGCGCCAGAAAGGCGCGCTGGAAAGCCCACAGCAGGAAACCCGCCGCCACCACGTTGCCCAGCGCCGTTGCGATGGTGGGAAGGGCGCCGAAGCGCTCGATGGCGGCTTCCAGCACCAGGTGGGCGGCATCGAACCCCGGCGTGCCCGGCATGCCGACGATGGACAGGCCGCCGACCAGGAACACCAGCGCGATGAAGGGGATGCGGTCGAACAGGCCGCCCAGCCGGTCGAGGTCGGTGGTGCGCGTGCGGCGGAAGACGAAGCCCACCGCGAACAGCATGACCGTCACCGCCAGGCCGAAGGTGACCGTCAGCATGATGCTGCCCTGCAGGCCGAACTCGTGCAGCGTGAACAGTCCGACGACGATCAGGCTGCTGTGGCTGACCACGGCGAAAGCCAGCAGCCGCCGCAGGTTGGTCTGCAGGAAGGCCAGTATGGCGGTATAGAACACGCCCACCATGGCGAAGGCGACGACATAGCCCTGCCAGGCGATGGCCGCCTGCGGCGCCAGCGGCAGCACGAAGCGCAGCATGCCGTAGATGCCCACCTTCACTCCCAGCAGCAGCGCCGGCGCCACCGCCACCATGCCGCGATGCGCTACATGGGGCAGCCAGCCGTGCAGGGGAAACAGGGGCGTGCGGATCGCCAGCCCGTAGAACAGCAGGAAGAACGCCGCCGACTGGAACTTGCCCTTGGGCGGAGACTGCGCCAGATCCAGAGCGTCGAAGCTCCAGCGCCCGCCGGTGGCGTCGGCATGGCTCCAGGCCAGCACCACGACACCGGTGAGGAACAGGGCCCAACCGACGCTCTGGAACTGCAGGAAGCGGGTCATGGCCAGGGCGCGGTTCTCCTCCGTCGACGTGGACCAGCGGCCGATGAGGTAGGCCACCAGGGCCAGTTCGGCGGCGGAAGCCAGGGCGAACCAGAGCAGGTTGACCGTGGTGAGCATGGTCATCAGCGCCGCCTGCGCCGCCAGGATGACGGCGGCAAGCCGGCCGGCGGAGGCGAGTCCCCGCACCAGGCCGTAGAAACTCAGGAGGAAGGTGATGAGCGCCGTCAGCAGCACGAACAGCGCCGTGACGCCGTCCGCCCCGGCGTGGTAGCCGACGAAGCCGATGCGCTCGGCGAACTGCAGGGCCGGCGAGGCGGCATCCAGCCAGCGATAGAGCTGGATCGCGAGCAGCAGTTCGGCCACGGCGAACGCGCGGCCCAGCACCACCGCCACCGGCCGCTCGCGCAGGAAAAACACCAGCGCCGCACCGAACAGCGGCAGCAGTTGCAGCGCTGCGAGGATGGGGAAGGCAGCCTGCCGGGTCCACTCCAGTTCGGCGGGCATCACAGGATCACCACGAAGGTGGCGGCAACCAGCAGCAGCAGGTAGCGCGGCCGCTCCAGCATGGTCTCGATGACGAGGAAATAGGCCGCGGCGCGGCGCATGAGATCGGCCGCCGTGCCGCCGCTGCCGCGCAACAGCAGCCGGGCCTCGAAGCGATGCAGGCGGTCCGCCGTCCACACCAGCATTCGCCCCGCCAGCCCGCGGCCGCGGATGACTTCATCGTCGTCTTCCGTGCGCTGCCTGGCCGCGGTTCCGGCGGCGACGTCCTGCGGCATGCCCACCAGATGGCTCAGCACGTTGTCATCGAAGCTGCGCATGTCGCGCCCCACTGCCTGGAGCGGGCGCACCAGCAGCCCCTGGGCCAGATGTTCGAGCCAGAAGCGCTGCAGCGCGGCGGTGTACAGCCACAGCCGTCGCGCCAGCCAGGGTGGCGCGGGGCGCGCGGCGGAGTCGATCAGGTGCATGTAGGACGGCGCCATGAGGAACTGGTAGGCGCGCCAGGCGGCGTGCAGGCCGAGGTGCCAGGCGGCGACCTGGAACCAGCCCAGGCCGCAGGCGAGGAACATCAGTCCGACCTGGGTCGTGGTGCCGAAGATCAGCGCGGACTTGACGTCGGTCTGCGCCAGTCCGCTCACCCAGCCGTAGAGCGCGGTGGCCGCGCCGACCGCGGCGAGGATCACCATCGCATCCGGCACCTGCCACAGCAGCGGTTCCAGACGCAGCACCAGATAGACGCCGGCATGGACCATCACCGCGCCGTAGAAGATCGCCGATGACGGCGTCGGTCCCTCCAGGGCGCGGGCGATCCAGGGCGCGAACGGCAATTGCGCCGATTTCACCAAGGCCGCCAGCACGAATCCGATCGCCAGCAGGCGCGAGGTCAGCACATGACGGGCGTCGCCCGCATTGATCGCCGGCCACTCGACCGAACCCGCCAGCAGCATCGCCAGCGCGATGCCGAGGAGGAAGCCGGCGTCGCCGATGCGGTTGGTGACGAAAACGAAGAGGGCGTTGCCGGTGGCGGTGGGCCGCTCGTAGGCATAGCCGATCAGCAGGTAGGAGCTGATGCCCGCCAGTTCCCAGCCGACGAAGGCGAGGACGGCGTTGCCCGCCAGCAGGATCAGCAGCATGCCGGCGACGAACAGGTTCATGACCAGGAAGAAGCGGTGGAAGCCGGCCTCGCGATGCAGGTAGCGGGCGGAGAAGCGCAGGGTGATCCAGGCGATCAGCGCCACCAGCGTGGCCAGCGGCAGGCTCAGGCGATCGAGGGTGAAGGACAGCGCAATCCGCATCTCGCCGCTGGCGAACCAGGTGCCGAGGCTCACCTGCCCGGGCCAGCCGTCGGCCAGCGCCGCCGCATCCAGCGCCAGCAGCAAGAGCAGCGCCAGCAGGCAGGTGCCGCCGGCGATGCGCGCGGTGGGGGCCTCGGCGGCGTCCCCGGCCGCGCGGCCGCTCAGGATATGCAGGCCGATTCCCGCCGTCCCCAGCAGCGGCAGCAGCGGGACCAGCCCGACGAAGTCGAAGGCCGTGTCGAGGCTCATGCCGAAGGCTCCCCAGCGTAGGGTGCGCCGTGCGCACCGATCCTTGCCGCGGCGCGCATGGCGCGCCCTGCCCCTCCACGGACGAGGCTCATGTCGTCACTTCCAGCGGCTTGGTCAGCAGGGCCGGCGCCAGCGGTTCGCTCTGCCCGAGGAACCAGTCGGCAGAACCCTCCACCGTGGGCAGGGACGCCGGCCCCTGCCAGGGCACCCAGCCCGCAGCCGGATCGAAGAGGTGGATCGCGGGCGACTCCGGATCCTTGGCGGCGACGATGACCCAGCCGTTGCCGATCAGTTCCTGCAGCGGCGGCTGGCGCTGGTAGATGGCGGTGATGACCTCGATCCGGTGTTCCACGATCACCAGCAGGCGCATCGCCTCGTGGATCTCGATCATCTGCCGCGGCAGGCCGGTGCGCAGGTCCGAACTCGCGCCCTCCATCACCCCCAGCAGGCCGGCCACGTTGTGCATGGTCTTGGTGCCGCAGCCGTACTGCTCGTTGTTGGCGGTGGAGAAGTAGTACTCCAGGCTGATGCCCGCCCCCACCGCGCCGTTGATCAGCAGATGCCGTTCCAGCACCGTGCCTTGCGGGTCCTGGGTCGGATCGTAGGAAATGAGAAAGGCGCGCCGGTCGAAGAAGGCGCCGCGGCTGAGGGCGCGCCGGCCGACGAAGGCGCAGGCATTGGTGGCATGGCCCAGTTCCGGCCGCGCCTGGGAGAAGTCATCGCGGCGCGCCAGCACATGGCGCAGCGCCCGCTCCGGCGTCGGGCGGGAGGGCGCCGAGGCGAAACGGCGGCAGCGTTCCTGGGCGTGGGCGCGGGAAGCCCGGGCGAGTTCGGCGTCAAGCTTGGCGAAGGCCGCCGCCAGCGGCGCCGGGATGTCTTCCGCGTCATACCAGGTCATCGAGTCGTCGCAGGTGTTGTGCTCGGCGCCGATGAACCAGGTGGCGTCGGGAATGTCGATGCCGCGGCCACGCAGGCGGTTCCGCACCTCGCCGCGGTTGGCCATGGCGGCGAACAGGCGTGCGTTGGGTCCGCTGTGGCGGCCGGCGCAGGCGCCGCAATCGTAGGCCGCCAGGTGCGGGTTGTTCTGGCTGTTCGAACCGTGGCCGGCGATCACCACCAGCGGCGCGAAATTGCGCGTCAATCCCAGGCTGGTCAGGTAGGCGAAGATGCGATCGGCCTGCTCGTCGTCGGTGAAGCCGAGGCGGGGCGCCTGCGGCGTGGCGGGCGGGCTGTCGGGCGCGGCGGTGAGGGCGATGCGGGTAGGCACCGCACGCTCGAAGGCGCGGCGCAGCCGGGCGTTCGCCGCCGCCAGGCGCGCCGGAAGCAGCGACTTGGCCACCAGTCCCGCCAGGGCGAAGGGGGCGCCCGCCGCCGTCAGCAGCGGCGCGGCGAGCAGGGCGCGGCGGCTGCCCTGATGCAGCCGTTCCTGCCACAACCGGCGCAGATCATGGCGGCGCCGATGCACGGCCATGGTCTGCTCGGCGCCGGGACGCGGTTCCTCGCGCACTTCGTGGGCCGGCTTCACCACCACCGGCACCACCGGGCACAGCGGCGTCACCTCCCGGTCATCCAAGGCGCGCCAGTTCTGGAACACGCCGAAGTGGGCGGCACCGCCGAGGGTTTCCAGCCGCGGGTTGATCTCCTCCAGATGGCGGCGCATGCCCTCCTCGCGGTCGTCCATGCAGAACACCAGCTGCCCCTCGGGCGTCGTGGCATGCCCCTGCCAGCGCTCGTGGTTGGCGGTGATGGCGGCGAAGATCTGTTCGCGGTAATGGCGCTCGTAGGCGTTGAGCCAGACGAAGCCCGCCCGCTCCTCGTCCATCTGCCGCAGGCAGGCCAACAGCGCGTCGGCGCCCGGCCGGCCGCCAGCGCGCAGATCGCCGCCGCCCAGTCCCAGGTGCTGGGCGGCGAGGAACAGGGGCCAGGCGCTGCGGCCGGCGGTCGGTCGATCGCCGGTCGCCGGCGTTTCGCGCCACGCCTTGAGCCGCAGCGCCAGCCATTCCCAGGCGGCGGCATCGGGCGCGCTCGCCGCATCGCCGTCGCGCTCGATCTGTCCCTCGATCAGGTTGGACAGGTATTCCGGCAGATCCCGTTGCTGCAGGGCATGACGCACCACCAGCTCGGCCGGATGGCGGCGGAAGTGGTCCCTCAGATCGGGCAGGCGCAGCGGCACGCCCCAGCACCGCTGCGCTACCTGTTCGGCGAACAGGCGCTCCAGGATCAGGCGCACGGCGAGGTAGTCCATCATGCCGACCGGCACGTCGCGCAGGCCGGCATAGTCGGGGTGCAGGTGCCGCCACAGGAACATGCCGGACCAGCCGGGGAGCTCCAGCGCCAGACGTTCCAGGTAGGGCGCCCAGCGCTCCTCGTCCAGGCCGAGGCGGGTCAGCTCGCGCATCACCGCATCCAGCGCGTCTTGCGGCAGTTCACCGATCTCCCGCCGCAGATCGGGCAGCTCGCTCAGCGGCCAGGCCAGATCGTCGCGCGCGCTGCCGCGCCAGGCGGCGTAGAAGCCGCGCTCCCGCAACGGGTTGTGCCACGCCGCCAGACCATGGTCGAGATGGGCCGCCAGGTGGCGGACGAGGTAGGGGCGCAGGGCGTCGAGCACATCCTCCCCGGTCAACGCCTGCACCAGGGAGCGTGCGCTCCAGTCCCGGCCCAGCCGGCCGCACAGGGCGTCCAACAGGTGCGCCGCCTCTTCCTCCAGGGCGCGCGCGCCTTCGGCGTAGGCATCCTCGTCCCGCGCCTCGGGCGCGGCTTCCAGCAATTCCTCGGGGTGGCGCAGGTCGAGGTCGAGGCCCAGCACCTCGATACAGGCGGACCACAGATCGGCGACGGCCTGCTCCTCTTTCGCGCCACCGTCGCCCCCTGCCCCCCGCAGCAGGCGCTGGCGCCCCTCCGCGCCGATATCGGGCTGGAAGCGCCTCAGCGCGCCCAGTTCCTCGGTCTGCCACTTGAGCTGGGCCGGCGTGATCGCATCGAGGGCGTGCAGCAGGGCGACGAGCTGGACATCGAGGCGGCGCAGCGAACCCGCTGCGGCCTGCAGGATCACCTCCTCCGCCGCCGGCCCGGTCGCTGCGCGCAGCGCCGCTTCCAGGTCGGAGCGGTCGATGCGGCCCTGGGCGTAGAACTCGCGGAAGCGCTGCGCAGGCAGGTAGCCGCGGGCACCGGTGAGCTGGCGCGCCGCCTCCAGGGCCTGGGGGAAAGGCAGGTGCTGGAAGCCGTGCAGCGTGTTGTGATGGACGAAGTCGCGGATCGGCGCCTGGCCCGGCAGCACGTGCTCCAGTTGATGCACCCACTGCGTCAGGCGGCTGCGCGCATCCATGGCAACGGCAGGCTCGGCGCCGCTCATGGCTCAGGCTCCGAACAGCCGGCTGAGATTGCCCACCGACACCGCCACCAGCGCCAGCGCCGGCGCGGGAAAGAAGCCGATGGCGACGATCCCCGCCGACAGCACGCCGGCCGCCGCCATCTCGGCGCGGGTCAGGTCCGGCACGTCGCGCATGGTGCTGCTCACCGGTCCCGTGAACAGGCGCCCCACGGTGCGCAGGGCATAGGCCGCGCTCACCAGCACGCTCAGGGACAGCAGGGCGACCCAGCCGCCCCAGCGCGCGAAGCCGCCGATCAGGGCGTGCAGTTCGGCGACGAAGCCGGCGGTGCCGGGCAGACCGACGGCGGCGACGAAGGCCAGCACGGTGAAGAAGGCGAAGCGCGGCATGACGCGCACCAGCGAACTGTAGTCCGCGATGTCGCGGGTGTGGGTGCGCTCGTAGAGCAGGCCGACCAGCAGGAACAGGGCGCCGGCCACCAGTCCGTGGGCCACCATCTGCATCACCGCGCCGGTGAGCCCGGCGACATTGAGGGTGGCGATGCCCAGCAGCACCACGCCCATGTGCGACACCGAGGAATAGGCCACCATGGCCTTGAGGTCGCGCTGGCGCCAGGCGAGGATGCCGCCGTACAGCATGGTCACGAAGGCCAGCGCCGCCAGCCAGTCCTGCATCGCCAGCACCGCCGCCGGCACGGTCTCCGCCGCGCGGATCAGGCCGTAGGAGCCCATCTTGAGCAGGATGCCGGAGAGCAGAATGGACACCGGGCTGGGCGCCTCGACGTGGGCCAGGGGCAGCCAGCCGTGGAGCGGAAAGATCGGCATCTTGACGCCGAAGCCGATCAGCAGGCCGAGAAAGATCAGCAACTGGACCTGCGGCGGCAGGCCGCGCGCGCCCTCGGCCATGGCACTCATGCCGAAGCTGTGGCCGGGCGCGGCGTCGTACAGGAACAACAGCGCCACCAGCATGAAGACCGATCCGCCCATCGTGTACAGCACGAAGTTGAGCGCGGCGCGGCTGCGGTTGGCGCCGCCCAGACGGTCGATGAGGAAGAACAGCGGAATCAGGGTGAGTTCCCAGAAGACATAGAACAGCGACCAGTCGCGCGCCATGAACACGCCCAGCATCGCCGCTTCCAGCACCAGGATGAGCAGGTAGTAGAGCTTGGCGCCGCGCCGGATCGAGCCGGAGGCGAGCACGGCCACCAGCGTGAGCAGCGTGGCCAGCAGCACCATGGGGAAGGAGATGCCGTCCACGCCGAGGGCGAAGCTGGAACCCAGGCGCGGGTTCCAGACGTGGGTCTCGAACAACTGGATCCCTGGCGCCGCCGCGTCGAAGCGCCCGAGCAGGGACCAGGCGTAGGCCAGCGTGAGCGCCGCGGCGAGAAAAGCCACTGCCCGGATCCATTCGACGCGCCGCGCCGGCAGCAGGCCGACCAGGGCCGCCGCCGCCAGCGGCATCAGCAGCAGGATCGTCAGCACCATCGGCTTTCGCGGCGACGGCCGACAGGCGGAAACGGACGCGGGGAGATCACGGCCAGGGACACCGCCGCCTCACTTCTGCGGCAGCAGGGCTTTGTCGGCGTCCTTCCCGGCGGCGGCCGCCGAAGCGTAGATCGCGTCGAGCGCCATGTCGGCGGTGGCGAAAAGGCTGCCCTCCCCCAGGTGATCGAGCAGCCCGGTGGCGCGCATGACGTCGATGACCTGCTTCTTGAGGCCGGCGAAGAAGACCGTCACGCCATTGCCGCGCAACCGGTCCACCACATGGTGGATCACTTCCTCGCCCGACGCGTCCAGCTCGTTGATGCCGTCGCCCACCACCAGCAGCCAGCCCGCCTTGGGATTGTTCGCCACCGCTTCCAGGATCGCATCCTCGAAGTAGGAAACATTGGCGAAATAGAGGCGGCCATCGAAGCGCACCGCCGTGACCACGTCGGAGGCCGGCAGGTCATGCACCGCGGCGTCGCGCAGGGTGCCGTCGGTATAGCGGCCGAGGATCGCCACGCGCGGCTTCATGGTGCGCAGCAGATAGAGCAGGATCGCCAGGCCGGCCCCCACCAGTATCCCATTGTCGAGATGGGGGGCGAAGGCCAGCGTCGCCACGAAGGTGACGATGGCGGCGATGCCGTCGTGCCGGCTCGCCTGCCAGGCGTGCTTGACGGCCTCGAAATTCACCAGCCCGATCACCGCCATGATGATCACCGCCGCCAGCACCGCCTGCGGCAGGTGGTAGAGCAGCGGCGTCAGGAACAGCAGCGTCAGCAGCACGAACAGGCCCGTGAACACCGAGGACATCCCGGTCATGGCGCCGGCGTTGAGGTTGACCGCGGAGCGCGAAAAGGAGCCGGACACGGGAAAGGACTGGCTCAGCGCGCCCACCACGTTGGCCAGCCCCTGGCCCAGCAGTTCCTGGTTGGGGTCGATCTTCTGCTTGGTCTTGGCGGCCATGGCCTTGGCGATGGAGATGGCCTCCATGAAACCAACCAGGGAAATCACGATGGCGGTGGACAACAGCGTGCCCAGCATGTCCCAGGACATCTTCGGCAGCGAGAACGACGGCAGGCCCTCGGGAATCTTGCCCACGACTTCGCCGCCGCCCGTCATCTTCAATTCGCCCTTGCTCGCGCGGGCGATGCGCCAGCGATGTCCATCCGACTGGGCGCCGGCGGGCACCCTGCCCTCGGCGTAGAACGCCCCGGGCGCGCCCTCGGCGCCCGCCACCCGCTCGAAGACGAAGCTGCGGATGGTGCGGTTGCGCTTGCGGTTCTCGGTCTCCCGGTCGCGCAACTGCAGCCGGAGCAGTTCCAGCTCGTAATTGGTGGTCACGATCTCGTGACTCAATTCGCCGCTCTCCTTCTGCACCTGCTTCAAGGTGCCGACCTTCGCCGCGATCTGGGCGTTGAGTTCTTCGATGCGGCCCTCGGTGCGGGCGAACTCCGACAGCAGCGCCTGCGCCTCCGGGTCCATGATCGCCTCCAATCCGGCCTTGCTGTTGCGCTCGAAGCCGATGGCCCAGCTCACCAACGTGGTCAGTACCACCGCGATCAGCACGCCGGGCAGCTTGGGCGCCTTCTTGCGGATCAGCCACATGATGGCGATCGCGGCCGCACCCATGGCCAGCGTCGGCAGATGGGTGTCGCCGACCTGCTTCACGACGCCCCAGATGTCGTTGATGAAATGCTCGGAGCGGCCCATGGGAACGCCGATGAGCTTGTTGAGCTGGGACAGGCCGATGATCAGCGCAGCGGCATTGGTGAAGCCGACGATGACCGGATGGGACAGGAAATTGACGACGACGCCGAGCTTGAACGCCCCGAGCGCGAGCTGCACCAAGCCCACCAGCAGCGCCAGCATCACCGCCAGAACGACGAACTGTTCGGATCCCGGCGCCGCCAGGGGCGTGAGGCTGGACGCCGTGAGCAACGACACCACCGCCACCGGCCCCGTGCCCAGCTGGTTCGACGATCCCCACAGCGCCGCCACCACCACCGGCAGGAAGGCGGCATAGAGACCGTAGTACGGCGGCAGCCCGGCCAGCTGGGCATAGGCCATGGACTGGGGCACCAGCACGAGGGCGACAGTCAGCCCGGCGAGGAAATCAGCGCGCAGGAAAACGCCGGAGTACGGCCACCAGCGCAGGAAGGGCAGCAGGCGTTGCAGCAGCGGGTTGGATGTCATTTGGCGCGGGCTCGGGGCATGGGTCGGCAACGGTCGGCGGGATTGCGCCGCCGGCACGATCGGATAGCAGGCTATCCGACCCTCCAAAAATCCCACAATATTAACAGGGGCTTATATTATTTCCCAGACAAATTTCTTATTCTCGAATCAGGGTTGTATATTGCCGGCCTGACATCCCCCCTGACACCAATCGAAATGGGACACCGCCTCTCCAAGATCTACACCCGCACCGGCGACCAGGGCACCACCGGCCTCGGCGACGGCACGCGCGTCGCCAAGGACAGCCTGCGCATCGCCGCCCTGGGCGAGGTCGACGAACTGAACTCCTGCGTCGGCCTGCTGCTGACGGAGGAACTGCCCGAGGATCTGCAGGAGTTGCTGACCGGCATCCAGCATGAGCTGTTCGACCTCGGCGGCGAGATGTCCATTCCAGGCATGAACCTGCTCGCCGCCGCGCAGGTGGTTCGGCTGGAGCAGGCGATCGACGCCTACAACGCGAATCTGGAACCGCTCAAGGAATTCATCCTGCCGGGGGGCAGCCGCGCTGCCGCGTTGGCACATCTGTGCCGTACGGTGTGCCGGCGCGCCGAGCGCGCGGTGGTGGCACTGGCGGCGCAGGAGAAGGTATCGGAGGCCGGACGCCAGTATCTGAACCGGCTGTCGGATCTGCTGTTCGTGCTGGGACGGATCCTCAACCGCGCCGCGGGGCGCGGCGACGTGCTGTGGCAGAAGGACCGGAACCGCTGACCGACGCGTTGCGCGCCGGTGGCTGAGACCGCCGGCGGTCCACGCCCCGCCGACACAGCAGCGGGGCGGTTGGCGGCGCGCTACTCCGCGCCCAGGGGATCTTCCAGAAGCTCGTGCTGCCGCCGATGCTCGCGCATGCCGCTGACCAGCGCCTTGAGCACGATGCCGGCCCCCAGCACCAGGGCGAGGATCATGATGCCGAAGCTCACGTTCTTCAGCACCGCGGCGGTGGTCTCGCCCAGCGGGGAGATCAGCCCGAGCTGGGACAGGTACACCGGCACCACGAAGGCGCGGGACACCAGGACGGTGACCATGATGACGCCCATCACCACCTTGATCATGTAGGGCTTGACGTAGGTGGTGCCGATGGCGCCGAGCTGGATGCCGAACAGCGAGCCGGCGAGGATGATCATGGCCAGCCGGATGTCCACGTAGCCGCTCCAGGCAAACTTGATGGTGCCGCCCAGCCCCATGACGAAGGCGATCACCAGCTCGGTGGCGGAGGCCATCATGGACGGAACGCCCAGCACGTACATCATGGAGGGCACGCCGACGAAGCCGCCGACCGCGATGGTGGCGGCCAGCATGCCGGTGGCGAAGCCCAGCGGCAGCGTGACCAGGAAGGACACCCGCGCCTTGATGCTCGGGAAATACACCATGGTGCCGGGGATGTGGATCGACTGGACGAAGCGAGCCAGCGCCCCGACCTTCTCCTCCGCGTGTTGGTCGCCGGCGCGGTGGATCCGGATCGCATCGCGCAGCACGTAGCCGCCGACGATCGCCAGCACGATGACGAAGGCGACGCTGACGTAGAGGTTGGAGCCGGCGTCGCCGAAGCTGCGCTTGATGACTTCCTGCAGGTGGGCCCCCACCAGCACGCCGGCCTCCGCCGAGGCGCCCATGACTAGGCCGAGCTTGACATCCACCTGGCCGTATTTCGCCCGCTTGATGGCGCCCACCAGCGCCTTGGGAAACTTGTGGCACATGTTGGAGGCGACGGCGACGATGCCGGGCACGCCCATGCTCATCATCGCCGGCGTCAGCACGAAGGCGCCGCCGGAACCGATGAAGCCGCTCACCAAGCCGCCGACGAAGCCGACCAGGAACAGATAGGCCATGCCTGCCGCGTCGAGCGGGATGAAACCGAGGCTCGCGTCCATGGGCCTAGCCTTTTCTGCCGCTGGCTTTGATGCCGAGCGCGTCCCAGAAACGGGAGGTGAAGGCGCCATGCACGAAGGAGAAGAGGAAGGCGATGGCGATGGGCACCAGGAAATACCAGTGGCCGCGGGCGGAAACGTTCAAGATCAAGCCCTCGTAGGAAAACAACAGCCAGTACAGGACCAGGGCTGCCAGTCCCAGTGCCACAGTCTTCATGATCTGTCCTGCACCCTCTTCAACACTAGGTTCCGCCATCGATCGCTCCCTTGGATTCATGCGAAGAACTTGAACATTGCCGCCAACCAGCCACCGGCCCGGCGACGCTGCGGCACGGCGGCCCCGGCATCGGTGCGCTCGAGCAGATGCACGCGCGTCGACCTGCCGGCCCGCTCCAGGGCGAGCGCGACGCTGGGATGTCGGGCCTCGCGCGCATCGACGACCACCACGTCCGGACGCCAGCGCGCGACGAGATCCGTCAGCGCGGTGTTGGTGTCGCCGCAGAGGACGGCCGATTCCGCCCACGCCGCATTGTTCCGCGCCAGCAGCAGTTCGAGCCTGCGCGCCGCAGCCGGCGTACGCCGGGAAAAGCGCTCCGAGGCGAGAAGGTAGCCGCAGGGCCCGTCCGACTCGAAGACCACGCGGCTGTCGATGACATGCACCGCCAGCAGATCGGCGTGGCTGTCCACGGCGATGTCGCGGGCACGGCCGACCACCGCCTCGCCGCGCGCGGCGAGGTCGATGACGGCGAGCACGCGCCGCACGCCGTCCGGCCGGAAAGGAGGGGCTTCCGCCCCGCACGCCGGGTCCTTCGGCACGCCGGGCACAGCGCCCAACGCGGCGGGCGAGAAGTAGGTGTTGTCCGCAGCCATACGCCTGAGCCGGCACGGTATGCGCGTGCCGTGGCTCACCTGGATGAAGTCGATGGCGGCGAGACTAGCGGACGGCGCGTTAGGAAAACGTTAAGAACCGGAGGTGCAGATCAGCGAAACATCACGGTCACCGAAGTACCCTGGTTCTCCCGGCTGTCGAGGTGGATGCGCCAACCGTAGCGATCACAGATGCGCTTCACGAGAAACAGCCCGATGCCGGCTCCGTCGCTGGCCACGCTCTTGAAATGGCGCAGGAAGACGTGGTCCACCGCATCGCCCGGAATGCCGCGGCCGGTGTCGGAGATGACGAGCTGCCGCTCGTCCTGAAGAATGCGGACGGTTCCTGCATCGGTGTAGGAAAAGGCGTTGCGGATGAGGTTGCTGACCAGGATGTAGAACAGGCTGCGGTCCACCTGCAGTTCGAGCGCCGGATCGGTGTGCAGGTCGATCGCCACGTGCTTGTTGCGCAGCAGGTAGCGGTGCTTTTCCACCGCCTCGTCGAGCACCGCGGCCACGACGCAGCCGCTGCCGCCGGCAAATGCGCTCTCCTCCCGCGCCATCAGCATCAGCGCCGTGCCCAGCTCCGCCATGTCGCGCGAGGCGCGATCGATGCGGGCGACGCGGTTGCGCTGCTTCTGGGTCAGGGTCTCGTCCGACAGCAGCATCTCGGAAGCGCTCAGGATCACGGCCAGGGAAGTGCGCAGCTCGTGGCTCATGTCGGCGGTGAAGGCGCGCTCGCGCTCGATGAAGGCACGCATGCGCTCCATCTGGCGGTCGAACACCCGCGCCAGTTCGCCCACCTCGTCGCGCGCGAAGTCGTCCGCCAGCGGATTGAGCCAGTCGTCCGGGCCGCGCGTCCGCACCGCCAGCGCCAGCTTCGCCACCGGCGCAATCACCCCGCGTGCCAGCCAGAAGCCGCCGAGCGCGGAAAGCAGGGTCGCCGCCAGCACGATGACCCCCAGCAGCAGGGCGAAGCGCTGCTCGCGCCGGTGCTGCAGCGAGGTGTCGTAGAGCAGGATGTAGCGGTCCCCGCGCCGGTCGGCCACCGCCACCCGGTAGGGCAGATCGCCCACCTGCAGGTCGTGGCGCCCCGGCTGCAGGTCGCGCAGATAGGCCGGCAGGATGTCCCGATCCTCGCCCTGCTGCACATAGCCGTGCAGCACCACGTTTGCCGGCGGCAGCGACCTGGGATTGCGTTCGCGGCGCGCGATGTAATCGTCCAGTTCGGTGGTCAGGGTCTCGTCGATCAGGCGCTGGCTCAGGTCGTGGGCGGCAACCAGCACCACGACGGCGAGCAGCAGGCTGATGACCGCACCGAAGCCGGCGAAGAACACCGCGACCCGGTAGCGCAGGCTAGGCGGGTTCATCGCCCTCCTCCGCCAGGCTGTAGCCGATGCCGCGGACGGTGCGCAGCAGCGGCGGCAGCCCCGGCGGGTCGATCGCCGTGCGCAGGGTGTGGATATGGACCCGCAGCGCGTCGCTGTCCGGCGGTGTATCCCCCCACACCGCCTGCTCGATCTCGCGCCGCCACACCACCTGCGGCGAGCGCTTCATCAACAACTCCAGGATGCGCAGCGCGATCGCCGGCAGTTCGATGCCGCGGCCGTCGCGCCGTACCCGCAGCGCGGCGAGGTCGAATTCGAGACCTCCGACCGTCAGCTTCTGCAATCCTCCGCCGCTGCGCGCGCGCCGCGCCAGCGCCTGCAGGCGCAGTTCCAGCTCCCGCAGTTCGAAGGGCTTGACGACGTAATCGTCGGCGCCGCAGTCGAAGCCCGCCACCTTGTCGTCGAGCGTGCCGCGGGCGGTGAGGATCAGCACCGGCGTCGGCCGCACCGCTTCGCTGCGCAGGCGGCGGCACAACGTCAGACCGTCCATGCGCGGCAGCATCAGGTCGAGCACGATGACATCGAAATCGCCGCCGGACGCCAGGCGCAGGCCGGTCACGCCGTCCGCCGCCGCATCCACGGTATGGCCGCGCTCCTCCAGGTAATCGACGATGTTGGCGGCGAGGTCCGGGTTGTCCTCGACGACGAGGATGTTGAGGGTGGATGGGGATTTCACATCGGCTGCCGCCTCATGCCGCGGCCTTGCGGCGCGACCCTGCGTGAAATGCCGCCCATCGTCGTTGCGACACGCACCGGCCGCTGGGGAACGGCCGCTACACCGCCAGGGCTTCGGCCAGCCGGCTGGATGCCACCCGCAGCTTGCCCGAGAGGTGCTGCACCAGTTCGATCAGCACCTTGATGCCCAGCCGCGGATCGTCGGCGACGATGGCCGTCAGCTCCTCGCGATCGAGCACCGCGAATTCCGCTTCCTCGTCCACGATGCAACTGGCGGCCCGGGGCTGGCCGTCGATCATCGACATCTCGCCCAGCGTGCCGCCCGGGCCGATCTCGCCGATGCGCTTGCTCTGGCCTGCCGCATCGCGCTTGCGCACGCCGACGCGGCCGCGCAGGACCAGCAGGCCGAAATCGCCGTCCTGTCCTTCGCCGACGAGCACCGTTCCCCGCGCCGCGCGGTAGCAGGGCATGTGCTGCGCCAGCCGCCGCACCTCGTCGTATTCGAAATCCTCGAACAATCGGACGCGGTCGGTGATGTTGGCGAACAGATCGATGAACTGGACCGCGTCGCCGAGATGAATGAGTCCGGGGAAATAGTCGCGCATGGGGAGTCGGAACGAGCGGAACGACAATGATGAAGGATTATACGCGCCTAGCCCGCGCCGCCGCGCAGCAGCCAGAGCGTGGTCGCGAGCCAGCCCGCCATGGCCGCCAGCAGGTGCGCATCGGTGACGATCTCCAGCGCCGGATCGCCGCCGCCGCCGCGCCGGTGCAGCAGGAACAGGTAGCGGAACATGCCGTAGAGCACGAAGGGGACGGTGTAGATCAGACGGCTCGTGCCATGCAGGGCGATGGTTTCCGGCGCCACCGTGTACAGGCTGTAGGCCACCAGCACGCCGGCGCTCGCCACCGTGATCATCTGGTCCAGCAGTGCCGCGGAGTAGTGCTCGAGCACCGCGCGGTGCCCGCTGGAATCATCGGCCAGGGCGTTCAGCTCGGCGCGGCGCTTGGCGAAGCCGAGGAACAGGGTCAGCAGCAGGCCGCACAACAGCAGCCAGTGGGAGGGCGCGATGCCGATGCCGGTGGTGCCGGCGAGGATGCGCAGCATGAAGCCGGCGGCGATGAGGAACACGTCGAGAATGACGACGTGCTTGAGTCCCAGGGTGTAGGCCACGTTCAGCGCCAGGTAGCCGACGAAGATCAGCGGCTGCCGGCCGCCGTGCAGGTAGCCGATGGCGAGCCCGCCGGCGGCGCACAGCAGCATCAGCGCCAGCGCCGCCGGCACCCCCACGCTGCCGCTGGCGAGCGGGCGACCGGCCTTGCGCGGATGCAGCCGGTCCTGCTCGCGGTCGATCAGATCGTTGAAGACATAGACGGCGCTGGAGACGAGGCAGAAGGCGGCGAACGCCCCCAGCGCCAGCTTCACTTTCGCCGGGTCGTTCCAGGCGTGGGCGAACAGCAGCCCGAGAAAGACGAAGCCGTTCTTGATCCACTGGTGCGGGCGGAGCAGCTTGAGGAGCGGCGGCATGTACCGGTTTCCGGCGGCGGACTGCGCGGATTGTCGCGGATTATCCCGCTCTGTCCAAATCGGCGCTCATCCTCACCCGCTCACCTGGGACAGGGCGTAGGGTGCGCCGCTCGGCGGCGGGTGAATCGGTGCGCACGGCGCACCCTACACGACTGCACGGATTATCCCGCTCTGTCCAAATCGGCGCTCATCCGCCAAGGCTCACGCGCGGCAGGAGCGGTCGGGAAAATAGCGCTCGCAGAAATAGCAGCCGCTCTGCGGCAGCCAGGCGGGAATCGCGTAATAGCGCTCGCGCACCCGCTCCAGGATCCCATCGCGATAGGCGGCGTAGTTGAAGTGGCGGCCGAGAACCAGGTGGTAGGTGGCGCCGCGCAGCTCGAAGCTGCGGTACTCCACTTCGCGGAAATAGGGCCGGTAGTCGGCGTCCTGCGGCGGGCTCTTGCGCAGCACCAGGATGTTGCGTCCGTCCAGGTTACGGAAGTCGGTCACGATGTCGTCATGGCGGGCGTGGCTCGACCCCTCGCCGAAGACGAAAAAGTAGCGTCGGGCATTGAAGGACAAGGTCACCGCCGGCGAATAGCCGTCGGCGGCAAATTCGTAGTCGTTGGCGTAGGGCCCGAGCCGCTCCAGCAGTTCCTGCGACTTCACCGTCATGACGATGCCGTCGTAGAGCCGGGTGCGCTGCCAGGTCTCCACCGGCAGCGCGGCGATGAGCGCGATCACCGCCACGTGCAGCGCGGCGAAGCCGAGAAAGAAGCGGCGCAGCTTCTGCGCCGTCGCGTCGTCGGCGGCGAGGACCGCTGCCATCAGGGCGAAGGGCAGGAAGGACAGCACCCAGTGCATGCCGATCGTCTTCACCAGCGACAGCACGGCGAACAGTGCCAGCGGCAGGAAGCCGACCCACAGCAGCGCCCGCCCTTCGCCCTGCCGCGCCAACTCCGCCAGCCGGCCGCGGCTGCGCGCCAGCGCCCACACCGCCAGCGGCGTCAGCACATAGAGCATCATCACGGCGTAGAGCGGCGGCGTCTTCCACGACCATCCCGCGTTGCCGTGACGGTTGTAGACGTTGAACATGATGTTGGCCCAGCAGTGACCCGTGTTCCACCAGAGGTTGAGCAGCGGCCCGGGCAGCGCGCCCAGCACCAGCAGCAGCAGGCCGAGGAACTTGCGCCGGTTCGACCGGTACAGGAAGTGGGCGCCATAGGCGACTCCCAGCAGGACCGCGAAATACTTGGACAGGAACGCCCCGCCCAGCAGCACCCCGGCGAGCAGGTAGAAACGCGGATCGTCGTCGCGGGCGGCGCGGATGAAGGCGAGCGCGGAGAAGAAGGAAAAGTAGATGAGCGGCGTATCGGTAGTGATGAACACGCCCCACACGTTCACCGGCGCCAGCAGCACCAGCGTCGCCGCCAGCCAGGCCCGCGCGGCGTCGTGGCGGCGCAGGAAGGCGGCAGTGGCGAGCGCCAAAATCGCCGGCTGAATCACGATGGGCAGGCGCAGCCACCACTCGGCGTCGTGGAACTTCAGCAGCAGCGCCAGCCACCAGCCGATCATGGGCGGATGGTCGTAGAAGCCCCAGTCCGGCCAGCGGCCCCAGTAGATGAAATAGGCCTCGTCGCCGGTGATCGGCGTCACCTGCGCCAGCCACAGGCGAAACGCCAGCGTCGCGAAAAGCAGGAAGAAGAAGCCGCGGCGCAGGACGTCCGCCTCGGAGCGCTCGACTTTCTTTCTCGGTTGCGGCGTATAGGCCGGCGCGAACAGCACTTCCGTAGGGCGGGCCATGCCCGCCAATCGTGCACCGGCGGGCATGGCCCGCCCTACCACGCGCAACACGTCACTCGGGTTCCGCCAGCGCGAGGCGCCGCTCGCGCACCGCCTGCGCCAGGATGTCCAGCACCACCACCGTGTCCTCCCAGCCGAGGCAGGCGTCGGTGATGCTCTTGCCGTACTCCAGCGGCTTGCCGGGCACCAGGTCCTGCCGCCCTTCCTTGAGATGGGACTCCACCATGACGCCGACGACGCGGTCGTCCCCGCCCGCGACCTGGCCGGCCACCGTGCGCGCAACTTCCACCTGCAGCTTGAACTGCTTGCGGCTGTTGGCGTGGGAGAAGTCGATCATCACCCGCGCCGCCAGGCCGGCGCTGCCCAGTTCCTTGCAGGCGCGCTCGATGCTGTCGCGGTCGAAGTTGGGCTCCTTGCCGCCGCGCAGGATGATGTGGCAGTCCTCGTTGCCGTTGGTGGACACGATGGCGGAGTGGCCGCCCTTGGTCACCGACAGGAAGTGGTGCGGATGCTGGGCGGTGCGGATGGCGTCCACCGCGATCTTGAAGTTGCCGTCGGTGCCGTTCTTGAACCCGACCGGGCAGGACAGGCCCGACGCCAGTTCGCGATGCACCTGCGACTCCGTGGTGCGGGCGCCGATCGCGCCCCAGCTCACGAGGTCGGCGATGTACTGCGGCGTGATCATGTCGAGGAATTCGGTCGCCGCCGGCAGCGCCATCTGGTTGAGGTCCACCAGCAGATGACGGGCGATGCGCAGCCCCTCGTTGATGCGGAAGCTGCCGTCCATGCGCGGATCGTTGATCAGCCCCTTCCATCCCACCGTGGTGCGCGGCTTCTCGAAGTAGACGCGCATCACGATCAGCAGGTCCTCCGCCAGGCGCTCGCGCTCCGCCTTGAGCCGCGACGCGTACTCGATCGCCGCATCGAAGTCGTGGATCGAGCAGGGACCGACGATCACCAGCAGGCGGTCGTCCGCCCCGTGCAGGATGCGGTGGATCGCCTGGCGCGTGTTGTAGGTCGTCTCCACCGCGGTGGACGTGGCGGGGTACTCACGCAGCAGGTGGGCGGGCGGCGCCACCTCGGAGATGTCCTTGATGCGGACGTCATCGGTGGCGAGCTTCAGCGGGGCGTTCATCATGCGGTCGGCGTGGCGGCGCCAGCGGCCGGCGCCAAAGTCCATCAGGAACAGCATTTTAGCGGAACGGCCGGGCGCCGTCAGGGAATGGCGTTGCGCCGCAACGGGCGGCGCGGGAGAATCGCCGCAATCATGGACGATACCGACTCCCCGCCCGACGACACGCTTGCGGCCCGGCCGCGCCACGGCCGTGGCGCCGTCGGCAATCCCGACGTGCGCTTCGAGGCGTGGACGCGCGGCCGCATCGACGACGGCTGGGGTGGCGCGAACAACGAGGCCGAGCCCCTCGCCACCACCCTCATCGTCGATCAGTCGAAGAGCATTCTCTGCCGCAACGATTCGCCGGACGTGCCGTTCGAGCAGTCCATCAACCCCTATCGCGGCTGCGAGCACGGCTGCTGCTACTGCTTCGCGCGGCCGACCCACGCTTACCTGGGCTTTTCGCCCGGCCTCGATTTCGAGACCAAGATCCTCTATAAGCCCGATGCCGCCGCTCTGCTGCGCACGGAGCTCGCCCGGCCCGGCTACCGCGCCTGCCCCATCGCGCTGGGCATCAACACCGACGCCTACCAGCCGGTCGAGCGCAGGCTCGGCATCACCCGCAGCCTGCTCGAAGTGCTGGCGGCCTGCCGCCATCCGGTTTCCATCGTCACCAAGTCAGCCCTGATCGAGCGCGACATCGAACTGCTGGCCGACATGGCGCGGGACGACCTGGTGCAGGTGATGTTCTCGGTCACGACCCTGGACCCGGGCCTGGCGCGGCGCATGGAACCGCGCGCTGCGCAGCCGCAGCGGCGGCTCGAGGCGATGCGCCATCTGCATGCGGCCGGAATTCCGGTGGGGGTGCTGTTCGCCCCGCTGATTCCCGGCCTCAACGATCACGAGTTGGAGGCCGTGCTCGGCGCCGCCGCGCAGGCGGGCGCCGACAGCGGGGGCTATGTCCTGCTGCGCCTGCCGCACGAGCTGAAGCGGATGTTTCCCGACTGGCTGGCGCACCACGAGCCGGGAAAGGCCGGGCGCGTGATGAGCCTGATGCGCCAACTGCACGGCGGCAGGGAATATACCTCGGAATTCGGCGCCCGCATGCGCGGCAGCGGCGAGTTCGCGGACGTCATCGCCCAGCGCCATCGCCTCGTCACGCGCAGACTCGGGCTGAACCAGGGCCGGCGCGAACTGGATTGCAGCCGCTTCGTGCCGCCGCGCCCCGCTTCGCCGCAATTGACGCTGTTCTAAGTGCTGCCGCACCCCCCAAGGGATCGTTGCGATCACAGGGCATGTGTTCGTGATATTCCTGCTCGTGATCGCCATTCAGGGCGAGACGGCGCAAGGCGAGACCGGAATTCGGCAAGACAATCGTTTAAGATTATTCATTTTACGCCGCTACCGCCCGACATGAGCCAAGACATGCGTCGCGTTCCCGCCCTGCGATGTGGCGCGAATGCATCCCGCCTGCGCCTCCTCGCCCTCGAGCCGCGCATCCTGTTCGACGGCGCCGTGACGGCCGAGACGGCGGTGCTCAAGCAGGTGGCCGACGCGGCCGCGAAGCCGCAGGCGGATGCGGCGCAGGCGGGCGGCCCAGCGCTGGTTCCAGACGCGCAGAAGGCCACCGCTACGCCTGAGCCTCCGGCCACGCCATCGGCCGCGGCTTCCCGTGCCATCGTCGCAATCGACACACGCATCGCCGACTATCGTTCGCTTCTGGCTGGCGTGGCGGCCGAGGCGCAGGTCGTGCTGCTCGACGGCCGAAGCGACGGCGCGGCTGCGCTGGCGCAAGCGCTCGCCGACGCCGGCCAGGTCGGCTCGATCCAGATCTACACCCATGGCGCCGACGGACTGTTCACGCTCGGCGCGACCCGCGTCAGCGCCGAAGCGCTGCGCGGCCCGCTCGGCGAGGCGCTGCGCGGCTGGTCCGCGCATCTGGAGCCGGGCGCGGACATTCTCGTGTTCGGCTGCTCGGTGGCCGCCACCGCCGACGGCCGGGCCATGATCGCCGAGCTCGCGCGGGCGACCGGGGCCGACGTGGCCGCCTCCGCCGATCTGACCGGCGCGGCAGCCCTGGGGGCGAACTGGACGCTTGAAGTGGCCTCGGGCCCGATCGAGGCTTCGTCGGCGATTTCCGCAGCCGCACTTGCCGCGTACGCCACGGTGCTGGAGGACGCGGCGCCGACGGTAAGCGTCTCAGCACCCGGGGCGGTGCGCCTGGGCGAGAGCTTCGACTTCACGCTTTCGTTCGACAATACCGCGATCACGCAGCCGGGCTATGCGCCGTACATCGACCTGTTCGTGCGCAAGACCGGCAGCGACGGCGCGGGCGCGGCGCTGGACGACGGCATCACCTTCAACTCGGCGAGCTATCTGGGAGCCCCGGTCGCCGCGACCACGCTCACGTTCACCGACGTCGATCCGGGTGCGGGCGTGCTGCTGCAGGTGACCCATCCCTTCGCCCGCGACGCCTCGGGCAACCTGCTCATCATCACCGCGCCGGCGGGCTTCCAGGAAGGCGACCAGCTCGTCGTGCTCGAGCTGCCCTTCGGCAGCTTCAGCGTCGGGCAGCCCGCTGCCGACGTGGTGGTGAGCGCCACGATGTCGAACCTCGCCGATCTCGGCACCCCGCTCGCCATCGCCGCGCGCGGCGGATTCCGCTTCGGCAGCGATCCGCTCGACAATCCGGCGGCCGACCCGACCCTCCTGCAGGCGTCGCTCGCGACCGCGGCCGTGTCGCCGACGCTGTTCTCGATGGCGACGGCGTACAACGGACCCGAGGGTGAGACCGCCACCGGGCCGAGTTACCCGCGCAGCTACACGATCTCGGTCGCGCCGGCCGCCGGGCAGACGCTCACTGCCTTCACGCTGACCCAGGCGCTGCCCTCGGGCGTGGTGGTCACCGGCATCAATGCGCCCGGTTCGTCATCCGTGAGCGCCGCGGGCGGCATACTCACGGTGGATTACCCGAGCCTCGCGGCGCCGACCGCGGTGATCGTCAACTTCTACGTGGACGACATCCTGCCGGTGAACGGCGCTTCGCAGGTCATCGCCATCCCGCAGGCGAACGGCAGCGGCACCTGGGCGCCGATCGATGTGCGCGATCCGGCAAGCCCGGCCACCGCGAGCGCTGCGCCGACCGCGTTCACGGCGAAGTCGCTGGCGACACAGAAGAGCGTCGCCATCGTCAGCGACACCGGTGCGGCCGGCCTGACGCCCGGCGACGTGATCGAGTACACGATCGATTTCCAGGTCTCGGATTTCTACGCGTTGGGCGGCGCCCTGGTCACGGACTTGCTCTCGGACGGCCAGACCTTCTTCGGCGCGTTCGCCCCGACCGTCACCCTGCAAAGAAACGGCACGAGCACCGGCCCGATCGCGCTCTCGAACTTCACCGTCTCGACACCGACCGTGGGCGCCCCCGCAACGACCTTCACCGCGGACCTCGGCGCCCAGTTCGGCAGCCTCGTCGGCGACCGTTTCGACGGCGCCGCGGCGGACGGCCCGACCCAGGGGACAATCCGCTTCCGTGCGATCGTGCGCGACGATTACCTCGCCACCGGCGCCGTCCTGAAAGAGAACGACGGCATAGCGAACACGGTGACCGCGACCGCCACCGCACTGGAAGCCGATCTCGCGACCCCTGTCGGCGCGGTAAGCGATGCCAGCGGCGCATCGGCGAACGTGCCGCGCGGCGCATTCCGGCTCGACGTGTATTCGATCAACGCCGACCGGCCCGATCTGAACCAGACGCCGACCGCGATCGGCTTCATGCGGCCGGGCGATGTCGTCACCTACCGGCTGCAATACGACCTCGCCACCGGCGACTGGGAGAACTTCCGTCTCGGCGCCTATCTGCCGCTGCCGGTGTTCCGCGTCGGCGACCCGGACGCCAACGGCGCCGCCGGGCCGGCCTGGTCGGCGGACGGCGACGGTGCGCTGCCGGAGACTGGCGAGTACGTGGCGATCCTGCGCCGCGCCGGCGCCGACGGCCTCTACAACACCGCGGACGACGTCGTCACGCCTGTTGCGCCGACCGTGTCCTCGGTCGACACCACATCGAACGCGCTCGAGTTCGACTTCGGCAACCGCAGCGACCCGGCGAACCAGGCCGCTCGCCTGGAACTCTTCTATAGCGCCACCACCTCCACCGACCCGTTCGCCGACGGCCTCACCCTCACCCAGCTCGGAACCCAGCAGGACCAGAACTCCCCGGGCATCACCTCCGCCCAGCAGGGCATCGCGCCGATCACCCTGCAGACGCCACTGCTCGCGATCACCAAGGGCATCGTGGCCACCGACAATGCCGCGGCCGACACCTTCACCCCCGCCACCGTCGGCCCGGCGGGCGTCACCTGGGCCGCCCCCGGCGCGGGCGCGCCGTTCGCCGGCACGATCAGTTCGGGCGGACTGGCCGTGAATCCTGTGGACAGCGATGTCGCGGGCGTCGACGCCGGAGACTTCGTCCGCTACGCGATCGTCATCGAGAACACCGGCAGCTCGGCGAACGGCGCGTTCGACGTCACGCTGCGCGACCTGCTGCCGGCGAACCTGGAGGCGCTCGCCGGCAGCCTCAACCTGCGGGTGACGCGGGGCGACGGCGCCGTTCTCGCCTTCACCGATGCCGGCGGCGGCGCGCTAGTGGGCGATGCCGCCCAGATCGCCGCGCTCTTCGGCTCCGGCATCCGTCTGGTGGACGGCACGGGCGTCGGCGCGCTGCTGCGCGGCAAGGACGACGCCGGAGCCACGGTGAATGACGGCCGCAACATCGCCGTGATCACCTTCGACGCGCGCATCCGCCCGACCGCGGAGGCGCGCTCCGCGCAATCGAGCGACGCGACGCTGGCGAACTACGCCGGCGCGGAAGGCGCGGCGAACTACGTGCCGGCGGGGATCGCCGATCCGGCCAGCGTAACCGTCGCAAGCGCGACGGCCGCCAAGACGATCATCGGCACCAGCCAGGCGCACACCGCCGGCAACAACGTCGTGGTGGGCGAGATCGTGAGCTACCGGGTGACGATCACGGTCCCCGAGGGGCAAAGCGGCACGGCGCGGCTGGTGGACACGCTGGATGCAGGCCTCGCTTTCGTGGTCGGCAGTCCGACGATTTCCTTCGGCGCGGGCGTCTCCGCGACGCTCCCGGCTACGCCCGTGTTCTCCAATGGCGGCCGCACCGCGAGCTTCGACTTCGGTGTCGTGACCAACGCGAACAGCGACGATGCAACGCCGGACACGATCACCATCACCTACTTGACGGTGGTCCTGAATACCGCCGCAAACCAGGCTGGCGGCCTGCGCAACAACGCCGCCGACTGGACCAGCGCGGCGACGCCGGCCGGGACCGTCGCCGCATCGGCGCCGGACGTCACCATCCGCGAGCCGAACGTCACGGTCGCGGTGACGCCGAGCACGACCCAGGCCGATGCCGGCGATACCGTGAGCTTCACGCTGGACGTCACCAACCCGAACGCGGCCAATACGCAGAGCGCCTTCGAGGTGTCGCTGGCGGATGCCATCCCGGCTGGCTTCACCTACGTCCCCGGCAGCCTGCAGTTCGTGAGCGGCGTCGCGCCCGACGGCGGCAGCCTCACCGACGCGGGCGGTACCGTGCGCGCCGCCTGGGCGACGCTCGCCGTAGGCCAGACGAGCCGGCTCAGCTTCCAGGTCACGCTCGACGCGGACGTGAGCCTCGCCCAGCAGATATCGAACGTCGCCAGCATCCAGTGGAGCACTCTGCCCGGCACCGCCAACACCGACCTCGCCGGCGACGGCATCACGTTCACGACCGCGGACGCAGAGCGCACCGGCAACACCGCCGATGCGGGCGGCGCTGCGAACGACTACCGCGCCAGCAACACCGACACCGTCCAGGTGTTGTTCACGCCGCCGGTGCTGTCCGCCGTCACTTCCGAGGCGGCAACTGCCGGGACCAGCGTGGCGGTCGGTGAAATCGTGCGCTACCGCGCCGTGCTGCGCCTGCCGGAAAGCCAGACGAACAACCTCCAATTCACCGCCCGGCTGCCCGGCGGCCTGCAGTTCCTCGACGACGGCACCGCGACCCTTGCCTTCGTCTCCGATGCCGCGGTCATGACTTCGAGCACGCTCTCCGGCGCCGGGCTCACCGTGACCGGGAACGAGACCAACGTCGCCGGAATCTCGCCGACCTTCGTCCTGCCCGCCGGCGCGATCGCCGACAGCGCGGACGCCGGTGCCGCATTCGCCAGCGGCGAGGACGTCGCGTTCAGCCTCGGCAATATCGTCAATCTCGACGACGACGCCAACCAGGAATTCATCGTCGTCGAGTTCAATGCGATCGTCCTGAACGAGGCCGGCAACCAGTCCGCCGCAGCGCTGCCCGCGGACTTGCAGGTGTTCGCCAACGGCTCGGCGAGCGCCGCCACGACGTCGAACATCGTCACCGAAAGCGTGGTCGAGCCGGTGATCGCCAACCTCGACAAGCAGGTGATCGCCACCGACGGCACGAGCGCCACCTTCCGCATCACGCTCTCGAATACCGGCACCGCGACCGCGTTCGACACGCCCGTCCTCGATGTCCTGCCGGCGAACCTGACGAACCTGCGCAACGTGACGCTTACCCCGGCAGGCGGCACGGCTGGCGTCACGAACTCGAGCACGGCGGCGGGGCTCGACGTCCTCGTCGCCAGCATCCCTGTCGGCGGTTCGATCACCATCACCTACCAGGCCGACGTGGTGAATGCCGCGCTGCCGGTGGCGAGCACCAACGCGACCGTCACCTATACCAGCCTCAGCGGCAGCGGCACCACGCTCGCCAACAGCAGCCAGGGCGCCGCGGGCGGCACGACCGGCGAGCGCACCGGCGCGGGTGGCATCAACGATTACAACGACGCCGATCCGGCAGGTTTGTCCGTGCTCTCCGGCTCGTTGTGGGAAGACATCGCACCCAACGGCGGCAGCTTCGACCAGGTACGCAACGCAAACGAAGTGTCGCTGGCCAACGTCAGCGTCAACCTGCGCTGGGCCGGCCCCGACGGGATCTTCGGCAACGGCGACGACGTCGCGCTCACGACCGTCACTGACGCCAACGGCAACTATGCCTTCGGCGCGATTCCCGCAGGCAACGTGCGCATCTCGCTCGACACGCTGGATCCCGACTTCGCCGGCTACACGCCGAGCTTCGACACCGACGGCGCCGGCAACGGGTTGGCGCTGACTCAGGTGGTCGTCGGCGAGGGCGTGACGCTCGCCGATCGCAACTTCACCGCCCTCGGGCCGAACGATGCACCTGCGTTCACCGGCCTCGACGCGGCGCCGGCCTACACCGAGAACGACCCGCCGTTCGTGATCGACGCGAACGCGGCGCTGGCCGACGCCGAACTCGATTCGGTGAACAACTGGAACGGCGCCACGCTCGCCGTCGTCCGCGCCGGGGGCGCGAACGCGCAGGACGTGTTCGGCGCCAGCGGCAGCCTGTCGCTCGCCGGCGGCAACGTCGTCCTCGGCGGCACGACCATCGGCACGTATGCGAACGCGGGCGGTCAATTGGCGATTACCTTCAATACCAATGCGACGGCCGCGCGGGTGGACAGCGTGCTCCAGCAGATCACCTACGCCAACGCGAGCGACGCGCCGCCGGCGAGCGTGCAGCTCGCGTTCAACGTGAACGACGGCAACGCCGCCGACCCGAACGGACGCCAGGGCACCGGCGGCCCGAGGACGGCCTCGGGCAGTGTCACCATCGCGATCACGCCGGTGAATGATGCACCCCAACTCGCGGACGCCGGCGCGGCGACCGTCACGATCGCCGAGGATGCCGGCGCGCCGTCCGGCCCGGTCGGATCGCTGGTGTCCTCGCTGCTCGCCGCCGGCTCGGGCATCACGGATCCCGACGGCGCCGGCGCGCCGCAGGGCATCGCCATCGTCGCCGCCGATCAGGGCAACGGCCGCTGGTGGTATTCGACCGACGACGGAGCGATCTGGACCCTCGCCGGCACGCCGTCGGCTGCCTCGGCGCTGCTGCTCGCACCGAGCGCGCGGGTCTACTTCGAGCCGAACGCGAACTTCAACGGACCGGTCGCGGCCGGACTCACGTTCCGCGCCTGGGACCAGAGCACCGGTACCAACGGCGGCAGCGCCGACCTGTCGGGGCCGGGCGCGACCGGCGGCACCAGCGCCTTCTCCACTGCGACCGACGCGGTGGGAGTGACGGTGACCCCGGTGAACGACGCGCCGGTGGCCGCGGGAACAGCGACACTCCCGGCGGTGAGCGAGGACGCCGGCTCCGGCGCGCCCGGCGCGGCGATCTCCGCCCTGGTGACCGGTGCGAATTACACCGACGCCACCGACACGGTGGCCGGCGGCTCGACCGGCACGCCGCTGGCGGGCATCGCCATCACGGCGAATGCGGCCACCGCCGCGCAGGGCGCATGGCAATACGACGCGGGCGCGGGCTGGGTGGATATCCCCATCGCCGGCCTGTCCACCAGCGCCGCGCTCGCGCTGCCGGCGGGTGCGCAGTTGCGCTTCGTGGCGAATGCAGACTGGAACGGAACGCCCGGCGCCCTTACCGCGCACCTGTCCGACGGCACCGGCTTCGTCGCCGGCGCGAGCGTCGACATCTCGGGCGCCACCGGCGGGACCAACGGCTGGTCGGCGGCGCCGATCACCATCGCCACCAGCGTGACCGCGGTAAACGACGCGCCGACGCGCGCCGACGCCGTGCCCGTCGTCCTTGCGGCGATCGCCGAAGACACGGCCAACCCGCCCGGCGACACCGTCGCGAACCTGTTCGGACCGAAGTTCGTCGATGCCGCCGACCAGATCGCCGGTGGCTCGTCGGCGAACACGCTCGCCGGCATCGCCATCACCGCGAACGCGGCAGACACCGCGACCCAGGGCCGCTGGCAATACACGATCGACGGCGGCACGACCTGGACCGACGTCGGTGCGGTGAGCGCGGCGGGCGCGCTGCTGCTGCCCGACAGCGCGAGCCTGCGCTTCGTTCCGGTCGCCGACTTCAACGGTACGCCCGGCGCGCTGTCGGTGCGTCTGGTCGACAGCTCGGGCGGCGCGGTCGCGGGCGCGAGCACGGTGGACGTTTCGGGCGCCAACTCGGGCGGCATCACGCGCTACGCGGGCGCCGCCGACGCGATCTCGCTCGGCACGAGCGTCGGCGCCGTCAATGACGCGCCGCTCGCCTCCGCCCAGGCGACGACGATCCTCGAGGACGGCTTCCGGCAGTTCGCCGCTGCCGACTTCGCCGCCGCCTTCTCCGACGTGGACGGCGACGCGCTCGCTGCCATCCGCATCGATGCCCTACCGGCGCGGGGCGCGCTCACGCTCGGCGGCGTGGCAGTCGCGCCGGGCCAGGTGATCGCCGTGGCGGACATCGTCAACCTGCGCTACACGCCGGCCGCCGACGAAAACGGCGCAGCCTATGCCAGATTCGACTTCTCGGTGAGCGACGGTGCGGCATTCTCGGCAGCGCCGGCCGCCTACACCATCAACGTCACGCCGGTGAACGACGCGCCTGCGCTGTCGGCCGATCTCTCCTTCCCGACGCTGACCGAAGACATCGTCCCCGCCGGGCGCACGCTGGCCCAGCTCGTGGCATCGACCGGCGCTACGGTAAGCGACGTGGACGCCGGCGCCTCGCTCGCCGGCTTCGCCATAACGGGCAACACCGCCCTCCCCGCGCAGGGCCGCTGGCAGTATTCGAGCGACGGCGCCGACTGGTTCGACATCGGCGCAGTCGCGGAGGGCAACGCGCTCGTCCTCGCACCGGCGACGCAGGTGCGCTTCGTCCCGGCCGCGGATTTCAGCGGCACGCCGGGCAGCCTCACCCTGCGGATCCTCGACGACACCTACGCCGGGGGCTTTGCCAGCACCGCGGGCGGGATCGAGACCCGGGTCGCGATCGACGCCACGGTGAACGGCGGCACGACGGCGATCGCCGCCATACCCCGGGCGCTGGCGACGACGGTCGCGCCGGTGACCGACCCGCCGAATCTCACGGCGAACCCGGTCAGCGGCAACGAGGACACGACGATCCCGCTCGGCATCGCCGCGTCGCTGAACGACACCGACGGCTCCGAGACGCTCTCGATCACGATCGCCGGCATTCCGGCGGGTTCGCGCCTGAGCAACGCCGCGGGCGACGCCCTCGTCCCCGTGGCGGGCACCATCACCCTCACGCCGGCGCAACTCGCCGGCCTTGCCGTCCGGCCGCCGCTCAACTTCAACGGCGCCGTCACGCTGGCCGTCACCGCCACCAGCGTCGACGGCCCCGATGCCCCGGTGAGCATCACGGCGCCGCTGGTCCTGACCGTCATCCCGAACAACGATCCCCCCGTAGCCACTGACGACGTCATCACGACGGCCGAGGACACCCCGGCCGTCATCCCGGTGCTGGCCAACGACAGCGACATCGAAGACGGCGTACCCGCGATCACCGCGGTGAATGGCATCGCCCCCGTCGGCGGCATCATCACTGCGACCACCGCGAACGGCGGCACGATCACGGTAAACGTCGCCACCGGCGAGATGCGCTACACGCCGGCCGCGAATTGGAACGGAATCGATACCTTTACCTACACGCTAACCGACACCGACGGCGTCCGCGACACCGCGACGGTCACCGTTAACGTGACAGCCGTGAACGATGCGCCGAATCCGGCTCCCGACGTCGCCGCCACCATCGAAGACACAGCGGTGCTCATCGATCTCCTCGCCAACGACACCGACATCGAGGGCGATGCGCTGGCGCTGAGCGCCATCGACGGACAGCCGATCGCCGTCGGGCAAAGCGTGGCGGTCGCCCACGGTACGGTCACGCTCAACGCGAACGGCACGGTGACCTTCACACCGGCGCCCGACTACAGCGGGCCCGCGACGTTCCGCTACACCGCGACCGACCGCAACGGCGGCTTCGCCGAGTCCGTGGCGAACATCAGCGTGGCTCCGGTCACCGACGTCCCAGCGCTCGGCGTGGCACCCGCCAGCGGCGTGCTCGGCACACCGGTGCCCCTGCCCATCCAGGCCGGGTCGACCGACTCGGACGGCTCGGAGACGGTTACCGTGACCCTATTCGGGCTGCCGGACGGCTCGGTGCTGATCAACGGCGCCGGCGAGACCTTCGTCGTCTCCGGCGGCGCGGTGTCCCTGCCCTCCACCGCGCTTCCCGGCCTCGCCGTCTCGCTGCCGCCGACTTTCAGCGGCGTGGCCACGGTCCAGGTGACGGCGACCGCGCGCGACGGCAGCGCGGCCCCGGTCTCGCGCACTGCCGCGTTCGAACTGCGCGCCGAGCCGCCGCGGCCGAGCGAGCCGGCCTCCCCGCTCGCCCGCGGCGCCGACCCGTACCTCCTTTACCCGGGGATCGAGCTCGATGCGATCATCCTGCGCCGCGGCTTCGTACCGGCCGAGCACGTGCTGAACGCCGTCGCCGAGTCGCGCTTCGAGCGCGCCCGCCTGGCAGGCGACATTCTGGACACCGTGGATGCCGCCGATGTCGGCGCCGTGCGCGCGACACTGCTCGGCGGTGGCTACCTCGCCGATCAGCCGCGCACCGTCGCCGGCGCGATCGCGGAGGCCAGGACGGATCTGCGCGAGACGCGGGTACGCGCGGCCGGGGCCGCCAATCCGCTCACCCGCGGCGCAGCCACGCTCGCCGACGATTTCGATGCGTTCGCGCCGGCGCCAATCGGCAGGGCGATGTCCGGAGCGCACGGCGATCGGCCGGCGCCGGGCGAGGTGCGCAAAGAGGCGGCCGAATCGGCGACGACGCCCGTTAGCGATGCCGGGCGGCCGCAAGCATCCAGCGCTGCAACCGCTCCTGCGCGGGCGGCGCAGGCGTTCAGCGAGCAACTCCACCAAGCCGCAGCCGAGCGTGCCGCGCGCCAGCTTCCACCGCCGGCCGTGGCAGAGCGTCGTCCGCGCTGATCCCTTTCGACATCGTCACGAACATCCATGAACGACACCACCTCCCTGCCGCGCCGCGCGGCGCCAGGCCTCGCCGCCGGTCTCGCAGCCCTTGCCCTGGCGGGCTGCGCAGTCACGCCCAAACCGCTCACCGACGGAGAGGTGCGCGACCGAATCGGCGCCGACCAGATCGCGCTCTATGCCGACCAGACGCCGATCTCCAAGCCGATCACGTTCGCCGACGCGCTCGCGCGGGCCCTCAAGTACAACCTGGATTTCAAGCTGAAGCAGATGGAGTCGCAGCTCGCCCTCGGCCTGCAGGACGTGTCGCGCTACGAAATGCTGCCGCGGCTCCTCGCGAACGCGGGCTACACCGCACGCAACAACGATTCCGGCGGCACGTCGATCGGCATCCTCACCGGCCAGGAGACCCTGGTTCCCTCTTACAGCGTGACGCGGGAGCGCGGCTACGCCGGCATCGAGTTCAGCTGGAACGCTCTCGATTTCGGACTCTCCTACTATCGGGCCAGGCAGCTGTCCAACCAATTCCTGATGGCCGAGGAGCGCAAGCGCCGGGTGATGCAGAACATCGTCCAGGATGTGCGTTCGTCCTACTGGCGGGCTCTCGGCGCGCAGCGGCTGGCCGGGCAGGCCGACGCCCTGATCACGCGGGTACGCAGCGCGCTCGAGCGCTCGCGCGAAGCGGAGGCCCAGGGTCTGATGCCCCCGCCGCAGGCGCTCGCGTACCAGCGCGCGCTGCTCGATGCGACGACGCTGCTTTCCATCCGCCGCCAGGAGCTCGAGTTCGCAAAACTCGAACTGGCCGCGCTCATGAACGTGCCGCCCGGCGCCGCATTCACGCTCGCCGATGTGGCCGAGCCGTCGCTGCCGCCGGTTCCCACAGACATCGCCAAGCTCGAGAATATCGCCATCGAGGCGCGCCCGGAGTTGCGCGAGGAGGACTACCGCAAGCGTGTCACGGCCGATGAGGCGCGGCGCCAGCTGCTGCAATTCATTCCGAACCCGGCGCTATCGATCTTCCCGCAGTATGACGGCAACAGCCTGCTCTACAACCAGGCGTGGATCGAAGGGGGTATCCGGCTCACCATGAACCTCTTTCGCCTTGCGGCGCTGCCGTTGACGCAGCGCGCGAACGAACAGTCGGAGAAGACCGACGACGCACGCCGGCTCGCGCTCTCGATGGCCGTACTGACCCAGGTACGGGTGTCGGTGCAGCGCTACGCGCTGGCCATGAGCGACGTCGAGCTTGCCGACGAGTCGAACCGCGTGGATCAGCGGCTCGCCCAGTACTCGCGCGTGGCGCTGACGACCCGCGTCGATTCGGAGCTGGAACTGATCCGCACCGAGGCGCGCGCACTGGTGTCGCAGTTCCAGCGCTATGCGTCCTACGCCAACGCGCAGACCGCGTTCGGCCGCATCTACAACACGCTGGGGCTGGACGGCCTGCCTGCCGACTTCCAGGGTCTGCCGGTGGACGACCTGGCACAGCAGGTGGCCGCCACGCTCGCCGTCGCCGAGCGCGATGCCTTCCCCGCGGCCGCCGGTGAGAAGCGCGAGCTGCCGCCGATTGCGATCGTGCTGGAGGGTGCCGACGCGGTGAACGCAACGGAGCTTGCCGCCGCGGTGCGCCGCGCGCTCGAGCGCAACCGCTTCCGCGTCGTGAGCCCGCCCTTCGCGGCGGGAGCGGAGCCCTGGACGCTCAGCATGCGCCTGGACCTCGGCTTGGTGCGCGATGGCATGCGCCGCGCAGAATGGTCGATCGATCTGCGCGGTCCGAAAGGCGGTGCCGAGGGTTCGGCGCGCTACGGCAGCGCGCTCGCGGCGGCGCCGACGCCCTCTTCGCTCGCCGCGTTCGCCGAGTCGGCGGCGGTCTCGCAGATCGCCAATCTGCGGCAATGGATGGAGGCGGAGGGCGATGCGCAACCGAAGCGCTAAGGCGGTCGGCGCCGGCCTCGCGCTTTGCGCGATGCTTCTCGGGGCGGCGGGCGCGGCGCCGCCGCCGGCAGCGCCGGCGTCGCCCGTGCCCGCGAGCGCGGCCGCTGCGGCGGCGGCAAAGCCGTCCGCCGATCCCGACGCCATTCGCGTGCTGCTCGCCGCCGAGATCGAGACCACGCTCGGGTCGCAGATGGCAGGGCGGATCCGCGCGGTAAACGCGTCGCTCGGATCGGGCTTCGGCCGCGGCGCGGCGCTGGTCTCGTTCGACTGCGACGAACCCGCCGCACGCTTGCGCATGGCGCAGGCCGAGCTCGCCTCGGCGCGCCAGACCCACGACGCCAAGCTGCGCCTGCAGGGGCTGCAGCAGGCGGGCGAAGTCGAGGTCGCGCTGGCCGCCGCGGCCGCCGACAAGGCAAAGGCCCAGGTCGGCCTCTACCAGGCGCAGCTCGCCCAGTGCACCGTGATCGCGCCGTTCGCCGGCCGCGTCGCCAAGTTGCACGTGAAGCCGCACCAGGGCGTCAATGCGGGCGCGCCTCTCCTCGACGTAATTCGCGACGGTCCGCTCAAGCTGCGCCTCAACGCGCCCTCGAAGTGGCTCGCCTGGCTGCACAAGGGCGCGAAATTCGAAGTCGAGATCGACGAGACGGGCAAGCGCTACCCGGCGCGCGTTACGGCGATCAATTCGCGGGTCGATGCCGTCAGCCAGACCGTCGAGCTGGAAGCTTCGGTGAGCGCGAAGGCACCGGAGCTCCTGGCCGGGATGAGCGGCACCGCGCGCTTCAGCTTGCCGAAGTGAGGGCTGAAGCCGGCGCGGACACGCTCGCGGCCCTGCTGCACCTGGAGCGTCGCGCCCGTCAGGCGCGTACGCCCGAGGAGTTGGCGTTCGTCGTCGCCAACGACACTTTCCAGCTCGCGCCTTACCGCCAGGCGGCGGTATTCGCGCCGGACGCCCTGGGGCGGATGTCGATCGCGACCATCTCGGGGCTCGCCACGCTGGCGGAGGATTCCCCCTACACCGTCTGGCTGCAGCGCGTGTTCGATGCCCTGTGGCGGGAGCCGCCTGAGAATGCGCGCCGGGTGCGCGCGGCGGACCTGCCGGCAGACCTCGGCGCCGACTGGGCAGAATGGATGCCCGAGGAAGCGGTGCTCGCCCCCCTGCCCGACGGGGAAGGCAGACCAGGTGCGGCCGTGCTCTACGCCACCGAGCCGCCGTGGAGCGATGCGACGCTGGCGTGGCTGGCGCCGCTGCACGAGGCCTACGGCTATGGTTACGCCGCGCTCACCCGCGCGCGTCCGACGCTCGCGTCGCGCTGGCGCGCATTCGCCGCAAAGCGTTCGCGCATTTACTGGGCCGCCGCTATCGCGATCGCGGCCGTCCTCTTCCCGGTCCGTATCACCGCCCTCGGCCCGGCGGAGATCATCGGCCGCGACGCGACCGCAGTTGCGGCGCCGATGGACGGCGTGGTCCAGTCGTTCCACGTCGCTCCCAACCAGGCAGTGAAGCGCGACCAGCCGATCTTTTCGCTCGACGACACCACGCTGCGCAACCGATTGGAGATCGCGAGGAAGTCCCTGGCGGTGGCGCGCGCCGACGCACTCGCCGCAGCGCAGAAATCCTTCGACAGCGCGCAGAGCAAGTCCGAGCTAGCCGCCTTCCAGGGCCGCGTCGCGGAGCGCGAGGCCGAAGCGGCGTTTCTCGAAGAGAGCCTGCTGCGCGTGGACGTGCGCGCACCGCGCGACGGCGTCGCCCTCTACGGCGACCCGAACGATTGGATCGGCAAGCCGGTACAGACCGGCGAGCGCATCGCCATGGTGGCCGATCCCGCCGATGTCGGGGTGCTGGTGTGGATGCCGGTCGCCGATGCGGTGAACCTCGAACCCGGCGCTCCGATTCGCGTGTTTCTTTCGGTTGCCCCGCTGGCACCGTTGGACGCCACGCTCGAGCTGACCAGCTATCAACCGGTGCCGGCGCCCGACGGCATCGCCGCGTATCGCATCCGCGGCAAGCTCGACGCGCCGGCGCCGGAGGCGCGCATCGGCCTGCGCGGCACCGCGAAGGTGTATGGCCCGCGCGTACCGCTCGCCTACTACGTGCTGCGGCGTCCGCTCGCCGCAGCGCGCCAGTGGTTCGGCATCTGACATGAGCGCGGTGCTGCCGCTGCACGCCGCGCCTGCCGCGGAGCTGCCTGCGCTGCGCGAGGATCTACGCCTGCATCCGGCGATGCCCGACCGCGACGGCGCACCGGCATGGACTGTCGAGGACCCGGTCACCGGACGCTTCTATCGCATCGGCTGGATGGAGTTCGAACTGCTCGCGCGCTGGGGCCTGGGCGACCCCGCTGCGGTTCTTGCTGCCGTCGCCGCACAGACCACGCTGCGACCGCAACCCGAGGAACTCGCGGCACTGGCCGCCTTCCTCGGCGCGCATCAGCTCACCCGCGTCGCGGACAGCCGGGCCCTCATCGCCCGCGCCACCCAGGCCAGACGCTCGCGCCTCACGTGGCTGCTGCACCATTACCTGTTCTTCCGCATACCGCTGGTGCGGCCGCAGGCCTTCCTCGCACGCACGCTGCCGCGGGTCGCCTGGCTGCTCTCGCCTGCCTTCGGCTGGATCGCGCTCGCCGCCGCGGCGGCCGGTCTGGTCCTCGCGGGACGGCAGTGGGACGTGTTTCTCGCCAGTTTCCGCGAAACGCTGTCGCCGGCCGGCTTCCTCGGCTACCTCGCCGCCCTCGCGGCGGCGAAGTTGCTGCACGAACTGGGGCACGCCTACACGGCGACGAAGTACCGGATCAAGGTCGCCCACATGGGGATCGCCTTCGTCGTGTTGTTTCCGCTGCTCTACACCGACACCGGACAGGCATGGAAGCTCACGCGCCGCACGCGTTTCGCCATCGCGGCCGCCGGACTGCGGGCGGAGTTGGCGCTGGCGGCCTTCGCAACGCTGGCGTGGAGCCTCACCCCCGACGGTGCGTTGCGCGGCGCCCTGTTCTTTCTCGCCACGACCAGCTGGTTGCTCTCGCTGGGTGTGAATGCGAGCCCGTTCATGCGCTTCGACGGCTACTTCCTGCTCTCCGATGCGCTCGACATTCCGAACCTGCACCAGCGCACCTTCGCCCTGGCGCGAGCCCGGCTGCGCCGCGTCTTCTTCGGCTGGGACGAGCCCGATCCCGAGCCGATGAAGCCGGCGCTCCGCGCGTTCCTGGTTGCGTTCGCCTTCGCCACCTGGGCCTACCGCTTCGCGGTGTTCCTCGCCATCGCGCTGCTGGTCTACCATTATTTCTTCAAGGCGCTCGGCGTCGCGCTTTTCGCCGTGGAGATCGGCTGGTTCATCGCGCGGCCGGTTTGGCTGGAGGCCCGGGAGTGGTGGCGCCGCCGCGCCGAGACGCCGCTGCGCGCCCGACGCCGGCTGCTGATCCTGGCAACGGCGCTGCTTGCCGTCGGCCTCGCGCCGTGGCAGTCCCACGTACGGGCGCCGGCGTGGCTGCATGCCGAGCGGCAGCACGTCGTTTATGCCCCAATCGCGGCACGCCTGCTCGACGCGCCCCCCGCTCAGCGGCGCGTCGCGGCGGGTGCGACCCTGTTCCGGCTCGACTCGCCGGAGATCCGCCTGCGCGCGCTGCGAGCTCGTATCGCCGCCGAAGCCCTCGCCCGCGAACTCACCGGATTGCCGGGCCTGGACGCGGCGCAGGAGAGGCGGCTGAGGCTCGCCGAACAGATCGCGCAGAGCCTCAGCGAGTGGGAGGCGCAATACGCTGAGTTGCAGCGCCTGGAGTTGCGGGCGCCGTTCGCAGGAGTTCTGGCCGACGTGGACCCGGCGCTTGGCGCGGGTGTCCTGGTCGCCCCAAACCAGCCGCTCGCAGTGGTCGTCGATCCGACGTCCTGGACCGTCGAGGCCTTCGTGCCGCAACAGGATCTGGAACGGATACGCACCGGCGATGGCGCCCGATTTTACCGCGAGAACGAAGCGCTCGCGCCGCTGCCGGGGAAGGTCGTGGCGATCGACGCGGGGCGCATTGCCGCGCTCCCGAACGCCATGCTCGCCACCGAGCACGGCGGCCCGATCGCGACGGAGAGTAGCCCGAAGTACGCGCCGCGTGATTCGCTCTACCGGGTGCGCATCGCGCTGGACGCGGCGCCCGGCACGCTCGCCACGCAACGCGGCGAGGCGGTCATCGACGGCAAGGGATCGAGCCCGCTGGTGCGGGCATTCGAATGGCTCGCGGCGCTCTTGGTACGGGAGAGCGGGTTCTAGCCGGAGGGCGTGAACGAATCCATTGCACGTTCCGCGAGCTGCGTTGAGCGGCGCTCGCTGGAATCTCTACACAAACGCTCAGTCGGGCACCCCGCTCACCATCGACATGACCAGGAACAACAGGGCGCCGATGAGAACGTTCTTGGTGAGGACGTAGAACGCCAACTGGATCCGGCTGGCGGGGCGGCGCATGCGGCGCATGCGGCGCAGGAGCGGACCCTGCCTGAACCAGGGCTTGCAGTTCACCCGCACCACCAGTTCGAACACGCTCCAGGCGGTCCACCAGCCGATCACCACCGCCGGACGCAGATGGCCGAGGATGCCCAGCACCCAGACCACGGTCACGGCGAAGGCGAAGGCGATGCTGGCAGCCTGGGCCGTGCGCGCGCGCTGTGCAAACTTGCGCCCCCAGGGAAAGACGTGATCCCGCGCTTCGTCCCAGATCAGGTCGAAGGATTCCGGTTCGCTCTTGGCGGGGACGCCCTCGCGGCGGCGAACTTCGCTCTCTGCCATCTTCCAGCCCTCACGCCGAGCTTCCCTCAGCGGCAGCGCCGCAGTACGGGTTCCCCGACTTTCTCCGCGCTGGATTATGATCGCATCGCAATGTTGCGTCCATGCGCCCGTTTTCCTCCCACTGACCAGCCATAACGCCTGCCGCCATGCCGACGAAAATCGCCAGCCTGTCCGTCGATCAGGCGCTCAGCAGCGTGGCCAGTTCGGCAGCCGGCCTGAGCGCGCGGGAAGCCGCGCGCCGCTTGCGCGAATTCGGCCCCAACCGCATCGAGAAGATCCGCGGCACGCCGCTGCTGCTGCGCTTCGCCCAGTCTTTCACCCATTTCTTCGCCGTCATCCTGTGGATCGCCGGCGGGCTGGCGTTCTTCGCCGAAAGTCAGAATCCCGAGCAGGGCATGGCGGAACTCGGCTTCGCCATCGTCGGCGTCATCCTCATCAATGGCATCTTCTCTTTCTGGCAGGAATACCGCGCCGAGCGCGCGCTGGCCGCCCTGCGCCGGTTGTTGCCGCGGCGCGTCAAGACTCGGCGCGACGGGCAGGTGAAGGAGATCAACGCCGAGCAGCTCGTTCCCGGCGACGTGGTAATTCTGGAGGCCGGCGACGCGGTGCCCGCCGACTGCCGCATGATCCACACCTCCTCGGTGCGGGTGAACCTGGCCACGCTCACCGGCGAGGCGCGGGCGGTGGCGCGCGACGCCGAGGCCCATGCCGACGCGGCGCCGCTGGCGGCACGAAATCTGGCGCTGGCGGGCACGACGCTGATGTCGGGCGATGCGCGCGCCGTGGTCTATGCGACCGGGATGAAGACGGAATTCGGCCGCATCGCCCATCTGACGCAGACCGTGCGCGAGGCGGATTCGCCGCTGCAGCAAGAGATCCGGCGCCTGTCGCGCGTCGTCGCCGTCTTCGCCACGGTGCTCGGCCTCGCCTTCTTCGCCGTCGGCCAGGCCCTGGGAATGCCGTTCTGGGGCAATCTGATGTTTGCCATCGGCATCATCGTCGCCAACGTTCCGGAGGGACTGCTGCCGACGATGACCCTGGCGCTGGCGCTGGCGACCCAGCGCATGGCCAGGCGCAACGCCCTGGTGCGCCACCTGCCGGCGGTGGAGGCGCTCGGCTCCACCACCGTCATCCTCACCGACAAGACCGGCACGCTCACCCGCAATCGCATGACGGTGCGCCGCCTGTACGCCTCAGGCATGCACTCGGCGCCGGAGCAGTGGTCCCTGGACGATTCGCTGCCGCTGCGCCACGCCGCTCTCCTGCAGTCCATGCTGACCTGCCACAACGTCGTGCCCTGCCAGCGCCAGGACCGCGTCGAATGGATCGGCGATCCGATGGAGACCGCGCTGCTGGAATTCGCCCGCCACTTCGCCGAGCCGGACGGCGGTCCGCGGCGCATCGCCGAGATCGCCTTCGACAGCGAGCGGAGGCGCATGTCCGTGGTATGCCAGGACGATGACCAGATGATCCTCCACTGCAAGGGGGCGCTGGAGTCGGTGCTGGCGGTGTCGGACAGCCTGCACGACGGCGTGCGGCTGCGTCCGCTGGACGACACGGTGCGGCGCGAACTGCTGCGCGCCCAGGATCGCATGGCGCGCGACGGACTGCGCGTGCTCGCCTTCGCCTATCGCTGCGTCGGGAGCGTGGAGGAGGCGCGCGAGTCCGGGCTCACCCTGTGCGGCCTGGCCGGCATCGAGGACCCGCCGCGCCCCGAGGTCGCTCCGGCGATCGCGCGCTGCCACGAGGCCGGCATCCGCGTCATCATGGTAACCGGGGACCACCCCAGCACCGCGCTCGCCATCGGCCGCGAGATCGGCCTCGTCCGCGGCAAGACACCGGCGGTGATCCGCGGCGAGCAGATGGCGGGCATGTCCCACACCGAGCTGCAGCTCGCCCTGGACGCGCCGGAGATCCTGTTCGCCCGCGTCAGCGCCGAGCAGAAGATGCAGATCGTCAAGGCGCTGCAGGCCAAGGGGCACGTCGTCGCCGCCACCGGCGACGGCGTCAATGACGGCCCGGCGCTGAAGTGCGCGGACATCGGGATCGCCATGGGCATCGCCGGCACCGACGTGGCGCGCGAGGCCGCCGACATGGTGCTGCTCGACGACAACTTCGCCAGCATCGTGGCGGCGGTGGAGGAAGGGCGCGCGGTGTTCGAGAACATCCGCAAGTTCCTCACCTACATCCTGACGTCGAACGTGCCGGAGATGGTTCCCTTCCTGGCGTTCGCCCTGCTCAAGATCCCGCTGCCGCTGACGGTGATCCAGGTGCTCATCGTGGACCTCGGCACCGACATGCTTCCGGCATTGGCGCTGGGAGCCGAGCGACCCCATCCGGGACTGATGCGGCAGCCGCCGCGCAAGCGCGGCGAGCGCCTGCTGTCGTGGGGACTGCTGGCACGCTCCTACCTCTGGCTGGGCGTCATGGAAGCGATCGTCGCCATGCTGGCGTTCACCCATGTGCTGGCCCGCGCCGGCATGTGCTACGGCGACACCCTGTCCGGCACCGACCCGCTCTATCTGCAGGCCACCACCGCCACCCTGGCGGGGATCGTGGTGGCGCAGGTGGTGAACGTGTTCAACTGCCGCCACCCGCGCGAATCCGCCTTCAGCTTCAGCCTGTTCGGCAACCGCTGGCTGCTGTTCGGCATTGCCGTCGAGATCGCGCTCATCCTCACGGTCTCCTATGCCCCCTGGGCCAACCAGTTGTTCCATACCGCACCGCTGGAGCCCGAGCCCTGGCTGGTGATGGCGGCACTGGCACTGGCGATGCTGCTGATCGAGGAACTGCGCAAGCTGTTCCTGCGGCTGGGCAGCGGCTCAGGCAAGGTCGCCAAACCGTTGAGCGCTGCCCAGGCGCGAACCCAGTCCTAGCCGCGGCAGTGCGGAGGTGCCGGGCGGCGTCCCGACCCGCGGCACTGCTTCGCGCCATTTCCGCACTTGCGCGCGTCATCGCGATTCACCGCGCCAGAACTTGCGCGGTCCGCCGCGAGTCACACTAAAGGCACCCGCTGCGGCGACGGGATCGCCAACCGGACGCCGACGCTGCTGACGACCGGATTCCGACGGAGCGCGACCAAGCCGAATCACATGCCCCACGAAATCAGCCTGATCACCACCATCGCCGCCGCATTGGGGCTGGCGCTGATCCTCGGCCTCCTCGCTTCGCGCCTGAAGATGCCGCCCCTGGTCGGCTACCTGTTGGCCGGCATCGCCATCGGTCCGGCCACGCCCGGTTTCGTCGCCGATGTCCAGCTCGCCGGCCAGCTCGCCGAGATCGGCGTGATGCTGCTCATGTTCGGCGTCGGGCTGCATTTCTCGCTCGACGATCTCCTCTCCGTGCGCCGCATCGCGGTCCCCGGCGCCATCGTGCAGATCGCCGTGGCCACGGCCCTGGGCATGGCGACGGCTTCGCTCTGGGGCTGGAACCTCGGCGCGGCGCTCGTCTTCGGTCTCGCCCTGTCCGTGGCCAGCACGGTGGTGCTGTTGCGGGCGCTGGAGTCGCGCGGCGTCCTGCAATCGGGCAACGGCCGCATTGCCGTGGGCTGGCTGGTGGTCGAGGACCTGGTGATGGTGCTGGTGCTGGTGTTGCTGCCGCCCCTGGCCGGCCTGCTGGCGGGCAAGCCGGGAGCCGGCGGCCCGCTCGGCGCCGTCGACAATCTGTGGTCGGCCCTGGCGCTCACGCTGGCCAAGGTCGCGGCGTTCATCGCCCTCATGCTGCTGGTGGGAAGACGCGCCTTCCCGCGGCTGCTGTGGCTGGTGGCGCGCACCGGATCGCGCGAGCTGTTCACCCTGTGTGTCGTTGCCGCCGCCGTGGGCGTCGCCTATGGCTCGGCCATGCTGTTCGACGTGTCCTTCGCCCTGGGTGCCTTCTTCGCCGGCATGATGATGCGCGAATCCGAGTTCAGTCACCGCGCCGCCGAGGAATCCCTGCCCCTGCGCGATGCCTTTTCGGTGCTGTTCTTCGTCTCCGTCGGCATGTTGTTCGACCCGGTGGTGCTGGTCCAGGAGCCCCTCAAGGTGGTGGCGGTGGTGGCCATCATCATGCTCGGCAAGACGCTGGCGGCCATCGTCCTGGTGCTGGTCCTGCGCTACCCGCTGAACACCGCGCTCACCGTCGGCGCGAGCCTGGCCCAGATCGGCGAATTCTCGTTCATCCTCGCCGGACTCGGCGTCGCGCTGGGCCTGCTGCCGCCCGCCGGGCAGGACCTGATCCTCGCCGGAGCCCTGGTGTCGATCGCCTTCAACCCGCTGCTGTTCGCCGCGGTCGAACCGGCGCGGGCGTGGGCCCGGTCCCGGTCCTCGCTCGCCCGGCGTTTGGAGCAACGCGACGATCCGCTGGCCGAACTGCCGATGTCCACGGACCAGTCCCGGCTCACGGGCCAGGTCGTGCTGGTGGGCTATGGACGCGTCGGACGGCGCATCGCCGACGCGCTCGCCGAACAGCAGATCCCCTATGTGGTGGCGGAACAGAACCGGGGCCTGGTCCGGGAACTGCGGGCAAGCGACATCGCGGCCGTGTCGGGAGACGCGTCCGATCCGGCGGTGCTGATCCAGGCGCACATCGCCCGCGCCGCCATGCTGGTCATCGCCGTGCCCGACACCCTCAAGGCGCGGGAGATGCTGAAGATCGCGCGCACGCTCAACCCAGCGATCGAAACGGTCCTGCGCACCCACAGCGAGGATGAAGCCGACCTGCTGCGCCGGGAAACCCTCGGTGCGGTCTTCCTCGGCGAGCGCGAACTGGCGCTCGGCATGGCCAGGCATGTTTCGGCGCGCATGCGCGGCGAGTCGGCGGCTTCCCTACAAACGACCCATGGGAAGGCCGGCTGATCACTGCCATCGACCCGGGCGACCCGCCGCCGCGCCGCTTCAGCGCCCCGATCTCCGGAGCGTCCGGCCGGGCTCTGTGAAATATGACGGTTTCGCGATACGGCAAGCTGCGGCACAATGCGCATGCGATAGAGAACGTCTCGCCCACGTCCCGGAGAAACCCGTGTTGCCGATGCCTGCCCGCCGCCTCGCCGCCTCCATGCTGCTCGTCGCCTCCTGGCTGGGCGGCGCCGCGCCGGCTCTGGCCCAGGCCGATGCGACGACGCTGCGCGGCATCGTCGCCGCCGCCCATCATCCGGGTTTGAAGCAGCCGAGCTTCCCCGACTTCCAGGCGACTGCGGAGCGCTTTTACGATCCGACCGGCTATGCGCCCGCCTGGTTGGACGGACCGCAGCCCAGGCGTCAGTCCTCACAGGTGGTCGAGGTGCTGCGCGCCGCCGGCAGCCACGGTCTGGACCCGGAGGACTACGACGTGCAGTGGATCGCCGCGCGGCTCGAAGCCGCCGCCGTCCTGACGCCGCAGGAGCGGGCGCAACTGGACGCGGCGATTTCGGTTTCGCTGTTCCGCTACCTTTCCGACGTGCGCATGGGGCGGGTCGATCCGCGCAACCTGCAGTTCAAGTTCGACCTGGCATTGAAGAAGTACGACTTGGCGACTCTGGTGCGCGATGCATTGACGGCGGACAATCTGCCCCAGGCCGCCGCCGCGGCGGCGCCACAGGTGCCGATGTACGAGATCCTGCGGCGTGCGCTGCCGCATTATCGGCGGCTGGCGGCGGACGCCTCGCTGAAACCGCTGCCGCTGGTGCAGAAGCTGGAGCCGGGCATGCCCTATGCCGGCAGCGCCGCGCTGCAGCGCCTGCTGGTGGCGGTGGGCGACATGCAGCCCGCGGCCAAGGCGCCGCCGCGCTACGACGGCGAACTGGTGGAGGCGGTGAAGCGCTTCCAGGCCCGCCACGGGCTCGCCGCCGACGGCGTCGTCGGCAAGGGCACCTTCGCCGCGCTGAACACGCCGATGTCGTGGCGCGTGCGGCAGATCGTGCTCTCTCTGGAGCGCATGCGCTGGCTGCCGCCGTTCGACGCGAAGCGGCTGATCGGCGTGAATATCCCGGAGTTCGCCCTGCGGGCCTTCGACGTCGGCCCCGACGGCATGCGGACCCGCTTCCGCATGAAGGTCATCGTCGGCAAGGCGGTGGATACCACCCGCACCCCCGTGTTCGTCGAGGACATGCGCCACATCGAGTTCAGCCCGTTCTGGAACGTGCCGCCGTCGATTGCCGGGGAGGAGGTCCTTCCCAAGCTGCGGCGCGACCCGGGCTACCTGTCCAAGGAAGGCATGGAGTTCGTCTCCACCAACGGCAGCCGGACCATCTCGACGGAAGTGACGCCGGAGAACCTGGCGGCCGTGTCCCGCGGCCAGATGCGCATCCGGCAGCGGCCGGGCAAACGCAATCCGCTGGGCGACATCAAGTTCGTCCTGCCCAACAACATGAACATCTACCTGCACCATACTTCATCGGTCAGGCTGTTCCAGCGCCCGCGGCGGGACTTCAGCCACGGCTGCATACGGGTGGAGGATCCGCTGCGGCTGGCCCTGTTTGTCCTGGAGGATCAGCCGGATTGGACCGAAGAGCGAATTCGCAAGGCGATGGAGGGGGACAAGATGCGCAGCCTGCGGCTCGCGACCCCGGTGCCGGTGATGATCTTCTATTTGACGGTGACCGCCGAGGACGACGGCCGCGTACTGTTCCTGCCGGACATCTACGACCACGACAGGACACTGGATCAGGTGCTGCGCTCCGGCCATCCGCGGCCCGCCTGACGGCCGTCCCACGCCAGCGCGACCGGCGTCAGATAACCTTTCCTCCCTGCCAGAAGCGCACGTCGCCGGTGTCCACATGGACGAACTCGCGCGACGGATAGTAGCCGACGCCGCCGCGCTTCAGATCCCGCACGGCGTCCCGCAGATCGCCCAGGTTCATGGTTGGCAGGCGGATGTCGATGGCGCGGCCCTCCATGTGCAGGCTCTTCCGGGCCACGCCCCGGCTGCGGCGGCGCAGCTTGCGGTTGGTGGCCGGACAGCGGTAGCCGGAGATGACCTGGAACGGCTCGTCCACGCCGCATTCCTGCTTCAGGTCATAGAGCAGGTCCAGCAGTTCCGGATCCATCTTGCCCACGCGGCCCGTATAGTGGTCCCGCAGGAAGCGATTGACTTCTTTCAGCGACGCGGGAACGTAATCCTCGCCCACCGAGTAGGTAATGGACAGCTTCTCGCCGGTGTGGGTGTGCTCGAAGTCCAGCGTCTTGGCCTTCTTCAGTTCGGCCAAGTCCCGTGACGAGGCGGCCTTGGCCAGGCTGCCCTGGGCCGCCGCCAGCAGCGGCGCGGCGGCAATGACGCGGACCAGTCCCTTGATGAATGAACGGCGGGAAAAGCAGGCATCCATGGGAGCCATCCGGAAGTCCTCTATAACAGTCAGCGTCGAATTCTGCCTGTCCCGGGACCGTTTGAAAACCCCGAACAGAGCCAGCTTTCGCCCGCTCTGCAGCGCCGGGACGCCGAATCCAACGGCGCGCGCGGTGTAACCTTTACCGTTTCCCGGTCGGTCCGACGTCAACGCGTGGTGATGGGCCGGGTCTGCAAGACGCTGACTTTGCCGTCGGCGATGCCGAACTCGATATCCTGGGACAGGGCATAGTGCTCCTCCAGGGCCATGGCGATGTTGGCCCGGATGTCCTCCTCCTTCAAACAGGGGATGTCACGCAACCCGTTGTCAACCGGTACGATCGATGTTCCCCTGCCGGAGGGATGCTGCTTGACCATGAAGGCCTTCTTCCCGACATGGACGCTGGTCACGGCCCCGTCGAACTTGTCGACATAGTAGCGGTTGACGTCGATCAGTCCGGACACCACCCCTTCGCCGAGCCCGTATCCGGCTTCGATGACGATCACATCCCGTCCGCTGACCGGGTCCGTCGTAAACATGATTCCGGACACCTGGGAATCGAACATCTTCTGCACCACGACCGCCAGCTTGACCGGCCCCTGCCGCACGATTCGGCTGCCCCGGTAGAGGATTCCCCGCGTCAGCCAGAACGACGTCCACACCTTCTTGATCCAGTCCAGGAGCTCTGCCGGATTGACGCACAGATACGTCTCCGCGGCGCCGGCGAACGCCGCCTCCTCGGTGTCTTCCTGAAGGCCCGAAGAGCGCACGCTGAGGCAGGCGCTTCGCAACTCGTAGGCTTCGACCGCCGCCATGATCTCCAGGCCCACGCCCGCCGCAGGGTCCAATCTGGCCCCGAGTATCAAGTCTCGAATCTGCTCCGACGTGTCGAGGATCTGCTTGCGCTTGTCCTCGTCCGACAGCTGCCGCGAACTGATAATTGCGTCGATGGCGGCGGTCATGCCTGCATAGGCTTCCCCGATGCCGTTCTCCTCGAGAAACCGTTCGAAGGCGAAGGTCGTCACCATCAAGGCCGGAGGAACATGGCCGCCATGACGTTTGACAATCTGCGCAATTTCCCCGAGGTTGGCACCTTTCCCGCCCACGAGCTCGACGGAATCGGCATCGACCTCCTCCAGCGGCACGACGGTACGCCGGGATTTGGCGATCCGCTCCCTCTTCGTTCTCGTCAGTTCATCCGCCCTCGCCTGCAAATGGGCGACCATTGCCTTGGCCAGGATGCCCTCGGCCCGCATACGTCGGAACGCTCCCGTCAGAGCCTGCTGGACTTCCCGCTTCATCCGGTAATAGGCGTCTCCCAGTTGGCCGGCGGGATCATCGATGTCGCCGAGTTCCCGCACCTTGCCGTAACGGCTGAGCATGAACACCCGGTCGGCGGCGTGCGGATAGGCGCCGCTCACCCACTGTACGTGGGAATGTTCCATTGCCAGAATGAGATCGGCATCGCGAACATCGGCTTCCGCAATCCTTCTGCTGCGGTGCTTCGCTGCACTGATTCCATCTTCGGATAGGAGCAGCGCCTGACCGGTGTCGGACATGGGTCTGTCGTCGAAGGCCGCCACGCCACGGGACAATACTTCTACGCCGCGGATACCCTCCTCGGCGAGCATCTTCTTCAACAGAAACTCGGCCATCGGACTGCGGTCCACGTTGGCCGTGCAGACCAGGAGTATTCTCTGGGGTTTCGTCCCGCTCATGCCGTGGCCGAGACGACGCAGCGCCTTGCGTACCGCCGGCAAGTCCGCTTCGGTTCACCTCCCGTGCGGACAAGGACTCCACGTCATGTAGGGCGGATGTTCTGAGCAAGGCGATGCGGGGGTGGCGCCGCAATGCGTCGATGCGCTTTTCGAATCGGTGCAGCGCTGGACCGCCGAGATCCAGACTGACGGCCACTTCCCTGACCTGCGCCCACAGGCGCTCGACCAAGGCGACGATGTTGAGCGCGCGCCACAGCTCCGTCACGGTGGAGATGTTGTGCTCGACCTCGGACAACAGTCGTTCCAGTTCCGTGAAGATGTTTTGCGAAACGGCATCGACCAGGGCATTGATGCATGAGGCGCTCTTCTCCGGCAGCCTTAGCGTCGCGCCGTCCACGCGAATTCCGGTACGTGCGCGCTGGACGAGCTCGATCAACTGCCTGCGAACGGGAGGATCGATTCGCTTGTCCCACAATGCCTCGGCCAACACCAGGGCGAGGGTATCGGAAATGACCTGCTGGGGGGGCGCCTCCACGGCCAGCTGCAAGCTCGCCAGCCACAGTTCGAGATCGGCAGGGAGCTTCTCGCCGGACATGACTTGGCGGATCAGCTCGTGGGCATGTTCCAGATGCCGTCCGGCCATGGGCATCACGGAGACGATGCCCTGCGACGCCCACACCAGGACGATGTCTCCCTCGCGCACGGTTACCGTTTCCGATTCCATCGAGTCGCTGACCCAGAACCCTTCGTCCGTCTTCCTCGTCTTTCCCGGATGCCTTTCTTCGAGGTGGACCGTTACTCCGTCCGCTGATTGCACCCACTCGGCATTGGGAAGGATCAGGGCGGGGATGGCGAATTCCCGCGTCGTGACTCCAGCGTGGCTCAGCAGGCCGCCGCTGGTCACCAGAACGGCTTCCGCGGCCCGGATTGCCTCGATGTCCTCGGGCGTCGTGAACGGGACCAGCAGGACGCGGCCGTCGCGAGTGCGCGGATCGAAGCAGTAGCTGCGGTCGAACGTGACGCGCCCGATGCGCACGGACCCGTCGCCGACGGAAGCCAGCAGCCCGCGCACCGATGTGCCGATGAACGTGCTGCGCGCGCGCGGTTGTTCGACCAGCAAGCGGTGCGAAACAAGCTTGCGGAATGCCGGAACCTGAACCTTCCCGGGTACCGCATACCCGGCCTTGCGCAGTATTTTCCTGAGGCCCGCTCCGGAAAGCCATTCCCCGTTCCTCTGCGACGTCGGGTGGCGGCCGAACGCGAACAGGATTGCGCGATTCGCATCGTCGGCCAGCCCGTATACGACCAGCCATTCATTGGGCGCGATCTCCTGCTGGGCCCGCACCAGCGTCAGCTGGTCGATGCTGCCGATGGTGCGGAAGTCCAGATGCAGGTCGGTCACCTTGAGCAGAACGGCAGTGCGCAGTGCTTCGTTCTCCTGGCTGACGACGGTCCGGATGATCTCCTTCAGCGGTTGATAGTCAGGATTCCTCTCGATCACCCCACGCGCATCGAGCCGCAGTTCGCCGCGGCCGAGAGCGTGGCGCAGCGGCCTGTTGAAGCACTTGTCGATCACCTCCTGCCCCACGCCGCCCCGGCCAGACTCCATGACCGGCAGATCGAAGCCACGCAGCAGGGCATTCAGCGTGAAATACAGGCGATAGCGAATCATCTGTCGCTCATCGGAGACATAGGCCCTGAATTCGCGCAGGGCCCTGGGGCCGCTGTACTCGCAATAGGCATCGAACGGCATGCCCTCGCCGCGATAGGAGAACGGAAGGGTTCCCTCGACGAGAAACATGCGCGCAATCAACGAGGCGAAGTTGTCGATCTGGCCGGCCGTTACCTTGTCGGCACCAGCGCCCGGTAGAACCTCCCGCGAAAAAAGGTACGCCATGGCGTAGTCCAGATCGCGCAGAGACCAGATCAGGCGCAAGACCAGGATCAGTGCCTGTTCGATCTGGAAATCGGTCCGTGCACCGTGGTCCTTGTCGAGGACTCCAATCAGCAGTGCATCCACCAGCCCGTCCTGGTCGCACGTGACCGTCATCCCCCCGTCTCTCAGGACTCGCGCGAGGAATGACGCTCGCAATTGCTGGCCGAGCTCGACCCCGCCCTGATAGCACTGCAGCCGAATGAATCCCTCGTTGTCCGGGCGCTCGATATTGGCGGACAGCTCTACCCGATGTTCCCCCAGCTTTACGCTGTAGGTGACGTGATTGCCGATCAGGACGAAGGTGCCGGGAATGGGAGCACGCAGCCACTGCGCGGCGCGCACGATCGCCGCAACCGCGCGATGGCGGATCAGGCCGTTGGCGATGATCGGTCCATCGTCCAGTCTGGCGACCTGGATGTCCTCGACCCGCTGCCCGCCGATGCGACCGACGCTGATGGTCGCGTCCGCGCGCGCGGCCGTCATCTGCCTTTCCAGCGCCCGGTTGCCCCTTTCATGCAGGAAGCGTATCAGCGAGTGAACGCTGTCCATCTCGGCGAGGGGCGATTCCCTCAAGCGCGTAATCCTGTCGCGTACGGGAACCGGCAATTCGTCGTGCTGCGTCAGGTCATTCCAGAGGCTGTCGAGTTCCTGCTCCAGCGCGTCGTAGCGGTCACGCGCCGAATCGCCCTCCGCACGGGTCGCAACTCGCCGATACGCCTCGACCATCTGGCCGGTAAGCGAAACGATGGTCTGCGCCGTCAGCTTGGTCATCTTGTCGCAATGGGCGACGATTAACCGCAGGGCGTCGTAATTGGGTTTGATCAGCGTGTTCTGGTATTCGAGGTATTGCGCGCGCAGCCTGTCCCTGGCTCCATCTTCAGGGCGGGCGTCGTTCACGAAATCGGACAGCAACAGGTAGGTTCCGAGGTCGCCGGATCCCTCGACCTTCAATTCCCCCGCACTGGTGTTCTCCATCCACGGCGGCATCGTGGCGCCGGAATATTGCGCGGGATATGCCAGATGATAGCCGCCGAGACGGACGCCGCCGGCATGCAGGTCGGCGACCGCCACCAGTCGCACCTTGGCCAGCGCATCCCAGGATCCGGTCATGCTGCTGAAACGCTGTTGCCCCAGTGCGTCGCGGGCGATGCCGAGGTTCGCGATCAGCGCCGTCAATGCCTGGCGATTCTGGGTCGGGGATTGGGAAAATCCCCGGCTGCTCATCCGCCTCAATTCGATTATGCGGTTGAGTCTGGCGGTAATCCGGCATCCATAAAGGGCGGCAAGGAAGCCGTATGCCGTGGGATAACGCGCCCCGAGTTCTTCTTCGGCGACCTTGGCGACGAGCCTGTCCGTTCCGGTCTGAAGCGCAGCGACCAGATCGTGCGTCGTCACCGGCTCGGTCTCTGCCTGGGCGGAGACAGTGGCGGGAAGTCCCAGAAGCGTGCGAAGAATGCGGTTGCCCTCGCTGGCCAGGTCCGCTATGCGGGCGGCGCGGGTGCCGTCTTCGGGGATCTGCCTGGCCGCGACGATCCTGTTCTGCTGCCGGTGCCACAACTCCTTCAGCAGTACCGGATCGTCCTCTGCAATGGCGCTCGGCCAGTGATGCGTACGGAAATGTTCATCGATGTCGCAGATGCATCGGTGAATGACTTCCTGACCGTCGGCACCCGGATCCCTGGCCAAGGCCTGCTGCAGCGCGGATCTCGCCCGGGCCAGTTCGTACGCCTGCAGGACGATCCGTTCCTTGTCCGCCTCGTTCCAATAGATCAGCCTGACCTTGTTGTGCCGGATATCGGCGACGACCTGCGCTGCGCAGGCCCTGGCCATGCCGCGCTTCTCCAGCGCGTCCGTCAATTGCAGGACGTCATCGTCCGTGCCGGCCATGTCAGCTGTCATGCCTGGGGCGCGTCAACGGCGCGCTATCCGCAGCGCGGGGCGGACAGCGGCGGGCAGGCCCGGACCGCGCCCGCCGGCGACCGGTCAGGACCGGAAAACCCTGGATCGTGCGCTTCGTGCCGCCGGATTCGAGGCAATCTGCCCCGGCGTCCCGGCGATGCGGCGTCGTCGTCTGCCCTCGATTCCTGCGCGTGTTCGGGCACGACCGGTTACGCAGAGCTCCCCTACGCGGCGTCGGCGATGCTCCACACCTCCGGCGCCGTCTGAGCGCGCTGCGCGAAGGCCTGCCGCTGCTGTTCGAGATCCGGCGGCAGTTGCGCACCGAACTTGGCGAAGAAGTCCTTGATCTCGTCGATCTCGCTCAACAGGCCGGAGCGGTTGATGTCCATGATCTGCTGGTACTGCAGCTTGGAGAAATTCAGCCCGCCCCAGTCCAGATCCTCGTAGCGCGGCATCAGCCCGAACGGGCTCTGCACCGCGCCGACTTGGCCGGTGACGCGGTCCACGATCCATTTGATGACCCGCATGTTCTGCCCGTAACCCGGCCAGACGAACTTCCCGTTTTCGTCCTTGCGGAACCAGTTGGTGCGGAAGATCTTGGGCAGCTTGAGGTCGGACCTCTTGCCCATGTTCAGCCAGTGACCCCAATAATCGGCCATGTTGTAGCCGGCAAACGGCAGCATGGCGAACGGATCGCGGCGGATGGCCGCCTGGCCGATGGCCGCGGCCGTGGCCTCCGAGCCCATCGTGGCCGCCATGAACACGCCGTGGTTCCAGTCGAAGGACTCATACACCAGGGGAAAGGTCTTGGACAGCCGGCCGCCGAAGATGAAGGCCGAGATCGGCACGCCCGCGGGATCCTCCCAGGCGGGGTCGATGGTGGGGCACTGCGACGCGGGGGCGGTGAAACGGGCGTTCGGGTGCGCCCCCGCCCTGCCGGCGTCCGGCGTCCAATCGTTGCCCTGCCAGTCGATGCCGTGGGCCGGCGCCGGTCCCATGCCTTCCCACCACACGTCGCCATCGTCGGTGAGCACGACGTTGGTGAAGATGGAATTGGACTTGATCGCCTCCATCGCCATGGGATTGGAATCGTAGGAGGTTCCCGGTGCCACACCGAAGAAACCGGCCTCGGGGTTGATGGCGCGCAGCGTACCGTCGGCAGCCGGCTTGATCCAGGCGATGTCGTCGCCCACGGTGAGAGGCTTCCAGTTATCGAAGCCCTTGGGCGGGACGATCATGGCCAGGTTGGTCTTGCCGCAGGCGCTGGGGAAGGCCGCTGCGACATAGGTCTTGCCGCCCTTCGGCGACTCGAGCCCGAGGATGAGCATGTGCTCGGCCAGCCATCCCTGGTCACGCGCCATCACCGAGGCGATGCGCAGGGCCAGGCACTTCTTGCCGAGCAGGGCGTTGCCGCCGTAGCCCGAACCGTAGGACCAGATTTCCCGGGTCTCGGGGAAATGTACGATGTGCTTGCGGCTGATATCCGGTTCGCACGGCCACGGGACGTCCTTCTGGCCCGCTGCCAGGGGGGCGCCCACCGAATGCACGCAGGGGATGAAAAAGCCGTCGCTGCCAAGGGCATCGATGACCTTGCGCCCCATGCGCGTCATGATCTTCATATTGGTGACGACGTAGGGCGAGTCGGTGATCTCGATGCCGATTTGGGCGATGGGACTGCCGATGGGTCCCATGCTGAAAGGAATCACATACATCGTCCGCCCGCGCATGCTGCCGGCGAACAGATCCTTGAGCGTGGCGCGCATTTCCTCGGGCGGCGCCCAATTGTTGGTGGGGCCGGCATCCTCCTTCTTCTCGGCACAGATGTAGGTGCGGTCTTCGACCCGGGCGACGTCGGAGGGATGGGACCGCGCCAGGTAGGAATCCGGACGCTTGGCCGGATCGAGTCGGATAAAGGTACCGGACGCGACCATCTCGTCGCACAGGCGCCGGTATTCCTCCTCCGAGCCGTCGCACCAATGCACATCCTTGGGCAGCGTCAGGGAGGCGATCTTGGCCACCCAGGCTTTGAGCCCGGCATGGCGCACGTAGTCGGGGGCAGCTAGGGCAACGGTATCAGAGATGGCTTGGCTCATGGAATGGGCGCTCCTGAAATGGCTGGTTAACCAAGATTATTGAGCGATTTCGGAAATCGCTCAATAGTCGGCGCTGAATATTCGAACGGCAGTGTCACGCGATAGCCTAGTGTAGTGCGGGCGAAACGATAGTCAACCATGGCTCGGGCGATGCCGGCCGCATGACATGCTCCCCGCCTGCCGTTCTCTGCCGTGCCGCGACATCGTCGCGACCGCGGCGCCGGCTCGCCCCGAGCCCGTGTCATCCGTGCCGGCCCGACTCGACGCATCCGGTCCGGTACGCCGGGAACGGGGCCGAGACGCCCGGCGCTACGCTGTGCCGCCTACGGTGAGGCCGTCGATGCGCAGGGTCGGCTGGCCGACGCCTACCGGCACGCTCTGGCCTTCCTTGCCGCAGGTACCCACGCCCGGATCGAGCGCCATGTCGTTGCCGATCAGGGAGACGCGGGTGAGCACGTCCGGACCGTTGCCGATAAGGGTGGCGCCCGTCACCGGGCTGGTGATGCGGCCGTTCTCGATCAGGTAGGCCTCGGCGGCGGAGAACACGAACTTGCCGCTGGTGATGTCCACCTGGCCACCGCCGAAATTGGCGGCGTACAGCCCCTTCTTCACCGAGGCGATGATCTCCTGCGGGTCGCGCCCGCCATCGGGGCCGTTCAGCATGTAGGTGTTGGTCATGCGCGGCAGGGGCAGGTGGGCGAAGGATTCGCGCCGGCCGTTCCCGGTCACCGGCACGCCCATGAGCCGGGCATTGAGGGAGTCCTGCATGTAGCCCACCAGCCTGCCGTCCTCGATCAGCACCGTGCGCCGCGTCGGGTTGCCCTCGTCGTCGATGGACAGCGAACCGCGCCGGTTCGGCAGCGTGCCGTCATCGACCACGGTGACGCCCTTGGCCGCCACCTGCTGGCCGATGCGGTTGGAGAAGGCGGAACTGCCCTTGCGGTTGAAGTCCCCTTCCAGCCCGTGGCCGATCGCTTCATGCAGCAGGATGCCCGGCCAGCCCGAGCCGAGGACGACGGTCATGGCGCCCGCCGGCGCCGGCTTGGCGCCGAGATTGACGCGCGCCTGATGCACCGCGTTCTGGGCGTAACCCTTCAGCACCTCGTCGGCGAAATAGGCGTAGTCGAAGCGCCCGCCGCCGCCGCCCGAACCCTGCTCGCGCCGGCCCTTCTCCTCCATGATGACGGTGACCGAGACCCGCGTCAGCGGTCGGATGTCCGCCGCCAGGCAGCCGTCGGAGCGCGCCACCAGCACCACCTCGTAGGTGCCGACGAGGTGCGCCATCACCTGCGTCACGCGGCTGTCCTCGGCGCGGGCGAAGCGCTCCAGCCGCTCCAGCAGGCACACCTTGGCGGCGTCGTCGAGGGAGGCCAGCGGATCGGCCGGCGCATAGAGCCGGGCCGCGTTGCTCTGGCCGCGCAGCATCGGCATCAGCCGTTCCGAGCCGTGGGTCGCGATGGCGCGGGTCGCCTGCGCCGCCGTCCTGAGGGCAGGCAGCGAGATCTCGTCGGAATAGGCGAAGGCGGTCTTCTCGCCGGAGATGGCGCGCACGCCGACGCCCTGCTCGATATTGAAGCTGCCCGACTTGACGATGCCCTCCTCCAGGCTCCAGCCCTCGGAACGGGAATACTGGAAATAGAGGTCGCCGTAATCGATGCGATGACCGAACAGGGTGCCGAACACCTGTTCCAGCTTGCGCGCAGTCAGATCGTAGGGTGCCAGCAGGCAGCGTTCGGCTTCGACCATGGGGTCGGCGCTCATGGTCATGGATTGCTTCAGATCGTTCGCGATGTTCATGTCGGTTCAGGAGCCCTCGCGCCGCCGCGGCGGCGCAGAAAACGTGCTCTTCAGATCAGGATGCGATGCCGCAGCGCGGGCAGGCTGGCGCGTATCGACTCGATCCGGTCGAGATCGACGTCCGCGGTCACCACGCCCTCTCCTTTCGCCAGGCGGGCCTGCACCACGCCCCAGGGATCGACGATCATCGTGTCGCCGTAGGTGACGCGACCGCTGGCATGGGTACCGCCCTGTGCCGCCGCCACCAGATAGCACTGGTTCTCCACCGCCCGCGTCCGCACCAGCAGTTCCCAATGCGCCTCGCCCGTCGGCTGCGTGAAAGCTGCCGGCAGGCAGATCAGGTTCACTTCGCCCATCCCCCGATACAGCTCGGGGAAGCGTATATCGTAACAGATCGACAGCCCGACCCGCCCCAGAGGCGAGGAAAACGTCACCACCTGCGCGCCCGCCTCGATGGTGGCGGACTCATCGTAGCGCTCTGTGCCGCGCTCGAAGCCGAACAGGTGGATCTTGTCGTAGCGGGCGATGCGCCGGCCCCGGTCGTCGTACACGAGGCAGGAATTGCGCACCTTGTCCGGGACCGTGGCTTCCAGGGGAACGGAGCCGCCGACGAGCCAGATGCGGTGCTGCGCCGCCATGCCCTGCAGGAAGTCCTGAATCGGCCCGGCGCCGTCCTTCTCGCGCAGCGCGATCTTGTCGCGCTCGTTCATGCCGACCAGGGGAAAGTATTCCGGCAGCACGACCAGCATGGCGCCCCGCTTCGCCGCGTCGGCGATGAGGCACTCCGCCGTGACGAGGTTGGTCGCCACGTCCGGCGCCGACACCATCTGCACCGCGGCGATGCGAAACTGCCTTTCTCCTGATGCGCTCCGTTCGCTCATGCACCCTCCTCCTCTGTGACTATGGGCGCGTTCGCGCAGGAATCAACTCCCGCCGCAGCTCATTGATTCGGATTGGCCTGCACCGGTGTCCGCACAGCGAGCTTCTCCACCTTGGGATCGGCCCAGGTGCCCGTCACCCCGTACTCGTAGGCGAACATCTGTTCGATCGGATCTTTCAGCACCTTCTGCGCCACGTAGGCCGCCAGTCCCACCACCGGATTGACGACGGCGGCGCCGATGGCGACCGTCTCCGACAGGGTGGGCTGCACCCGCACCTTCAGGTTTTGCGTCTCGCTCACGAGGCTGACGTCACCGGTCATCAACACCTTGGCCGACGGTCCCTGGATCGAGAGATTCTGCGTTTCCATCACGCCGCGCCGCAGGCCGATGCTACCCGCAATGCTGTCGAAGGCGAACCCTTCGCTGAACACATCGCGGAAATCCAAGGAGATGCGCCGCGGCAGCGCCTGCAGGCTGAGCACTCCCAACAGACGGCCGACGCCGGGTTCGAGCTTGGCGAACTGACCGCGGTGCGCCTCCAGGCTCAGGCTGCCGTCCAGGCTGGGATAGTCGATGGCGCTCGGCGCACCGGCCCACGCCACCTTGCCCTGCAACTTGGCCGTGCCGCGCTTCACGCCCATGCCGTAGCCCAGCCGTTCCAGAAGCAGACCGACGTCCGCGGCATCGATCCTGAAATCGAGCTGGGTGGCACCCGAGCCGATGCCCGCCCGCCACTGGCCCTCGGCCTCCAGGGTGCCGTCCGGATTGCGGATCGACAGCTTTTCGATGTGCCAGAGATTGCCGCGGTTGACGGCCTGGAGTTCGAGCCGGCCGAGCTTCTTGCTGCGCAGACTGAAGGAATCGGCCACCACATCCAGACCCGGCAATTCCTTGATTTCCTCCTCGTCCACCGGACCGACGTCGGTTGCCGGCTGCGGCTTGACTTCCACCACCGACAACTGCTTCAGCCGCGCCTGCAACCGGCCCTTGCCCTGGCTGCGCCAGGTGAGATCGCCGGCCAGCTCGCGGCTCTCCACTTCGCCGCGCCACACGTCGTCAGAGAGCGCCGCATGCAGCCCGAAATGGGTCAGTTGCTGGCCGAAGGCGGAAAGCTCGGCGGCCTTCAGGCTTACCATGGTTACCGGCAGCGGCGGCGCCGAACCGTCGCCGCCGCGCAACAGGCGACGCCAGGCATCGAGGTTGAGCGACTTGAACGTCCCGGTCACCAGCACGCCCTGCTGCGGTGCCGCTTGCGGCGTTTCGTTGATGCCGATCATGCCGCGCTCGATCGCGCTGCGGCCGTTCGCGGTGCGCCGCGACAGCGTGGCATTCACGACGCTTCCCAGGGTGACGCGGATCAGCTCGCGCGACGCCGTTTCGCGCGCCATGACCGCCGTCTCCTGCAGCGTGCTGCGCTCGATATGCAGCGGCAGAACTTCGCCCGCCGTCTTGTTGAGCGGCTCCGGCAGGCTCGAACTCACTCCCTGCAGATTCGAGTCGAACTGCACGTCCGCCTTGTGCCGGCGAATGTTCACGCTGCCGCGCCAGGAAGCCGAGCCGCTCAGATGATCGAACAATGCCAGGTCGAAATGCTGGCGCAGGCCGGCGATGCCGGTGCTGCCTTGGGCGCTGATGGCCACGCCGCCGTCCCGCGTCTCGGCCGAGAGCGACATGGGCGAGCCGAAGAGCGTGGCGCTCACGCCGCGCATGGCCAGGGTCGATTCCGAAAACTGCACGCGCCCGCTGGCGGCGGAAAGGGGCGGCGCCCCGGGTTCGACCTCGATCTGGTTGTTGGCGAACACATATTCTCCCTGCGCCTTGCTCTTGTCCATGCGCGCCAGCGGAATCTGCAGCGCGAGCTGCAGCGTGCCGTTGCCGCTGGCCCGCATGGCGTCGGTGAAGTGGTCGATCCAGTCCGCCAGCGGACTGACGGCGACGTAGCGCAGGAAATCCGCGGTCGGCCCGGCGGCCCGGCCTTTGATCGCCAGCATCGGATCGCTGCTGCCGAGATCGGCGATCTCCGCCGTCGCTCCACTCACGCTCGCGCCATACACCGCCCCCTGGTTCGCCGTAATCAGCATGCGCTTGCCTTCGAACAGCAGTTCGCCGCCGATCTTCGTCAGTTCCGGCCAGCCCGGCGCGAACCGTAGCGTGGCGCCGGCGAAGCGTCCGCTCACCCGGAACAGGCCGAGTTTGGAGTCGGCGAACGGGAAATCCTTGAGCTCGCCTTTGAGGCGCAGGCGCGTGTCGTCGGAGCGGCCGCCGACGATGCTGTGCTTCAGCCAGTCGCGCACCTCGGGCACGATGACGCGCGGCAGGTAGCGCCACACGGCGTCGGCACTGCCGCGCGTCAGCCGTGCGGTGAGGTCGATCGCGCCCGGATCCCGGCCTGTCGTACGGTAGTGGCCGAAGGCGCTGCCGGAGGCGTCGCGGTTCTCGAACGACAGGCTTTTCAACTGCACATCGAGCCCGCCGTCGGCCACGCTCCAGCTCGCCTGGGCATTCAGTTGCTCCAACTCCATGCGCGGTTCGTGAAACGCTTCCGGCAGCATCAGCGCGGCGCCACGGCTGGCGAGAGTGATCCTGCCGCCTTTCTCGTCCCCTTCCAGGCTGCCGCTGATGCCGGCGCAACCCGGCATCCCAGCCCGCGGATTGATGCCGAACTGATCGAAGCGCGCGCGCACGGCGTAGCTTTCCGCCGTGTCCGCCGTGCCGCTCCAGCCCAGGGTTACGTCGAACAGCTTGCCGCGGGGCATGAGTTCGACCAGGCGCTGGCGCGTGCCGGCAGCGAGGGGCAGATGGGCCGCGAGCTTCGCCAGCGCATCGAGATCCAGGCCGTCGGCGGTGAGTTCGCCGCGCCCCTTGGCTTTCGCGTCGACCGCGCGCCAGCTCAGGTTGAAGTCGGTCGGCGCGACGCGCACGCCGTCCCGCGTCGCCAGCGCCAATTGTCGTCCGCCGACTTCGAAGCCGTCCCGCGGCAGGCGGACCGTGATCCTGCCGTTCAGCGCTGCGAGGTCGAGCAGCGGCAGTTCCGGCTGCAGCCGCAGTTGCACGTTGTCCGCCGCCACGTCGGCGGTGACGGACGTCAGGGATTTCTCGGCGACTTCGACCCACAGCCGCAGCGCGCCGCTGCCCTGGGGCAGTTCCAGCGGGTAGTCGATCCACTGGCGCCAGACAGCGAGATCGGCGTAGGCCAACTCGGCATAGGCTTCTCCCTCCCACGCTTCCAGGCGATCGAAATTGCGGCCCCGGAAATCGCCGCGCACATCGATCTGCGCTGCCATCGCCGCCGGCGGCTGCGCCGTCAGACCGAAACGGTGGCGTGATCCGCCGTTGTCGAGGCGCAGGTGGACGTGCTTCAGTTCGAGCGGGGGGGCACCGCGCTGGATGTCGTGCCACTGCAGGGTGGCGTCGCGAATCACGATGTGGCCCTGCTTCAGGATCCAGTCGGAGACGTCTCCCTGCTCGGCCTCGGTGTTCATGCGGATGCCCGCCACGTAGAGCACGCCGTCGGCTTCGCGGCGCATGGCCAGCGTCGGGCCATTGATCTCCAGCCGGTCGAGGCGCAGTGCCAGCAGGGGAATCGAGGTCCACGACACCACGGCGTGGACCCGGTCGAAGGACAGCGCCGGACGCCCCGCCGCGTCCAGCACCTGCAGTCCGTGCAGGGCCAGCCGCGGATTGAGCCCCTGCCAGTCGGCACCGATGGCTGCGATGGTCACCTTCAGCCCGAGGGAGTCGGTGAGCATGCGCTCCAGCTCGCCGCGGTAGCCGTCGATGTGCGGCAGCACGCCGTAGCGCAGGACCAGAACGAGGATGGCAAAGCCGAAATAGACGACGCCCGTCAGCCCCAGGATCGTGCGCCACACTCCGGGCGGCACGCCCCGCGCCATACGGCGCCAGGCGGGGGCGCGCGGCGCGGCCTCGGCCGGGCGCGGCGGCGACGGGTCGCGGCGGGGTTTGCGTAGCGAGGGGAGTATCGTTGGGCATCGCTGGATCGACCGGCCGTCACACAGGCACGCCGTGCCCTTGACGGGCGTAGTCGCTAGAATCTCTGGTTTTCCGGTCGAGCCGGAATTCTACCTCCTATCGGATACGATCCATGCCGCCGCCTTCGCCCGCCCGCGCCGTCGCCGCCTCCACCGTCCTGGAGCGCTCGCTCGCCGCGTCGCGCTACCTGCGGCGCCTGCTGGAGAGCCGTCCGCAACTGCGGGAGGAGGTCGCGGCGACGCTGCATGCGCCGTTCGGGGCGGAGGACATCCGCGCCTTCCTGTCGCGCCAACCGCTCACGGACGACACCTTGAAGGGCGCCCTGCGGCGGCTGCGCGCCCGCGTCTTCGCCCATGTCGCCACGCGCGACCTGGGTGGCCTGGCGGACCTGGCGGAAGTCACGGAAACCATGACCCTGCTGGCCGACACCGCGGTCACCACCGCCCTCGACCTGCTGCGGACGACCCTGGTGGCGCGCCACGGCGAGCCGCGCGCGGAGGGCGGCAAGGCGCAGGAGCTGATCGTCATCGGCATGGGCAAGCTCGGCGGACGCGAGCTGAACGTCTCGTCCGACATCGACCTCATCTTCGTCTATCCCGAGGAAGGCGAAACGGCCGGCCCGGCCGGCATCAGCAACTTCGAGTTCTACACGCGGCTGGGGCGGCGCCTGATCGAGGCGCTGGCGCAGATGACGGGTGACGGGCAGGTGTTCCGGGTGGACATGCGGCTGCGGCCCAACGGCGAATCCGGGCCGCTGGTGTGCAACTTCGACATGCTGGAACACTACTTCGTCACCCAGGGCCGCGAATGGGAGCGCTATGCCTGGATCAAGGCGCGGCCCATGAACGGCGTGCGCTCGGCGGAGCTGGAAGCGATCGCCAGGCCCTTCGTCTTCCGCAAGTACCTGGATTTCGGCTCCGTCAATGCCATGCGCGACCTGCACGCCCAGATCCGGCGCGAGGTGGCGCGGCGCGACATGGCGAACAACGTCAAGCTCGGCCCCGGCGGCATCCGCGAGATCGAGTTTGTCGCCCAGGTGTTCCAGCTCATCCGCGGCGGGCGAGATCCGGCGCTGCAGGTCAAGCCGACCCTCAAGGTGCTGGCGCTGCTGGCCGAGCGCGGCATTCTCACCCCCGCCGCGGCGAACGAACTGGCCGCCGCCTACGATTTCCTGCGCCGCCTGGAACACCGGCTGCAGTACTTGGACGATCAGCAGACCCACAGCCTGCCGGAGCAGCCGGAGGACCAGGCACTGATTGCGGCGGCCATGGGCTTCGGCCAATTCGAGGCGCTGCTGGAGGAATTGGACGACCACCGTGCCGCGGTCAGCCGCCACTTCGAGGCGGTGTTCGCCGACCCCGGCCGTGACGGCCATGTCCTCACGCCCATGTGGAACGGCGCCGGCGACGGCGCGGCCACCGCGGCGGAACTGGCGCGCATGGGCTACCGCGACCCGGCGGCGGCGGCGGAGAGGCTCGCCGCCATCCGCGGCGGCAATCGCTACCGGCAGATGCCGGCCCAGATCCGCTCCCGTCTCGATGCCCTGATGCCGCGGGTGGTGGAGGCCGCCGGCGAGACCCCCAACCCGGACGCGACGCTGGCGCGCATCCTCGACCTGCTCGAAGCGGTGAGCCGGCGCGGTGCCTACCTCGCCCTGCTGCAGCAGTATCCCCAGGCATTGAGGAAGGTGGCGCACCTGATGAGCGCCTCGTCCTGGGCCGCAGACTTTCTGACCCGGCACCCGCTGCTGCTCGACGAACTGCTGGATGCGCGTCTGCTGGACGCGGTGCCGGACTGGAAGGCATTCCGCGAGCACCTGCGGCAGACCCTGGACGGGCTGGAGCCGGACATGGAGCAGCAGATGGACGTCATGCGCGAGGCGCATCACGCCCAGGTCTTCCGCCTCCTGACCCAGGATCTGGCGGAGCTGCTGACCGTGGAAAAGCTGGCCGACCATCTGTCCGAGCTGGCCGACATCATGCTCGACCTCACCATCCGCCTCAGCTGGCGCAAGCTGCGCCAGCGCCATCGCGACGATCCGCGCTTCGCCGTCATCGCCTACGGCAAGCTGGGCGGCAAGGAACTGGGCTACGCCTCCGACCTCGACATCGTGTTCCTGTTCGACGACGACGCGCCGGAAGCGCCCGAGGCCTATGCGCGCCTCGCCCAGCGCGTGAACACCTGGCTCTCCAGCCGCACCGCGGCCGGCATGCTGTTCGAAACCGACCTGCGCCTGCGCCCGAGCGGCGAGGCCGGACTGATGGTGAGTTCGGTGGCGGCGTTCCGCCAGTACCAGATGGAATCGGCCTGGGTGTGGGAGCACCAGGCTCTCAGCCGCGCCCGCTACTGCGCGGGGGATGCCCAGGTGGGCGCGCAGTTCGAGGAGATTCGCAGCGACGTGCTGCGCAAGCGGCGCGACCGCGGCGAGCTGCGGCGCGAGGTGCTGGCGATGCGCCAGAAGATGCGCGAGGCCCACGCCAACAAGAGCGACAGGTTCGACCTCAAGCACGACGCCGGCGGCCTGATCGACGTCGAATTCATCGTGCAATACCTGGTGCTGGGCTATGCGCACGACTATCCGCGCCTCACCGGCAACCTGGGCAACATCGCCCTGCTGCGCATCGCCGCCGAACTCGGCCTCATCCCGGCCGAACTCGCGGAGCAGGTGCGCGACGCCTACCGCGAGTACCGGCGGCTGCAGCACGGATTGCGGCTCAACCATGCCGCGTCCCGCGTCGCGCCCGAGGCCGTGGCGGCGCAGCGGGACGCCGTGCGCCGGCTCTGGACTTTCGTGTTCGAGTCGTCCTGACGCGCTGTTGCGCGCTACTCCGGACCGGCGGGGTTCAGCTCGATGTAAAAGGGCGAAGGATTCTCGTCCGCCCGCGCTTCCAGATGGGGCTGGCTGCGCCGCAGCACCGCCTCCACCAGCGCGGACTGGATCGTTTGCCGGTCCATCGTCTCCGGGTAGAGGCGATGCTGGTCGTAGATCGCCAGCGCCTGCCGGCGGGCGCGCTGCTCGATGGCGCGGCGGGTGGCGGCGTCCAGGTGGGACAGAACCAGCAGCCAGGGCGCCTGCCAGGTATGGAAATCCTCGATCAACTGGCGATGCAGGTCGTCGTGGCCGAAGGCGGCCAGCAGCAGGGGCGGAAAAGCGTCCCGCGTCAGGGTGCGGCCCTCCCCTGCCGCCGCTCCGATGCACTGCAGGCCGCGCCCAGAGCCGTCGGCCTGGCGCGCGAACCACTGCGCCACGGGCGGATCGCCGGCGCGGGCATTGACACAGGCCGCAAGGTAGTCCGCCGCACTCGTGAACCGGGCATCGACGCCGAGCAGCCGCCCCATGGCGGGGCTGGAAAAGCGTTCCCGCGCCGCGAGACCGGCGCGCCACGCGAGGGGCGGCTCGGGCGCGACATCCTCTTCATCGACCACGCTGTGCAGCAGGGCGAGCGGCGCGCCCGCGGTGTCGAGCAGCCACAGCTCGAAGCGATCCAGGAACGGGAAGGGAATCTCGCGATGGGCGCGCAGCAGATGTTGGTAGACGGTGGCTCCCATTTCCTCCAGACGTCGGAAATCGTCGGACGGGTAGAGCGGTCCGCGCTTGAGACCTTTGTCCGCCGACCAGCTGCCGTAGCGGATATCGCTGATCTGGACCCGCGCAATGCCATACAGACCGTCCAGCAGATCCTCCATCGCGACATAGATGTCCCAGTGCACGCCGTCGGTGGTCACCGCCTCGGCGGCGCCGAACTCGACGACGTGCATGGCGCCGCGGAACGGATTGAGCAGGCGCTGGGCGTAGCAGCGGACGCTCATCGCTGCCCCGGCAGGCGGCGCAGGCGTCTGCCCGCCTCCGCCAGCGTCTCTTCGGACTTGGCGAAACAGAAGCGCACCACCTGGTGATCCACCGGCTCCCGGTAGAACGGCGACACGGGGATCGCCGCCACGCCCGCCTCGCGCGTCAGGCGCTGCGCGAAGGCGACGTCGGGCTCGTCGCTGATCGCCCCATAGCGTGCCAACTGGAAGTAGGTGCCGGCGCAGGGCAGCAACTCGAAAGCGGAGCCGGCCAGTTGTGCGCGGAAGAAATCGCGCTTGGCCTGATAGAAGGCGGCGAGTCCCAGATGGCGCGCGGCATCTTCCATGTACTCGGCCAGCGCCAGCTGCACCGGATGATTTACGGCGAACACGACGTACTGGTGCGCCTTGCGGAATTCCGCCGTCAGTTCGCGCGGCGCTGCCACATAGCCCACCTTCCAGCCGGTGATGTGATAGGTCTTGCCGAAGGAGGAGACGATGAAGCTGCGCTCGGCCAGTGCGCCATGGCGCGCGGCGCTCTCGTGCCGGACCGAGTCGAAGAGGATGTGCTCATAGACCTCGTCGGCGACGATCACGATGCCGGTGCCGCGCACGACCGCCGCCAGTTCCTGCAGATCCTGCGCCGACCACACGCTTCCGGACGGATTGTGGGGCGTGTTGATGATGATCATGCGGGTGCGCGCGCTCACCAGGGCGCGCACCTGAGGCCAGTCGGGACGGTAGTCGGGAAAGCCGAGCCGGGCGAACACGGCGGTGCCGCCGTTCAGCTCGATCGACGGCACGTAGGAGTCATACACCGGCTCGAACACGATCACCTCGTCGCCCGGCCGCACCATGCACGCCACGGCGGTGAAAATGGCCTGGGTGGCGCCGGCGGTGATGGTGATCTCCTCTTCCGGATCGTAGGTGGAGCCGTAGAGCGCCTCGATCTTGCGCGCGATCGCCTGGCGCAGCGGCGCCGCGCCGGCCATGGGCGCATACTGGTTGCGTCCCGCCCCCATGTGCTTCGCCACCAGGTCGAACAGGCGCGCGTCGGCGGAGAAATCGGGAAAGCCCTGAGACAGGTTGATCGCGCCGCACTCCTGGGCGAGGCGCGACATGACGCTGAAAATGGTCGTGCCGACGCGGGGCAGGCGCGAGTCGAGGGCGGCGGGAAACGCTGGCATGACTGATCCGTGAAACCGATTGCCTGCCATTCTGTCAGACCAGACCAAGCGCCATCAATGGAGGAAATCTTGTCGAACCGGTCCCGCAACCTCGCCGCGATGCTGTCGGCGGCAGCGCTGACGGCTTTGTCCGGCGCCGCCGCCTTGGCCGCGGGCCCTGCAGCCACGCCGGCGCAGCCCAAAGGTCCGTTCTATCCCCTGCAGCTGCCGGCCGAACAGGACGCCGATCTCGCCGCCGTCACGGGCAAGCAGGCGCGCGGCGAGCCGATCGTGGTCACGGGCCGCATTCTGCGCCGCGACGGCACGCCGGTGGGGGATGCCCAGGTCGAAATCTGGCAGACCAATGCCTACGGCCGCTATCACCACGAGCACGACGACTCGCCCGCGCCCTACGATCCCGGTTTCCAGGGCTGGGGCGCCACCCGTACCGACGCCGCGGGCCAGTACCGCTTCCGCAGCGTCAAGCCGATCGCCTACAGCGGGCGCGCACCCCATATCCACTTCGCCGTCACCGCCCCCGGCGGCCGAACTTTCTACACCCAGCTCTATCTGGCGGATGCCGCCGAGAACGGGCGCGACTTTCTGTACACCCGGCTGTCGCAGGCCGAGCAGGCGCAGCTTGCAGTGCGCCTCGAATCCGCGGCGGCAGGCCAGACTACGGCGCGCTTCGATATCGTCCTGCCGTAGGGCGGGCCGATGCGTGCCCGCCTGCGCTAGAATCGCGATCTGTTCCAGCGCAGCCATCCACAGGTGATGCAGGCCCTTTCCGATCTGCGACCGATCCGCGCCGAACGCGAATCGGTCGTGATCCTCGACCAGACGGCCTTGCCCTACCGGATCGAGATGCGCCGCCTCGCCACGGCGCAAGATGCCGCCCATGCCATTCGCAGCATGCAGGTGCGCGGTGCGCCGCTGATCGGCGCCACCGCCGCCTTCGGTCTCGCCCTGGGCATGCTGCGCGATGCTTCCGACCGCGCCCTGGACGAGACCGCCGCCATGCTGGCGGCGACGCGGCCGACTGCCGTCAATCTGCGGTGGGCGCTGCGGCGGATGCAGGCGCATCTGGCGCCCCTGCCGCCCGCCGAGCGGCCCGCCGCCGCCTGGCTCGAAGCCCGGCGCATCGCCGAAGAGGACGCCGCCGCCAACCGCGCCATCGGCGAGCACGGCGTGGCAATCCTGCGCGGCCTGGCGCAGCGGCACGGCCGCGTCGTCAACGTCATGACCCACTGCAATGCCGGCTGGCTCGCCACCGTCGCCCATGGCACGGCGCTGGCGCCGGTCTATGCCGCCCATGCCGCGGGCGTGGCGATTCACGTCTTCGTGAGCGAGACGCGGCCGCGCAACCAGGGCCTGCTCACCGCCTGGGAACTGCGGCAGAGCGCAGTGCCGCATACGCTGATCGCGGACAACGCTGCCGGCCATCTGCTGCAGCAGGGCCGCGTCGACGTCGTCATCGTCGGGGCCGACCGCATCGCCGCCAACGGCGACGTGGCGAACAAGATCGGCACCTACCTCAAGGCGCTCGCGGCGCGGGAAGCCGGGGTGCCGTTCCACGTCGCGGCGCCCGGATCGACGATCGACTGGGCCTGCGCCTCGGGTTCGCAGATCCCGATCGAGGAGCGCGGCGGCGAGGAAGTGCGCGTGGTCCGCGGGGAGGTCTGCGACGCGCGCATCGCGAGCGACGACACCGCGGTATCGAACCCGGCGTTCGATGTCACGCCGGCCCGACTCGTCGCCGGCATCATCACCGAGCGCGGCATTGCCGATCCCGCGCGCCTGGCGGCGCTTTTCGCAGACGCCGTTCGCCCGGAGTTCCCAGGCCCAGCCGATGCCGCGAGCGGCAGCGGCGCCACGAGTTCATGCTAAGGTCACGCCCATTCCAGGTTCACCATCACTCGCAGTCAACCTACAAGGAGGTCGATCATGGGACTGTTTGCATTCATCAAGGAAGCCGGTGAGAAGCTGTTCGGCAGCGGTGAAGCCAAGGCCGCCCAGGACGCGGCGACGCAGAATCCGTCGGAGGACAACGTGAAACGCGCCAACGACGCCGCCGGCGATGCGATCAAGGTCTACATCGAGTCCCTGGGACTGGCCGCCACCGGACTCACGGTGACCTTCGCCGACGCCCATGCCACCGTCTATGGCATAGCGCCCAACCAGCAGACGAAGGAGAAGATCATTCTCGCCGCCGGCAACGTCGAGGGCGTGGCCGGCGTGCACGACCAGATGACGGTGGAGGTGACGGAGCCGGAGGCCGCGTTCTATACGGTGGTCAAGGGCGACAACCTGTCCAAGATCGCCAAGGCACACTACGGTGACCCGAACAAGTACCCGGCGATCTTCGAGGCCAACAAGCCGATGCTGAAGCACCCCGACAAGATCTACCCGGGGCAGGTTCTGCGCATCCCGCCGCTGTGACACCGCGGCACCGGCCCCCGACGGCGGTCGCGGCAGCCGATCGGTCGCCGTCTTGAGCGGGATACCCGCCTTCCACCCCCTGCCGCGCGCCGTCCTGGACACCGCGCGCGGCATGGCTGCAGCCGGCCTCAACCGCGGCACCGCCGGCAATGTCAGCGCCCGCTGGCAGGATGGTTACCTCATCACGCCCAGCGGTCTTCCCTGCGAGGAAACCGCCGCCGACGACATCGTGGCGATGAAACTCGACGGCACCTGGAGCGGCCGGCGCAAGCCCTCGTCCGAGTGGCGCTTCCACCGCGACATCTATGCCGCGCGCCCCGAGGCCGGCGCCATCCTGCACTGCCACTCGCCCTTCGCCACCGCGCTCGCCTGCCAGGGTGCGGACGTTCCGCCGTTCCATTACATGATCGCGCGCTTCGGCGGCAGCACGGTGCGCTGCGCCGCCTACGCCACCTTCGGCACCCAGGAACTGTCGGACCACGCCCTCGCCGCCCTTCAAGGACGCTGCGCCTGCCTGCTCGCCAATCACGGCATGGTCGTGTTCGGCCGCGACCTGCACCATGCCCTTGATCTCGCCATCGAATTCGAGACCTTGTGCGAGCAATATTGGCGCACCTTGCAGATCGGCCGGCCGCAGATTCTCTCCACCGCCGAAATGGACACGGTGCTGGATAAGTTCAGGACCTACGGCCAGCAGGACGGGCAGTAGGCGCGGCCCCCTTCACGCGCCGGCCCGAAGCCGGCGACGAAAAGGGACCCCGGCAACTCACGTACCGCCGGGTGAGCCGCGCTGTTCGGCCGGAAGCCGCGGCAGGCGCAGTTCCCCTTTCGATTCGAACGGAACGCTGCCGAAATCGCCCGTCGCGAGCCGGCCGTGTATGCGGTAGTCGATGCCTTCCCGCCCGCCCTTGCTCAACTCGCTGATCTGGCGCAGCACGCTGGCCAGGTTGCTCACCGCGTCGACGGCGAGCACGGCTTCGCCGAAACGCGGCACCGTCACGGTCTGGCCGCTCACGCCCTTGGCGAAGGTCTGACCGTTGACCTCCACCTGGAAGCTGAGTCCCGTGATCGTGATGCCGGCGTCGTTGGGGTTCTGCAGCCGCAGTTTCATGGCGAAGCGCTGCTCCAGCAGACCCGCCTCGACGATGTCGAGGCCTGCCAGCGTGACCTCGGGCGGCTGGGTGGTGAGCGCGGCGCAGCCCCGCAGCAGCGACGCCGCCAGCAGGGCAAGTACGAATCGGTTCAAGGTAGTTCCCCCCCACACTCAAGAGCGCGCCGCAGGCCGCGACTGCACCTCCAGTACCCGCAGCAGGCTGGACGTGTCGTCCCCACCCCAGCCCAGCGCCATGAGACTGACCAGCTGCTGCCTCACCTGGGCCATCAACGGCAGCGGAACATTGAGACCGGCTGCCTCCTGGGTCAGATTGCCGAAGTCCTTGTGATGCAGCCGTGCCTCGATGCCGGCGGCAAAGTTTCGCTGCAGCATGCGCTCGCCGAACAGGTCGAGGACGCGGCTGCCGGCAGCGCCACCCTGCAGCGCGGCGCGCACCCGGCCCGGGTCGACGCCCGCCGCCTGTGCCAGCAGCAGGGCTTCGGCGCACCCTTCGATGGCCGCCACCATGACCATCTGATTGCACGCCTTCGCCACCTGTCCGGCTCCGTTCGGTCCGATGTGGGTGATGGCCTTGCCCAGCACCTCCAGCAGCGGACGCAGGCGCGCCAGAACCTCCGGCTTGCCGCCGACCATGATCGCCAGGGTGGCTCCGGCGGCACCCTGCGGACCGCCCGAGACGGGCGCGTCGAGCGTGTCCACTCCCCGCTGCGCCAAACGCGCTGCGATGTGCCGGGCCGTAGCCGCCGCGATCGTGCTCATGTCCACCACCACCGATCCCGGCGCCGCACCTTCGATCACGCCGTCGCGGCCGAGGACGACCTCGGTCACATCCGCGTCCGACGTCACCATGGTGAACACGACTTCGGCCCGGCTCGCCGCTTCCCGCGGACTGCCGCAGGCAGTGGCGCCGGCGGATACCAGGGCTGCCAGCGCCTCGGGCCGGCGCGCGAACACGGCCAGTTCGTGCCCCGCGTGCAACAGGTTGAGGCTCATGGGCCGCCCCATGGTGCCGAGACCGATGAATCCGAGCTTCATGCGGGAGTCCTTCCAGGAACGGAACCGGCGGGCGCGGGGAACAGCCCGCCCGGTCGGGGTGCACGGCGCGGGGAGGGCACGGTTTCAGGAGTCTCCACTCATGCGCTCCAGCAGCTTGAGCATGGCGACCGAGTCCTCTTCGCCCAGACCGCTGCCGACCATGGCATTGAACATCTGCGCCGTCACTGCCGCGCCGGGCAAGGCGAGGCCCAACTCATGCGCCGACTCCATGACGATGCGCAGATCCTTCTGATGCATCCACGACTTGAAGCCCGGCTTGAAATTGCGCTCGAGCATGCGCCCACCGTGGTTGTCGAGGATCCGGCTGGAGGCGAAACCGCCGAGCAGCGCCTGGCGCACCGGGGCCGCGTCAACGCCGGCCTTGCGCGCGTAGTTCAGGGCTTCGGCAACCGCCGCCACCGCCATGCCGGTGATGATCTGGTTGCAGGCCTTCGCCACCTGTCCGGCACCGCTGCCTCCCACCAGGGTGATCGCCCTGCCCATGCGCTCGAACAGCGGCCGCACGCGCTCGAAGGTCTCGGCGCGACCGCCGACCATGATGGAGAGCGTGCCGTTGACCGCGCCCATCTCTCCGCCCGACACCGGTGCATCCAGCATGTCCACGCCGCGCTGGCCCAGCCGCGCAGCGATGGATCGCGCGGCGGCGGGGGCGATGGTGCTCATGTCGACGAACACCAGGCCGTCGTGGGTGCCGTCGGCCACGCCGCTCAGCCCGAGCGCGATCTGTTCCACGTCGGGGGCATCGGCCACCATGCTGATGACGACCGCCGACGCCCGTGCCACGCCGGCGGCACTGTCGTGCCCGGTAGCCCCGGCTTCCAGCAGCGGCTCCATGGACTGGGGGCGGCGCGTCCATACATGGAGGGCATACCCGGCCCGGACCAGGTTGAGCGCCATGGGCCGTCCCATGATGCCGAGTCCGATGAATCCGACCTCCACGCTCCGCCTCCTGCCCTGAATCGGGCTCTGCGTTAAACGCGGCCTTGCGTTTAATCCGGATTGATTGTACTAAATCCCCCACGGGCGCGGTCCGTGCGTCGGCTGCAGGCAAGGGGATGCGGCTGGCGCGGGGAAAGCCTGCGGCGCGTTTCAAGCGCTGCCGTGCAAGCGCCGATATCCCACAAACATTCAGAATGTTATAGGCTGAGCGAATAAACTTGAAAGCGCATGTCGATGATCCCGGATCACCCGCCTCGGAAAGCCTCCGCCAAGTGAGCAAGACGCCGGCAATCCAGCAGCAGGCTCTGGCTTCCGGGCATTCGCCCGGGAATCGGGCGCCGGACCAGGCATTCGAGAACGAAGTCCGGGCCGAGCTGGTGGCTCTGGTCTATCGCCAGACGCCCTTCACGCTGGTGATGGCTGTGGTGTTTTCGGCGGCCCTGTGGGCGGTGCTGGCACCGTTCACGGACCCCGTCGTGGCCATGGGCTGGTTCCTCGCCAACAACCTGGTCTCGCTCGGCCGCTATGCGCTGATCCTTGCCTACCGGCGCGCTGCACCGGGCCCCGACGCGCTCACGCCCTGGATTCGCCGTTTCGTCTTCGGCACCCTGCTGGCCGGGATCGTTTGGGGATTGCTGGGAACAGTCCTGTTTCCTCCCTACGGCAACCCGTACCAGCCCGTGATCATCACCGGCATCGTCGGCATCGCCGCGGTCGGTCTGTTCTCCCTCAGCGGCATGTTCCCGGCCTACCTTGCCCTGTCCATCCCCCTGGTCGTGCCGGGCGCGATCCACTTGGCGACGTCCGGCATCGCCGACCAGGAGGTGGCTGCCACCACCGTCATGCTGTTCCTGTTGATCGCCGTCGCCAACGCCTGGCGCAACCAGAAGAACACCACGGAAATGCTGCGCCTGCGTTTCCGCCTTGCCCATGCGGTCGAGGAGAGCGAACGCGCCAAACAGGTGGCGGAGGCGGCCAGCCGCGCCAAATCCGAATTCCTGGCAACCATGAGCCACGAGATCCGGACGCCGATGAACGGCGTATTGGGCATGACCCAGTTGCTGCGCGATACGGTGTTCGATACACGACAGCGGCATTACCTCGATACGATCTACAAGTCCGGCCAGCATCTGCTGGCCCTGATCAACGACATTCTGGATTTCTCCAAGATCGAGGCCGGCCGGTTCGAGCTGGATCGCCACGATTTCGACCTCTCCCGGGTCGTCAGCGAAGTGACCGACCTGCTCGGCGAACGGGCGCAGCAGAAGGGCCTGACCTTCACCCTGGAAATCGACGAGGCGGTTCCGCGACTGGTCCGAGGCGACTCCGGCCGTCTCAAGCAGATCCTCACCAATCTGATCGGCAATGCCATCAAGTTCACGCAGAAAGGTTCCATCCGGGTGCGGCTTCAACCCGGCGCGGCCGAAAACGCTGCGGGCGTCGCGGCGTCGGTCCCGGCGAGCCCGAAAGGGACGAGCCTGCGTTTCGACATCGCCGATACCGGCATCGGTATCGCTGCTGCCGACCAGGAGCGAATTTTCGAAGCCTTCTCCCAGGCCGACAGCTCCCATGCCCGCAAGTACGGCGGAACCGGACTCGGGCTGCCGATCTCGCGCCAGCTGGTCGATCTGATGGGCGGCACCCTCACGCTGGAGAGCGAGCCGGGGCGCGGGTCTACGTTCTCGTTCGTGGTGCACTTCGACGCCGCCCGCGGTGAGCCTGCCACCGGGTCGGCGCGCCCGGATGCGGCGGACTTGCCGCGCCTGCAAGGCCAGGTGCTGCTGGTCGAAGACAATCCCATCAATCTCGTCGTGGCCCGCGCCATGCTCAAATCCTTCGGCCTGCAGACGATCGAGGCGCACGACGGTGAGGAAGCGATGCGCAAGATGGCGCACGGTCATTTCGACCTCATTCTCATGGACTGTCAGTTGCCGGGCGTGGACGGGTACGAGGCCACGCGCCGCATCCGCCAGGGGGAGACGGCGGCCAACGACGCGTCCCACGTTCCCATCGTCGCTCTCACCGCCAACGCCATCCAGGGCGACCGCGAGCGCTGCATTGCCGCCGGCATGGACGACTACCTGGCGAAGCCGTTCCGCAAAGAGGACCTCCACGCCGTCGTCTCGCGCTGGCTGCCGTAGCACCCTCCCCTGTCGCGGGCCGGTTGCCCATAATCCGTGGTTTTCGGGTAATATAAGCATTTGCTTCTGGAGCCCGACCATGCGACGCATCCTCCTTCTGATCGCCCTGCTGTCTGCCTTCGCCACCACCCGCGCCCAGGCTGATGTCGCCATCCTGGTGCATGGCTATCTGGGCGACGCGTACGGGTGGGAGACCAGCGGCATCAACGCCGAACTGGCGGCGCGCGGCTGGCAGCGCGCCGGCATCATCTTTCCCGGTTATCAGGGTCCCGTCCTGCCCCCCGCCGCTGCAGGGGCACCGAACAAGGTCTACGCCATCGAATTGCCGTCCACCGCCCCGCTGGGGGTGCAGTCCGATCTGCTGACCCAGGCGCTGCGCGCCGTCGAGGCGCGCCATCCGGGCGAATCTGTGACGCTGATCGGTCACTCGGCCGGCGGCGTGGTGGCTCGCATGAGCGTGGTGCGGGGCGGCGTGGGCCAGGTCAGGCGCCTGATCACCATCGCCGCGCCCAACCTGGGGACCGAGCGTGCCCTGCAGGCGCTCGACGTCACCCACGCCGGCGGACCGCTCAACATCGTCAAGGACATCTTCGGCGGCCGCACCTACCGCACCGTCAAGCAGTTCGTGGCCGGTGCTGCTCGATCTTGCCCCGGCGCAGCCCGGCAGCACCCTGCACTGGCTCAACGTGCAGGTCCATCCGGACATCGAGTACGTTTCCATCGTGCGCGGCGAGTATTACGGCCTGGGCGACGTCCTGGTGCCCGGCTTCAGCCAGGACTTGAACAACGTGCCGCGACTGCGCGGCAAGACCAGGACCTATGTGGTCGGCACCGAGCACGCCCTGAGCCTCCAGGATGGCCGGGCGCTGAGCGGACTGCTGCGGTAGGCGCCCGCGCCCGGCGCAGGTCCTTTCCGGAGAAAACTCCGACCGTATCCCAATTTGAGGCACTCGGGGACTGCGGCGCACCAGCTTGATGCGCCGCAGCATGTGCCCCTGGTGAAATCGTGCCTGTTCACCGGGTCCAGCCCATGGCATGCCGCTTGCTCGCTCGACGCACTAGGGAGTCGGCATGGCGGAAACGAAATCCAACTGTTGCTACTGTGGCGTCGGCTGCGGCGTCCTCATCGAACACGACGGCGCGCGCATCATCGGCGTGCGCGGCGATCCTTCGCATCCGGCGAATTTCGGACGCCTGTGCACCAAGGGATCGACCCTCCACCTGACGGCACAACGCAATACCCGCGCCCTCTATCCCGAGTTGCGGCCGGACCGGAGCCAGGCACGCTCGCGCGCGACCTGGGGCCAGGGGCTCGATCACGCCGCGCAGCAGTTCGCACGCGTTATCCGCGAGCACGGACCGGACGCCGTCGGCTTCTACGTCTCCGGCCAGTTGCTGACGGAGGACTATTACGTCTTCAACAAGCTGGCCAAGGGATTGGTCGGCACCAACAACATCGACACCAATTCCCGCCTCTGCATGTCCTCGGCGGTGGCCGCCTACAAGCTTACCCTCGGCGTCGATGCCCCGCCCTGCTCCTACGCCGATATCGGCCATGCCGACTGCATTGTCATCGCCGGCTCCAACACCGCCTACGCCCACCCCATCGTCTTTCGCCGCATCGAGGATGCGAAGGCGGCCAATCCAGATCTGAAGATCGTGGTCGTCGATCCGCGCCGCACCGATACCGCGACCTGCGCCGACCTCCATCTCGCCATCCTGCCCGGCACCGACATCGTGCTGTTCAATGCCATGCTGCATGTGCTGCTGTGGGACGGCCTCATCGACAAACGCTACATCCGCGACCACACCGAGGGTTTCGACGCCCTGCGCGATGCCGTGCGCGAGGTCACCCCGGCCGCGGCGGCGCAGATCTGCGGCGTCGCCGCCCAGGACATCGTCACCGCCGCGCGCTGGTTCGGCCAGGCCCGGGCCGCGTTGTCGCTGTGGTGCCAAGGACTCAACCAGTCCCAGCACGGGACGCACAACGGCGCCGCGTTGATCCATCTGCATCTGGCCACCGGCCAGATCGGCAAGCCGGGCGCCGGGCCGTTTTCCCTCACCGGACAACCGAACGCGATGGGAGGCCGGGAAGTGGGTGGCATGGCCAACCTGCTTCCCGCCCATCGCGACCTGACGAATCCGGTGCACCGCGCCGAGGTGGCGCGGATATGGGGTGTGGACTCGGTCCCGGAAGAGCCCGGGCATACCGCGGTGGAAATGTTCGAGGCGGTGCGCCGGGGTGAGATCAAGGCACTGTGGATCGCCTGCACCAACCCCGCCCAATCCTTGCCCGATCAGGCGCGGGTGCGCGAGGCGCTGGAGCGCTGCGAGTTCGTGGTGGTGCAGGAGGCCTATCGCAACACCGAGACGGCGGACTACGCCGACCTGCTGCTGCCCGCCGCCACCTGGGGCGAAAAGGAAGGCACGGTGACCAACTCGGAGCGGCGCATCAGCCATGTGCACCGGGCCGTGCCGCCGCCGGGCGAGGCGCTGCCGGACTGGCAGATCGCTCGCGATTTCGCGCTGCGCCTGGGCAAGTTGCTGGGGCGCGACGCCGGCCGCCTCTTCCCCTACTTCCATCCGGAACAGATCTTCGTCGAACACGCGGAAACCACCCGCGGCCGCGATCTCGACATCACGGGCGTGAACTACGGCGTACTCGACCGCCGTGGTCCCCAGCAGTGGCCCTGCCCCGCCGGCGCGACCAGCGGCAAGGAACGGCTGTACGAGGACGGCCGCTTCCCGACGCCGAGCGGACGTGCCCGCTTCGTCCCGCTCGCGCACGGCATCACCGCCGAACAGACCGACGCGCGCATGCCGCTGCATCTTTCGACGGGCAGGGTGCGCGACCAGTGGCACGGCATGAGCCGCACCGGCAAGCTGGCCCGGCTCTTCAATCACGCGGCGGAGCCGCGCCTCGACCTCCATGCCGAAGACATGGCCAGGCGCGGGCTGGCGGACGGTGACTTCGCCATGGTGTCGAGCCGCCGCGGCGCCGTGGTGCTGCGGGTGTGCGCCTCGCCCGAGGTACGGGCCGGCCAGAGTTTCCTGCCCATGCACTGGGGCCGGCGCTACCTCAATTCGGCCGGCGCCAACGAGCTGACCCTGCCCGCCCTCGATCCCCATTCGAAGCAGCCCGAACTCAAGCATGCCGCGATCCAGGTGGAGAAGGTCGCGCTGCCGTGGCAGGTACTGGCCCTGCGCATGGCGCGCGGGGCCGACGCCGAGGGCCGGGCGCTGACCTGGCTCGAAGCGCTGCAGCCGTTGCTGGCGCGCTTCCGTTATGCCAGCCTGGGACTCGCCGGCCGCGAAGAGCCGCTGCTGGTACTGCGTGCCGCACACGACGAACCGATCCCCCAAAGCTGGCTGGATACGATCGACGCCCTGATCGATCTGCCGGACTGGAAATGCCTGTCCTATGCCGATGCTCGGCGCAGCATCTCCAAGCGCGCGCTGATCGAAGACGACCGGCTCACGGGGCTGCGGCTCACCGGGGAAACCGCGGCCGGGGCCTGGCTCCAGGACGCGATGATCGAGCAGACCCGCGCCGATGAGCTGCGGCGCTGGCTGTTCGCGCCGCTGGCGGCGGCGCCGCTGGCCGGACGCAGCCGCGGGCGCGTGCTCTGCAACTGTTTCAATGTCGGGGAGAGCGAGATCACGCAGGAGATCGCTGCCGGCGCCAACCTGGCGAGCCTTCAGGAGAAGCTGCGTTGCGGCACTTCCTGCGGCTCCTGCATGCCGGAACTCAAGCGCATGATCGCGAGCGGCAAGGCCGCAGCCTGAAGCGCCCGAAGACCATCGCGGCCGCGTGCGCGCCGATGCGGATTTCAATCCACGGGGTAGAATCCGGGCACACGAGTTCCCCCCATGCCGGACATGCTCCTCGACCGACTCTCGCCGCGCCTCGTTTTCGCCGCCGTATTCCTGGCGTGCGCCGCCCTCATGGGCTTCGGCCTGGTGCTGCAGCATGTGCAGAACCTGGAGCCGTGCCCGATGTGCATCATGCAGCGGGTGGCCTTCATCCTTTGCGGAGCCGTGGCATTGATCGCCGCCCTGCACCATCCGCAGGGCATCGGCGTGCGCGTCTATAGCGCGCTGGTGACGGCCGCGGCGCTCGCCGGCGCCTCCGATCGCGGCACGCCAGTCCTGGCTGCAGCATTTCCCGCCAAAAATCGTCGATTGCGGCCCCGACCTGGAGTTCATGCTCGACTCCTTCCCGTTGGTGCAGGCCCTGCCGCTCATCTTCCGCGGCACCGGCGACTGCTCCAAGGTGCAATGGACCTTCCTCGGACTGTCGATCGCCGAATGGTCGCTGCTGTGGTTCGTGGCGATCGCCGTCGTCGGGATCTACCTGTTGCTCCAGAAGCGCAATTCGTAGGGCGGGCCGCGCCCGCCATGCCACGTTCGGCGGGCACGGCCCGCCCTACCTGTCCCGGAATACCCCTACGCCAGCGCCAGCATCACCTCGCCGGCGTCCACCCGCACCGGCAGGCGCCGGGTGCAGCCCCGGTCCGGAGCGCAGGCCTCGCCGGACTCCAGGCCGACGATCCAGCCGTGCAGCGGGCAGGTAACGCTGTGGCCGAAGACGATGCCCTGGGACAGGGGGCCGCCCTTGTGGGGGCACTTGTCCTCGACGGCGAATACCGCGTCGTCGGCGGTGCGAAACACCGCGATGTCGCCCGCCGCGGTCTCGACCACCCTCGCGCCGAGCTGCGGAATCTCCTCAAGCCGGCACACTTTGATCCATTCGCTCACCACGCTTCACCTCGTCCCTGTTCATGAATCTGATCGGCTCGAACTCGTGCCTCGCGGCGCCCTGGGCGCGCTCCAGCCACGGGTCCCGGTAATCCTGCAGAGCGAACAGCAGCCGCTCGTGCAGCGCCTTGCGGTTGGCCGCATCGTCCACCACGCGCTGCCTGACGTAGTCGAGTCCCACCCGCTGCACCCAATGCACAGTGCGGTCGAGATAGCGCGCCTCCTCCCTGTAGAGCTGGAGGAAGGCGCCGGTGACTTCCTTCACCTCCTCGGCCGTTGCCAGCTTGCACAGGAACTGGGCGACCTCGGTCTTGATGCCGCCGTTGCCGGCGATGTAGATCTCCCAGCCGGAATCGACGCCGATGACGCCGACATCCTTGATGCCGGCCTCGGCGCAGTTGCGCGGGCAGCCCGATACCGCCAGCTTCACCTTGTGGGGCGAGCCCATGCCGAAGAGCATCTTCTCCAGGTCGATCCCCATCTGCGTCGAGTTCTGGGTGCCGAAACGGCAGAACTCGGCTCCGACGCAGGTCTTGACGGTGCGGATAGCCTTGCCGTAGGCATGGCCCGAGGGCATGCCGAGGTCGGCCCACATGCCGGGCAGATCCGCCTTGTTCACCCCCAGCAGGTCGATGCGCTGGCCGCCGGTGACCTTGACCATCGGCACCTTGTACTTGTCGGCGACGTCGGCGATGCGCCGCAGTTCCGCCGGACTGGTGATGCCGCCCCACATGCGCGGCACCACGGAGAACGTGCCGTCCTTCTGGATATTGGCGTGGGCACGCTCGTTGATGAAGCGCGACTGCGGGTCGTCCCGCGCCTCGTGGGGCCAGGTGGAGATCAGGTAATAGTTCAGCGCCGGCCGGCACGAGGCGCAGCCGTTGGGCGTGCGCCATTCCAGGAAGTGCATGGCATCGGGAATCGTCAGCAGCTTGTGTTCGCGGATCGCGGCGCGCACCTCCTCGTGGGTGCAGTCGGTGCAGCCGCACATCGGCTTGGTCTTGGTGTCCGCCGGCTCGTAGGCGCCGCCCACGGTCGAGGCCAGGATCTGCTCCACCAGGCCGGTGCACGAGCCGCAGGAGGACGAGGCCTTGGTGTGCTTGCGCACCTCCTCCAGCGTGAACAGTCCCTGCTCCTTGATCGCCTGGACGATCGTGCCCTTGCACACGCCGTTGCAGCCGCAGATCTCCGCCGTGTCCGGCAGCGCCGCCGCATGGCTCTGGCCCTTGTGGCCGGCGTCGCCGAGATGGGTGTTGGCGAAAGAGCTGCCGAACATCAGGTGGTCGCGCATCGCGGCGACGTCCTGGCGGTCCTTCATCAACTGGAAGTACCAGGCGCCGTCCACCGTGTCGCCGTAGAGCACCGCCCCCACCAGGCGCTCGTCCTTCAGCACCAGCTTCTTGTAGACGCCGCCGAGCCGGTCGGACAGAACGATCTCGTCCGCCCCCTCGCCGCCCATGAAGTCGCCGGCGGAGAACAGGTCGACGCCGGTCACCTTGAGCTTGGTCGAGGTCACCGAGCCGCTGTAGCGGCCGATGCCCATCTGGGCCAGGTGGTTGGCGCAGACCTTGGCCTGCTCGAACAGCGGCGCCACCAGGCCGTACGCGATGCCGCGGTGGGCGGCGCATTCGCCGACGGCGTAGATGCGAGGGTCATAGGTCTGGAGGGTGTCGTTCACCACGATGCCGCGGCTGCAGTGGAGGCCGGCGGACTCGGCCAGCGCCGTGTTGGGCCGGATGCCCGCTGCCATGACGACCAAGTCCGCCGGAACGCTGTCGCCGTCCTTGAACTTCACCGCGCAGACGCGGCCCGACTCGCCGCGCACCAGTTCGGCGGTCTGCTTCTCCAGCATGAACCTGAGTCCCTTGGCCTCGAGCGAGGCCTGGAGCATGTCGGCGGCAGTCCGGTCGAGCTGACGTTCCATCAGCCAGGGCATGAGATGCACCACCGTCACCTCCATGCCGCGCAGCCGCAGGCCGTTGGCCGCCTCCAGCCCTAGCAGGCCGCCGCCGATCACCACCGCGTGTTTGTAGCTCGCGGCGGCATCGATCATGGCCTGGGTGTCGGCGATGTCGCGGTAGCCAATCACCCCCGGCAGGTCCTTGCCGGGAACCGGCAGGATGAAGGGGTTGGAGCCGGTGGCGAGCAGCAGCCGGTCGTACGCCTCCTCGGTGCCATCCTCGGCGACGACGCGGCGGCCAATGCGGTCGATGCGCGCCACCTTCCTCCCGGCATGCAGCGTGATGCCATTGTCCCGGTACCAGTCGAGATCGTTGAGCATGATCTCCGGCAGCGTCATCTCCCCGGCCAGCACCGGAGAGAGCAGGATGCGGTTGTAGTTGCCGTGAGGCTCGGCGCCGAACACCGTGATGTCGTAGAGCTCGGGGGCGAGCTTGAGCAGCTCCTCCAGCGTGCGGCAGCCCGCCATGCCGTTGCCCACCATCACCAGCTTGCGTTTTTTCATCGATGCCACCATCCCATTGTCAGGGCCGTAGGGTGCGCCATGCGCACCGGTTCAAACACGGCCGAACGGTGCGCCAGCCCTCGCTCCCGGCCTCTCTCCCGGAACGCGGGAGAGGGGTCGGGGGTGAGGGAATGCGCACCCTACATGTCACGCGGCCTTGCGCAACTGCTTCTGGTAGAGGAACTCCAGCAGCGCGGCGCGGTAGTCGACGAACCTGGAATCGTGGGCCAGCTTGAGGCGCTCCCGCGGCCAGGGCAGTTCGACCTTCAGGATCTCGCCGATGGTCGCGGCCGGGCCGTTGGTCATCATGACGATGCGATCCGACAGCAGCACCGCCTCGTCCACGTCGTGGGTCACCATCACCACGGTGGCGCCGGTTTCCTCCATCACGTTCATCAACTCGTCCTGCAGGCTGGCGCGGGTGAGCGCATCGAGCGCGCCGAAGGGCTCGTCCATGAGCAGGATCTTCGGCTCCATGGCGAAGGCGCGGGCGATGCCGACGCGCTGCTTCATGCCGCCGGAAACCTCGTTGGGATACTTGTGCTCGGCGTGGTCCATATGCACCATGGCCAGGGCCGCCTTGGTGCGCGCCTTGAGCTTGGCCTTGCCTTCCTTGCTCCCGAACACCCGCTCCACCGCCAGATAGACGTTGTCGAAGCAGGTCAGCCAGGGCAGCAGCGAGTGATTCTGGAACACCACCGCCCGCTCCGGGCCCGGACCGGCGATCTCGCGCCCGTTGCACAACAGCACGCCCTCCGTGGGCTGATTCAGGCCGGCGATCAGGTTGAGGAGCGTGGACTTGCCGCAGCCGGAGTGGCCGATCAGCGATACCACCTCGCCCTGCTCCACCGTCAGGTTGATGTCGCGCAGGGCGACGAAGGGGCCGTTCCTGGTGTCGAAGCGGACACCAACGTTCTCGATCTGAACCATCCTTGCCATTTCTGTCTCCTTCCCCGGCCGCTCTATTGGTAGTTGAATCGCTTTGCCAGCAGCAGCAGCGCCTGTTCCAGCAGCAGGCCGACGATGCCGATGACGAAGATCGCGATGACGATGGACTCGACTTTGAGGTTGTTCCACTCGTCCCATACCCAGAAGCCGATGCCCACGCCGCCGGTCAGCATCTCGGCGGCGACGATCACCAGCCAGGCGGTGCCGATCGACAGGCGGATGCCGGTGATCATGTAGGGCAGCACCGCCGGGAACAGGATGCGGGTGACGATCTTCCACTCCGACAAGGCGAGCACCCGCGCCACGTTCATGTAGTCCTGCGGTACGCGCTGCACCCCGACCGCGGTGTTGATGATCATGGGCCAGATGGAGCAGATGAAGATGGTCCAGGTGGCTGCCGGATCGGCCTTCTGGAAAGCCAGCAGGCCGATCGGTAGCCAGGCCAGCGGCGACACCGGGCGCAGCAGGCTGATGATCGGTTCCACCATGCGGTTGAGAAAGTCGAAGCGGCCGATCAGGAAGCCCAGCGGAATACCCACCAGCGCCGCGAAGCCGAAGCCGACGGCAACCCGTCTGAGGGAGGACAGCACGTTCCAGCCTATGCCTTGGTCGTTCGGGCCGTTCTGGTAGAAGGGATCGGAGAACAGCTTCAAGGCTTCGGCCCACACCTTGTCCGGACCCGGCAGGCTGGTGCTCTTCAGCGTTGCCAGGGCCCAGATGCCGAGCAGCAGGGCGATGCCGAGAAGCGGCGGAATCACGGACTTGAAAAAGGGCTCCAGGCGGCGACCCAGGGGAATGCGGGGGGGCGCCGGCGGTGCCGCCGCTGCCGGCACCGCCGCGACCCGCGCCGCCACTTTGCGCGGCGACGCGGCGCCGGGCGCCTCCAGATTGTCGTTGGTGATCGCTGCTGCTGTCATTTCGGTCTCCAGTCGGGTTTCGCGTTCCTGGACGGCGGATCCGCCCTACGCTGCCGGGTCCGGCATCAGGCCTGCACCTTGAAGCTGCCGGCGTACTTTTTCGGGTCACTGCCGTCCCAGACGACGCCGTCGATCAGCCTGGAACTGCGCATGTCGCCCTTGGGCAGGGTGACTCCGGCCGCGGCCGCCGCCTGCTTGTAGATGTTGACCCGATTGACCTTCTTCGCCACCGCCAGGTAGTCCGGGTCCTCCCTGAGCAGGCCCCAGCGCCGGTGCTGTGTCAGGAACCACATGCCGTCCGAGTAGTAGGGAAAGTTCACCGCGCCCTCGTTGAAGAACTTCATCGCGTTCCTGTCGTCCCACTTCCTGCCGAGGCCGTTCTCGTAGCGGCCGAGCATGCGCGCCAGGATGACGTCGGTATCGGTATTGACGTAGGCTTTCTGGGCGATGGTCTCGGCGGTCTTCTGGCGGTTGGCGAGCGAGGCATCGATCCAGCGCCCCGCCTCCAGGATCGCCGCCGTCATGGCCCGCGCCGTGTTCGGATATTTGCCGACGAACTCGGCCGTGGTGCCCAGCACCTTCTCCGGATGATCGACCCAGATGTCCTGGCTGGTCACCGCGGTGAAGCCGATCTTGTCCACGATGGCGCGGTTGTTCCAGGGCTCGCCGACGCAGAATCCGTCCATGTTGCCCACGCGCATGTTCGCCACCATCTGCGGCGGCGGCACGGTGATCGTCTTTACGTCCCGTATCGGGTTGATGTCGTTGGCCGCCAGCCAGTAGTACAACCACATGGCATGGGTGCCGGTGGGAAAGGTCTGGGCAAAGGTGTATTCGCCGGGCTTCGAGGTGATCAGCTTCTTCAGGCCGCCGCCGTCCGTCACGCCCTGGTCCTTGAGCTTGTTCGCCAGGGTGATCGCCTGGCCGTTGTTGTTCAGCGTCATCAGGTTGGCCATGTCCTTCTTCGGCCCGCCGACGCCCATCTGCACGCCGTAGATCAGGCCGTAGAGGACATGGGCGGCGTCGATCTCGCCATTCACCAGTTTGTCCCGCACCGCGGCCCAGGACGCTTCCTTGGTCGGCACGATCTTGATGCCGTACTTCTCGTCGAACTTCATCACCGACGCCATCACCACGGAGGCGCAGTCGGTGAGCGGAATGAAGCCGATCCTGACCTCCTTCTTCTCCGGTGCGTCCGAACCCGCGGCCCAAGCCGCACCGCGCACGCCCGGCGGCAGAGCGCTCATGAGCGCCGCACCCGCGCCGAAGCCGGCCGCCGCCCGGAGGAAATCGCGCCTGCCGGGGGCGCGTTTAGTGTCGTCCATGTCGATCTCCCGTCCATCCGATAATCCAAAAAAAGAGGGCGTTCACCCGCGCGAGGGAGGAGAGACTCCCGCGGATGGACGCCCTTGTCCATTAACCGATTCAGCCCACCAGACCGCCGTTGATCCGGTGCTTGAGCATCACTTAGCAGGGGTCGTGCCACGCTGCCGGCATCTTGGCCGAAAGCCGCGCCAGCACTGGCTTTCCACTGCGTCGCGGGGGTTGGCGGGCGGATTCGGCGGTCGGCCGTAACGCACTGTTGCTGTGCAACATCAGCAAACGCTGCACTACTTGGGGGAGGAGGTCGTCGTAGCGCGGGTACTGCCCGCCGGGGGGGGGCCTACATCGGCGGGCGGCGGGCACGGCCCGCCCTGCCCTACTCTCGTCGATGCGGCGGGCAGCGGCCCGCCCTACTTCCTGGCGTTGCCTCGGACGGTCGTGCGGACGTCAGAGCAGCAGTTGCGCCATGTCGATCACATTGCGCGAGACGTCGGCCACCGTAATGCCGCGCTCCATCGCCAGCTTGCGCAGGGCATGGTAGGCCTCGTCCTCGCCCATGGCGCGGGTGCGCATGAGGATGCCCTTGGCACGGTCGATCAGCTTGCGCTCGGACAGCTTGCGCGAGGTGTCGTCCAGTTCGCGCCGCAGCGCCTGATATTCGTCGAAGCGCGCCAGCGCCACCTCGATCACCGGCTTGATGCGTCCGGGATCGAGACCGTCCACCACGTAGGCGGACACGCCGGCGCGCATCGCGGCGCGGATCACCCCGGCCTCGCCTTCCTGGGCAAAGATCACCACCGGCCGAGGCGCATCGCGGTTCATCGCGCTCAGGTGCTCGAGCGTGTCGCGCGACGGCGAGGCGGTTTCGATGAGGATCACGTCCGGCTTGATCGTCTCCACCTGGGCGGCCAGATCCCAGGCCGAGGGCAGGACGGCAGCGACCTGATGGCCGGCGAGGGCCAGCCCGGCACAGATGCCGGCGGCACGTTGACGCGACTCGTCGATGACCAGAACTCGCAGCATTGCGGGATGTAGGGATGACTGAAACGACTACTGTCCAGCAAGAGTCGTTCCAGCGACGGTCCGGTGGGGCGATCATTCCATCGCCGCCACCGGGGTAGAGCAGCAGGACCGCCGGATCAGACCTGGTGAGCTTCCTTGACGCCCAGTTTCTTGAGTATGTTCACCAGCGGACAGAACTGGGTGAAGCCGCTCTGGAACAGGTTGATGCCGACGAAGGCGGTGAACCAGAGCCAGGACAGCTTGGACAGGTCGGCCTGGCCGGTGGCGTGGGCGAGGACCAGCGACAGCATGATGAAGGCGCCGGCGATGATGCGGACATAGCGTTCAACGTTCATTGCGATTCTCCGAGGTAGTGTGGTCGAAATCGTGTGGTCAGGACAGTCTCATGGGAATCGGGCTCATGCCTGGGGGCGGGATCGGTGCAAGAGGATCTCGCTTAGCGCTCGCTCGGCACCGCCATGCGCCCGCGCATGGCGGCGTAGTAGAGCACCGGAATCACCACCAGCGTCAGCAAGGTAGACACGAATATGCCAAAAATCAAGCTGATCGCAAGCCCCTGGAAGATCGGGTCGTCGAGGATGAAAAGGGCGCCGAGCATGGCGGCCAGGCCGGTCAGCGCGATCGGTTTGGCGCGGATCGCCGCCGATTCCACCACCGCCTGGGCGAAGGGCATGCCGGTGGCCACCTGGGCGTTGATGAAGTCCACGAGCAGGATGGAGTTGCGCACGATGATGCCGGCGAGCGCGATCATGCCGATCATCGACGTCGCGGTGAACTGGGCGCCGAGCAGCGCATGGCCGGGCATCACGCCGATGACGGTGAGCGGGATCGGCGCCATGATGATGAGCGGCACCAGATAGCTCTTGAACTGGGCCACCACCAGCAGGTAGATCAGGAGCAGACCGACGGCATAGGCGATGCCCATGTCGCGGAAGGTCTCGTAGGTCACCTGCCACTCGCCGTCCCACTTGAGGGAATAGCCGGCATAGGGATCCCGGGGCTGGCGGATGAAGTATTCGCCCAGCGTCCCGCCCTGCTCCAAGGCCATGTCCCTGACCCGGGAGCGGATGTCGAACATGCCGTAGAGCGGCGAATCAATGTGGCCGCCCATGTCGCCGACGACATACACCACCGGCAGCAGATCCTTGTGGTAGATCACCTGCTCGCGCTGCACGTCGCGCGCCTCCACCAGTTCCGAGATCTGGATCAGATGACCGTCCCGGGCGCGCACCCGCATCTTCAGCAACTGGTCGAGGGAGCTTTGCTTCTCGGCGGGCAGGGTCACGCGCACCGGCACCTCGTACTTGCTTTCGCCGGTATGGGCCGGCGTCACGTTCTCGCCGGCCAGACCGAGCCGCACCACATCGACGATGTCCTTCTGCGCCACGCCCAGCAGGGCCGCCTTGCTCTGGTTGACGCGCAGCAGGATCTTGGGCGCCGCCTCGTCCACCGAATCGTCGACGCTGATGATGTCGTCGGTGGCACGGAACTTTTCCGCCACCGTCTTGGCCACCGCCTGCTGGCCGGGGTAGTCCGGGCCGTAGATTTCCGCAACGATCGGCGAGAGCACCGGCGGCCCCGGCGGCACTTCCACCACCTTGGCATTGCCGCCGTGCTTCTGCGCGATGCGGGTGACGCCATCGCGCACCCCGGCGGCGATTTCGTGGCTCTTGCGGTCGCGCTGGTGCTTGTCCACCAGATTGACCTGGATGTCGCCCAGTTCCGGCGACGCGCGCAGGTAATACTGCCGCACCAGGCCGTTGAAATTGATGGGCGCCGCGGTGCCGGCGTACGCCTGGTAATCGGTCACCTCCGGCACGGTGGCGACGTAGGCGCTGATCTCGCGCAGCACTTTGGCCGTCTCCTCCAGCGGCGTGCCCACCGGCATGTCGAGCACGATCTGGAACTCGCTCTTGTTGTCGAAGGGCAGCATCTTCAGCACCACCAGCTTGAAGCCGGCCAGCGACACCGAGGCCAGGATCGCGGCCAGGATGGCGAGCCACAGGATGCGCCGCGCGCGCTTGCCCGTCCGCTCGTCGATGAAAGGCGAAATGAGACGCTGCGCCCACTGCTGCAGGCGCTGGGTCAGCTTGTCCGACTCGTGGGCCGTGCCGCCGGCGTGGTGGCGGCCCATCATCACCAGCGACAGCCACGGCGTGATGACGAAGGCGATGGCGAGCGAGATCGCCATCCCCATCGACGCGTTGATCGGGATCGGGCTCATGTAGGGGCCCATGAGACCCGTGACGAAGGCCATCGGCAGCAGCGCCGCGATCACCGTGAGGGTGGCCAGGATGGTGGGACCGCCCACCTCGTCCACGGCGCGGGGAATGATCTCCCACAGCGGCCGCTCCGGCTCCAGCGCCTGCCAGCGGTGGATGTTCTCGACTACGACGATGGCATCGTCCACCAGAATGCCGATGGAAAAGATGAGGGCGAACAGCGAGACGCGGTTGAGGGTGAAGCCCCATGCCCAGGAGGCGAACAGCGTCGCCGCCAGGGTGAGCGTCACCGCCACGCCGACGATCACCGCCTCGCGCCGGCCCAGCGCAAGCAGCACCAGCAGCACGACGAAGGCGGTGGCGAAGACGAGCTTGCCGATCAGCTTCTGCGCCTTGTCGGTGGCGGTGGCGCCGTAGTTGCGGGTGACGCTGAATTCGACCCCGGCCGGGATCACCGTGCCCTTCAGGCTGTTGGCGCGGGCGATCACGGCTTCGGCCACGTCCGCCGCGTTGACACCGGGCTTCTTGGAGATGGAGAGCGTCACCGCCGGGAACTCGCCCGAGACATCCTCGCCGACCGCCTTGTCGCCCTTGAGCGCACCCGCGTCGTAGCCGGCTCCGGTGCCGAACCAGACGTACTGGCTGGGCTGGTCCGGACCGTCGACGATGCGGGAGACGTCCGACATGAAAACCGGCTTGTCTTCGGCCACGCCGACCACCAGCTTCTTCACGTCTTCCGCGGTCTCGATGTAGGTGCCGGTCTGCACCAGGATCTCCCGGTTGCCCGACACCAGGCTGCCGCCCGGCTGCGAAGCGTTCGAGACCTGCAGCGCGGCGACGATGTCCTGCGCCGTGACGCCGAAGGCATTCATGCGGTCGGTGTCCATGATGACGCGGATCACATGGCCGGGCCCGCCGTTGGTGGTGACGTCGCGCGTGCCCTTGATGCGCTTGAGTTCGATCTCCACCGCGCGCGCGACCTGCTGCAGCTCGAAGCCGCTGCGCTCCGGATCGGCAGTCCACAGCGCCAGCGTGACGATCGGCACGTCGTCGATGCCCTTGGGCTTGATGATCGGCTCGCCCACGCCCAGATTGGGGGACAGAAAATCCCGGTTCGAGTTGACCGTGTCGTAGAGCCGCACCAGCGCCTGGATCGGATCCTCGCCCACCTCGTACTGCACGGTGATGACGGCCATGCCCGGCCGCGACACGGAATAGACGTGTTCGATCTTGGAGATGCGCGACAGCACCTGCTCGGCGGGCCGCGCCACGAGATTCTCCACGTCCTTGGCCGAGGCGCCGGGAAACGGCACGAACACGTTGGCCATGGTGACGTTGATCTGCGGCTCCTCTTCGCGCGGCGTGACGAGCACGGCGAACAGGCCGAGCAGGAAAGCCAGCAGCGCGATCAGCGGCGTCATCTGCGAACGCTGAAAGGCTGCCGCGATTCTTCCCGAGATTCCCATATTAGAACATGCTGATATTCATGAACAACAAAAACCGCAAAGAACGCCGGTCGCTCGCGCCCCGGCGGCCTTTGCGGCCACGGACCTGCGCCTACTTGCCCTTCAGCTTCATGATGCCAAGTGCATTCATGACGATCTTCTCGTATATCGGCTCGGAGGTGCCGCGCTTCATCTTTGACATGAAGTACTTCTCGTAGGCAATCTTGGCCAGGTGCACCCACTTGCCTTCGGAAAACCAGTTCACGTTGCGCGGCGGTATCTGCGGCAGCGCCACGAAGGCGGCGCCGGAATCACCGAAGTCCGCCAGACACACCGCGTTCCACGTCGCCTTCTCCACCGGTTCCTTGCCATCGAGCACGGCGCGGACGTTGTGGGCCGTGGCGGTCACCATGGACTCGATCATGTAGCCGGTCTTGGGCGCACCGGTGGGCACCGGGCTCACTTCCACCGGCGGGATCGCCACGCACACGCCCACCGAGTAGATGTTCTTGAACTTCGGGTTGCGCTGGTACTCGTCGATCAGGATGAAGCCGCGCGGATTCGTCAGCCCCTCGATGCCGAATACCGCATCCACGCCCTTGAATGCCGGAAGCATCATGGAGTACTTGAACGCGAGTTCGTGCTCCTTCTTCGGCTTGCCGTCCTCGTCGTGCTCGGTGACGTACATCTTGCCGGCCTCGACCTTGGTGACCTTGGCGTTGCAGATCCACTTGATGTGGCGGTCGCGCATCGCCGATTCCAGCAGGCCCTTGGAGTCGCCCACGCCGCCGAGGCCGAGGTGCCCGACATAGGGCTCGGCGGTGACGAAGGTCATCGGCACCTTGTCGCGGATCTTGCGCCGGCGCAGGTCGGTGTCCATGATCATGGCGAACTCGTAGGCGGGACCGAAGCAGGATGCCATCTGCACGGCGCCGACCACGATATGGCCGGGATCCTTGACGAACTCGTCCCATACCTTGGCAGCCTTCACGGCGTGGTCGACATGGCACACCGACTGCGTATGGCCGTTGGGTCCGAGCCCCTCCACTTCCTCGAATGCCAACTTCGGTCCGGTAGCGATGATGAGAAAGTCGTAGTCGACCATTCTGCCGTCGGCCAGCTCGATCTGGTTCCCTTCCGGGTGCACACGCTTGACCGTTGCCGCGATGAAGTCGATCTTCTTGCGCGCCAGGGCGGGCCCGATGTCGATCTCGATGTCGTCGCGCTTGCGCCAATTCACGGCAAGCCACGGGTTGGACGGCACGAAGTGGAACTTCGGGTCGCTCGAAACGACGGTGACCTTGTCCTGCGGGCGGGCGCCTTCCCGCATTTCGTAGGCCATCGGCATGCCACCGATGCCTGCTCCCATAATAACGATGTGTGCCACGTTTCCCTCCTTGGTTGCAATAAAGAGCCGCGAAGCCGGAATCCGGTCTTGTTTTTCGAGTCGATATTTTAGCGCTTCGCGGCTGTTTGCTTGAGGGAAATTCCGGCTTTCACCGGGTCGAGGGCGACCCTTTCACCGGCCGTGGCGCCGGCCAGGACTTCCACCGCTGCGTCCGCCACCGGCTCGCCCAGGCGCACCTGGCGCAACTGCGGCAGGCCCTGCGCGTCGACGACATAGACGGCGGTCACTTCGCCGCGGTGCAGCACCGACTGCGCCGGCACCAGCAGCTTTTTCGCCCGGCCGGTGACGAAATGGGCGCGGGCGAACATTCCCGGCACCACTCCGGCGACGTTGTCGGGCAGGTTAACCCGCACCCGGACCGTGTGGGTGCGGGCATCCACGGTCGGCAACACCGTGACCGAGGCAGCATCGACCCAGCGCCTGGACTCGGGAAACTCCACCTTGGCGCGCAGAGTCTGCTTCACCTCCGCCAGCTTGTACTGGGGAACGCTCGCCACCACGCGCAGATCACCCGGTTCGAATATGGTGAACAGCGTCTTGCCCGGCGCGGCCATCTCGCCCTTTTCCGTGTGGCGCTGCGCAACGACCCCAGTCAAGGGCGAAGTGATGGTGGTGAAACTCTTCGCCGTGCCGGCCTGGCCGCGCCCGGCCTGGGTGACCTTCAATTGGGCCTCCGCCGCCCGCCACGCCGATTCCGCCTGATCCAGCGCGGCCTGACTGACGAACTTCTGGGCGAAGAGGTTGCGGGTGCGCTCATGGGTCGCCTTGGCGTTGGCCAAATTCGCCTCGGCCTGGGCCACGCCGGCGTCGGCGCCGGCCACCCCCTGCGCCGCCTCGCGCTCGTCGATGCGCATCAGCAGGTCGCCCTGCTTGACGCGGTCGCCGGCGTCGGCGCGCACCTCCATCACCCGACCCTGCACCTGGGCGGCGACGGTGGCCTGCTTGACCGCCTCCACCACGGCCTCGGCCGGATAGGTGAGTTCGATCTCGCGGTATTCGACTGTCGCCGTCGCCAGACCCGGGGTCTGAGCCAAAGCCAGTGACGCCCACAGGGCCGACGAAAGGACCACCAACGGGGAGAGTATTGATCGCATGGCAACAAGTATATATTAGCCGATACTAATATACAACCCACAATGGGCCCACGCCGCCCGTTTCAAGAGCCGCATGCGCGTTTCGGCGGGACGCTAGGTAAGCGCTCGCTTGCGCAGAACTGAACGCTCAGCCTGGAATGGCTTCGCCCATCACAAGCGTCGGCTGAAGGGCATAGCGCGCGATGGCGCTCACCACGTCGGGGGCCTCGCCGATCGGAACCGCCAGTTTGATGTCGAGTTGGGGATGGCGCCCCCAGGCCGCCGCCAGCAATGCGGGAAGGTCGCGCTTGGTATGGCCGCTCTGCGCCATGAAAATCGGCACGATGATCAGTTCGCGGTAGCCCTCGCTGGCGACGGTATCGATCGCGTCCGGCAGCGGCGGCGTCAGGAACTCCAGATAGGCGACTTCGACGCGGCGACCGGGTTCGGCGACGATCATCGCATCGCGGATCGCTTCCAGCGGCTTGCGCCATTCGGGGTTGCGGGCGCCGTGGGCGAACAGGATGGTGGCGGATTCGGACATGATTTGATTTGCACCCTATGGGCGTTGTCTCGCCGATCCGCGCCCCGGGTGGACACGCGGATATCGAAACCGGGTTTCAAATACCGGGCATCGACACGAAGCCCGGTTGCTTCTTCACGCGTTCGACCCACTTGCGCACGGCGGGATAAGGGTCGAGGGAAATCTCTCCTTCCGGCGCCAGGGCGACGTACGGAAAGCAGCCAACGTCGGCGATCGTGAAGCGATCCAACGCCAGCCAGTCGTGATTCGACAGGCGCCCCTCCAACACGTTCAGTCCGCGACGACCCAGGGTCTGCGCTTCCTCCAGGGACCCGGGGAACTTGAACTTGACGATCACCCGGGCCTTGCCCAGGCCGTAGAGGGTCTCGTTCTCCATCAGCGCCAGCCATTGCATGACCTCTGCCAGGTCTTTCGCTTCGCTCGGCAGCCAGCGCTCACCGCCGTACTTGCGCGCCAGATAGACCAGGATCGCCAGCGAATCCCAGATTACGGTGCCGTCGTCGTCCAGCACCGGCACCTGGCCGCGCGGGTTGAGCTTGAGGAACCACTCCTGGCGCTGCTCGCCCTGCATCAGGTTGACGCTATGCAACTCCGCCTTGAGGCCCAGCAGCGCGAGCATGAGGCGAATGCGGTAGGCGTTGCCCGAAAGTTCCAGATCGTAGAGTTTCATGGATCGTTCCCCTCCAATGTCGGATCAATCGCTGCAATTCGCAGCTCTTCGCACCGGCCGAGGCCATTGCACGACCCGGGAATCAGCGCTTCCCGGGCATCAGGTGGATGCCCTCCGCCAGCAGCGACACCCGGACCTCTACGCCCGGCGCCAAGCCATTGCGCCGTGCCGCATGGGCGGGAACGCTGAACGCGAGCGACGCGTTAACATCGCCGTCCACATCGATGCTCACCAGTGCATTGTCGCCGAGCATGGTGCATTCCGTACACAGTCCGCCCACCGGATTCTCGTGCTCGCCGCGCGAGGGCTTGTCGCGCCGGTGCAGAATCACGAAGCGCGACGGCACCACCCAATCCACCCGTTCGCCGGGACGGAAGACGCCGTCACTGCGCACCTCCAGCGTATAGCCGCGCCACCTCAGGTGCAGCGTGCCGTCGGCCGCGAGCGCGCTCACCGTGCCCTCGAACACGTTCGGCAGATCCACCAGCCGCGCCACCTCGCCGCTGCCGGGCCGCAGCAGCACCTGGTCCGGCGTGCCGCTCTGCAGCGTGGTGCCGCGATGGATGATGACGATGCGGTCCGCCAGCAGCCGCGCCTCATCGAGATCGTGGGTCACCAGCACGACGGGAATCCTCAGGCGTTCGCGCAACCGCGCCAGTTCGCGCTGCAGCTTGCCGCGCGTGACCTGATCCACCGCCGAAAACGGCTCGTCCAGCAGCAGCACCGCCGGATCGCGCGCCAGGGCGCGGGCCACGGCGACGCGCTGCTGCTGGCCGCCGGACAACTCGTCGGGGCGTCGCCCTTCCAACCCGGAAAGATGTACCTGCTCCAGCAAGGCGCAGGCCCGCTCGCCGCGCTGGTCCGGCGGCACGTGGCTCAGCGCCGCCGCCACGTTGTCGAGGGCGGACAGATGGGGAAACAGGGCGTAGCTCTGGAACACCAGTCCGACGCGCCGGCGCTGGGGCGAGAGGTCGATGCCCTCCCGGGCATCGAACCAGGTGTGGCCGGCGCAGCGCACATGGCCCTGCTGCGGACGGTCGAGGCCGGCGATCACGCGCAGCAGCGTGGTCTTGCCGCTGCCCGAGGGCCCGACCAGCGCCGTCAGTTCGCCGGGCGCGCACTCCAGCGCGGCATCGAGGGCAATCGGCGCCCGCTGCTGCACCGCCAGGTCGAGGCCGCGTGCCACGTCAGACACGAACGCGGTTCCGGCGGCCGGTGAGTCCGTGGATGACCACGATTGCCGCAAAGGAAATCAGCACCAGAGTCGCCGACATGAGCGCCGCGCCGGCATCGTCGAAGGCCTGTACCCGATCGTAGATGGCGATGGCGATGGTCTTGGTCTGGCCCGGCAGGTTTCCGCCCACCATCAGCACCACGCCGAACTCGCCCAGCGTATGGGCGAAGGTCAGCACCGCCGCCGACAGCACGCCGGGAAAGGCCAGGGGCAACTCGACGCGGCGAAACGCCTGCCACCTGCTCAATCCGGAACACCAGGCGGCTTCGCGCAGTTCCGGCGCGATCCCGGCGAAGGCTCGCTGCATGGGCTGGATGGCGAACGGCAGGTTGAAGACGAGGGAGGCGAGCAGCAGGCCCTCGAACGAGAAGGCGAGAGGTGCGCCGAACAGTGCCTGATAGCCGCGTCCGAAGGCGGAGGCGCCGCCGAAGGCCACCAGCAGATAGTAGCCCAACACCGTGGGCGGCAGCACCAGTGGCAGCGCCACCAGCGCCTCCACCGCCGCGCGGCCGCGAAATCGACGCCAGGCAAGCACCCGCGCCAGGACAATGCCGGACGGGATCAGGATCACCGTGGTCCAGGCACCGAGCCGCAGCGAAAGCCTCAGGGCTTCCCAATCCATCACGGCGCCTCGTCGGCAGGAACCGCAAATCCGTAGCGCGTGAGGACGGCGCGCGCCTGCGGCTGCTGCATGTAATCGTAGAAGCGCCGCGCCGTCTCGCCGGCACCCTTGAGCAGCACCACGCGCTGGCGCAGCGGCTGGTGCCAGTCTTGCGCGATCAGGGCATGGCTGCCGGCCGCTGCCAGCGCCGGCGCCAGCGCGACGGAAAGGGGAATGATGCCGCCCCCGGTCGCGCCGCTGGAGGCGAACTGCGCCGCCTGGGAAGCGTTTTCGCCCAGCACCAGCCTGCTCTGCAGGACATCCCAGAGTCCGGCGTGCCGCAGCGCCTCGCGCGCGGCGCGGCCATAGGGCGCATGCTCTGGATTGGCGATGGCGAAGCGCGTGACGACACCGGCAGCGGCTGCCGCAGCCAGGCCTTTCATCTGCGCGTCCGGCTTGAGCGGCGAGCCGCGGGGCGCGTAGAGCACGATGCGGCCGATGCCGTAGAGCGCGCCACGATCCAGCGCCTGGCCCGACCCGACGAGGCCCAGCGCGTACTGTTCGTCGGCCGAGAAAAACAGCTCGAACGGTGCGCCCTGCGTGATCTGGCGGGCGAAGTTGCCGGACGAACCAAAGCTCAGCCTCACCCGCCTCCCGGTTTCCTTCGCAAAATCCTCGGCAATCTCGGACAGGGCGAACTTGAGGTCCGCCGCTGCCGCCACGAACGGTACCTCTGCCGCGAGACAAGCTGAGGCCGTCGCCAGGAACATCAGCAGGATCAGCCGCGCCAGGGCGGCTGTGCGGTACGTCAGCCTCAGCAGTGGGCGCATGGCACGCAATGATAATCAAACGAGGGCGGCATCGCCCGGGTCGGGGCGCACGACGGAATGAAATCCCGCAAGAACTTGTATACATTGCGGGCAGCCGGCCCGCGCGGCAGGCAACGACCGACCAGAAACCCACACCCACGGAGCAATTCAGCATGCGACTCGTCCGCAGCACCATCGCAGCAACCCTCATCGCCGCTGCATCCGGCGCCGCCCTGGCCGCCGATCCGGCCCCCAACGGCATCACTCTGCCCGAGGGCTACAAGAACTGGCGCATGATCGCCTCGTCCCAGCGTACCGACAACAACACCATGCGCGTCATTCTCGGCAACGACAAGGCGGTCGAGGCGGCCCGCGCCGGCACGACCAATCCGTGGCCGGACGGCGCGATCCTGGCCAAGCTGGTATGGAAGAACAAGACCCTGGACAAGTGGGCGCAGGCGATCGTCCCGGGCGATTTCGTCCATGCCGAATTCATGGTCAAGGACGCCAAGAAGTACGAAGCCACCGGCGGCTGGGGCTTTGCCCGCTGGCTCGGCAAGGACCAGAAGCCCTACGGCAAGGACGCCAACTTCGTCCAGGAATGCTTCGGCTGCCACCAGCCGGTGAAGGATCGGGACTGGGTGTTCACGGAGCCGGCCGCGCTGCCCTGATGCCGCGGAGGGACCGAGGCCGCGGCAGAAGACCTCAGAAATCCAGATCCGCCTGGATGGCAGCGATGCCTGCCTTGGCGCATACCTCGTCGCGCTCGCCCCCCGGTGCGCCGGATACCCCGATGCCGCCCAGCAGGCTGCCGCCGCCTTCGATCATCAGTCCGCCGCCGATCATGACCGTGCGCGGCAGGTGACGGATGCCCGACGACGGTTTGCCGGGCTGGGTTTCCGCCGCCATTTCCGTGGTGTTGGTGCGGAAGCTGACCGCGGTCCAGGCCTTGCCGGTCGCGGTGTCCGGTGTATGGGCGCCGGCGAAGCGGTCGCGCAGCACCACCTGCACCGTACCGCTGCGATCCACCACCGCTACCGCGACCTGGAAACCGTCGGCGCGGCATTTCTTAAGGGCGGCCTGCGCCGCCTTGAGCGCCGTCTCGGGCGTCAGGCTGCGCAGCGTGAAGGTCGCGTCCTCGGCTGCGATGGCGGCGCTGGAACAAGCGAGCGCCAGCAGCGGGATGGTCAGCATCGAGCGTCTCATCTCTGTCCTTTCCTGGTAGGAGTCCGGCCGGAGAGTGTCCTGCGGCTGGCCGGCGCCGCTATTGACGCGCATCAACGCGCAGTCGCGGGCGGCCCGCGTCAGAACCGGCCGTCTCGCCTACCGGTTCAGCGTCAACAGCGCCTCCAATCCGCCTTCCGTGCGGTTTCGCAGCACCAGGTCGCCGCCATGGGAGCGGGCGATGTTGCGGGCGATGCCGAGCCCGAGCCCGCTGCCGCCGGTGCCGCGATTGCGCGATTCCTCCAGGCGATAGAAGGGCTCGAAGACGCGCTCCAGGTCCGACTCGGGAATGCCGGGGCCGTCGTCCAGGACGCGAACGAGCAACCACTCCGCATCGTCCTCGACCACCAGCCGCGCCGCGGTGGCGTAGCGGAACGCGTTCTCCAGGAGATTGGACAGGCAGCGCTTAAGCAGCTGCGGCTTTCCGACATAGGGCGCGAGAGCGCTGCCTTCGATGCGAACCGCATGACCGGCCTCCTGGGCATCCGCCTGCAGGCTTTCCAGCAGCGCCATGAGGTCGATCGGCCGGGAGGCTTCGTCACTGGCGCTGCCGCGCATGAACTCCAGCGTCTGCGTCACCATGGACTCCATCTCGGCCAAATCCTTTTCGAAGCGGGCGCGGGCATTCTCGTCGTCGAGCAGCTCGGCGCGCAGGCGCATGCGCGTGATGGGCGTCTTCAGGTCGTGGGAGATCGCCGTCAGGATGCGCACGCGGTCATCGATGTAGCTGCGCAGCCGCGCCTGCATGGTGTTGAAGGCCTGGGCCGCGCGCCGCACTTCGGTCGGTCCCTTCTCCGCCAGGGGCGGACGATGGATGTCGCGGCCCAGGTCTTCGGCGGCCGCGGCGAGCAGATGCAGCGGCCGCGTCACCCAGCGCACCGCGATCAGCGACAGGGCGATCACTGCCACCAGCAGGATGAGCAGGGTGAGCAGCAGTCGCTGGGGAAAATCGGCGACATCCTGCGGCAGGTAGGAGTCGAAGGTCACCCAGGTGCCGTCGGCAAACTGGACCTGCGCCACCACCGCCATTCCGCCGCCGGAGCCGGGCCCCATGCCGCGCAGGTGCGGACCGCCCCGGGCGCCCCGCTCCGCGCCCGCCATCATGGCGCGGCGGGCGAACCCGCCCTCGGACCGGACGATGCGCAACGGCCGCTCCCCGAGCGATGCCCGCAGCATGGCGCTGAACATCGTGGCGTGCGTCTCCCCGTCCGCCGCGGGCTGCGCTTCGCTTTGCAGCGGCACGTCGAGGCTCACGCGCAGCGGCGGCGCATTGAGCACGGCGACGATGCGGCGCCGCTCCGCCGCGCTCAGCGGCTCCAGCAGTTCCACGATGTCGGCGATGCGCTGCGCCGTGCGCATGCCGCCGGCCCGGAAGATGAGCCGGTCGCGCTCCGCCAGATTGAGGGCCGCGCTCAGCAACTGAGCGACGAGCAGGCCGCCGATCAGGATCAGCACCAGCCGTCCGAACAGCGAGCGCGGCAGGATCCCAATCCGCATCGCCGTCAGTCCTCCCGCTCCACCTCGGACGCGAGAACATAGCCTTCGCCCCGCACCGTCTTGATGAGCGTCGGCTCCTTCGGGTCGTCGCCGAGCCGGTGGCGCAGGCGGCTCACCTGCACGTCGATGCTGCGGTCGAAGGGATCGGCCTCGCGCCCGCGCGTGAGGTCGAGCAACTGATCGCGGCTGAGCACGCGATTGGGATGACCCAGAAAGACCCGCAGCAGGCGGAACTCGGCGCCGCTCAGCGCCACCACCACGCCGGCCGGCGACAGCAGGTTGCGTGCGGCCGTATCCAGCACCCAGCCGGCGAAGCGCAGGCGCCGGGCCGCGTCGGGCTGCAGGTTGCGCGGCAGACTGCGGGCGCGTCGCAGCACGCCCTTGATGCGCGCCAGCAGTTCGCGCGGGCTGAACGGTTTCGGCACGTAGTCGTCGGCGCCCATCTCCAGCCCGACGATGCGATCGGTTTCCTCGCCCCGGGCCGTCAGCATGATCACCGGCAGTTCCGAGCGCGCCCGCAGGTTGCGGCACAGAGTGAGGCCGTCATCCCCCGGCAGCATCAGGTCGAGCACGACGAGGTCGATGCGCTCCGTCTCCAGCACCGCCCACATCGCCTTGCCGTCGGCCACCGCCGTCGCCCGCAGACCGTTGCGGCGCAGGTAGTCACCCAGCAGGCTGCGTATCTCGGCGTCGTCGTCGACGATCAGGACCTGGTCTGCGTTTTCCATGCTTGCCTTATAACGCCTGCCTTCCTGCGGCGGCGGGAATTTTGTAACCCAGTGTATCAACCGCCGCGATCGACAACCTGGGTTACAAAATGGCTGCGCACTGACACAGGCGGCTTACATCGAGGTGATGAAATGGTCTCCGTCAGCACCCGACCAACCACTCAATGGAGACCGATCATGAAAGTTACACGCAAAGATTCTAGCCGTTACCGTCACCGCCCTGACCCTGGGTCTGAGCATGGCGCCGGTGCAGGCGCGTCCCGGCGGCATGGGCATGGGTCCATGCGGCCAAGGCATGATGGGCGGCATGGGCCCCGGCATGGGCAGCGGCAACATGGCGGCCAACGTCGATGCCAGACTGAATGACGTCAAGTCGCAACTCAAGCTTGCCCCGGAGCAGGAGGGGGCCTGGCAAGCCTATGCCGACAAGGTGAAGGAACAGGCGCAGCGCATGCAGACGCTGCGCGAAACCCGGCCCGGCGCCACCATGAACGGCCCGGACCGCCAGGCGTTTCGTGCCAGCATGATGAGACAGCGCGCCGACGAGATGGACGCCATCGCGCAGGCGTCGCGCGGGCTCTACGCCATGCTCACGCCGGAGCAGAAAACCGTCTTCGATGCCGGTACGGGCCCGATGGCAGGCCGGGGCATGCGCGGGCGGGGGTGGTAAAGTCCCAGCCATCGGGAAAGACGCACGCTCCGGGCAGCGCTTTCCAACGCCTGCCCGAAGCGCTTCCCGCGTGCCGGACCGATACCCGGTTTCATGCGAGGCCGGGTCTCAACCCCCAGGAGTGGGCCAAGATCCGACAATGCCACCCCCACATCCAGGGAATTGGCATAACGCGTGGCGGGTCAAGTTGAGTCGAAAAGAGCGTAAAGACCGGAATCCATTGGGGGTATGCCAGACGCGCCCGGCACCCCATAGACCATTCTTCGTGGCCAGCTCCGGCAGCCACAGAGCACGGCCCGTTCCCGCGCGATCGGTTCCGGCTGATGGGTCGGCCCCGCGCATTGACCCGGTCGTCATCGGAGCAATCGCTGGTGCCGGTACATCCGCGCCGCTCGACATGGGCGATTCGGCCCTGCAGTCCACCGCCACGGGGGCGGGGCGACGACGCAGCGATTGCGGATTTCCCCATGATTGGCGGGGGATATCACCCACACCCCCCCCCAATCGCCCGGCCAGCGCACCTGTTTTCCCTGCAGGACAACGTCCTCCGAGCAAGGCATGCCCCTTGCTTAGGGTCAGGGCATCGTTACCCAAACCAACAAGATAATTCTGCCGCCCTATGCTTCCCTTAGCCGGATCCACAGTGAAACAGCCGACCATGGAATTACTTGGCGCCGACCCCTTGATGACCCTCCTCGCCGCGATACTCGTCGTCGCAGTGATCATCGCCGGCAATGAGATCTACTTCTGGCGTCTGCGCCGCCGCCACGATCTTCCCGTGCGCCCGCGCAGCAAAGCCGGCGATTGAGGCGCCGGCCGCGGCAGGCTGCGCGTGTCGAGGGCAGTCCGGTGAAGGGGAAAGCGCTGCCCGGCCTTCAGTCCCAGCCCTGCAGCGCCATGCGCCGACGCAGGAAAGCGATCTGGGTGGCGAGGGAGAGATTCTTGGGACAGACGTCGTGGCAGCCGAGCAGCGACATGCAGCCGAACACGCCGTCATCGTCCCCGATCAGCTCGTAGTAGTCGGCGTCGCTGCGCGTGTCCCGCGGATCGAGGCGGAAGCGCGCGATCTTGTTCAACCCCACGGCGCCGACGAAGTCCTCGCGCATGCGCGCCGTGCCGCAGCCCGCGACACAGCAACCGCATTCGATGCAGCGGTCGAGCTCGTAAATGTCCTGGGCGAGGTCCGGATCCATCGCCTGTTCCATGCGGCACAGGTCGATCTCCTGCTCCTTGCCATGCACCCAGGTCTGCAGGCGCTCGCTCATGGCGCGCATCCACTTGCCGGTATTCACCGACAGATCCGCGATGAGCTCGAACACCGGCAGCGGCGCCAGGGTGATCTCGGTGCCGAGGTCGTGGGTCAGGGTGCGGCAGGCCAGCCCCGGCCGGCCGTTGATCAGCATGCCGCAGCTGCCGCAGATGCCGGCACGGCAGACGAAGTCGAACTGCAGCGAAGCGTCCTGCTTCTCGCGGATCTCGTTCAACGCGATGAACAGCGTCATGCCATCCGCTTCCTCGACGGTATAGGTCTGCAGGCGCGGCACGCTGCCCGGTTCCTGCGGGTTGTGGCGCAGCGCCGTGATGCGCAACTGGCGCCGCGGGTGAGCCTTCAGCGTGGTCATGGCAGTTTCTCGTCGATGCGTTCGTTGCGGCAGCGCAGGCGCTGCGGCAGCAGGTGTTCGTACGGCATGATCCGGGCCTGCACCTGGTGGCGGTCCGCTGCGCCCGCCGCCTCCCGGATCGCCTCGATCTGCGCCTGGCGCTGTGCCGTGTCCGGATGCTCGATGTAATCCTTGGCGCCGTAGCCGCGCCAGCCCGGCGCCAGCTCCATGCTGTTCACATCGAGCGCCTCGTAATTCAGGGTCGGCAGGGGGTCGCCCTCGTTGCGCCAGATCGCCAGGGTGCGCTTCAGCCAGTCGCGATCGTTGCGCTGCGGATGGTCTTCACGGTAGTGGGCGCCGCGGCTCTCGACGCGCGTCAGCGCGCCGTAGGCCGTGCACAGCGCCAGCTTGAGCATTTTCTGCAGGCGGTAGGCGGCCACCAGCTCCGGGTTCGCACCCGCGCTCTTGTAGCGCACGCACAGGTTGCGGCTGCGCTCCTGCAATTGCTGCAGTCCTTCCACAGCGGCCTGCAGGTCTGCGCCGGTGCGGAAGATGCCGACACGCGCCGTCATGATCTCCTGCATCTGCACCCGCAGGTCATTGGCGTTTTCGTTTCCGTTGCAGGCGAGCAGGCCGTTCAGCTTGCCCTGCTCGCGTTCGAGGAAATCGCGCACCAGCCCGGTAGAAATGTCGATGTCGTTGTCCGATCTTTCGCAGAAATCGGCGATGAATTCCCCCACGATCATGCCCGCCACCACGGTTTCGGCCACCGAGTTGCCGCCCAGCCGGTTGAAGCCGTGCAGATCCCAGCACGCGGCCTCGCCCGCCGCGAACAGCCCCTTCAGGCTCGGGCTTTCGCCGCGGTGGTCGGTGCGCACGCCGCCCATGGTGTAGTGCTGGGCCGGCCGCACCGGGATCCACTCCTCCACCGGATCGATGCCGAGAAAATACTGGCAGATCTCCTTCACTTCGCGCAGATTGCGCTCGATGTGGGCACGCCCGAGCAGGGTGATGTCGAGCCAGAGGTGCTCGCCGAAGCGCGTATGCGCCCCCTTGCCGCGGCGGATGTGCTCCTCCATGCGGCGCGACACCACATCGCGCGAGGCAAGCTCCTTCTTTTCCGGCTCGTAGTCCGGCATGAAGCGCTGGCCGTCCCTGTCGCGCAGCAGGCCGCCGTCGCCGCGGCAGCCTTCCGTCACCAGGATGCCGGCGGGAAAGATGCCGGTGGGATGGAACTGGACCGCCTCCATGTTGCCGAGGGCGGCGATGCCGGTTTCCAGGGCGATGGCGGAACCGATGCCTTCGGAGATCACGGCGTTGGTGGTCACGCGGTAGAGACGCCCGGCGCCGCCGGTGGCGATGCAGGTCGCCTTGGCGACGTAGGCGCTGAGGCTGCCGCTGATCAGGTCGCGCACGATCGCGCCGTAGCAGACGCCGCTGTCGTGGATCAAGGCCAGCGCCTCGGTGCGCTCGTGCACCGGGATGCCCTCGGCGATCGCCCGGTCGCCGATCGCATAGAGCATGGCGTGGCCGGTGCCGTCGGAGACGTAGCAGGTGCGCCATTTCTTGGTGCCGCCGAAGTCGCGCTGCGCCAGCAGACCGTGGGCCTCGTCGCGCTCGGTGAGGACGACCTTCTGGCCGTTGATCACCACCTCGCGCTCGCCGCGACGCACCCGGCTCCAGGGCACGCCCCACGCCGCCAGCTCCCGCACCGCCTTCGGCGCCGTGTCCACGAACATGCGCACCACGCGCTGGTCGGCGCCCCAGTCGCTGCCGCGCACCGTGTCCTCGAAATGCACGTCCTCGCTGTCGCCCCGCCCCCGGATGACGTTGGCAAGGCTGGCCTGCATTCCGCCCTGCGCCGCCGCCGAGTGGGAGCGCTTGGGGGGCACCAGCGAGAGGATGACGGCATCGTGGCCGCGGCGGCGCGCGGCGATGGCGACGCGCAAGCCCGCCAGTCCGCCGCCGATCACCAGCACGTCGGTGTAGACGATCTTCATCGCGCACCGCCTTGCGCCGCGGGCGCCACCCATCCCGGAACATAGGGCTCGCCGTAGTACGCCTGGTGGTCGATGCCGATGCGGATGTAGGCGGCCAGAGTGAGGAAGCCGAGGGCGAGGAAGAACGCCGTGATGCCCCACTTCAGCCGCTTCAGGCGGCGGCGCGTCACGTCGGGACGATCGCCGGCGAGCCAGCCCCACTTCACGGCGAGACGGTAGAGGCCGATGCCGCCGTGCAGCTCCACCGCCAGCAGCAGCAGGATGTAGAGGGTCCAGAAATGGTCGCTCCATACGCGGTCGGCCGACTCGTAGGGGCCGATGCGTTCCGGCCGCGTCAGCATGATGTACAGATGTACCGACGCGAGGAAGAACAGGGCGAAGCCGGTGAATACCTGCCAGAACCAGAGGCTGGTGTCTTCGTGGTGCATCGCCTTCATGTGGCTGCGGAAGGTGCGGTACTGGCGGTAGCTGTTGGGAAACTTGCGCAGCGCGAGCAGGGCGTGGCCGACGACGAGCGCGATCACGCCCGCCACCACCAGCGACACGATCCCGGGATAGGCACGGTCGAGGAAGAAGTAGCCCTCGAAGAACCGCGCCACCGCCCACATCGCGTCCTTGCCGAGGAGGATGGATGCCACGAAGAACATGTGGCCCCACATGAAGAGCGCGAGGAGCAAACCGCTGCCGCTCTGCAGGACGTCCAGGCGCGCCGGCCACCGGCTCTTGCGGGTGCCGCCCGCCGCCACGGCGCCGGCGGCGATCTCGTCAGGAGTTTGCATTCCGGCCATTTCTTGTATTGCGCCCGCGATGAGCCGCGGCGCGGAATTTTCGGTCGCACAATTTGAGCCGACGGGCGGGGAAGCCCGTTGACGCAGATCAAACGCCCCGGATTGACCGGCGGGCTAGGCGCTATCGGGACCGACCGCCCCGCTCTCGGGAGCGGCCGCGCCGCTGCCCGCGTTCGAACTCACCAGCACCCGGTCCACGCGGTGTCGGTCCATGTCCACCACCTCGAAGCGCCAGTCTTCCCAGACGAAATTCTCGGACACCTTGGGTACGCGTCCGAGTTGGGTCATGACGAAGCCGGCGATCGTATGATAGCCGCCGTCCGCCTCGCCGGGGAAAGGCCCGTCCGTGGCGAGGACCTCGTGCAGGCGGTCGGTGGACACCGACCCGTCGATCAGCCACGAACCGTCCTCGCGCCGCACCACGTCCTCGGCTCCTTCTTCGCCGAGTGCAGGCAGGTCGCCCACCAGGGCCTGCAGCACGTCGGCGAGCGTGACCACGCCCTCGACCTCGCCGAACTCGTCCACCACCAGCGCCAGTTCCGCCTTGTTGGCCTTGAAGTGCTCGAGCAGATCCATGATCGTCACGGTCTCGGGCACATACAGGGCCGGGCGCAGCAGGGCCGCGAGATCGACCTGCGCGCCGCGCAGCAGCCGCTCCAGCAGTTCCGTGGCGTCGAGGATGCCGCTGATTTCGTGCAAGCCGCCGCGGCAAACCGGATAGCGGGTAAACCGCGTGTCGGCGATGCGCTCCAGATTCGCCTGCAGCCCATCTTCCAGATCGAGATAAGTCATGTCCATGCGCGGCGTCATGATGGCCGGAATTCTCTGCTCGTCGAGGCGGAAGATGCGCGACACCAGGGCATGCTCCTCTTTCTCGAACACGCCGGCCTCCATGCCCTGCTTCATCAAGCCCTGGATCTCCTCTTCGGTCACCGGCGGCTCGTCCTTGGCGCGCATGCGCAGCAGCCGCAGCACGACTTCGGTGGACCAGCTCAGAAACCGCACGAACGGCAGGCTGACGCGGGACAACAGGGCCATCGGGCGCGCGATCAGGGAAGCGATCGACTCCGGGCGGTGCAGCGCGATGCGCTTGGGCACCAGCTCGCCCAGGATGAGCGAGGCGAAGGTGATGCCGATGACCACCACCGCCAGCGCCAGCTCGTCGGCCGCCTCATCGACGCCCGGAATGTCCGCCAGCAGCGGCGCCAGCTTCGACACCAGCGACGCCTCGCCATAGGCGCCGCTGAAGATGCCGATGGTCGTGATGCCGACCTGGATGGTGGACAGGAAATGGCTCGGGTTCTCCGCCAGATCGAGCGCGGCGCGGGCGCCGGCACGCCCGACCTGGGCCATCTGCTGGAGACGGATCTTGCGCGACGACACCACCGCCATCTCCGACATGGCGAACAGGCCGTTCAAGAGAATCAGGGCGAGGAGGATCAGGATTTCCATGGCATGTTGAGGCGCAGGTCTGGGCCGGATCGGCCGGCGGAACAGCGAAAGCATAGCCCGAAATGCGCCCGCCCTGCCCCGGTCCGCACGCCGACGGCCGGGGCAGTCGCGACCCGAAGCCGGGCTGGAATCACGCGGCTGGTGCCGGCCGGCAGGACCGCCGCGCCTGCGGAAACAGGACGGGAGGAAGATGAACTCGAAGGATTTGCCGCGGGACGGTCCCGCCGCCCCCGCGCCGAACCGCTACGACCGCATGGAGTGGGCCGGCGCCTTCGGCGATCTCGGCACGCTGGTACCGTTCCTCCTGGCATATGTCAGCCTCGTCAAGGTCGACCCCTGCGGCGTGCTGTTCGCCTTCGGCGTCGCCAAGATTGTCGCCGGACTCTACTACCGCACGCCGTTTCCGGTGCAGCCGATGAAGGCGGTCGGGGTCATCGCCACGACTCAGGCGGTGCAGTCCTTCGTCATCGCTCCCGCCGCGGTGGTCGCCGCCAGCCTGGCAACCGCCTGTTCTGGCTGCTGCTGGGGCTGACCGGTGCCTCGCGCCGCGTCGTCAAACTGATCACGCGGCCGGTGGCCGTCGGCATCATCCTCGGCCTGGGTTTCGGCTTCATGCTCGGCGGCATGCGCATGATGGCCAGCGACTGGCTGCTGGGTGACGCCGGGCTGGCAGGCACCGTGCTGCTGCTGTCCAGTCGGCGGGTGCCCGCCATGCCGCTGTTGCTGCTGTTCGGGGTGGCCGCCGCGGCGTGGCAGGATCCGCGTCTGCTACAGGAGCTGGCCGACATCCGACCGGAATTGCGCCTGCCCGGTTTCGCTTTGGCCGGGCTGCGCTGGGCCGACGTGGGCATCGGCGTGTTCTTCCTCGCGCTGCCGCAACTGCCGCTGACCCTCGGCAATGCCATCATCGCCGTCACGCACGAGAACAACCGGGAGTTCCCGCAGCGCCCGGTGACGGAGCGCCAGGTCTCGATCTCCACCGGCCTCATGAACCTCCTCGGGGCGACGGTGGGCGGCGTGCCCATGTGTCACGGCGCCGGCGGCATGGCGGGCCACGTGCGCTTCGGAGCGCGCACCGGCGGCGCGCTCGTCATACTCGGCAGCCTCATCCTTCTCGTCGCCCTGTTCTTCAGCGGCTCGGTGGTGACGATCTTCAAGGTGTTTCCGCAGGCCGTGCTCGGCGTGACGCTGTTCCTCGCCGGCGTCCAGCTCGCCCTTGGCGCCGCGGACTTCGGCAAGGACAGGAGCGAGCACTTCGTGGTGCTGGCCACCGCCGGCTGCGACGCGTGCGACGGGCGTTGGCAGCCACGGTTGGTCCGGCGGCCGCAGGCCGCCCTACGAAGCTGGCCACCGCCGGCTGCGCCGCCTGGAACGTAGGCATCGCCTTCGTCGCCGGGCTCGGCCTCCATTACGCAATCCGGCGCGGCTGGCTGCGCATCTGGCGGCGGCGCTCCCGGATCGGCTCTGCCGGCCGAATGTAGGGCGGGCCGTGCCCGCCGATCGATGGTGACGGCGACGCGTACGACGGGCGTTGGCCGCCACGGTTGGTGCGGCGGCCGCAGGCCGCCCAACGAAGCTGGCCACCGCCGGCTGCGCCGCCTGGAACGTACGCATCGCCTTCGTCGCCGGGCTCGGCCTGCATTACGCAATCCGGCGCGGCTGGCTGCGCATCTAGCGGCGGCGCCCCCCGGATCGGCTCTGCCGACCGACCGTAGGGCGGGCCGTGCCCGCCGATCGATGGTGACGGCGACGCGTACGACGGGCGTTAGCCGCCACGGTTGGTCCGGCGGCCGCAGGCCGCCCTACGAAGCTGGCCACCGCCGGCTGCGCCGCCTGGAACGTAGGCCTCGCCTTCGTCGCCGGGCTCGGCCTCCACTACGCGTCCCGGCTGGCTGCGCATCTGGCGGCGGCGCTCCCGGATCGGCTCTGCCGGCCGAATGTAGGGCGGGCCGTGCCCGCCGATCCTCGGTGCTCCAACGAGAAGCCCGCGACCGTCAGCCGCGGGCTCCCTTCGAGGCTGCCGGCCCTCAGGCCAATCGCATCCAGAACGCGGCCACTCCGGCGACCACGCCCGCTCCCAGCAGCCAGTGGGTGCGCCGGATACCCAGCACCGGTTCGCCGTTCTTGTAGCCGGTGATCATGGCTTTCACCAGATTCTCGCCGTGCAGCAGGCTGCTCACCAGCACACCCGCGATGTGCACCAGGATCACCGCCAGCATGAAGTTGGCCGCGCCTTCGTGCAGTTCCTCGAACACCTCGCCGCCGAAATCGTTATACACGGCGTAGCCGCTGGCCCCGGCGAGCACGCCCAGCAGCAGGATCAGCCAGATCGCCCAGCTCCCCGCCGGGTTGTGGCCGACGTAGTGCTGCGGATGCAGGGTCAGCAGCGACTTGACATAGGCCCAGACCGAGGCCGGTCCATAGAGGAAGGAGCGGAAGCGGGCATAGCGCGTGCCGATCAGTCCCCACACCAGGCGGAAACCGATGAGGCCGAGCATGGTGTAGCCGAGCATGACGTGGATGTCGCGGAAGCGCTCGGACTCCGCCGTGAGGAAGGCGCCGACGAAGGAAAGCGCCAGCAGCCAATGGAAGGCCCGCGTCGGCAGGTCCCACACCAGTATGCGTTTCATGGTTGCCCCCTTTCAGCGCGGAACGCGGATCGAGCGTTCGCTGTAATCGCCCTCGGCCGCCTGCAGGTGGCAGGCCTCGCAGTTGGCCGGGCTCTTCACTTTCGGATTCTTCCACACCGCAGGGGAAAGCTCCTCCCCATGCTCGCGCTTGAACCAGGACGTCTCGCTGATGCGCAGGGTGCCGCCCTCCGCCACGACTTTCTTCTTGACGCCGGCATTGGCCTTGAGGAAATCGCCGATATCCTTCGCCGTCTTGGCGTTGACGCTGGCGTCGGAACCGAAATGCTTGTCGAGCGTGGTCATCAGCTTGTCCCAGGACTGGGCCGGCAGCAGTGCGGGCGGATAGGCGACGTGGCAGGAGCCGCACTCGCCGCGGTATTTCGCATTGCCCAGGTTGTAGACATGGTCGCCGGCCCATGTCGAAGCGGATGCAGCCGTCAGGCCAAACACGAGCGCCCGGAACATCTTGTGCAGATTCGTCATTGTGCGATCCTCATTTCCTTGCGGTCATCACGTAGGCCAGCACGTCGCCCTTCTCCTGGGCGGTGCAGGCACGGCCGACCACGTCGTTGCAGTTGCGCTTGAACCATTTCTCCACTTTCTCAGGGCTGGAGAAGCGTTCCGGGTTGGCGGCCGGCGCCAGCGGCGCCACTTCCTTGCCGGTCTTGGCATGCTTGCCGACGGCGGCCGGATTCTGCGTGTGGCAGGACGAACAGCTCCATTCCATGCCATGGGTGGTCTTGAAGAACTGTTCGCCGCGCTGGGCGGAGAATCCGCCAAAGCGGGCGTCGTTCTGACGCGCCGCGGTCTCGAACTGTTTCAGGAAATCGGCGGGTGTCTCGGCGCGCGCGGCGTTGGCCGCCAGCAGCGCGCCGAGAATCACCGCAGCGGTGAGGGTGTTCTTGCGCATCGTGTCCTCCCAGGAACGTTGACGATGCGCGAACGATAGGCGCCGAAGCTTAAGACGTTCTTAACGGCCGGCTCTGCGGCGACGGCGACGCGGCTGTCAGCGCGTAAACACGACCTTCTGGTACAGGCCGCCGAAGTAGGTCTGCTTGCGCATGCCGGCAACGCCGGCATCGGCGGCAAGATAGTGATCGAGTTCGTGCTGCCAGAGATCGAGGGCATAGGGTTCGAGCCGCCGCAACACGCCGGCCATCACGAGGCGCAGCGGATTCCAGCGCCGGGGCCGATGGTAATCGACGAGGATCACCTTCCCTCCCGGTTTCACCACTCTCAAAGCCTCCGCCACGGTGCGACGGCGCACGCTTTCCGGCTGCTCATGCAGCAGGAAGAAAATCAACACGCGGTCGAAGCTGCCATCGGCGTAAGCGAGCGCGGTCGAATCGCGCAGCACCAGCGATATCCGGGAATCCGGCGGCAGTTTGCGCCGCAGATTCAGAAGCTGGATCGGCAGGACGTCGATCACGTCCAGCGTGCCGTCGCCGGCCAGCCGCTGCCGGAGACGGGGGGTCAGATCGCCATAGACGCAGGCCACCTGCAGCGTCCTGCCGCCCGCCTGCGATCCGATTTCATCCAGCGCCGCGTCCCGCAGCCGCGCGTAGTTCCCGAACAGGATCAGATTGACCAGCCATTCGCGTTCGAAGATCTGGACCGCCCTGGGGTGCACATAGGCCCACCAGTAGTTCCTTTCGAGGTAGGAAGGAATCGCGGAGGAACGGGTGTGAGCGTCGTTCTTCTTGCTCAGGGGAAGGGCTTGTTGTTCTGGGATCACGATGGAATACCGGAGTATCGCCGTGCGGGCCTGCAACGGGGTGCCGCGGGGTCCAAGGGGGTGCACCAGGACCCGGGATTTGCCGCGCCTCGCGCGCGCCCCGCCATCCTACACTTGCCGGCCGAGCATGCGGGAATTGAGAAATTGAATGGGCCCATTCGCCGCACGCCCATCCACGTGCTCCGGCACAGGCCTCGATCGGCATGTTTCGTCGGCACGCAGCGGCAAGCGCCTTGCCACTGCTCCGGAGGCGTCAGCCGCCCTGGCTCGTCACCCGCGCGCCGTCCTTGAGCGCGTTCGACGGATGCCTCACCACGATCTGCCCTTCGCGCAGGCCGGCGCGGACCTGCGTTTCGCGGTCGTTGCGCTGCCCCACTTCGACCTGCCGCGCACGCGCGCGCTCGCCCTCGACGACGAACACGCTCCATTTCTCGCCGTCGCGGAACAGGGCGCTGACCGGCACCTTGAGGACGCTGTCGGCGCTCCAGATCACCACCCGCGCCTCCACCCGATAGCCGTCGCCGAGAACGCCGGGCGGGTCAACGAAATCGGCGATGACGTTAACACGCTGCTCCTCGACGCCGAGCGCCGAAACTTTGGTGAACGCGAACGGCTCCACCGTGCGCACCTGCGCCCGCAGCGTCGTTCCGCCGCCCCAGCCTTCGATCCGCACCGGCATGCCGGCCTTGATCTTCACCGCATCCTGGGACAGGACGTCCACCGCCACCTCCAACCGGGAAGGATCGCCCACCGTCATCAGCGGCGCGCCCGCCGCCACCACACGCTCGCTGCGTTCGTTGATGCGCAGCACGCGCCCTGCCACCGGCGAGCGCAGCGAGACCGAAGCGCCGCGCTTCGCCGCGTCGATCGCCAGCAGCGCCGCCCGCGCCGACTGCAGATCGGCTTCGGCCGCGCGCACGCGGGCCTGCTCCGTCTGCAGGTCCTGCGCCGAAATGTCCTCCGCCACCCGCGCCTGTTCTGCCGCCTGCGGCGAAAGGAAGCGGTTCTTCACCAGGTCTTCGGTGCGGGCACGCTCGCGCCGCTTCTGCTCATGGTCGGCGCGGGCGCGCTGGGCGCTGCTTTGCGCCGCGCGCAGCGCGGCCTCCACCGCGGCGATGTGCGCCGTCTGTTCCTCGCGCTCGCGCGCCGACAGGGGCAGGGGCCAGATCTCGGCCACCGGCTGATTCGCCGTAACGGCGTCGCCGTCGCGCAGGTCGATGCGCGCCACCCTTCCTGCCACCGGCGCCGCGATCAGGAAGCGGTCGCGGGCGCGCGTCTCGCCGTCCTCGTCCACCGTCACCAGCAGCGGTCCCGAGACTGCCGCAGCGCTCTCCACCTTCACCGGATCCGGCGACAGGGCGAGCACGACGAGGGCGATCAGCGCGGCCGCGATCACCCCGTAGAACACGCGTTTCCAGGTCTTGTTCATGGCCTATTCTCTTGTCTTGAGCACCGCCACCAGGTCGAGCCGGCGCAGCCGGCCCCACACCATCATGCCCGACAGCACCGAGGCGGCGGTGACCACCAGGAAAGCGAAGGCGAAGGTGTGCGTGGTCAATACCAGGGGCATGCGGAAAGTCTCCTGCGTGGCATTGATCGCCGCCGCCACCGCGGCGCAGATGCCGAAGCCGATGAGGAAGCCGAGCGGGATCGCCGCCAGGGTCAGCAGCGCCTGTTCGCCCAGCAGCATGACGGCGATCTCGCGCTGCGTGAAGCCCAGCACGCGCAGCGACGCGAGTTCGTGGCCGCGCTCCGAAAGCGCGATGCGCACCGAGTTGTACACCACGCCGAAGGCGATGATCGAGGCGAACAGGATGTTCATCATGGTCTGCACCTGCAGGCTGCGGGCGATCACGTCGCGGAAGTTGGCGAGCATCGCCTCCTTGACGCTGGTGCCGCGGATCGTCGGCGTCGCCTTGACTTCGGCATAGAAGGCATCGCGCTGCGCGGCGTCGACGCTGACGAAGGCCCCGGAAAAGGCTCCGCCTTCGCGCAGCAGGCGGTTGAGGCCGGGCAGCGCCATATAGACGCTCACCCCGACGAGATCGTCCACCACCCCCGCCACCGCCACCTCGGCCTTGATGCGCCGGCCCTCCAGCACGTCCACTTCCACCCGGTCGCCGGGCGCCGCCCCCAGGCTCTTCGCCAGCTTGGCCGAAAGCAGCAGCCCGTCGGCCGGCGGCTCGAACTGGCGGTAATCCAGATCCACGATGGCGCGCAACTGGCCGTCGGGCTGCAGGCCGAGAATGCCGACGCGCCGCTCGCGGTGGCCGTAGCGCAGCTTGACCGGAACGTAGCGGAACGGCTCGGCCGCCGTGACTCCCGGCAGGTGGCGCACCGCATGGCGCACATCGGCCGAGCGCGGCTCGGAGAATTCGAGCATCGCGTCCTCGCGCTGGGCGGCGCGGAACTGGATGTCGATGATGTAGTCGAGGGCGTCCACGCCGAAGCGACCCGCCACCAGGATCGCCACCGCCAGGGCGATGCCGGTGATCGAAAGCAGCGCCTTCCACGGCCGGCGCTCCACGTTGCGCACGATCATGCGCTCGACGATGGAGAGCCAGTGCTGGAAACCGAGGCGCTCGATGACGGTGGGTTGAAATCGCCCCGGCGGCTCGGGGCGCATGGCCTCGGCCGGCGGCAGCCGCACCGCGCGCCGCACTGCGCCCCAGGCGCCGATGGCGGCGGCGGCCAGGCTCACGCCGATGCCGACGGCCAGCCCGAAGGGGCTCACCGACCATTCGAAGTGCGGAAAGTAGAAGAAGTCGCGGTAGATGCCGGCGAGTCCGCCGCCGAGCCAGGCGGCGAGCGGCACGCCGAGCGCGGCGCCGATGAAGACGGCGGCCAGGGCCAGCTTCAGGTAATGCCACCCGACTGCCCGGTTGCCGTAGCCGAAGGCCTTCAGCACCGCCACCTGGTCGCGCTGGGTGGCCACCAGCCGCGTCAGCACGATGTTGATGATGAAGCCCGCCACGCTGAGAAAGATGCCTGACACCACGAAGCCGTACACGCGGTCCTGGTTGATCTCGTCCGAGATCACCTTGTGCGACAGGTGATCGTCGCGGCCGTAGGCGCCCAGGGAGCCGTAGCGGGCGAGCAGGCGATCGAGGGCGGCGATGGTGCCGCGCTCCGAGGCGCCGCGGCCGAGTGCGACCACCACCCGGTTGAAGGCACCGGCGGCGTCGTAGGCATGGGCCACGGCTTCGCGTCCCATCCACAGGATGCCGTAGCGCTTGTCGTCGGGCAGGCCGCTGGCCGGCCGCAGCACGTAGATGTATTCCGGCGATATGGCGATGCCGACGACGTGCAGCCGCTGCCAGCGGCCGTTGATCACCGCGGCGATGCGCGAGCCCGGCTCCAGCCTGTTGGCCTTGGCGAAAGCCTCATTCACCAGCACCTCGTCGCGTGCGCCGGACTCGATGTAACGGCCGCGCCGGATATGCAGGTCGTTGAGCTGCGGCCGTCCGCGATCGGGGACGGAGATCAGCAGCCCGGTCGCCGGCTCCGCCAGTCCGGGCACGTCCAGCGTCACTTCGAGGGAGATGCCGGTATCCACCGTCTGCACGCCGGGCAGCGCCGCGATCTGCGCCGCCACCGCCTCCGGCGCGCGCTTTACGTTGGCGAAAACGTCGCCGAAACGGTACCGGGCGTAGTAGTCCGCCCGCTCCCGCACCAGCGTCTCGTACATGCCGCGCATGGTGAGGAACACGGCGACGCCGCACATCACCACCAGCGCCACCGCAATCACCTGCCCGCGCAGGTGCCACAGGTCGCGCAGCAGCTTGCGGTCGAGGGCGCGCAGCCGCCACCTCAGTTTCCACCTCACCATGACAGCTCCGCCGGCGAGAGCTTGGTTTCGTTGCAGAGGATCTCGGTGATCTCGCCGCTGCTGATGTGGATGACGCGGTCGGCCATGGCGGCGATCGCCGCGTTGTGGGTGATGACCGCGGTGGTCGTCCCCAGCTCCTGATTGACCCGCGCCAGCACCTCCAGCACCACCTTGCCGCTGGCATAGTCCAGCGCCCCCGTCGGCTCGTCGCACAGAAGCACGTCGGGGCGCTTGGCGACCGCGCGCGCCACCGCCACCCGCTGCTGCTCGCCGCCCGAGAGCTGCGCCGGAAAATGATGGACCCGATCACCCAGCCCGACGAGTTCGAGCGCCTGCGCCGGGTCCAGCGGACGCTCGGCGATCTCGGTGACCAGGGCCACGTTCTCCAGTGCGGTGAGGCTCGGGATCAGGTTGTAGAACTGGAACACGAAGCCCACGTGCTCGCGGCGAAAGCGCGTCAATCCCTCGTCGCCTGCAGCCGTCAGATCATGGTCGAGATAGAACACCTCGCCGCTGGTGGGCGTGTCAAGCCCGCCAAGGATGTTGAGCAGGGTGGACTTGCCGCTGCCGGAGGCACCCAGCAGCACCACCAGTTCGCCGGCATACAGATCGAGGTCGACACCGCGCAGGGCATGAACCTCCACCTCGCCCATGCGATAGACCTTGGACACGCGGCGCGCGTGAAACACCGCCTGGCGACTGCCGCTCGTTTCGGGCGCAGGCGCATTGGGGGAATCAGGCGCAGCGGCGAAGGCGGACATCCTGGCTTCGGCTCCTGAGTCGATCTACCGGCACGCGCCCTGCGGCCGGCGCACCGCCATTCTAGGCGCCGTCCCGGTGCGGCAGGTTGCGCCGGCGCAAACCGCCCGTGCTTCAGCCGCGCGACGGCTCGAAGCTGGCGTCCAGATTCAGGGCGTCGCAGTGGTCCAGAAAGTCGCCGCGCAGGGTCGGAATGTGGGTGGCTGCGGGAATGCCGACCGTGATGCGCACGCTGATCATGGGCGTGCCGGAATGGGGCGCGGGGTAGGTATCGGTGTCCAGTTGCTCGATGTTGATGCCGCGCTGGGCGAAGAAACCCGAAAGGGCATTGACGATTCCCGGCTGGTCCACCGACACCGATTCGATGTAATACGGGATCACGGGCTGGCCGCGCTCGCGTTCCCGCGTGCGCCGGTAAATGATGGCGAGGCCCAGTTGCTCGCCGAGATCAGACAACTGCCCTTCCAGCTTGGCGATCGCATCCCATCGCCCCGACAGCAGCATGATGAGGGCGAAATGGCCGCCGAGCATGGCCATGCGGCTTTCCTCGATGTTGCAGCCGGCGTCAACGATGTGGCGGGTGAAGTCGTCCACCAGGCCGACACGGTCTTCGCCGGTGGCGGTGATGACGAGGCTATCCTGAACGTTGGGCATGGCGGGCACGGGGCTGTCGAGGCGACGCCGGGATCGTACCACGCTGCCGCCGCACCCGGCGCGGATCGGGCCCGGCCGCTGCGGCGCGCGGCAGCGGCCGGTCAGGCCGGAATGCCGCTCACTTGTAGAGGTAATTCGGCAGCCACAGCCCGATCTCCGGAAAAACGTAGAGGAGGACGAGCGCCACCACCTGGATGCCCATGAAAGGCAGCATGCCGCCGAAAATCTGGTTCAGCGTGACATGGGGCGGCGCCACGCCCTTTAGATAGAACGCCGCCATCGCCACCGGCGGCGACAGGAACGCCGTCTGCAGATTGAGCGCCACCAGCAGGCCGAAGAACAGCGGATCGATGTTGAAGTGGCCGAGCAGCGGGATGAAGATCGGCATGAAGATGACGATGATCTCGGTCCATTCCAGCGGCCAGCCGAGCAGGAAGATGATGACCTGGGAGAGCACCATGAACTGGATCGGCGTCATGTCCAGGGACAGCACCCAGCGTTCGATCAGCTCCTGCCCGCCGAGCAGGGCGAAGGAGGCGGAGAAGATGCTGGAGCCGACGAACAGCCAGCACACCATGGCCGAGGTGCGGGAGGTGAGGAATACGGATTCCTTCATCCGCTCCCAGGTGAGTTGGCGATAGGCGAGCGCCAGCAGGATGCCGCCGAGCGCGCCGATCGCCGCCGCCTCGCTCGGCGTGGCCAGGCCGAAGACGATGGAGCCGAGCACCGCCAGGATCAGGACGGCGAGCGGGAAAAAGGACGTCAGCAACATCCAGCCGACTTCCAGCCGCTTCCAGTCCAGGCGCCGGTAGAACCACACCAGCACCAGCGCCATCACGGCGCCGATCACCAGCATCGGTATCTGCCAGCCGGCGTGGGACGGCGCCTGCACCTTGCCTTGCGGGGCAGCGGGCGGCTCCTGCACTCCGCCGGTGTCGAGCTGCTCCGGCGCCGCGCCCTCGCCCTTCCCGCTCAGTTCCTCGGGTTTGGCCTCCGCCCCCTGCGCGGACGGCTCCTGGGCGCCGCCGAGCGGCTGCGGCTGCTCCTCGGCCGGTGGTTCCTGCGCGCCGCCGAGCGCCGGCGGCTCCTGTTCGGCGGGCGGCTCCTGCACCCCGCCCAGCGTTTGCGCGCCCGACGGCGCAGCCGGCGGCTCCTGCACGCCTCCGGCCGAGGTGCCGATCGCGCTCAGCTCGGGAATATCCGGCTCGGCGTCGAGCGTGGTCGCCTGCCGCGCGAAGCCCCAGTAGGTCATGGCGAGCACCAGCGCCGCCGTCAGCGGCGGCAGGATCGCCACCGCCAGCTTCTGCCATACCTGCGCGCGCGGCGCCTGGGGGTAGCGCGCGGAGCCGAACGCCGCCGCGGTCAGACCGCCGAGCAGCGAGCGCCGGCCGCCGCCGGTGATCGATTCGACCCAGGCCGGAGCCGGCACCTTCTTTTCTTCCTCGGTCAGCGACGGGGCAAGCCGGGGACGCAGCTTCGCCAGCACGATCACGTAGAGGACGTAGAGCCCGGTCAGCATCAGGCCGGGCAAGAAGGCGCCGGCATAGAGCTTGACCACCGACACGCCGGCAGTCGCGCCATAGACGATGAGCATGATCGAAGGCGGGATCAGGATACCCAGGCAGCCGCCGGCGGTGATGGCACCGGCGGAAAGCTTGACGTCGTAGCCGTGGCGCAGCATCGCCGGAAAGGCGAGCAGGCCCATCAGCGTCACCACCGCGCCGACGATGCCGGTGGCGGTGGCGAAGATGGCGCAGGTCAGCAGAGTCGCCACCGCCAGGGATCCGGGCAGCTCCGACAAGGCCATGTGCAGGCTCTTGAACAGCTTGTCGATGATGTTGGCGCGCTCGACCATGTAGCCCATGAAAACGAACAGCGGGATCGAGATCAGCACGTCGTTGGTCATCACCGAGAAGGTGCGCTGAACCATCAGGTCGAGAATCTTGCCGGTGTCGAAATCGAAGGCCAGCCAGCCGAAGAACATGCCCATGCCCATGAGCGTGAAGGCGGTGGGAAAGCCGAGCATGATCGCCGCCACCACCAGACCGAGCATGAGCAGTCCCAGATGGCCGTGCGTCATTTGCGACGGCGCCGGCAGTACGACCACGACTGCCAGGATCAGCAGCGCCATGAAGGACAGGCCGAAGTAGAGGCTCTTGTTCATCGGGTTTGACCCTTCTTCTCCAGCAGCGCGCGTTCGGCCAACTCGATCTCCTTGTCGTCGAAGTGCACCATCTTCTTCAGTTCGTCCACGTCCACCTCCTCGACGTCGCGCTCGCGCGAGGGCCACGCGCCATTCTTCAGGCACACCGCGCAGCGCACGATCTCCACCACCCCCTGCAGCAGCAGCAGCGCGCCCGCGAACGGAATCAGGGCCTTGAACGGGTAGAGCGGCAGTCCCGCGGCGGTCACCGAGGAGTGCTCACGGATGCCCCAGGAGTAGTCGGTGGCGCTGGTCCCGGCCCAGATCAGGGCGACGATGCCGGGAATGAAGAACAGCAGGTAGAGCAGCAGGTCCAGCCCCGCCTGCAGCCGGGGCGGAAAGAAGCCGTAGAGGACGTCGCCGCGCACATGGCCGTTGCGCGACAGGGTGTACGCCCCGGCCATCATGAACAGCGCGCCGTACATCATGTAGGTCGCGTCGAACATCCAGTCGTGGGGCGTGCCGAGGACGTAGCGCGAGAACACCTCCCAACTGATGGCCAGGGTCAGGATCAGGATGAGCCAGGCGAAAGCCTTGCCGACCCAGGCGCTCACCTGGTCGACGAAGAGAAGAGTGCGTTGCATGCGGGGAGCCTCCGTGCCGCCCACCGATACGGCGGGCGGCGCAAACAAAAAATCCACCTCCGGTTGAGCCGGAGATGGATTTCAGTTCACGATCGCGACCGACTACTTCTTGCCGAACCAGTGGCTGTAGGCCATGCGCGGATCGACGATCGTGTCCAGGCTCCAGCCCACCGCCCGCTGTGCGAAGCTCTTCTGCGACTCGAGCACCTTTGCGAAGAAAGGGTTCTCCTGCGCTTTGCGTGCCGCCACCGCCGACCACGCCTTGAGCTGGGCCTGCAGGATGTCGTTCGGCGTCTTGTAGAACTTCACGCCCAGCTTCTCGCGCATCTCGATATAGTCCTGGGAGTAGCGGTCGATCGCCTTCCAGGACATATCGGCGCTGGCGGCCTGCGCGGCATACTTGATGATCGCCTTGAACTCGGCCGGAAGCGTTTCGTACTTCTTCTTGTTGAACAGGATCTCGAAGCATTCGCCGGCCTGATGGTAGCTCTGCAGCATGCATACCTTGGACACGTCCGGAAAGCCGAGCAGCTTGTCGCTGGAGGCGTTGTTGAACTCGGCCGCCTCGATCAGGCCGCGGTCCAGCGCCGGCACGATCTCGGCGCCGGGCAGGGCATTCACCGACGCCCCCATTTCCTTGAACACATCGATCGACAGGCCGACGGTACGGTACTTGAGCCCGTTGAAGTCGGAGGCCTTGCTGATCGGCTTCTTGAACCAGCCCAGCGGCTGGGTCGGCATCGGTCCGTAGAGGAAGCCCTGCACGTCCAGACCCAGCACCTTCTGCACCAGTTCGTCGTACAGTGCCTGGCCGCCGCCGTACTCGAACCAGGCCAGTGTCGTGTTGGCGTCCATGCCGGTGGCCGGTCCGGTGCCGAACAGGGAGAACGCCGAGTTCTTGCCATACCAGTAGGCCGTGACGCCGTGGCCGCCGTCCAGAGTTCCCTTGTGCACCGCGTCGATGAGATCGAAGGCCTTGACCACCGCCCCGGCCGGCAGCACCTCGATCTTGAGCTTGCCGCCGGACATCTCATTCACCTTCTTGGCATAGTCCAGGGCATATTCATGGAAGATGTCCTTGGCCGGCCAGGTGCTCTGCCAGCGCAGGCTGATCGGAGTCTGCGCCCTGGCGATCATGGGGAAGCCGAGGGTGGCGGCGCCTGCGGCCCCTGCGGTTGCACCGCTGAGAAAGCGGCGCCGGGTAACCTGGGTCTGGGGTTGTTGCCGATCCGGGGTGATGGGTTTGTCGCTCACTTTCGCTTCCTCCTCGGGATTGGATGTTGATGTCTTGGGTATGACCACTCGATGCCGTTGTGTGCGGTTGCACGTTCCACAGACAGCCGCGGTGGAACGGCGTTCCGCTTGTCCGGCGATCCTAGTCCGGGCGCACTGCACAAATCAAGGGACGTCGCACGCCGCGATCACACCGCCCGGTAAAGCCGGCCGGCCCGCACCAGTCCCTTCTCGATTTCGACCGCGAAAAACACGATCGCCGAAAGGGCCAGACAGGCGCCGAGTTCGCCGAGCGACAGGGGCGCGGTGTGGAAGATGCCGTTCAGCGCCGGCACGTAGATCACGGCCAGTTGCAGCGCCAGGGTGAGCAGCACCGCCCCCAGCAGCGGCCGGTTGCTGAGCAGGCCTTGCATGAACAGGGAATCCCGCTCCGAGCGCACCGCCAGGGCGTGGCCAAGTTGCGACAGGGTTAGCACGGTGAACACCATGGTCTGCCAACGCGCCTGGCCGGTGCCATAGGCCCAGGCCTGGGTGGCGACGCACACGCCGCCCATGAGCAGTCCGACCCAGACGATGTGCTGCCACATGCCGCGGGCAAACACGCTCTCCTTGGGCGGACGCGGCGGGCGCTGCATCACGCCGCGCTCCTGGGGTTCGACCGCCAGGGCCAGCCCCGGCAGGCCGTCGGTGACGAGGTTGATCCACAGGATGTGGATCGGCAGCAGGGGAATCGGCAGGCCCAGAAAAGGAGCGAGAAAGATGGTCCAGATCTCGCCCGAGTTGCTCGTCATCGTATATTTGATGAACTTGCGGATGTTGTCGTAGATGCGCCGCCCCTCGCGCACCGCGGCGACGATGGTGGCGAAGTTGTCGTCGAGCAGCACCAGGCTGGAGGCCTCGCGCGCCACGTCGGTTCCGCCCTTGCCCATCGCTATCCCGATGTCCGCCCGCTTCAGCGCCGGCGCGTCGTTTACGCCGTCGCCGGTCATGGCGACGATCTCGCCGCGCCCCTGCAGCGCCTCGACGATGCGGATCTTCTGCTCCGGATCGACCCGCGCATAGACGCGCACCGTGCCGGCGCGCTCGACCAGTTTCGCCGCGGAGAGCGCCTTGAGCGCCGCCCCGTCGAGCACCGTGTCGTCGACGTCGGCGATGCCGAGGCGGCGCGCGATGGCGCCCGCCGTCACCGGATGGTCGCCCGTGATCATCACCGGCGTGATGCCGGCGGACATGCATTCGGCCACCGCCGCGCCGGCCTCCTCCCGCGGCGGGTCGAGCAGGCCCACCAGTCCCAGCAGGACCAGATCGTGTTCGATGACGCCGGGATCGGGCGCGGCGGGCCTCTGCGGCCAGCGCCGGTAGGCAACCGCCAGCACGCGCAGCCCCTCCGCCGCCATGCGCTCGGCGACGGCGGTCCACTGCCCGGCGTCGATCAGGGATTCGGATTGCCCGCCGGCGACGCGGGCGCAATGCGCCAGCACCGCCTCCGGCGCACCCTTGGTGAACGCGAGCAGACCGTCGGGGCCGGCGTGAAAGGTGGTCATGCGCTTGCGCTTGGAATCGAAGGGCAGTTCCAGGACGCGCGGGTAGTCGGCGGCGAGCAGCGCCTTGTCGAAACCTGCTTCCCGCGCCGCGGCGTAGAGCGCGACTTCGGTGGGATCGCCCTTCATCTCGCCCGAGGCATCCGCCTGCGCATCGTTGGACAGGGCCAGCGCGCGCAGCAGCAGCGGCCAGGGCCCGCTGCGGGGCGCGGCGTGCGCCGCTTCCACGGTCGCGCCGTCGGCATGCAGCGCGGCGACGCTCATCCGGTTCTGGGTCAGGGTGCCGGTCTTGTCGGAGCAGATGAAGGTGACGGAACCGAGGGTTTCCACCGCCGGCAGCCGCCGCACCAGGGCATTGCGGCTCGCCATCCTGCCCGCGCCCAGGGCCAGCGCCACGGTCACCACGGCGGGCAGCGCCTCGGGAATCGCGGCCACCGCCAGGCTCACCGCGGTGAGGAACATCAGGACCAGGGGTTCGCCGCGCAGCAGGCCGGCGACGAACACGATGACGCAGATGCCCAGCGCGGCCAGGGCCAGGCGTTTGCCGAACTGGGCGAGGCGGCGCTGCAGCGGCGTCTGCTGATCGCCAGCCGCTTCCAGCAGGGTGGCGATGCGGCCTAGTTCGGTGGCCATCCCCGTACCCACCGCCAAGCCGCGGCCGCGGCCGTAGGTGACGACGGTGCCGTTGTAGGCCATGTTGCGGCGGTCGCCCAACGGCAGGTCGCCTTGCTCCAGACAGCGCCGTCTGCTTGTCCACGGCTTGGGACTCGCCCGTCAGAGCCGCCTCCTGCACCTTGAGCTGGGCCGATTCCGTCAGGCGCAGGTCGGCCGGCACGATGTTTCCCGCTTCCAGCAGCACCGCATCACCGGGCACCAGCTCCCGGGCCGCGATGTCTGCCACCTGCCCGTCGCGCACCACCCGCGCATGGGGCGAGCCGAGCTTGCGCAGCGCCTGCATGGAGCGCTCGGCGCGGAACTCCTGGAAGAAGCCGACGAAGGCGTTGAGGACGACGATGACTACGATGGCAATGGCATCCTGGGGCTCGCCCACCACACCGGCGACGATGGCGGCGCCGATCAGTACCAGAATCATGAAGTCCGTGAACTGGGACGCCAGCATCTGCCATGGGGAGCGGCGGTGAGCCGCGCGCAGTTCGTTGGGCCCGCCCTGCTCCAGCCGGCGCGCCGCCTCGCCAGTGCTCAGTCCCTGCTGCAGATCGGTGTTCAGGGCGCGCGCGACATCGCCCACACCGAGGCCGTGCCAGACCGGCGGCGCCGGGGCCGGCGTGTTGTTTCCGTCACTCTTCATGGAGGAACAGAACGTAAGAGTTGAGAAGATAGAGGGTCAGCAGGAACAGGCTGGTCCAGCCCACCGTGCGGAACAACCGCGTCGCCGGCCGGTAGAGCAGGCCGACGATGGCCACGCCGCTCATCATCATGGCGGACAGCGCGGAGGCGACGTGCAGTTGGGAAACGTGGGACAGGATCGGCCCGCGCAGGAACAGCAGATCGTCCGCCGCCAGGATCAGCACGTCGAACAGGTTGCTGCCGAAGAGGTTGCCGATGGCCATATCGAGCGCCCCCAGGCGCAGCGCCGACAGCGTCACCACCAGTTCCGGCACCGACGTGGCGAAGGCGACGAACAGGGTGCCGACGAAGGTATTGTGCCAGCCCATGACTTGCGCCAGGTCGGCGCCGACGAACGGCAGCCAGGTCCCCGCCGCCACCACCACCAGGGACGCCAGCCCATAACCCGTGACGGCGCTGCGCAGGGTGATCTGCGGATACTGCTCGACCGTCTCCTCGATCCGCTGGGCGAGCTGACGCCGCTCATAGTGGAACACGGTGCGCATGGCCAGCACATACAGCAGCACGATGATCGGCGAATAGATGCCGACATGGCCGATGGCGAGATGATCCATTCTGCTGCCCAGCAGGAGGTTGAAGCCGACGAAGCCGACCAGCACGGCGCCGAACGCCGCCGACAGGATGTGTCCCTGACTCGCTTTCGTGTAGACCGACTCGCCGCGATGGAAGAAATCGAGGATCACGACCAGCACCAGATTGAACACGCAACTGCCGAGTACGTCGCCGACAGCGATATTGGGCACGTTCGCAATTGTGACGGAACTGAAGCCGGTGGCAAGCTCGGGCAGGGAGGTGACCGAAGCCAGAAGGATGAGCCCGATCCAATTGCGGCCCAGGCCGGTCTTCTCGGCGATGACGTCAGCGTGGAGCGAGAGGCGGTAGCCGGCAGCGCCGATCAGCGCGGCGCAGAGGGCGAACTGCAGCCACAGGGAAAAAGGATCGCTCAATCCCAGCCTTCCTTCGGCCATGCACGTCAGCCAGGACGCAGCGCCCGGCGATCCGGCGTCACCTCACCAGCGTGACTGGAATTTCGGTAAGGTGGATGACCTTGGTGGCGATGGAGCCCAGCATCAGATTGGCCAGCGGAGTCATGCCGCGGGTGCCCATGATGATCTTGTCGGCGCCGATCTCGTGGGCATAGCGGGCGACGGACTCGGCCACGTCGCCGATCAGCACCTGCGCCGTGAAGGGAACGGCGGCCTCTTCCAGCAGCATCCTGGCAGCCTGGAGCGCATCGCCGCCGGCAGACACCTGCATCGCCTCGATCTCTTCCGGCTTGAAGCAGCGCCTCACTTCCCAGGCGTCGATGGGTTCCTGCACGTTGAGGATATGCACATCCATCGGCTCCCGGCCCTGCACCAGGGTGATCAGATGCTTCACCGCGCGCAGCGAGTTCTCGGAGCCGTCCACCGGCAGCAGTGCTTTCAGCATGGTTTCATCCTCCCCAACGGTGCATTCCGCCTCATCCCGGGCCGCGAGTGCTCGCGACCCGCAGCCCGAATTCGATCACTTCGCCGCCGCGGGCATTGCCTCCGTCGTCTGATGCACGCCCTGGGCGTAGCCCGGCATCGGCGCATCCTTGTGCGGCGCGTGAGGCTGCCACCCCGCCACCACCAGCATCACGAAAAAGCCGATCACATAGGCCACGGCGACGAACCAGCCGTGACGCAGCCAGCGCCCCACCGATTTCGCCTCCGGAAACAGGTTGGACAGGGCGACGCCGGCGGATGATCCGAACCAGATCATCGAGCCGCCGAAACCCACCGCATAGGCCAGGAAGCCCCAGTCGTAGCCGCCCTGCTTGAGCGCCAGCGCGGTGAGCGGAATGTTGTCGAACACGGCGGAGACGAAACCCAGGCCCAGCGCGGTCTGCCAGGAGGCGAGCGGCAGCTTCTCCACCGGCATCATGGAAGCGCACAGCACCAGGGAGAGCAGGAAGACCGAGCCCTTGAAGGCGTCGGGCAGCAGGCTCCACTCCGGCTTGCGGATCGCCGCCGTGGCGAGCAGCGCCACCCATACCGCCGCGCCGAGGAAGGGGAAGCGGTCCGAGATCTCGGGGAACTTGACGTTCACCGTGACATTGACGGTGATGGCCGCGATCAGGATCACGGCCACGATGCCAACCCGCGCCCAGTCGATATGGATGCCCACCGGCGCCTCCTTGACGATGGGCGAATGCTTGTGCTGCTGCAGGGCCGCCGGGATGCCGAAGATCACCAGGGCGACGGCGGCGGCGACATAGGCGTGCAGCACGTCGCGCGGATCGACGCCGTCGATCCACATCATGGTGGTGGTGGTGTCGCCCACCACGCTGCCGGAGCCGCCGGCATTGGAGGCGGCGACGATGGCGGCGAGATAGCCGATATGCACCTTGTGGCGGAAGACGATGCGGGCGATGGTGCCGCCGATCAGCGCGGCGGCGATGTTGTCGAGAAAGCTGGAGAGCACGAAGATCATCGCCAGCAGCACGAAACCGCCCTTCCAGTCGTCCGGCAGCCAGCGCGGCAGCGCCTCCGGCACGTGGCTTTCCTCGAAGTGGCGCGACAGCAGGGCGAAGCCCAGCAGCAGGCCGAGCAGATTGACCAGCATCACCCATTCGTGGCCCATGTGCGCGCCGAAGCCGGCGATACCGGCGCCGTGCTTGAAGCCGGTGAAGATGAGCTTGTAGGTCGTGATGGTGGCCAGCCCCGTGAGCGCCACCTGCAGCGTGTAATGGTGGAACAGGGCGACGCCCAGCAGCGTCAGGCCGAACAGGATGAAATCGACGGGGATGCCGAACAGGGCCGGACCGTCGCCGGCCGCACACGCCGGCAGGGCGATGCCACCGAGGAGCGCCGCCACGGCAAGGCGCCGAACGACGTGCAAGCCTGTGCTACGGGAACGGAATGGTTTTCGGCTCGGGTTGGTGTTGTTCATCGGTCGGGCCTCGCAGAAGTGCCGGGGATTCTAACACCGGGCACGGGCCGGACTGAGTTCGCGGCGATCCGGTCGGCTCAACGGTGGATCGACCGACCTCATCATTCGGTGAGCGCCAGAAGGATGTCGGCGTACCAGGCTGAATTCAGCCCGAGGGCCTCGTCCAGCTTCATGTCCCGCGTCCCGACATCGAGGCGTGCAGAGTGAACGCCGAGGAGCATCCACGGCAAGTCCCGCAGCGTGGCGCTGGGACTCGTAATGCGCATTACGACGGGCGCTCCGCTGGTACCGCGATGGGTACGGGCATCGGTGAGGAAGTAGCCCTCGCCCTTAAAGCGCAGCCCGAACGAGGAAGCGACGATGGCGTGGCGCACCACGGGCATGTGGTGCAGCGTGTCGTGGAAGTCGAGCGGAAAACCGACCACCAGCAGGGAAGTGCCGACCTCGACTTCGTCGAACCGCGAAGGCAGGTGATGGGGCGTGAAGGCGTGGAGGACGGTCGTCCGCGGCAGTGCATCCCGTTCGATCTCGATGGCGGCGACATCGATGTCCCCGGAAGAGTCCTGCCCCTGACGCCAGACGCTCCTCCCGCCGCGGTAAAGCGGAATCGAGAACCCGGTCGACTCGGCCAGGTTCCCTGGATCGACGTGCAATTCGATCTCGATTCGATCCGGAAAGTGCTTGCTCGGTTCGTCCGCCATGACGTGGCGGCTGGTCACGAGGAACAGGCGCTCCCCGCGCTGGAAGAAGAATCCGGTTGCATTGGTCAGCGGTCGCTGCCGGTCGAACGTGACAATGCGTGTGGCGGTGAGCAGCAGGGACTCGATCATCACGGGACCACCTCCCTCTGTCGCAACTGATCAATCCACGACCCGGGCAGCTCGCGCACTACCGCATTTGGGTCGCCTCGAAATCGCCTGGCCGTTCCTGTCCGACTGGACATTCGAGGGCCGAATGTCGGGCGCCGTGGGCGCCGGGTCGGACACGACCGTTCCGCGGCGGGCAAACATCTCTCCGCGTTCACTCCTGCGAGTTGCAGCCCACGTTTCCGACATACCGTTTCGTGTCCGGCTCATGATACTGCGGCGGCAGTGGATGTGGTGACCCAGCCCCGGTCAGAATAACCGTGTCGCGGGGCGGCGTCGGATGGCCTCTCAGTAACGCCGGCGCGCGATCGTGACGGGGCCTCGTTCTGCGAGGTGCCGGAAGCAGATGCGCCCCTTGCTGAGGTCGTAGGGGGAGATTTCGAGGGACACCATGTCGCCGGCAATGATGCGGATGTGGTTCTTGCGCATCTTGCCGGCGGTGTACGCCACGATATTGTGGCCATTGTCGAGCGTGACCCGATAGCGCGCGTCGGGCAGCACTTCCATCACTACACCCTTCATTTCGATCAGTTCTTCCTTGGCCATGGGCAGGTCTCCAGGTGGGAATGGGAATGAAAAAGCCCGGCCGATGCCGGGCTGATCCGCGGGGGAGGCGGCGAGGGCCGATGCCCTGCGCCCGTCTCCCGGGGTCCTTGCGGCATGGCTAGCACGCCATGCCGACCCTGAGCGCGTGCTCAGTCAGCCGAGCGAATGTTCGACGCCTGCTGGCCCTTGGGGCCGGTGGTGACGTCGAAACTGACGCGCTGTCCTTCCTTGAGGGTCTTGAAGCCCTGTCCCTGAATCGCGGAGAAATGGGCGAAGAGATCCTCGCCACCCGCCTCCGGGGTGATGAAGCCAAAGCCTTTGGAATCGTTGAACCACTTCACTGTGCCTGTTGTCATGTCTTGAGTTTCCTTGAAGAACAATAAAAGGGGGCATGCCCCCGGTGTAGGGCGAAGCTCAAGACAGCGGGGTGATGAAGGGAGAAATACCGCAGGACTGCGGATACTGAACCAGACAACAGCAGCAGTGCTTGAAGATCGCTGGCCCGCACTGTGCACTGGAATGGGCACAATTGCAATCGAAATGTTCAGCGACAACGCCGGCGCGGCCGATGAATCCGGCGATGCGTCGGCCTGCGCTTGTTCCAGGACAGCGGCCAAAGGCGCGGTCTTCAATCCCCGCCCTATCCCGTCTGCACTCCAATAAGCCCAGCCCGCGAGGTTCGGCTTCAACCAGACCGATGCCGGGTCGCCGCTTCGCACCGCATCCGGCCTATTCCCAGAGTTCGATCTTCTCGCCGCGGGCGCGCATCCTCTCCGCCTTGGCCTGGAGGTAGCGCTGGAACTCGGGCTCGGTGCGGTAGCCACCGCCGGCCACGTATTCGAAGGAGGTGGCGAGGTGGAAAGGCCGCAGGTAGGCCTCGACGCGAAAGACCTCCTTGCCGCCGGTATCGAAGAACACGATGCTGGGCGTGTAGCTGATCTTCAATTCGCGCGCCCAGGCTTCGCCCGTCGTCTTATTGCCGCCGGGAGTGGTGAGTTCGGCGCGGTCCGAGAGCGAGAAGCGCGCCACGTCGAAGCCGGACAACAGCGCCTGCACCTCCTTGCGCTTGAAGCCTTCCTGGTGCATCTCGTCGCAGGGCGCGCAAGAGCGCGTTTCGAACAACACGGCGAGCGGCTTGCCGCCGGACCGGCGGCGCAGGTCGTAGGGCGGTTTCATGAAGAACGCCTGCTCGTTCAGCTTGTCGCTTGCCGGCTCGCGGACCGCGGTCTTCATGTACTCGGCGAACGGCTGCTTCTTCTCCATGCCGCCGGCGACATAATCGAGCACCGCCTCGAAGCGATGCGGCGGGTAGTAGCCGTTGAGCCGCACCACCACTTCCCCCTTCTCGTCGAGGAACAGGAGCGTGGGGGTGAACTGGACCTTCAGCATCTTGGCGAAATCCTTCTCCGCCATGCGCCTGCCGTCGATCCAGGTCACCTCGCGGTCGCCCCAGATGTTCAACGCGATCGGCATGAAGTGCCGGCGCGTCTTGTCCACGATGGCGCGCTGCGAGAAATTGGTCTGCATCAGCTCCTTGCAGTAGGGGCAGCCGTCCTGGCCGAAATAGATCATGACGCGCTTCCTGGCTTTGGTCGCCTCGCGGATGTCGTCGCGGAAATCGAGGAAGGTCTCGGCGAACCAGGACGGAATGTCTATGGCGTGGGGCGCGACGTCGGCGCTGCGCGCCGGTGAGACGCCCGACAGCGACCAACCACGATTCCCAGCAGCAACAAGCGCAGCAGCATGACTCCTCCTTCCCATGGCGGAAACCAGCGCCCGTCGGTCCGGCCGCGGCCTCAGAACGCCTGATCCCAGCGGATGCTGAGCCGGATGGCGGCGTTGATCAGCCCCACCATGCTGTAGGTTTGCACGAAGTTCCCCCACTGCTCGCGGGTGTGCGTATCGATGTGCTCCGCCAGCAGTCCGTGGCGGTTGCGGCAGGACAGCAGGTTCTCGAACAGCTCGCGCGCCTCCGCCGTCGCGGCCCAGCGCCGCCAGGGCATAGATATACCAGAAGGTGCATACCAGGAAGGCATTTTCCGGCACGCCGAAATCGTCGGCCTGGATATAGCGGAAGACAAAATCGCCGCGCCGCAGTTCGCCCTCGATCGCCTGCACCGTGGCGGCGAAGCGCGGATCGTCGGCGCGCAGAAAGCCGACCTCGTGCAGCAGCAGCAGGCTGGCATCCAGCGCATCCCCGCCCATGGTGGCGACGAAGGCGCGGCGCCGATCGCTCCAGGCGTTCTCGCAGACGTAGCGGTGAATCTGGTCGGCATGGCGGCGCCAGTAATCGGCCCGCGCCGCCAGGCCGAGACGGGCGGCGATGCGTGCCAGGCGGTCGCAGGCGGCCCAGCACATGACGCTGGAAAAGGTGTGCACGTGGCTCGAGCCGCGCAATTCCCACAGTCCGGCATCGGGCTGGTTGTACACCTGGGCCGCCTTCTCCCCGAGCGCCTCCAGGCGCTCGAACAGGATCTCGTCGCCATGGCGCACCAGGCGCCGGTCGAAGAACACGTGGGTCGCCGTCAGGATGGCCGAGCCGTACACATCGTGCTGGATCTGCTCGAACGCCTGGTTGCCGACCCGCACCGGGCCCATGCCGCGGTAACCCGGCAGGGACGGCACCTCGTGCTCCTCGATCATGGAGCGGCCGTTGATGCGATACACCGGCTGCAGCGTGCCGTCGCGGGCGCCGGCGGCGATGTTGATGATGTAGCCGAGGTAGCGCTCCATGGTGCGGGTGGTGCCGAGACGGTTCAGGGCATTCACGACGAAATAGCCGTCGCGCAGCCAGCAGTAGCGGTAGTCCCAGTTGCGGGCGCTGCCGGCCGCCTCCGGAATCGAGGTGGTCATGGCGGCGATGATGGCGCCGGTGTCGTCGTAGGCGTTGAGCTTGAGGGTGATGGCGGCGCGGATCACCGCGTCCTGCCATTCGAAGGGAATGCTCAGGTAGCGCACCCATTCGCGCCAATAGCCGGCGGTCTCGTCGAGGAAGCGCCGGCCCACCTCGGCCACCGCGTCATGCACCGTCTCGTCGGCGCCGAGCAGCAGGGTTACCGTGTCTTCCAGGAAGAAGGGCGTCTCCTCCACCACGGCGGTGATCGAGGCGTCGGTGGTCAGCCGCAGCACCATGTCGGGCGCCACGTAGCGCACATGGTTGCTGCCGCAGGTGCGGGCGGGACGCTGGCTGCCATAGCCGCAGGCCGGGCGCAGGCGCAGGATGACGCGCGGGCTGCCGGCAAGCCGCCGCACGCGGCGCACCAGCATCATGGGGTTGAACATGCGGCCGAACTGGCGGAAGCGGGGCGCGAAATCGGTGATCTCGACGGCGCCGCCGCGCTGGTCGTAGAGCCGGGTGACGAGGATGGCCGTGTTCGCCAGGTACTCCTGTTCGGAGCGCGCCACATCCACCAGGTCCACGGCAAAGGAACCGAAGTCGTCCGCCGTCGCCGCCGTTGCGCAGCAGCGAGCAGAACACCGCATCGCCGTCGAAGCGCGGCATGCAGCCCCAGACGATCTCGCCCCAGCGGATCGACCAGGGCGCCGATGCTGCCGTTGCCGATGAGCCCCAGATCGAGCGTGTTCATTCGTCGTTACCCTCCAGGAACGGGGAAGGCGGCGCCAGGCGCATCAGGCAGCGCGCGAGCCAGGCGCGCACGGCGGCGACATCGGGCAGGCGCCAGTCGGCGACGGTGTGGCCCGTCCCCACCTTGATGGAGCTGCCGCCCTGCGGCATTGACGACGTGGAAACCGTACTCGTCGGTCACGTCGTCGCCGAGGAAGACCGGGATGCGGCCGCGGAACGGCGCCTCCTCCATGAACTCGGCGATGGCCGTGCCCTTGTCCTTTCCGGCCGGCTTGATCTCGAACACCATCTTGCCGGGCTGGATGCGGAAGCCTTCCCCCAGGCGCTTCAGGATGCCGGTCAGGGCGCGCAGCACTTCCGCCTCCGCCTGGGGCGCCCGCCGATAATGGACCGCCAACGTGGCGCCCTTGTCCTCCAGCAGGAGTCCGGGATGGGCGGCGACGATGTCGTCGAAGTGCTGCCGCAGCCGGGCCAGTTCGGCCAGCGGCGCAGGGTGTATGTGCAGGCCGCCGGCCGCATCGCGGCGCTCGATGCCGTGCTGGCCGGCCAGCGGCAGCCGCAGGCCGGGAAACAGGCCGTCGATGTCGGCGATGCGGCGGCCGCTGATCAGCGCCACGGCGCCGCCTGCAGCCTCGTGGATGCGCTGAACCAGCGCCAGCAGCTGCCGGTCCACCCGCACCGCGGACGGGCGTGTCCGCGATCTCCAGCAGGGTGCCGTCGATGTCGAGGAAGAAAGCAGCATCCCCTTCCGGCAGGGGCGGGACCCCGCTCGCCGCGCATTGCATGTCGATTTTCCTGGGCATGTCCATTGTTCTTGCCTGCAATATGTTGCCAGCTTCCGCCGCGCCGCGGGCTCAGCCGCTCTGGCGCAGCTTCCGCACGTTGCTCTCTGGCTTGTCCAGCACACGCCCGCGCTTGCGCATGCTCGCGGCATCGAGCAGCATGCGCCCCGCCCAGCGATAGACGTTGAACTCCCGGATCAGCCCGCGCATCAGGCGCATGCGGTCGCGCTGCTCCGCCGGCGGCATGGCCAGCGCCACGTGCATGGCGGCCGCGCACTGGTCGATGTCGTAGGGGTTGACGATCAGCGCCTCCGGCAGTTCGCGCGAGGCACCGGTGAACTGGCTCAGGATCAGCACGCCCTGCTCGTCGTCGCGGGCAGCGATGAACTCCTTGGCGACCAGGTTCATGCCGTCGTGCAGGCTGCTGACGAAGCACAGCTCCGCGGCGCGGTAATACTCGTAGACCTGCACCGCGTCGTGGTGCTCGATCTTGAGCACGATGGGCAGGTAGTCGCCGCGCGCGTAGCGGCTGTTGATCTTCGCCGCCAGCGCGCGCACGTGGACCTCGAACTCCTGATACTGCTCGATGCTGGAGCGGGTCGGCGCGGCAATCTGGATGAACACGAACTTGCCGATCCAGTCGGGTTCGATCTCGAGCAGGCGCTCGACGGCACGGAATCGCTCCAGGATGCCCTTGGTGTAGTCCATCCGATCCACGCCGACGCCGATCAGACTGTCTGGGCGCAGGCCATGGCGCTGCCGCACGTCGGCACGGCACTGCTCCACCGGCTTGGCGGTGAGGTGCGCGGAGGGGGGCCACTCGATGGAGATCGGATAGCGCTTCACCGCCGTCAGCTTGCCGCCATAGGAGATGGTGAAAGTCTCCCGATCCACCCGCGCCTCGAGCATCCGATCGACGGTATCGACGAAGTTGTTGCAGTGGAACTGGGTATGGAAGCCCAGGATGCTGCTGCCGAGCATGCCGTCGAGGAGTTCCTCGCGCCACGGGCAGATGGCGAAGGTTTCGGGATTCGGCCAGGGGATGTGCCAGAAGGTGATGATGGTGGCCTCGGGCAGCCGTTCCCGGATCATGCGCGGCAGCAGGGCGAAGTGGTAGTCCTGCACCAGCACGATGGGATTGTTGGTCTTCGCTTCCTCCGCCACCGCCCGGGCGAACTTGCGGTTCACCGCGATGTAGTGATTCCAGTCCGCCGCGCGGAACACCGGCCGCACGTGGGCGATGTGGCACAGCGGCCACAGGCCCTCGTTGGCGAAGCCGTAGTAGTAGCCCGCCTCTTCTTCCGCGGTGAGCCAGACGCGGCGTATCTGGTAGGCCGGATGCTCCGGCGGCACCGCGACACGGTCGCGGGCGTCCACCACGTCGCGGTCGGCGGATCCGCTGCCGTGGGCGATCCAGGTGCCGGAACAGGCGCGCATGATCGGCTCCAGCGCCGTCACCAGGCCGCTCGCCGGGCGCCGCACCTCGACGCTGTCGCCTTCGCGCACATGGATGTAGGGTTCGCGGTTGGAGACGACCAGGATGTCCTCGCCCCTCAGGTCGGCGCGCAGGATGGCGCGCAGCGTGTCCGGCGTCCACGGCAGTTGGCTGTCGTCCTGCGGCCGGAATTCGGATTCGAGCTCGCGGATCAGGGTGCGCAGATCGCGCGCGATCGGCTGCAGCTCCGGCACGTTGAATTTCTGCACCGGCCGCAGCAGCCCTTCGCCGCGCAGCAGGGCGCGGGTGCCGAGGACCCAGCCGCGCCAACTGAGTTGCGCGATCACCACCGTGATCAGCGAAACGAGCGCGCCGAGGCCGACGAACAGGTAGAACAGATACTTCTTGGTTTCGTCGCTGCGGCGCTGCACGAAACTCATGTCGTGCACCAGCACCAGTCGCCCCATCGCCGCACCTTCGGCCTGCAGATCCTTGATCGTCACGTGCAGGGGGCCCTGGGAGCTGGGAAGCAGGTGGGCCGCCGGATCGCGGTAGGCGTCCAGGTCCCTGCAGTCCAGCGCCGCCGGATAGGTGGTGGTGGCGACCGGCTGGCCGACTGCCGTTTCGCAGAAGCCGATGGCGTAGAGGCGCTCGTCCTGGATGATCTTGTTGAAGAAGCGGATCATCTTTGTCCTGGTGCCGCTGACCATGATTTCCTGCAGCGGTTCCTGCACGGTATTCGCCACCAGCGTGGCCCGGATGTCGAGGTCGCGCACGAACCACTTCAGCGTGAGCCGATCGACCAGCGGCACGAGGCCATAGGCCACGCCGGCCAGCGCCAGAAAAAGCGGAATGATGAAGCGCAGCGATAGCCGCATCGGTGAGTCCTCCTGAGCCGGGTCGAGGTGCGCATGGAAGTGCGCAGACCGTGCCGGGCGCCCGATCGGGGCGCGCGGGATTGCGTTGAACAGCCGCGGGCAGATGCCCGCTCCGACCGGCCAGTCAGCCGGTCACGAGGATGAGATGAACGCGATAGGGGCCGTGCGCCCCCAGCACGATGGTTTGTTCGATGTCGCCGGTGCGCGACGGGCCGGAGATGAAATTCACGGCGCGCGGCAGGTCGCCGAAATGCTCCCGCGCCAACTGCCAGGCTTCCTCCATGCCCGGCACGATACGCTGCGCGTCCACGATCGCGATATGGGTCTCCGGCAGCAGGCTCACCGTTGCCGGAGAGTCCGGGGTCGAGCATAGCATCAGGGTTCCGGTCTCGGCAATGGCGCAGAAGGAGCCGGTGATGCCGACCAGATCGTCCTCCCGCGCGGCGCGCGCCGCCACCTCCAGCCCCGCTCCGGCCCAGTCCAAGTGCGCCAGTTCGGGGACACAGACCGCACGCAGGGCAAGAGCATGCTCGCGCAGGTAGCGCGCGGCGGCGGCGGGAACCTGAGCGACAGCCGGGACGACATCCACCGTGCTGGAGAGCAGTTCCGATCTTTCCCGCAGCCGTGCCAGCAGATCGGGCCTGCCGGCGGACGGGGCCCCTGCACCCGTGCCTTCAGCGCCGCAGCCACGCCGGCGCGCGCCGCTGTCGGCGTTGGCCGCAGTGCGGCCGAGGCGCTGGCGGATGCGGCCGAGGATGTCTTCCCGCGAGTCCATGTCTGTGCCCCTCGGCAATTACGCCACCCGGTTGCGCGGCTCGCCGCGCACGTAGGCTTCGATGTTGGCGATCAGCTGGTCCGCCAGCGTCTGCATGGCCCGGGCGCTGGCCCAGGCCACATGCGGTGTCAGTATGAAGTTGGGCAGGTTCAGAAGTTCCGGCTCCAGCAGGACGTTGCCGTCCCGCGGCGGCTCCTTCGACAGCACGTCGAAGCCGGCGCCCCCGATCCAGCCTTCCTGCAGCGCCCGCGCCAGCGCGCCCTCGTCCACCAGGCCACCGCGGGCGGTGTTGATCAGCACCGCGTCGCGCTTCATTTCCCGCAGCTCGGACTCGCCGATCAGGTGGCGCGTACTGTCGTTGAGCGGGCAGTGCAGGGAGATCACATCGGCTTCCCGCAATACTTGCCGGAATGACGTATAACCCGGACGCACTGCGGCGGCCCCCTTGTGCTCCGCCCACAGCACTTCCATGCCGAAGGCCTGCGCCAGGTGCGCCACGCCCTGCCCCAGCGAACCGCGGCCGACGATGCCGATGGTGCCGCCGGCAAGGTCGCTGATCGGGTGATCGAAGAAGCAGAACATGGCCGCGTGCTGCCACTTGCCATCGGCCACATCCCGGCGGTAGGCCAGCACCTTGCGCTTGAGCATCAGCGCCAGCATCAACGCATGCTCCGGCACCGCGCTCACCGCGTAGCCGCGGATGTTCGAGACGACGATGCCATGGCTGCGGCAGTATTCCAGATCGATATTGTCGGTGCCCGTGGCGGCGCCCGCGATCATCCGCAGCTGCGGCAGGCTGGACAGCAGCTCGCCGCGCAGCACCACCTTGTTGGTGATGGCGATGGTGGCGTCCTGCAGCCGTGGCAGCACCAGTTCGGGTGGCGTGAGCGGATGCTCCTCCCAGACGTGGGGGAATTCGGGCCGGCGCACATCGGCGCGGATGGAGTCGCGTTCGAGGAAGACGATCTTGTGCATGAAGTAGGATCATAGCCACAGAGGTCACAAGGTCACAGAGAGACTGAGATACGGGTATCTCCGTGTTCTCGGTGCGCTCTGTGGCTAACGCCTTTGTCGTTGTGCGTACAGTTCTCGGAAAGTCCTGCCTTCGGGCGCGGGGAAGTCGCGGCCCTCGGTCCAGCTCGGCGCCGCCGAAAGCACGCGGATGCGATCGCTGCCATGCGCCAGCCAGCGCAGATAGCGCACGGCGAACTTCGTTCCCAGCGCATAGAGCCAGGGCTGGGTCGCCACCCACGCCCATGTCTTGAGGGCGACGCGTTCGAACCACGGCCGCATGCCCTGTTCCACCTGCTTCTCGCGCAGCTTGCGCAGCAGCTCGGGCAGCGGAATCTTCACCGGACAGACGACGCCGCACTGGTTGCACAGCGTCGCGGCGTGCGGCAGGTCGAGCGCCTGGTCGAGACCGGTGTAGAGCGGCGTCAGCACCGAGCCCATCGGTCCCGGATAGACCCAGCCGTAGGCGTGGCCGCCAATCGTCTGATACACGGGACAATGGTTCATGCAGGCGCCGCAGCGGATGCAGCGCAGCATGTCCTGAAACTCGCTGCCGAGCAGACCGACCCGGCCGTTGTCCACCAGGATGAAATACATGTGCTCGGCGCCGTCCAACTCTTCCGGCCGTTTCCTGCCGGTGAGGACCGAGATGTAGTTGGTGATGGACTGGCCGGTGGCGGAGCGCGGCAGCAGGCGCATCAGGGTGCACAGGTCTTCCAGCGTCGGGATCACCTTCTCCACCCCGGTGATGACCACATGCACCTTGGGCAGCGAGGTCACCATGCGGCCGTTGCCCTCGTTGGTCACCACCGCCACCGAGCCGGTCTCGGCGATGAGGAAGTTGCCGCCGGAGATGCCCATCTCGGCGCTGAGGAAGTGGGGCCGCAGGATCTCCCGCGCCTCGCGCGTCATCTCGTTGATGTCGGTCTTGCGCGGCTTGCCATGCACCCGGGCGAAGAGGTCCGCCACCTCTTCCTTGGACTTGTGCACCACGGGCGCGATGATGTGCGACGGCGGCTCGTTGTCGTTGATCTGCAGGATGTACTCGCCGAGATCGGTCTCCACCGGCTGGATGCCCGCCGCCTCCAGCGCCTGATTGAGCCCGGCCTCCTCCGACAGCATCGACTTCGACTTGGTGATCTTGCGCACGCCGTGCCGGCGCGCGATGTCGATCACCAGCCGGCACACCTCGTCGCCGTCCCTCGCCCACAGGACGTTTCCTCCCGCTGCCGTCGCCTTGCGCTCGAACTCTTCGAGCCAGAGGTCGAGGTCGCGCAGCGCCCGGTTGCGTATCGCCTCCGCCGCATCGCGCGTCGCCTCGAACTCGGGCAGTTCCCGGATCGATTCGGCGCGCTTGTCCACGAACTTGCCCTTGGAGACCCTGAGATTTCCCTGCAGGACCGGGTCGTTCAGCTTCTCCGCGACCCGCGCCTTGAAGTGCATGGAGCGGACTTCCATCAGTCGTTCCCCGCCAGCACTTCGGAGACGTGCAGCACGCGCGTCCTGTCGTCGCCCATGCGCCGCAGCTTGCCTTCGATGTTGAGCAGGCAGCCGAGGTCGCCGCCGACGATGGCGTCCGCGCCGCTGGCCTGGATGTTGCCGCACTTGCGTTCCGCGATGCGCGCCGAGATGTCGCCGAACTTGACGGAGAACGCGCCGCCGAAGCCGCAGCATTCTTCGGCGCCGTTCAACTCGGTCAGGCGCAGACCCGGCACCTTGGACAGCAGGGCGCGCGGCTGCGCTTTGACGCCCAGTTCGCGCAGGCCGGAACAGGAATCGTGGTAGGTGACGCTGCCGTCGAAGCGGCCCGGCACGCGGTCGAGTTTCGCCACATTCACCAGGAAATCGGTCAGTTCATAGGTCTTCGCGGCGAGGGCGGCGGCGCGCTGCCCGTTGGCGGCGTCATCCCGGAACACGTCGGCATAGTGCTCGCGGATCATCCCGGCGCAGGAACCGGAGGGCAGCACCACGTATTCGCAGTCGGCGAACTCGTCGATCAGCTTGAGCGCCAGCGCACGGGTGGCGGACCGATCGCCCGAGTTGTATCCGGGCTGGCCGCAGCAGGTCTGGGCCGCAGGAACGATCACCTGACAGCCGGCCGCTTCCAGCAATCGGAGGGCGGCGAAGCCGATGCGCGGGCGAATCAGGTCGACGAGACAGGTGACGAACAGGCCGACGCGCATGAACCCTCCGTTTCTCGCATGCCAAGACTGCGTTTCGCATGGTGGACCGCTCTCTAGGAGTATAGTATTCGGCCATGGCGAAAAATGCGAGTCAATCGCTTTCCGGCGCGGAAAACAGGAACCCGATCCAGGTCATCGAGCGCATGATGAAACTGCTCGACGTCCTGTCCTACTACCAAGAACCGGTGAGCCTCAAGCAACTGGCGCAGGAATCCGGGCTGCATCCGTTGACGGCGCATCGAATCCTTTCGGCCCTGGCGGCGAGCGGCTTCGTCGAACGCGGCGAGCCCGGCTATTATGGTCTCGGCATCCGCCTGCTGGAGTTGGGCAATCTGGTGAAGTCGCGCATCAATATCCGCGATTCCGCCATGGCGCAGATGCAGAAGCTGCACCAGGCCATCGGCGAGAGCGTCAACATGGGAGTGCGCCAGGGCGACGAGATCGTGTACGTCGAGCGCACATCCAGCGGACGCGCCTCGATCAAGGTGGTCCATCTGGTGGGCGCGCGCGCGCCCTTGCACACCACCGCGACGGGCAAGCTGTTCCTGGCGGAGGACGGCGCCGCCAAGGTGAAGGAATATGCCAAGCGCACAGGGCTGCCCGGCTTCACGCCGACATCCCTGACCACGCTGCAGGCGCTGGAGAAGGAACTCGACCGCGTGCGGCGCCATGGCATCGCCTTCGACAACGAGGAGGCCGAGACCGGCCTGCGCTGCATCGCCGCCGGCATCCGCGACGACACCGGCGAACTGGTGGCCGGCATCTCCCTGTCGGCGCCGGCGGACCGCTTCAACCCGGACTGGGCGCCGCTGGTGCGCCAGACTGCCGAAGAGATCTCCCACACGATCGGATACCTGCCGGCGAAGAAACGCTGAGGGCAAGCGGGAGCGTCGGTCGAGCGGTTGAGGCGCGACGTACTTATTCGTCGCCGACTTATTTTTCGCCGCTTTGTGCGGCCGCTTTCCGGATCAGCGGTACCAACTGCTCGGGCAGATTGACCCGGGTGAGGGCCGCGGCACGGCCAGCGGCCGACATCTTGCGCCAAATCTTGCGCAGGATGTCGGTCAGCTTCGCGTCGTCGTACTGGGGGTGGGTGGCGGCGAAATCCGCCAGGTAATGCTCCAGGAACACCAGGTCCGCCACGTCCTCCAGCGTCTGCGTATCCGGGTTCACCTTGACGCCTTCCTTGCGCAGCAGGCATTCCACTGTTCCGACCGTAGCGTCGTCGTACCCCACGTCCCGCAGGATCGCGGCGGCGGCTTCGGCGTGGAACTTCAGCAGGCGCGCGCGCCACTGCTTGTAGCCGAACGGTGTCTGGGGATAGGAGGCGCGGGGGATTTCCCAGCGCCGGATGTGCTGGCCGCGCACGGCGAGTTGCAGGGCCTCGGGGGAGTCGGGCGCAAAACGGTCGAGCATTTCGCTCATGCGCCGTCCGTAAATCAACTCCTTCGCCAGCGACTGTGCGTTGACCCGCTCGTGCTCCGGATCTTTGGCGTTGGCGGCATCGATGCGGGCGATGGCGGTCTCGAAGCGGTGGCGATCATCGATCATCGGCGTTTCCTCCCGGGCCGCGCGACCCTCGGCGTCGAGGCGAGTACACACCGACCGGCGCGCCTGCCGGCCGACGCTGGTATCAAGCGCCGACGAAGCCGAACACGGCGAAGCGCTGCCCGTCGTCGAACCAGGTCCTGGCCGGCCGGAAGCCCGCACGCCGACCGACGTTCTCGAACTCCTGCACGTCGTACTTGCAGGAAATCTCGGTGCGCATCAGTTCGCCGGCGGCGAAACCGAACGAGTGGCCCGCCAGCCGCACCTTCTGCGGCTGCAGCGCATGCAGGTGCATCTCGATGCGCCCCATCTGTTCATCATAGAACGCGAAGTGCTCGAATCCGGCCAGATCGAAGTCGGCGCCGAAGCGGCGGTTGAGATGCGCCAGCATGTTGAGATTGAACGCGGCGGTGACGCCCGCCGCATCGTTGTAGGCGGCGTGCAGCACAGCCGGGTCCTTCTTGAGGTTGACGCCGATCACCAGCGCGCCGCCGTCGCCGACCAGGTCGCGTACCATGCGCAGGAAGGCGGTCGCCTCCTCGCGCGTGAAGTTGCCGACCGTGGAGCCGGGAAAATAGACGGCGCGACGACCGATGGCCAAGTCGCTGCTGCGGGGGTAGTCGATCGCTCGCGTGTAATCCGCCAGCAGCGCCGTGATGCGCACGCCCGGGAAGTCCCGCGCCAGATCGGAACAGGCGCCCTCCAAGGCGGCGCGCGAGATGTCTATCGGCACGAAGGCGAGCGGCTGCAGTGCCTCCAGCAGCAGACGTGTCTTGCGCCCGGAGCCGCAGCCGAATTCGATCAACTCGCAGCCGGCGCCGAGAAAGTCGGCCATGGCCGGGGCATGACGCTCCATCAACTGCAGCTCGGCCCGGGTCAGATAGTATTCGGGCAGATCGCAGATGCGCTCGAACAGCGCCGAGCCGGCGGCGTCGTAAAAATACTTTGCGGGAAGTTCTTTGGGATGCCGCGCCAGCCCCGCCAGGATCTCCTGGAGGGCGGGGTCTTGCGGCGGCAGCAGATCGATCAGGGGTGCCGCCACCGCCTTGCCGCCGCTCAACTCGCCGGACGCGCGGTCAGCGTCGCGCTCTCGACCCAGCGCTTGATGCGATTGGCATCACCCAGGCGCGTCAGCTTGCCCCATGAGTCGAGCAGGACGATGATCATCGGCTTCTCGTTGAGCCAGGCCTGCATGACCAGGCAGCGGCCGGCCTCGTTGATGAAACCGGTCTTGGAGACGCCGATGTCCCAGTCGGGATTGCGCACCAGCGCATTGGTGTTGTGGAAGGTGCGCGCCCGGCCATGGATCTCCACCGTGTACTCGGCCGTGGTGGTGAACTCCCGGATCAGCGGGTATTTCGTGGCTGCCGTTACCATCTTGCACAGGTCGCGGGCGCTCGAGACATTGCCAGCATTGAGTCCGGTGGAATCGAAGAAGCGGGTGTCGGCTAGTCCGAGGTCCGCTGCCTTGCGATTCATGGCCGCGATGAAGGCCGCGCTGCCGCCCGGATAATGCCGCGCCAGCGCAGCGGCGGCGCGATTTTCCGACGACATCAGCGCCAGCCGCAGCATGTCCTCGCGCATGAGTTGGGTGCCGACGGCAAGGCGCGACCGGGTGTTGCGCAGCGTGTCCACGTCATCGTCATCGATGGCCAGGGTCTCGCGCAGGCCCTGCTTGGCGTCCAGCACCACCATGGCCGTCATGAGCTTGGTGATCGACGCGATCGGCAGCACGGCGTCGGAGTTCTTTTCGAACAACACCGTGCCCGACGATTGATCCTGCACCACGACGGCGGCAGAGCGAAGCAGCGGATTGCCGTCGCCATCGACGGCAAAGTGGTTGAGTTCCCTCGCCGCGGCAGCCACGGCTGCCCGCGATTCGGCCTCTTTCTTGGCGGCGAGTTGCTGCTTCCGGGTGAGCCGCACCTTGGCGCTCTTTGCGCTCTTGGTGGCGGTTGCGACCGCCTGCTTCTTTGCCGTGGAAGGTGGAGCCGTCTTGACGCTGTCCTTCTTGGCGGGCTTGGTGGCGCCCTTGGTGGCGCTCTTGGCCGGCGTGGCCTTCTCCGCGGTCGCCGCCTGGACACCGCTGCTCAGCGCGGCCGAAACCGCCAACAGGGCGGCACAAAGCAAGGGGAGCACTGCCGATCCTGGTTTCATCCGGTTCTCCTCGAGAGAGCACTTCTGTTTTCCTCAGAGTTTAATGATCTCATCGGGGTTTGCAAGCAAAAATAGAGGGATAAAAGTGTTTGTTTAAGTCAATTCAAGAATCGATACCGTCCGATGTTGCCACTGCTCGCGGCCCGCCGCGCAAAGCCCCGAGCCAACTCAGGCTGTTACGGCAAGCGGCGGCGCTTCTAGAGTGCGCCGCGCTCCTGGCGGTGGCCGGCCGTCGCCTCGACCACGGTCAGGGCCGTCATGTTGACGATGCGACGCACGGTCGCCGTCGGCGTCAGGATATGCACCGGCTTCGCGGCGCCAAGCAGCATCGGCCCCACGGTCAGGCCATCGCCGGCTGCGGTCTTGAGCAGGTTGAAGGCGATGTTGGCCGCATCCACCGTCGGCATGATCAGCAGGTTGGCGTCGCCCTTGAGGCGCGAGCGCGGAAAGATCGACATCCGGATCTCCTCCGAGAGCGCGGCATCGCCGTGCATCTCGCCCTCCACCTCCAGGTCCGGCGCGATCTTCCACAGAATGTCCAGGGCCCGGCGCATCTTGACTGCCGTCGGCGTGCTTTCGGTGCCGAACTCGGAGTGCGACAGGAGCGCCACTTTCGGTACGAGTCCGAATCGACGCACCTCCTCCGCTGCCAGGACGGTCATCTCGGCGATCTGCTCCGAGGTCGGATCGTAATTGACATAGGTATCGCAGATGAACAGGGTGCGCGTGGGCAGGACCAGCAGGTTCATGGCGTAGTAATTGGCCACCCCGGCACGCCGGCCGATCACCTGATCGATGTAATGCAGATGCAGATGATGCAGGCCGAAGGTGCCGCAGATCATGCCGTCGGCCTCGCCGTAGTGGATCATCATCGATCCGATCAGGGTCTGACGCCGGCGCATCTCGATCTTGGCGTACTGCTCGGTGATGCCCTTGCGCTCGGCCAGGCGGTGATACTCGACCCAGTAGCGGCGATACCGCTCGGGGTCCCACTCCGGATTGATGAGCTGAAAATCCTCGCCGATCCTGAGGCGCAGTCCATATTGCTGGATGCGCTTTTCCACCACCGTCGGACGCCCGATGAGGATGGGCTGCGCCATCCCCTCCTCCAGGACCACTTGGACCGCACGCAGCACGCGCTCGTCCTCTCCTTCGGAGAACACGATGCGCTTGGGATTTTCCTTCGCCACGGCGAACACCGGCTTCATGATGAAGCCGGAGTGGTAAACGAAGGCATCGAGCTGCGCGCGATAAGCGTCGAAATCGGCGATCGGCCGCGTCGCCACGCCGGAGTCCATGGCGGCTTTGGCCACCGCAGGGGCGATCTTGACGATCAATCGGGGATCGAAGGGCTTGGGAATCAGATATTCCGGGCCGAAGCTCGGCTGGCGCTCGCCGTACGCCGCGGTCACGATCTCCGATTGCTCGGCCTGAGCCAGTTCGGCGATGGCCTGAACGGAGGCCAGCTTCATCGCCTCGGTGATGGTGGTGGCGCCCACGTCCAGCGCCCCGCGGAAAATGAACGGGAAGCACAGCACGTTGTTCACCTGGTTTGGGTAGTCCGAGCGGCCGGTGGCCATGATGGCGTCGTCACGCACCGCCTTCACCTCCTCCGGCATGATTTCCGGCGTCGGATTGGCCAGGGCGAGGATCAGCGGCTTCGGCGCCATGCGCTTCACCATGTCCTGCTTCAGCACGCCGCCGGCGGACAGTCCCAGGAAGATGTCGGCGTCGGCGATCACGTCGCCGAGCTTGCGCGCGTCCGTGGGCTGGGCGTAGCGGGCCTTGTGCGGGTCCATGTCCTCGAGCCGGCCCTTGTACACCACGCCCTTGATGTCGGTCACCCAGACGTTCTCCACCGGCAAGCCCAGCAGCACCAGCAGGTCGAGGCAGGCCAGGGCCGCCGCTCCCGCCCCGGAGGCGACCAGCTTGACGTGGCGAATGTCCTTGCCGACGACTTTGAGGCCGTTGAGCACCGCCGCTCCGACGACGATCGCCGTCCCGTGCTGGTCGTCGTGAAACACGGGAATCTTCATCCGTTCCCGCAGTTTGCGCTCCACTTCGAAGCATTCGGGCGCCTTGATGTCCTCCAGGTTGATGCCGCCAAACGTCGGCTCGAGGGAGGCGACGATGTCCACCAGCCGGTCAGGGTCGCGCTCGTTGATCTCGATGTCGAACACGTCGATGCCGGCAAACTTCTTGAAAAGGACGGCCTTGCCTTCCATGACCGGTTTCGCGGCGAGCGGGCCGATGGGTCCGAGGCCGAGCACCGCCGTCCCATTGGTTACCACGCCGATGAGATTGGCGCGCGCCGTGAGACAACTGACCTGGGACGGGTCGGCGACGATCGCCTCGCACGCTTCGGCCACCCCGGGCGAATAGGCCAGCGACAGATCCTGCTGGTTGGTCAAGGCCTTGGTCGGGGTGACGGCAATCTTGCCGGGCGTCGGCAGGCGATGGTAGTCCAGGGCAACGCTCTTTACTCGCTCATTCATATACGGTGCCCCTCGGGCACGGGCTGGTCGGCCAAAGGTTGGCATGTTACCTCGCGGCAGCCACAGTCGCCATGGTCCGCGGCGGCCGCCCCCCGGATCTATCCCCTTCACCGTTTTTATGGGAACAAGAAGGCCTTCTATTGCCGCCGGGCAGGTATGGCGTAATCCCGCGGCTCCCGCACCGCCCCAACGACTATTCCAGCGCCAGCCCGGTGCCGCACGCGCGGCAACCCGGAAACCGCATTGCAGGAATGATGCGGCCGGGGACTATTGCCATCCGATTCTCCCGGAGACAGCCCACGAGCCAACGCTTGTCCGAAACCGTCCGCGCCGCATCTCCCGATTACGTACGTCATGCCCGACTCAAAGCCTGCGTGGCGCAAGGCAGCGCACCCCAACGCCCGCTTCACCGCGCCCGCGAAGCAGTGCCCGTCGCTCGACCCGGCCCGGCAGGATCCCCAGGGCGTGCCGATCTCGGCCTTCATCTTCGGCGGCTGCCGCTCCACCACGGTGCCCCTGGTGTTCGAGGCGTTCAACTGGAATTACGGCGTCTGCATGGCTGCCACCCTTGGCTCGGAAACGACGGCGGCGGCGGCGGGCAAGATCGGCGAAGCCCGGCACGAACCCTTCGCCATGCTGCCGCTCTGCGGCTACCACATGGGCGACTGCTTCAACCGCCGGCTGCGCATCGGCCACATCGTGGACAACCCGCCGCGCATCTTCTGCGTAAACTGGTCGAGCAGGGCAACCTCCTGTGGCCCGGATTCGGCGAACGCATGCGGGTCCTGAAATGGATGGCCGATCGGATACAAGGCCGCGGCAGCGCCCGGCAGACGGCACTGGGGTGGATGCCGCGCTTCGAGGATCTGGACTGGTCGGGGCTGGAGTCGGTCACGCCCGAGCAGTTCCAGCAACTGACCCGGGTCGATACCGGGATGTGGCGTGCCGAGCTTCACATGCACGGTAAGCTGTTCGAGAGGCTGAAGGTGCGGCTGCGGCGCGAGTTCATGCTCAAGCGCGAACTTTTCGAACGGGCGCTGGTGGACGGACGCACGCCGCCGGCGGCGGTCGTCGAGCGGACGGTCGCCATCCCGCGCAGGGCAGCCGGCACCCGCCACGGGCGTGGTTTACACTTCGCCCATCCCCATTTCCAAGCCCGGCCGCATGAGCGCCTTGCCTTCCCCGCTGCCGCGGATCGCCGCCCGCATGGCAGACATAGCACCTTTCCACGTCATGGAGTTGCTGACCCGCGCGCGGGAACTGGAAGCCCAGGGCCGTTCGATCATCCACATGGAGGTTGGTGAGCCCGATTTCGGTACTCCGGAGCCGGTCCTGGAAGCCGCGGCCCGCTTCCTGCGTGGCGGCCAGGTTCATTACACGCCCGCGTTGGGCATTCCGCAGTTGCGCGAAGCCATTGCCGGCTTTTACCGCACGCGCTACGGCGTCAACATCGCGCCGCAGCGGGTGATCGTTACCGCCGGCGCCTCCGGCGCCTTGCTGCTGGCGCTGGGCGTGCTGGTCGACCCCGGCGACGAAATCCTGCTCGGCGACCCGGGCTACCCCTGCAACCGCCATTTCGTGCGCGTTTTCGAAGGCGTGCCGCGGGCGCTGCCGGTGTCGGCCGCCAGCGATTATCAACCGGCCGCAGACCAGGTCGGCGCCGCCTGGTCCGCCCGCACCAAGGGCGTGATGGTGGCGTCTCCGGCCAATCCCACCGGTACCCTGATGCCCGGTGCCACCCTCGCAGCGCTGGCCGAACTGGCTCGCCAGCACGGCGGCGCCCTGATCGCGGACGAGATCTACCACGGCCTGACCTACGGCTGCGAGGCGCAAACCGCGCTCCGGGTCGCGGACGACGCATTCATCGTGAACAGCTTTTCGAAATACTTCGGCATGACGGGCTGGCGGCTCGGCTGGCTGATCGCGCCGGAACGCTTCGTGCGGGATATCGAGAAGCTGGCGCAGAACCTCTACATTTCGCCCTCGACGCCGGCGCAGTACGCAGCCCTGGCGGCATTCCGACCGGAAACGATTGCGATACTGGAGCAGCGCAGGGCCGAGTTCGAGGCGCGGCGCGATTTTCTGCTGCCGGCCCTGCGCCGGATCGGGTTCGATATCGGCGCCGAACCGCGCGGCGCGTTCTACCTCTATGCGGGGATAGGTGCGTTCGGGATGGACAGCGGAACGCTGTCCCACCGCCTGATCGAGGAGGCGGGCGTGGCGCTGACGCCGGGACTGGATTTCGGGGCCAACGCCCCGCAGCGCCATGTGCGCTTTGCCTACACCACCAGCCGCGAACGACTGGAAGAGGGGGCGGAGCGGATCGCCCGCCTCCTCGGACGCGGCTGAGAGCTGCGCGTCAGCGCGCCGCCTCGCCGACGATCTCCTTGAGCAGCGACTCGACCGGCGCGAAGGCCGGGCCGGGCGGCGGCTTGCGATAGGCGACGAACACCTTGCCGGGCTGCCCAGGCACGGTATAGACCGCGATGGTGTAGGGACAATAGACGAGGTTCTGGGGCGCCGCTTCCATCATCTGGCGCGACACTTTGGCACTGCAGAATTCGAACACTTCCGCATTGCCGTAGATCTTGCGGGCCGCGCCAAGATCGGCGCCGGTGCGGTCGAGCATCTCTCCGACCTTGGAAACGGAGTTGATGACCAGGCCCCGCCCTTCGATGGCGAGGGTGACGCTTTCCTTGACCTCGTCGAACTTGCCCGAAGCCGTCGCGACCTCGATTCCCTCAGCCGCAAATCCGGCCAGCGACGTCCCGGCCAGGGCGAGGATGGCGGCGACGACCCAAGAACGCGCGGTCATGCGGTCCGCCGGACGCCTGTCATGCACCGACGGGGCGCGTGCGGCGTGAAGCCTGCTGGCGCATCGCCTGCTCCAGTCGGGCTTTCTCAGCCATGACCTTGTTGGCGTACGGCGCTTCGCTATCGCCAGGAGCGCCGTTGTATTGCTGCAGACCGGCCTCGATGCTGCCCATCCGGCGGATGGACTCCTTCAGAACCCGGGCGCCGATGCGTATGTTGATTTCCGGATCCAGGAGCCCGCTCTTGTCCGTGCCATGGGCCTCCAGCTTGTCCTGGTGGAATTTCGGTATCACCTGCATCAACCCTTGCGCGCCCATGGTGCTTTCGGCAAACGGATTGAAGCGCGACTCGACCGCCGTGACCGCCAGGATCAGGAGCGGATCCAGACCCAGTTCGGCCCCAGCCGATTGCGCGGCCGACACCAGGGGCTCCATCGCCATCGTGGAAACCCGATACTTGCGCGCCAGATAACCAGCCACGGCGCGCATTTCGGGGCGCAGTGGCTTGACCTGAACCGCATTCTGGATCGCGCCCCCATCCTGCTCGACGCTGACGGCGAGGACCACGGGACGCACCGGCTCCGCGGCATTCGCGACGGTTGCGGCATTAGCGTCCTTGACCGCGAGATAGGGCGCCAGCGCGCCTGTGAAATAGCTGGTCGCCAGGACGGCGACGAGAATCCCGAATACGAGCAATCCGCCATGGGCGAAGTGGATGACGAGGGAAACGCCGTTCAGGGCGAGCTTCTTGATGCGGGAACTGCAAAACATGCTTCCTCCTTTCCAGTTCTCTTCGCGTATCCGAAGCAAAAGGACAGCCGTACCCCGGGGGCCTTTTTTCGGATTACTGCTTGCGATCAGCGCCTTGAGGCGCCTGCAACTCGACCGGTTTCGGGCTCAGGCCCGACTACCGATCATGGACTGACGAAAGAGCGGCAAAGATTGGCAACAGCGATCAGCCAAAATGCTTGGCAAAAGCGCATCGCGATATAGGATTGTGTTAACGTGGTTCCCGTACCGCAATCTGACCTGACGAAGGAACCACGCTGCGACGCAGACCGAACTCTACGGGAGAACAGCAAGCCAGTCAATGGCGCGGAAATCCGCGCCGATACTCGGTCTCAGCGGGTATCAGCCCGGAAACCCAAGCCTGGCTTGGATCTCCGACCGGTCACCAAGCGCCTTTTCGGGACCGCGACAAGGCCGGGGCAGGCTCGGAAGGACTGCGGATAAGACCGCAGGATCAATGAGTTGGGGGCAGGACTCAATTGCGCGAGCTAACGTCGCCAATAAAAAGACGGCGGACGGAGGCGCGGTGGGCGCAATGCGCCCACCGCCACCAACCCGTCCGCGCGTCCCGGTCTGCAGCTTAGGACGGGCGCGACCCGGTCGGGAACGGCCACGCCGCCGCCGGATTGAGCGACGACTTCAATCCCGGTGTTGCCGCAGTCGAAGGCGCAGATGCCGTCGCCGTCGTCGCGGGGGCAGCCGGAGCGGCGACGGGTTTCTTCGCCGCCACTTTCTTCACCGCCGGCTTTTTCACCGCCGGTGCCTTGGCTGCCGGCGCTTTCGCCGCGGGGGCCTTCTTCGCCATCGGCTTCTTGGCCGGCGCTGCCTTCTTCACCGCCGGCTTGGCCGCTGCCTTTTTCGCCACCGGCTTGGCCGCTGCCTTCTTCGCCACGGGCTTGGCGGCAGCCTTCTTCGCCACCGGTTTGGCCGCAGCCTTCTTCGCCACCGGTTTGGCGGCGGGCTTCTTGGCCGCAGGCTTCTTCGCCGCCGCAGCCTTCTTCGCTACCGGCTTGGCCGCGGGCTTTTTCGCCGCCGGCTTCTTGGCCACAGGCTTCTTCGCCGCCGCAGCCTTCTTCGCCACCGGTTTGGCCGCGGGCTTCTTCGCCACCGGCTTCTTGGCGACAGGCTTCTTCGCAGCCGGTGCCTTCTTCGCCGGAGCCTTCTTCACTGCGGGTTTGGCAGCGGTCTTGGCGGCGGGTTTCTTGACCGCAGCCTTCTTCACCGCCGGTTTCTTGGCGGTAGTTTTCTTGGTCTCAGCCATCTTGCTTACCTCCTTCTGCAAAGTAACAGGAATGAACACAAACAACTGCAACCCGTCTGAACAAGCACGGACTATTCACCCGCGCAACTCGCGCCGCGCGGACTGAATTCTTCGCGACTCATCTCGTCCCTTCCCCGGAACTCGGTCAGGGGAAGGACAGGCTGCAGGGCGTGTCGCCCCGCGCTGCAAAATTCGGTAAGCGGCCATCCGCTGCGCCATCGCGCCCGCGGCAACCCGTCAATCTCGTCCAGCGGCGTCACCGCGACTCCGCGCGATGACGCGATAACTCCAGCATCGTTCCCTACTCCCAGGACAAGGCCCCGCCCGTCTGGTATTCCGTCACCCGGGTCTCGAAGAAGTTTTTCTCCTTCTTCAGATCGATCATCTCGCTCATCCAGGGGAAAGGATTCTCCGCGCCCGGGTAGAGCGCATCGATTCCGATCTGTTGGCAGCGGCGGTTGGCGATGAAGCGCAGATACTCCTTGAACATCGACGCGTTGAGGCCGAGCACGCCGCGCGGCATGGTGTCCTCCGCATAGCGATATTCGAGTTCGACCGCATTCTTCATCAGTGCCTTGATTTCCTCGCGCAGCGCGGGGGTCCACAGTTGCGGGTTTTCCAGCTTGATCTGGTTGATGAGGTCGATGCCGAAATTGCAGTGCATCGACTCGTCGCGCAGGATGTACTGGTACTGCTCCGCCGCTCCGGTCATCTTGTTCTGCCGGCCGAGCGCGAGGATCTGCACGAAACCCACATAGAAGAACAACCCCTCCATGACGCAGGCGAACACAATCAGGCTCTTCAGAAGTTTCTGATCGCTCTCCTGGCTGCCGGTTCGGAAGGCCGGGTCCGTCAACGTGTCGATGAAGGGCACCAGGAACTCGTCCTTGTCGCGGATGCTCGCGATTTCATGATAGGCGTTGAAGATCTCGCCTTCATCCAGACCGAGGCTCTCCACGATGTATTGGTAGGCATGGGTGTGGATCGCTTCCTCGAAAGCCTGGCGCAGCAGATACTGGCGGCACTCGGGCGCCGTGATCTGGCGGTAGGTCCCGAGCACGATGTTGTTCGCCGCGAGGGAATCCGCGGTGACGAAAAAGCCCAGGTTGCGCTTGATGATCAGGCGCTCGTCGTCGGTCAGACCCCGCGCGTCCTTCCACAGGGCGATGTCGCGGCTCATGTTGACCTCCTGCGGCATCCAGTGATTGGCGCAGGCGGCGATGTACTTGTCCCAGGCCCATTTGTACTTGAACGGAACCAGTTGGTTCACGTCGGTCTTGCCGTTGATGATGCGCTTGTCTTCGGCCCGAATGCGGCGCAGCGGCGGCATCGCCTCGTCGCGATCGGGCGACGCGACCGCCGCCGCTCCCGGAAGAATGGCCGGGGCATAGGCCGGCACCGCGGCGCGCACCGAGAGACGCGGCATGTCGTCATCAAAACTCAGCATCGACTCTCCTCGCATCCCTTCGTCGAGCCACGCCTTCCAGCATCCCGCGGATGAGGCTCCGGGCGGGTGCGGCGTCTGGCTTTCGCGTCCGTTCTCACCTCGCCGCCGTTCACGTCGCGTCTCGCTGCTGCCTCATTGGCAGGCCTCGCACTCGGGGTCATCGATGGCGCAGAACTTCGCGTCTGCCGCGCCCTCGGCCGGTACCGCATTCAGCTCACCGCCATCCCCGGTCGACTTCTCGGCATGGGTGGCACCCAACGTGCGCAGGTAGTACGTGGTCTTCAGTCCCCGCAGCCAGGCCAGCTTGTAGGTCTCGTCGAGCTTCCTGCCGGACGCCCCCGCCATATAGATATTGAGGGACTGGGCCTGGTCGATCCATTTCTGGCGCCGTGCCGCCGCCTCCACCAGCCAGCGCGGCTCGATCTCGAAGGCGGTAGCGTAAAGGCTGCGCAGCTCCGCCGGAACGCGGTCGATGCGGGCAAGCGAGCCGTCGAAGTACTTGAGGTCTGCCACCATCACCTCGTCCCACAGCCCGAGTTGCTTGAGGTCGCGCACCAGGTGTTCATTCACCACCGTGAACTCCCCCGACAGGTTCGACTTGACGAAGAGGTTCTGGTAGGTCGGCTCGATGCTGGCATCCACGCCGACGATGTTGGCGATGGTGGCGGTGGGGGCGATCGCCAGGCAGTTGGAGTTGCGCATGCCATGCTGCCGGATGCGCGCGCGCAGCGCTTCCCAGTCCATGGCGGCGGAGCGATCGACTTCGAGGTGACCGCCGCGCTGCTCGGCCAGCAGGTCGAGCGTGTCCTGCGGCAGGATGCCGCGGTCCCACAGGCTGCCGCGGAAAGACGAATAACGGCCCCGCTCTTCCGCCAACTCGGTGGACGCCTGGTAGGCGTAGTAGGCCACCGCCTCCATCGAGCGATCGGCGAACTCCATCGCCGCGTCGCCGGCGTAGGGAAGGCGCAGCTCGTGCAGGCAGTCCTGAAAACCCATGATCCCCAGCCCGACCGGACGGTGTTTGAGGTTGGCGGTGCGCGCCTTGCCCACGGCGTAGTAGTTGAGGTCGATGACGTTGTCCAGCATGCGCATGGCGGTGCGCACCGTGCGCAGGAGCTTGTCGTGGTCGAGCCGTGCCGGGCCATCGCCAGTTTTCAGGTGGGCCGCCAGGTTCACCGAACCCAGGTTGCACACCGCGATCTCGCTGGCAGACGTGTTGAGGGTGATCTCGGTGCACAGGTTGGAGCTGTGCACCACGCCTTCATGCTGCTGCGGCGAGCGGACGTTGCAGGCATCCTTGAAGGTGATCCAGGGATGTCCGGTCTCGAACAGCATGGTGAGCATCTTGCGCCACAGCTGCAGTGCCGGCACCTTCCGGCACAGGCGGATCTCGCCCCGCGCAGCCTTCGCTTCGCAGGCGAGATAGGCTTCCTCGAACGCCCTGCCGTACTTGTCGTGCAGATCGGGCACGTCGGACGGCGAGAACAGGGTCCATTCCGCGCCTTCCATCACCCGCTTCATGAACAGATCCGGCACCCAGTTCGCCGTGTTCATGTCGTGGGTGCGGCGGCGGTCGTCGCCCGTGTTCTTGCGCAGTTCGAGGAACTCCTCGACATCGAGATGCCAGGTTTCGAGATAGGCGCACACCGCGCCCTTGCGCTTGCCGCCCTGATTCACCGCCAGCGCGGTGTCGTTCACCACCTTGAGGAAGGGCACGACGCCCTGCGACTTGCCGTTGGTGCCCTTGATGTGACTGCCCAGCGCCCGTACCGGCGTCCAGTCATTGCCCAGGCCACCGGCGAATTTCGCCAGCAGCGCGTTCTCCTTGATGGCCTCGAAGATGGCATCGAGATCGTCCGACACCGTCGTCAGATAGCAGCTCGAAAGCTGGGAGCGCTGCGTCCCCGAATTGAACAGGGTCGGCGTGGAACTGATGAAATCGAAGTTCGACAGGACCTGGTAGAACTCGATGGCCCGCGCCTCGCGCTCGATCTCGTTCAGTGCCAGCCCCATCGCCACGCGCATGAAGAACGCCTGGGGCAATTCGATGCGCCGCTCCTGCAGATGCAGGAAGTAGCGGTCGTACAGCGTCTGCAGGCCGAGGTAGCCGAACCTCAGATCCCGCGCTGCGTCGAGCGCGGAGCCGAGACGCGCCAGATCGAACTGGCCGAGCCGCGCATCGAGCAGCTCCGCGGCCACGCCCTGGCGGATGAACTGCGGAAAATACTCCGCATAACGTCCGGCCATGTGCGCCTGGGACACCTCCTCGCCCAGCACCTCGCGCCGGATGGTATGCAACAGCAGGCGGGCGGTGACGTAACTGTAGGCCGGATCCTTCTCGATCAGCGTGCGCGCCGAAAGCACGGCGGACTTGCGCAGTTCCTCGATCGGCACGCCGTCGTAGAGGTTGCGCAGCGTCGCCGCCAGGATGAGCGCCGGACTTACCGCCTCGCCCAGACCGGCGCAGGCGGCCTCCACCAGAGCCCGCAGGGCGCTCCGATCCAGCACCCTGCGCTCGCCGTTGTCGGTGACATGCAGCACCGGCTCCGCCGTTTCCTTGAGCTGTCTCTGCCGCGCCCGTTCCTCGGCGCGCTTCTGCCGGTACAGCACATAGGCACGCGCCACCTCGTGCTCGCCGGCCCGCATCAGGGCCAGCTCGACCTGATCCTGAATGTCCTCGATGTGGAACGTGCCGCCCTCGGGCTGGCGGCGCCCGAGAGCCGTCACCACGACATGGGTGAGCTGGGTAACCAGATCCCGAATGCGCGCCGACGCCGCCCCCTGCCCGCCGCTCACGGCGAGAAAGGCCTTTGTCATGGCGATGGAAATCTTGGAAGGCTCGAAACCGACGACGGCGCCGTTGCGGCGGATGACCCGGAACTGGGAGTACAGCGCGGAGGAAGAGGAAGAGGTATCAGGGGAAAGATCGGGGGGCAGGGGATTCGCTTTCGCCACCTCGCTCGCAACCAGCATCGACTCGCCTCCTGCCGTTGTTGTTCGGCTGTGCGGGATCGCCACGACCCCCCCTCTCCCGCTGCGTTCCGGACTACCTACTAGATGTAGTGTCCCCTATCTGTTATGCGACTAATTCTAGTGCGTCATTTTTCAATCTGCAAGAATTTTTTCGCGAATTTCCCGCTAGTTGCAGCGTGCACGCAACATCCGCGCGCGTCCGGCTGCAACGCCACTCGCATGCGGCGGATATGGGGAACTCAACCGCGGGCCGCGGCGAGCAAGGCGTGCAGGCGCAGCCAGTCGAAGTGGGGGCCCGGATCGGTCTTGCGCCCGGGCGAGACATCGGAATGACCGACGATGGCGGCGATGGCATGGCGGCGCTCGATGGCAGCGACGAGCCCCGCCAGCGCGCCGTACTGCGCGGCTTCGAAAGGAGACTCGTCGCAGCCTTCGATCTCGATGCCGACGGAAAAATCGTTGCAGCGATCGCGCCCGCGCCATGCGGACGCGCCTGCATGCCAAGCCCGCTGCTCGCAGGACACGAACTGCGTCAGGGCACCGTCGCGGCGCACCAGGAAGTGGGAGGACACGCGCAGCGCATGGATCTGCCGGTAGTAGGGATGGGCCTGCGGGTCGAGGCGGTTGGTGAACAGGCGCTCGATGGCGTCACCCCCGAACTCGCACGGTGGCAGGCTGATGGCATGAACGACGACCAGATCGAGCGCCACCCCGGCGGGGCGCGCATCGCAGTTCGGCGACGGCACGCGCCGCACGCCACGCAGCCAGCCGTCCCCGCCCAGGATTGCGCCGTCCGCCGCGCCGGAATCCGTGTTCACTCTTTGAGGCCGAGGCGCTCCATGCGATAGCGCAGCGAGCGGAACGTCACGCCCAGCAGCTTGGCGGCCGCCGTGCGGTTGAAGTGCGTCTTCTGCAGGGCGTCCACGACGGCCTGACGCTCGACCCGATCGAGATAGTCCTGCAGCGGGCCGCCGCCGTGGGCCGCCGGCGTGCCTTCCGTTTCCACCTCGACCGGTGACAGGTTCAGATCCTCGACCCCGATCTCCTCACCGGAGAGCAGCGCCAGCGCGCGCTCCAGCACGTTCTCCAACTCCCGCACATTGCCGGGGAAGGGATAGTCCTGCAGGGCCCGCAGCGCCTGCGGCGACAGCCCCGGCACGGGCGCGCCGCTTTCCCGCGCCAGACGCTCCAGGATCTTTTCGGCCAGCAGCGGAACATCCTCGCGGCATTCGCGCAGGGCGGGCATCTTGAGTTCGATGACGTTGAGTCGGTAGAACAGGTCCTGGCGAAACCGGCCCTTGTCCACCATCTCCTTCAGATTCTGATGGGTGGCGCTGATGATGCGCACATCGACCGGATCCTCGCTCGTGTCGCCGATGCTGCGCACGCGCTTCTCCTGGATCACCCGCAGCAGCTTCACCTGCATCTGCAGCGGCAGGTCGGCCACCTCGTCGAGGAACAGCGTGCCGCCATGGGCGGCCTGGAAGAAGCCGTCGCGATCGGCATCGGCGCCGGTGAAGGCGCCCTTCTTGTAGCCGAAGAACTCGCTCTCCATCAGGTTCTCCGGGATCGCACCGCAGTTCACGGGGACGAAGGGCTGGCTGGCGCGCGGCGAGAGCACGTGGATCAGGCGTGCGGCGCGCTCCTTGCCGCTGCCCGATTCGCCCGAGATATAGACCGGTGCCTGGCTCTTCGCCAGTTTCGCGATCATGGTGCGCACCTGCTGCAGCGCCGGCGATTCACCCAGCAACTGGTAGGCCCCCGGCTGGTCGAGGTCGGCCTCGGGCTGCGCGATCTTGAGGGCGGATTTCACCACCGCCCGCAGCTGGTCCAGGGACACCGGCTTGGACAGGTAATCGAAGGCGCCGGCCTTGAGCGCCGCCACTGCATTCTCGGCGCTGCCGTAGGCGGTAATGACGGCCACCGGCAGATCGCGGCAGTTCTCGCTGATGAAGCGCACCAGCTCCAGACCGTTGCCGTCGGGCAGGCGCATGTCGGTCAGGCAAAGCTGGTACTGCTTGCCGCCGAGCAGACGCTTGGCGTCGGCGACGTTGGCCGCGGTGTCGGCAGCCAGTCCCATGCGCGCCATGGTCAGATCCAGCAGTTCGCGGATGTCGGCTTCGTCGTCGACCACCAGCACCTGCGCTAGCTCGGAGCGGCTGCGCCTGTCGTTTCGAGTTCCCATTTCCGGTATTTGCCTGTGATGCAGAAGTGTGCGCCCGGCGCGTTGTCCCGCAGGGTCAGAGTCGCCCCGTTGGCTTCGCACAGCTCGCGAGCGATGTACAGCCCGAGTCCGGTGCCCTTGCTGTGGGTCGTGAAAAACGGCTCGAACACCTGGCCGCGCAGCGTCTCGTCGATGCCGCTGCCGTCGTCGATGATGTGCAGTTCGCAGCGGTTCGCCGCGGCGCTGACCTCGGCCCGGAGCCGAATCGCCGCCGCACCGCCGCTGCAATAGCGCACGGCGTTGCCGAGCAGGTTCCACAGTACCTGATTGAAGTGGGCGCGGTCGAAAACCAGCGTCGCACCATCGTCGGCCGCGCGATCGAACAGATCCGGCGCAACCTTTTCGTGCATGCAGAACTCGTCGAGGAAGGTGGCGAGAAATGGCTGCAGCGCGATCTGCTCGGGCTCGATGCGGTCGCGGCGGCCGAGGTCCAGCACGTCGCGCACCATCCGGTCCAGACGCTGCGAGTTGTCGCGGATGATGCGGGTCAGCCGCTGCTGCATGTCGGCCCGCTTCTCTTCGCGCAGCAGCTCCGCGGCGTGGCTGATGGCCGACAGCGGATTGCGGATCTCGTGGGCGATGTTCGCGGTGAGGCGGCCGAGGGCGGCGAGCTTCATCTGCTGCGCCTGGGCCTGCAGCCGGCCCATGTCCTCCAGGAACACCAGGGTGTCGCCGCCCGCCCCCACCAGGCGGGCGCGCAACGATCGCCCGCCGGGGGCGAAGCGCAGCAGCATGGCGCGCTCGCCGGCGGTGGTCCCGAATCGGCGCAGCTGCTCCGCCAGCTCGGGCAGCAAATCCGCCGCGTTGCGCCCCGCCAGCGCGCCCAGGCCGAGCAGCGTTTCAGCCTGGGGATTGCTCTGACGCACGCTGCCGAGCGGATCGAGGACCAGAACGCCGTCATGGACATCGCGGATGATGCGCTGGTTCACCCGCAGCTGGTCCGCCAGCGCCGCTCCGCGACTGCGCGCCAGCTCCTCGTGCGCGATCACCCGCCGCGCCAGCAGGCGGGCCGAGGCCGCGGTGGCGAAGAAGGCCATGCTGATGATCCCGACCTGGACGAAATCGGCGTCGGACACCTCTGACACCAGGCTGCGGTAGCCTTGCTCGAGCAGCAGCGCCAGCGTCGCCATCGCCGCGTAGAACAGCGACATGCGCCCGTGACCGACCAGGCCGGCACCCGCCAGAACCACCAGCAGCATCACCGCCAGGCCGCTCTTCTGTCCGCCGCTGGCGTACAGCAGCAGCGTCAGCACGACGATGTCCGTGAGTACCTGCACCGTCAGCAGGGTGCTGAAGCGCAGCGGCAACCGCCGGTGCGTCACGATGAAGCCGAGCGCGAGTACCCAATAGACGGCGTCGACGGCCAGGAACAGCGCGCGGTCGTGGGCGGCGATGCCCGGCCCGGGACGATAGTAAAAGATGAAGAGCAGGAATACGCTGGCTGCCACCAGCCGGTAGAGATTGAAAAAACTGAGGGAGCGCCAGAGGGAATCGGCGGTGTCCGTGGCGCCGCCGGAAACGGCCGGGAGGGCGAATTCCCTCATCGACAGGCGATCAGCCGGCGAGGCGACGATGTTCCTCGGAGCAGAAATGCCTTTCGCCGACATGCAGGCTTTCGCTCTCCGGCAGATGCACGCCGCAGTGCTCGCATATCACCATGCGCTCCACTGGCCGATCCTGCGGCGAGCGCTTCCCCTCTTCGCGCCGAGCGGGCGCCTTCAGGCCCTTGAACAGCAGCCAGCCGACCAGCGCCACGAACAAGAGGAGGATCAGTTTGCCCACGCGTCCCATGCTCCGAATCTCAGGCGGAATATAGCGGAAGCGGCATGCCGTGGCGAGCAGAACGCCGCCACGGACAGGACCGACACAACGGAAATGGTCGGGGTGAGAGGATTCGAACCTCCGACTCCTGCGTCCCGAACGCAGTACTCTACCAGGCTGAGCTACACCCCGAATCGACCTTCCAGAACAACAGAGCCAAGCTTGCGCTTGGCCCGACAGACTTGGCGCTGCGCCGCAGCGCGAGGCTCACGTCGCCGCAACCGGCGGCTCAGTGATCACGCGCCACAGAAAAGCGCGCCAATTCTAGCAGACATTCCTTGTATTTTGAATCCGGCAACGGCGCCATGGATTCGATCGCCAGTTCCGATTCGGCCACCGCCATGCGCCGCGCCTCCTCCAGCGCGCCGGTGGCCCGGATTGCCGCCAGGACGCCCGGAAAGTCCTCCCGCCCGCCCTGCTCGATGGCATGGCGAACGCACGCGATCTGCTCGGCCGAGCCATGCTGCAGCACGTGGATCAGGGGCAGCGTCGGCTTGCCCTCCGCCAGATCGTCGCCCAGATGTTTGCCGGTGGCGTGCTCGTCGCCGGAATAGTCGAGCACGTCGTCGATGAGCTGGAACGCCGTGCCCAGATGCATGCCATAGCGCGCCAGCCCGTCCTCGACCTGCGGCGAAACCTGGCCGAGGATGGCGCCGAGCCGGGCACCCGCCTCGAACAGCTTGGCCGTCTTGAAGCGTATGACGCGAAGATACGACGGGACGTCGACACCGGCGTCGTGGCAATTGAGCAGTTGCAGCACCTCGCCTTCGGCGATGGTGTTGGTGGCATCGGCCAGCACCCGCATCACCGGCATGCTGTCCACGGTGACCATCATCTGGAAGGCACGGGAATAGAGGAAGTCGCCCACCAGCACCGAGGCGGCATTGCCGAACAGGGCATTGGCCGTCTTGTTGCCACGGCGCAGTTCGGATTCGTCCACCACGTCGTCATGCAGCAGGGTCGCCGTATGGATGAACTCGACCACTGCCGCCAGCTCGCAGTGGTGGGCGCCGCGGTAACCGGTGGCGCCGGCGGAGAACAGGACCAGCGCCGGACGCAGGCGCTTGCCGCCGCTGCCGATGATATATTCGGCCACCTGCCGGATCAGCACGACATCCGAATGCAGGCGCGTGCGGATCACGTCGTCCACGCGGCGCATGTCTTCGGCGATCGGGGCGAAAAGCTCGGAAATCATCGGGTGGCGGGAAAAAAACGGGCGGTCGAAGAAAAAGCGCGATGGTAGGCGCCCCTCCCCGGAGCGTCAAGGAAGTACGCATGGCTTTGACCTGACACGCGGTTTTCCGTAGAATAGCGCGTTTTTCCAGCAGCTTTCTCGGAGTCCATCTCATGTATGCGGTCATAAAAACCGGAGGCAAGCAGTATCGCGTTGCCGCCGGCGAAAAACTCAAGGTAGAACAGATACCGGCAGACGTGGGCACGGAAATCACGCTCGATCAGGTGCTCATGATCGGCGATGGCGAGTCGGTGAAGATCGGCGCGCCCCTGGTTACCGGCGCCCAGGTAAAGGCAACGGTGCTGGCGCAAGGCCGGCACCCGAAGGTGAAGATTTTCAAGATGCGCCGGCGCAAGCATTACCAGAAGCACCAGGGGCATCGTCAGAATTTCACCGAGATCCGCATCGACGGCATCTCGGCGTAAGGAGGCGGCAACATGGCACACAAGAAAGCAGGCGGCAGTTCTCGTAACGGCCGCGATTCGGAATCAAAGCGGCTGGGCGTCAAGCGCTACGGCGGGCAGCTGGTGTCGGCCGGCAGCATCATCGTGCGTCAGCGCGGCACCCAGTTCCATGCCGGCGAGAACGTCGGCATGGGCAAGGACCACACGCTGTTCGCCAAGGTGACGGGGACGGTGGAGTTCGCAACCAAGGGCCCCCAGCGTCGCAAGACGGTGATCATCGTCGCCGCCCAAGCCTGAAGTTCCAAGATTGCGGCACGAAGCCCTATCCTGGCGATAGGGCTTTTTTGTTGCTGTTGAATCCCCTAAGCTGGAGCCTTGCGCCAAGAACAGGAGTTCCCCGATGGCTACGCTTACCCTGGAGTACTGGATCGACGACGGATGGTACGTGGGTCGTTTGCGCGAAGTACCGGGCTGCTTTTCCCAAGGCGAGACGCTGGCTGAACTGGAACAGAATATCGCCGAGGTCTTCCGTTTGCTGCGTGCAGATGACGACATGCCATCACCGCCGGGGGCACGACAGAAGCCGCTGCTGATCGCCGCATGAAGCGGCAGCAACTGATCCGGCTGTTGCTCAAGCATCACTGCGCCCTGCATCGTCATGGTGCCAATCACGACATCTACTCGAACGCAACCAACGGCCGCAAGGCGCCCATCCCCAGACATGCGGAAGTCAAGGATTCCCTGGTTCGCCTGATCCTCAAACAGCTCGGCATCGAAGCTTGACCGCCTCCGCTTTTCCCTGCGTCCCGCCCATGCCATGAACTTCTTCGACGAAGGAAGAATCGAGATCATCGCCGGCAACGGCGGGAGATTCACGCTCGCCGCCGCCGGCTTCCATCCCCCGTCATTCCATCCATGAAATTCTTCGACGAAGCCAAGATCGAGATCATCGCCGGCAACGGCGGCGATGGCGTCGCCACCTTTCGCCGCGAGAAGTATGTGCCGCGGGGCGGCCCGAGCGGCGGCGACGGCGGCCGCGGCGGCAGCATCTATGGCACCGCGGACGAGAACCTCAACACCCTCATCGATTACCGCTACACGCGCATCTTCCGCGCCCAGCGCGGCGAGAACGGCCGCGGCGCCGACTGCTACGGCAAGGGCGGCGAGGACATCGAACTGCGCTTCCCGGTGGGCACCGTCATCAACGATCTGGAGAGCGGCGAGCTGATCGCCGACCTCGACCAGCACGGCAAGAGGGCGCTGCTGGCGAAAGGCGGCAAGGGCGGACTGGGCAACCTCCATTTCAAGTCCAGCACCAACCGCGCGCCGCGCCAGTGCACACCGGGAGAACCGGGCGAGCGCCGCGAGCTGAAGCTGGAATTGAAGGTGCTGGCCGATGTCGGCCTGCTGGGCATGCCGAACGCCGGCAAGTCCACGTTCATTCGCGCCGTATCGGCGGCCCGGCCCAAGGTGGCCGACTATCCCTTCACCACCCTCCAGCCCAACCTCGGCGTGGTGCGGGTCGATCGTGACCGCAGCTTCGTCATCGCCGACATCCCGGGACTGATCGAGGGCGCGGCAGCGGGCGCCGGGCTGGGCCACCAGTTCCTGCGCCATCTGCAGCGCACGCGCCTGCTGCTGCACATCGTGGACATCGCCCCCCTCGATCCCGCTGCCGATCCGGTGCACGACGCCCACGCCATCCTCGAAGAACTGCGCAAGTACGACGAGGCGCTCCATGCCAAGCCGCGCTGGCTGGTGATGAACAAGATCGACCTGATTCCCGAGGCGGAACGCGCCCTCGCGCATCGCGGCATTCCTGCAGGGCTATGGCCCGGTGGAGCGGCATTTCGCGGTGTCGGCGATCGACGGCGGCGGTTGCCGCGAGCTCACGTATCGCGGTGATGGAGCATCTGGAGCAGCACAAGAAGGCTTTCCTCGCCCGTTGGACGGCAGAGGTGGCCGGGACGGGGATGGCCGCAGCGACACCGCACCCGCTCCCCAACCCTCTCCCACGAGGAGAGCGGAAGTTAAGCATGCGAACCCTGGTCCGCGACGCCCGCCGCCTCGTCGTCAAAGTCGGCAGCGCCCTGGTCACCAACAACGGTGCCGGCCTCGCCCTCGACGCCATCGCCGCCTGGGCGGGGCAGATCGCGCGCCTGCACGCCGACGGGCGGCAGGTGGTGATGGTCTCCTCCGGCGCCATCGCCGCCGGCATGCAGCGCCTCGGCTGGAAGACCCGTCCCCACGCCATGCACGAGTTGCAGGCCGCCGCCGCCATCGGCCAGATGGGGCTGGCGCAGGCCTACGAGAGCGCCTTCTCGCGCCACCGCCTGCACACGGCGCAGATCCTGCTCACCCACGACGACCTGGCCGACCGCAAGCGCTATCTCAATGCCCGCTCCACCCTCGCCGCCCTGATGGAACTGGGCGTGGTGCCGATCATCAACGAGAACGACACCGTCGTCACCGACGAGATCAAGTTCGGGGACAACGACACGCTGGGCGCCCTGGTGGCGAATCTGATCGAAGCCGACTGCCTCGTCATCCTCACCGATCAGGCCGGTCTGTACACCGGCGATCCGCGCCGCGACCCGAACGCCACGCTGGTGTGCCAGGGGCGGGCCGATGATCCCGCCTACGCCGCCATGGCCGGCGGCGCCGGCAGCGGCATCAGCAAGGGCGGCATGATCACCAAAGTGCGCGCCGCCCAGCGCGCCGCGCGCAGCGGCGCCCACACCCTGATCGCCAGCGGCCACGAGCCGGATGCGCTGCTGCGCCTGTGCCAGGGGGAGGAACTCGGCACCCTGCTGGTGGCATCGGTGCCGCCGCTCGCCGCCCGCAAGCAGTGGCTCGCCGACCACCTGCAACTCGCCGGCAGCCTGACCCTGGATGCGGGTGCCGCCAGCGCCCTGGCCGCGGGCAGGAGCCTGCTGCCGGTCGGGATCGTGGCGGTGGAAGGGGAATTCGAACGCGGCGCAGTCGTTGGCTGCCGCGACATCGAAGGGCGGGAGATCGCCCGCGGCCTCGCCAACTACTCCAGCGCCGAAGCCCGCCGCATTGCGCGGCACCCCAGCGCGGAGATCGAAGCCATCCTCGGCTACTTCGACGAACCCGAGATGATCCATAGGGACAATATGGTGCTGCTCTAGCAGCACCATATTGCGGCGCAGGCTAACCTCGCGCAGCGAGGTTAAGGCGCGAAGCGCCGGCCGAAGCCACTATGTCGTTCCTATTGCGGCGAAGGCCGAAGCCACAAGGGTTTCGCACCGATCACGGGTTCACCAACTCGAGACGGCGCTCGATCCGTTCGAGCCTTTCCTCGTTATGATCCAGACGCTTATGGGTAATGGCGATGTCGCTGTGCAGAAGGGACAGGTCGCGCCGCATGCCAGCGATATGTTCCTCCAGCGAACCGAGCCGGAGCTTGAGGTCAGCCACGTCGCTGCGGATGCTCGCGATATCCCCGCGCATCGCGCGCAAGTGTTCCAGGATCAAGTTCTCGACGTTTTCGGTCACACTCATAGCCTCGGATTCAGTAGCTGAAGACCATCGCACGCAATGTCCGTCGCCGCGCCGATGCTATCACGTTCGGCAGTCGAACATCGACAGCGTCACGTTGCGCGGCATTGAACGCATTGCAACTGCGCACTGAACGGGCTGCCTTTCGACCGCATTGCCCGCAACGCGAAGTCCGAAAAAAAACGGGCGCCCGAAGGCGCCCGTCGAGATTACGACAACTGCCGTTGTTCTTAGAATACGTGGCGGACGCCGATACCAAAGCCCTTCGGATCGGCACCGGGAGCCAACAGTTGCGTCGTGCTGCTGCCGACCGGGGTCAGGTAGAAATCGGCAGCGGAGCCGTCGTCGTTGCGGATCTCGGTGTAGTACACCTTCAGCATGGTGCGCTTGCTGAGGTTGTAGTTGTAGCCGAGCGTGTATTGCTTGTTGCCGGAGTTGTCCAGTTTGTCGCTGCCGGCTTCCGCTTCGTTGGCCTGCGAGTATTCGCCGTAGATCGTGTGGGCGCCGAAGTCCTGGGAGATACCCAGTTGCCATGCATTGCGCTCGACCTCGCCGCTGGTGACCGCATCCATCGACGTCGGCCAGAGAACCGGTGAGATTGGTGAACTCGTAGTTCTGGTTGTCCCACAGGGCGCTGATCTTCATGCCGAAACCGAACTTGTAGGTACCGGCGATACGCCATGCATTCAGTTCGTCGTTGAACGCACCGGTCGTCGCCCGTAAGACCACCGATCCTGGAGACTGCAAGGGGCTTGAGAGTCTGAGGATCGTTGGACCGGTGATAGCCGGCGCCGAGATAGAGCGGGCCGCTCTCGTACTGCGCGGCGAATTGCCACTGGTACGAACTGAGCGACGTGCCGTCCGGGGGAGTGTTGCCGGCCGCGATCGTATTGCTGTCGCGCGCGTTCTCGCCGTTCACATAGGCCGCGGTGAAGGTCAGGCCGCCCATGAGAGCCGGGGTGACGTAGGCGACGGCATTGGCCGCCCGGTTGTCGGTGCCGGTCTGCAGGCCAAGGATCGTGCCGTAGGTGGCGGCGGTGAAGCCGATACCGGTGGCGCCGGGAGACATGGAAACCTTGGCACCCATGTTGCGCAGCGGGTGGGTCAGGTTACCGCCGACGAGCGTGCCCCAGCCGCTGGTGAGGCCGACGAACGTGTCGCGGGCGCTGAAGTCGTGCCCATGCCGGTGTCGGCGCTGATGCCGGTCTCGAACTGGAAGATGGCCTTGAGGCCGTTGCCCAGATCTTCCGTGCCGCGGAAGCCGAGCAGCGAGCTGTTCGACGTCAGTCGGCTGCGGCCCTGGATGTCCAGCGCGCTGCCGGAAACCAGCACAGCACCGGTCCGTCTTGATCTGCCGCACCCGAGCCGTCGACCCATTCCTGGGTCAGATCAGCGACGCCGTAGATCGTGACGTTGGTCTGGGCAAAGGCCGGAGCCGTTGCCAGACCGGCAATCGCCAGAGCGATCAGTTTCTTTTGCATAACTTTCTCCTCTTGAATTGACGTAGGGCCCAATGCCCTGAAACCTTGACCTTGCGGCCGCGGCCGTTCGGCTTTGGCCCTCCCTACCTCTCTGAATCTGAGAGTTGCCTGCATTCTCCCAAAAGAGCCGCCCGCAAGCCAAACAAAAAACCGCTTTGCGCAACACTGCGGCCCGGTTATGTTGCTTTTTGGCAACACGACATTCAAATAAGGCCTGCGGGCGGCGCATCCGGGGTGAAGAGGCGGGACAGTTCGGCGCCGGGGTCGGGCGCGCGCATGAAGGCTTCGCCGACGAGAAAGGCATGCACGCCGTGGGAGCGCATGCGGGCCACGTCTTCCGGCGTCAGGATGCCGCTTTCCGTGACCACGATGCGGCCGGACGGAATGCGCGCCAGTTGGCCGAGGGTCGTTTCGAGCGACACCTCGAAGCTGCGCAGATTGCGGTTGTTGATGCCGATGAGGGGCGTGTCGAGTCGAAGGGCGAGATCGAGTTCGGCGGCGTCATGCACTTCGACCAGCACCGCCATGCCGAGGCCGCGGGCGAGGGCTTCGAGTTCGCGCAGGCGGGCGACCGCCGCATCCCCGTCGACGGGGGAGGGCCCGGGAGAGAGTGACCAGAACGCCGCCACGATGAGCAGGATGCAGTCGGCGCCCATGGCGCGCGCTTCATGAACCTGGTACGGATCGACGATGAAGTCCTTGCGCAGCACCGGCAGGTCGCACGCCGCCCGCGCCTGTCGCAGGTACTCGGGCGCGCCCTGGAAGAAGTGGCGGTCGGTGAGCACGGAGAGGCAGGCGGCGCCGTGGGCTGCGTACGATCGGGCGATGTCGGCGGGCCGGAAATCCGCCCGCAGCACGCCCTTGCTCGGGCTGGCCTTCTTGATCTCCGCGATAACCGCCGCCTCGCCCGCGGCGAGCTTCGAGCGCACGGCGGCGACGAAGTCCCGCGCCGGCGGCTGCGCCACCGCTTCCTCGCGCAGCAGCCGCCAGCGGCTTCGCGGCCCGGGCGTCGGCAACCTCGCCCCGTTTGACCTCGATGATGCGTTGCAGGATTTCGCTCATTTCGCCTCGTTCCCACGTTCGGCCGCACCCCTTGCGCCTACTCCCTCTCCCCGCGTGCGGGGAGAGGGTCGGGGTGAGGGGCGCAGCACATCGAGAATCGATTGAAGCACCCCGTCGGTGTTGTTCAGCACATCGTTATTCCAGAATCGCACGACTCGATATCCGTTCTCTTCCAGGAACGCGCTTCTTGCACGATCCTGCGCGGTTCTCTCCTGGTGCTGCCCGCCGTCGATCTCGACCACGAGTGCTGCCTCGATACACGCGAAGTCTGCGAAGCAGGGGCCGACGGCATGCTGCCGCCGAAACTTCCATCCGGCCAGCCCACGATTCTTCAGACGATACCAGAGGCGCTTCTCGGCTTCGGTCTGATTGCGGCGCAGCATGCGCGCGCGTTCGCTCAATGCCCTGCCCTCACCCCTGCCCTCTCCCGCAAGCGGGAGAGGGAGCTCTCACTTCGCGGCCACGCCGGCTTTGATGATGCCGATCACTTCCTCTTCCAGCGCTTTCACCGCCGCCTCCGCCGCACTGCCCTTGGCCAGCGCCGTGGGCCGCGCGAACAGGACGCGGGTGGTGCCGGCCTTGTGCACGACGGTGAGGTGCAGCGGACACAGCGCCAGCATGTCGGCGTCCGCGTTCATGATGGCGTTGGCATGGGCTCCCTGGCAGAAAACCATGCTCTTGATGCCTTCCAGCTTCGCCCGGTTGAAGTCCTCGCCCAGCTTGCGCGCCAGGCTCGACGACATGCCCTTGAACATGTCCATCTCGAAGGCGACGTAGTAGCCGGCCTTGTCCAGGCTCCCGGAGACGCCCTTGTAGACCTCGTCCAGCGGCGCCTGCACTTCGGCGACGAAAACCTCCGGCGTTGCGGCGCGCACCGCCGGCACCGCCAGCACGATCATGGCGGCAGCCAGCAGGCCGCCGCGGAGCGACATCCGACTCATTTGAACTCCCGCGTGAATGCCACGAACTGGTCGAGTTTCTGCCGCGCCGCGCCGTTCGCGATCAGTTCCTGGGCGCGCTCCACCCCTTCCGCCAGACTGGGCGCGATACCGGCGACGTAGATGCTGGCGCCCGCGTTGAGCGCCACGATGTCGCGCGCCGCACCCACCTTGTTGTCGATCGCGCCGAGCAGCATTGCCTTCGACTCTTCCACATTGCCGACCTGCAGCGCGCGCGGATCATGCACCGGCATGTTGAACTGCTCCGGATGGACCGTGTATTCGTTGATGCGGCCGTCCCTGAGTTCGCCCACCAGGGTCGGCCCGGAGATCGAGATCTCGTCCAGACTCTCCATGCCATACACGGTGAGGGCGCGGCGGCTGCCCAGGCGCTGCAGCACGCGCACCTGGATGCCCACCAGATCGGGGTGAAACACGCCCATCACCTGATGCGGCGCGCCGGCCGGATTGGTGAGCGGCCCCAGGATGTTGAACAGGGTGCGCACACCGAGTTCGCGCCGCACCGGCGCCGCATGCTTCATGGCGCTGTGGTGGCTGGGAGCGAACATGAAGCCGACCCCCACCTCGTCGATGCAGCGGCCGACCTGCTCCGGCGTCAGATTGATGTTCGCCCCCAGCGACTCCAGCACGTCGGCGCTGCCGGACTGGGACGACACGGCGCGCCCGCCGTGCTTCGCCACCTGCGCCCCGGCCGCCGCCGCCGCGAACATCGCCGCCGTCGAGATGTTGAAGGTCTGCGCCCCGTCGCCGCCGGTGCCGCAGGTGTTGACGAGATGGGTGTCGTCCTTCACCCGCACCTTGGTGGACAGCTCGCGCATCACCGTGGCGGCGGCTGCGATCTCGCCGATGGTTTCCTTCTTCACGCGCAGGCCGATGGTGATGGCGGCGATCATCACCGGCGACATCTCGCCGCTCATGATCTGGCGCATCAGATCGAGCATCTCGTCGTGGAAGATCTCGCGATGCTCGATGACGCGGGTCAGGGCCTCTTGCGGTTTCATTTCTCTCCTCCCTTGCTCCCCCTCTCCCCTGCCCCTCTCCCGCGAGGGGAGAGGGGTTCGTTCGCCCCCTCCCCCTCGACGGGGGAGGGTCGGGGAGAGGGTGAGATTTCGCTCAAGACACGTTCTACGACGCCGCCGAAATTCTGCATCACATCGATATTCCAGAATCGCAGAATCTTGAAGCCGTTTTCGGTCAACCATGCGTCACGGGCTCGATCGTAACCGACCTGGTCCTGATGCTGCCCGCCATCCAGTTCGATAACCAATCGCCGCTCAAAGCAAACGAAATCGACGATGTACTGCCCGATGGGCTGCTGCCTCTTGAACTTCGCACCACCGAGCCGTCCGGCACGCAGGATCTGCCACAGTCTCCTTTCGACATCCGTCTGTTCCCGCCGCAGGCTCCTGGCGAAGGACAGAAGACGATCTGCCACAGAACCTCACGCCGCCGGCCGCAGAAAATTCCTCAACAACTCGTGCCCCGCCTCGGTCAGGATCGACTCGGGATGGAACTGCACGCCCTCGACCGCGAACTGCCTGTGGCGCACGCCCATGATCTCACCGTCGTCGGTCCACGCCGTCACCTCCAGACATTCGGGCAGCGAGTCGCGCTCGATGGCAAGGGAGTGGTAGCGCGTGGCGGTGAGCGGCTGCGGCAGTCCGCGGAACACTCCGACATCGGCATGGTGTACGGACGAGGTCTTGCCGTGCATCAACTGCTTGGCGTGAACGATCCTGCCGCCGAAGGCCGCGCCGATGCTCTGGTGGCCGAGACAGACGCCGAGAATGGGAAAGCGGCCGGCGAACTCCTTGATCAACGGCACCGAGATGCCGGCTTCCGCCGGCGAGCATGGGCCCGGGGAAACGACGATGTGATCCGGTTTCATGGCGCCGATCTCGGCCAGCGTGATCTGGTCGTTGCGATAGACGCGCACGTCCTCGCCCAGTTCGCCGAAATACTGCACCAGGTTGTAGGTGAAGGAGTCGTAGTTGTCGATCATCAGGAGCATGGCGACCTCCTCAGTCCAGCCGCGTATCGAGGCCGCTTTCGGCCATCTCCGCCGCCCGCAGCAGCGCCCGCGCCTTGTTCTGGGTCTCCACCCATTCCGCGTCCGGGTCGGAATCGGCGACGATGCCGGCGCCGGCCTGGACGTGGATCTGGCCGTCCTTGACCACGGCGGTGCGGATGGCGATGGCGAGGTCCATGTCGCCCTGGAAGCCGAGATAGCCCGCCGCGCCGGCGTAGATGCCGCGCTTCACCGGCTCCAGTTCGTCGATGATCTCCATCGCCCGGACCTTGGGCGCGCCCGACACGGTGCCGGCCGGGAAGGTGGCGCGCAGCACGTCCAGCGCGCCGAGGCCGCCCTTGAGCCGGCCCTCCACGTTCGACACGATGTGCATGACGTGGGAATAGCGCTCGATGATGAACTGCTCGGTCACCTTGACCGAGCCCACCTCCGCCACCCGCCCGACGTCGTTGCGGCCCAGGTCGAGCAGCATCAGATGCTCCGCCCGCTCCTTGGCGTCGGCCAGCAGTTCCTCGGCCAGCGCCGCATCCTCCTCCGGCGTCCGGCCGCGCTTGCGCGTGCCGGCGATGGGCCGCAGCGTGACGCGCTTGTCCTCGCGCATTTCTCCACTTTCGCCCTCCAGGCGCACCAGGATCTCGGGCGAGGCGCCGACGACGTGGAAGTCCTCGAAATTGAAGAAGAACATGTAGGGCGAAGGGTTGAGCGTGCGCAGCGCGCGGTAGAGCGCCAGAGGCGAGGCGGCGAAGGGCTTGGACAGGCGCTGCGACAGCACCACCTGCATGATGTCGCCATCCACGATGTACTTCTTGGCGCGGCGCACCGCCGCCTTGAACTGCTCCTCGCCCCAGCCCGAGGTCGCGGGCTGCGGCGCCGCCGCGCTGTCGTCCGGAATCGAAGCCGGCGAGCGCAGCCGGGCGACGAGATCCTTGAGGCGCTGCTTCGCCAGCTTGTAGGCGCCCGGCACGCCCGGCTCGGCATAGACCACCAGCTTGAGCTTGCCGGAGAGGTTGTCCACGATGGCGATCTCCTCCGACAGCAGCAGCAGCACGTCGGGGGTGCCGAGCGGATCGGGCTTGTCCACCTGGGCCAGCTTGGGTTCGATGTAGCGCACCGTGTCGTAGCCGAAGCAGCCCACCAGTCCGCCGCAGAAGCGCGGCAGCTCCGCGACTTTCGGTACGCGGAAGCGCGACATGAACTCGGTGACGAAGGCCATCGGATTGGCGTAGTCGCGCCGGTCCGAGATGCGATGGCCGGTCAGGGCCAGCACCGTGCGCCCATAGACCGCGACGCGGGTGGGCGAAGCGAGGCCGATGAACGAGTAGCGGCCGAAGCGCTCGCCCCCCTGCACCGACTCCAGGAGGTAGGTGTAGGGCTGATTGGCGAGCTTGAGGTAGATCGAGAGCGGGGTGTCGAGGTCGGCGAAGGTCTCCAGCATCACCGGGATGCGGTTATACCCCTGCTCGGCCAGTTGATTGAATTCGGCTTCGGAAATCATGACTCCACCTTGCGACAGACACAGCGAACTTGCGGGGGATGCGGGCCAGATGCCTGGAGCGAGCCGACCGCAAGCGGCCGGGGCCAAGCGCCCGCGTGACGGGCGGCTAGGGACGCCAGCGGCGCCAACGACACCCGCAGTCCTGCCGGGCGCCGGCCGTTGCCATACTTGCGCTGTGCGGGATGAGGCGAATCACGATCGAATCAGAGTACCTTGTTCCCGGAGTCTTGCGCCGCGGCGGCAAGCGCGGATGCCACCTCGCCGAGCGCGGACACTATAGCATCGCAATCGAGGTCATGCACATCCGCCCCCTCGTTGTAGCCGTAGTCCACACAGACCACGGGGCAGCCGGCGCGGCGCGCCGCTTCCACGTCGTTGCCGGAATCGCCGATCAGCAGCGCCTCCTCCGGCGCCACGCCCAGGGTCTTGCAGATGTGGAGCAGCGGCGCCGGATGCGGCTTCTTCTCCGCCAGCGTGTCGCCGCTGACGACGACCTGGAAATAGCGGCGCAGGCCCACCGTCTCCAGCAGCGGTTCGGTGAAGGCGGCGGCCTTGTTGGTGACGCAGCCCAGCTTCAGGCCCTGGGCGCGGAAACTGTCCAGCCCTTCGAGCACGCCGGGATAGATGCGGGTCTCGCGCCCGTTCACCGCCCCATAGTGGCGCTTGAAGATCGGCAGCACCCGTTCCAGTTCGCCCTCGCTCGGCTCCGCCTCGGCATGGAGTCCGACGGTGAGGCAGCGCTTCACCAGATTCGGGATGCCCTTGCCGACGAAGGTCTTGATGGTCTCGATGTCCAGCGACGGGCGGCCGATCTCGGCGAGCGTGGCATTGGCCGCCGCCGCCAGATCGGGAATGGTGTCCAGCAGGGTGCCGTCGAGATCGATCATGACGGCCCGGATGTCGGTCGGAATGCTCATGGAGGATACCTTGCCGCAGTTCAGCGAATGGTTGTGGCGGCCCGTTCTCGGGTCCGGTCGAAGCGGTCGCGGGTGTCCCGCGTCAGACCTTGGCCAGTTCCGCGCGCATCGCGCCGATGATCGAATCGTAGCGGTGCGGGTCGGTTTCCTTGCCGGCGCCGAACACGGCCGAGCCGGCGACGAAGGTATCGGCGCCGGCGCGGGCGATTTCGGCGATGTTGTCCGCCTTCACGCCGCCGTCCACCTCGAGCAGGATCTCGCGCCCGGTCTCGCGCTTGTAGTCGTCGATCTTCCTGCGCGCCGCGCGCAGCTTGTTGAGCGTTTCGCCGATGAACTTCTGGCCGCCGAAGCCCGGGTTCACCGACATCAGCAGCACCAGGTCGAGCTTGTCCATGACGTGGTCCATGTAGGCCAGGGACGTCGCCGGGTTGAACACCAGACCGGCCTTGCAGCCCGATTCGCGGATCAACGCCAGGGAGCGGTCGATGTGCTCGGATGCCTCGGGGTGGAAAGTGATGACGTTGGCCCCGGCCTTGGCGAAATCGGGGATGATGCGGTCCACCGGCTTGACCATCAGATGCACGTCGATGGTCGCCTTCGTCACCGGCCGCAGCGCCTCGCACACCAGCGGACCGATGGTGAGATTGGGCACGTAGTGGTTGTCCATGACGTCGAAATGGATCCAGTCGGCGCCGGCGGCGATGACGTTGCTCACTTCCTCCCCCAGCTTGGCGAAGTTGGCCGACAGTATGCTCGGAGCGATGCGGTACATGATTCCTCCCGAATGGCGAAAACCGCCGGATTCTAACCAGTTTTATGGCGCCATTCGCGAGATTATTTTTATCCGGAGCAAACTCCGCTTATGCTCGGGTGTGTCCGATACATTCCTTGCCACCGATCACGAAATCCGTTGAAATAGCCCCATGGCAGAAAGCAAGAAATACGAAATCTCCGTTTCGGCTGCGACCCAGTACCTGGCAGATCAGTCCGACCCCTCCGCCGGCCGCTACGTCTTCGCCTACACCATCACCATCCGCAACTCGGGCACCATGCCGGCGCAGCTCATCAGCCGCCACTGGATCATCACCGATGCCGACGGTCACGTGCAGGAAGTGCGGGGACTGGGCGTGGTCGGCCATCAACCCCTCCTCAAACCCGACGAGAGCTTCGAGTACACCAGCGGCTGCGCCCTGGCGACGCCGGTGGGCACGATGAAGGGCTCGTACCAGATGACGGCGGACGACGGCACGCAGTTCGACGCGCCGATCCCCGAATTCACGCTGGCGATGCCGCGGGTGCTGCACTAGCCCGCTCCGATCCGCCGGGCGGTGCGGCCGGTCGGCTGCCGCCGCTCGACGCTCAGCCGTGGATGGCCGCGGCCACGATCAGCGCGATTCCCAGGCACATCGCCGCGACGATGGTGGCCAGCGGCTGGTTGCGCTCCTTGACGATCTCGCGCCAAAGATCGTAGGGCGTGAGCTTGTCGATGACGACGAACGCCACCCAGAACACGACGATGCCCAGCACCGAGAACAGCAGCGAGTTGACGATGTACTTGGGGTTGATGATCTCCAACATGGGTCTCTCCGGAAGGCTACTTGTGGTAAAGGCGGCCCGAGCTTGCGCCGGAGCCGGGGGCGCGCATCTGCGCTTCGCTCTGGAACAGGCTCCAGCCCTGGACGTTGGCATAGGCGAACAGCGCCAGGGCGAGGGCGCCGAGAACCTGATAGAGCCTATTCATGGCCGCCCTCAATCATCGTCGCTGCCGCTGCTGGAGATTTTCGGATGGTCGCTGTCGGCCCAGCGGCGCACTTCGAACGACGCCCAGCGCCAGCGGGTGTAGACGGGAAACAGCACCAGGAACACGATGGCCAGCAGCAGGTTCGACCACACCGGAGCATCGCGCACCACCTCCAGCGTACCGCTCGCCGCCGGCGGCCGGTCCGGCGGCAGGTCGGCATCCACGGTCAGGTAGTACGTCCCCGGTGGCACCCGCTTGAACACCACTTCGTCGTCGCGCGATCCTTCCGACCAGCTCTCGCCGCCGTCGCTCCCCTCGTAGTAGCTGATCTCCCGCGTCGCGCCGTAGGCCTGGCCGGTGTCCTTGTCCACCAGGGTAAGATTGAGTTCGACCCAACTGTTGATGAGATTGGTGCGATTGCGCACCGTCAGGTTGGAGGTGCTGCCGACGCGGAACTCCCCGGTCGTCATCGGCTCCTCGGCGGCGGCCGCAGCCAGAGGGAGGTGTTGTTGCAGCAGCGTCTTGTTCGGCGCGATGAGCCAGGTGGCAAGCTGAATCACCACGGCGGCAGCGGCGAAGCGCCAGAACATGCGGCACACCTTGCGGTGCGCCTCCTCGTGGCGCGACGGCTGATTGGCGCCGATGCCGATGCGCGGCGGCAGCGCGGCCTTGGGCTTGAAGGCATCGCGCACTTCCTCCGGCTCCAGATACTCGCCGAGGGACCAGGACACCTCCGTCGCCGTACGCTCCCGGCTCAGCACCCGCGGCGGCGCGACATAGTCCGCCACCTCGGCGGTATCGCCCTTGGTGACCTGCCAGTAGAACTCGCCGAGGACGAAATCAACCTCGGCCCGGGCGCTCTGGAAATGCTGGAAGGCGCTGCCCTGGTATTGCAGCACCGTGCCCGTGCCGCCGCCGAGGCTGGCATTGAGCGTGGTGACGAAGTTCCAGTGACCGTTGTATTCGGTGAGCCAGCGGAAGTCTCCCTGCGGCCCCAGCAGCAGATACTCGCGCCAGGCGTACTCCACCCCCTCCACCAGGGTGCGGCGGCGCAGGAAGCCGATCACCTCGTACTCGGCGCCGCGCAGCTTGCCCTTGCTGCCCAGCGCCAGCGCCGGCTGATCCTTGGGCGTGCCCTGGGATTCGAGCCGGATCCTCAGACGGTCGTCGGCGACCGCGACGATGGCGGTGCAACTGCCGCAAGCCGCCGTTTCGATGCTCGCGGCATGGAGGTTGAGCGGCGCACCGCAGGACGGACAGCGCAGCACCCGCGCTTCGACCTTCTTCTGCGGCGGCTGCGCCGCACGGTCGCGCAGGTTGGCGAGGGCCAGGGCCTCGAACGCCACCGCCTCGCCCAGGAACACCAGCGGCGGCCGTCCCTCGCCGGCGTCGCTGTAGTCGATGGTGGCGAAGGCCGGGCCCGCGCGCAGGTCCGCCACCGGCGCCGCGTAGCCGGCGCCGACCCGGAACGGCAGCTCGCCCTCCCCCGCAACGCAGGTGGCGCGCTCCAGGTTGGTGACGACGTAGGAGCGACCGTCGAGCAGCAGCGTCTGCTCCACCTGGAGCGCATCGAAGGCGGGCAGCGGCTCGTCGGTCCATTTGGCGAAACTCACGACGTACTGGCCGCCGGCATCCGACAGCCAGCCGCTGCGCTGGTCGTCGAACAGCAGATGCCATTCGTTCCACACTCCCTGGCCGTAGCGCAACTGGATGCGCCCGATGGCGGCGAAATGGACGCCGCGGTGACGGCCTTCGGTGCCGAGCCGGATCGGCGACGCGTCCTCCAGCAGCGCCGCCATGCGGCCGATGTTCTCCAGCTCGCGATCGTGGCGCACCAGCGTGCTGCGGCAATACCCGCAGACGGCGAAGATCGACGCCGCCGATTTGAACTCGACCGGTGCGCCGCAGGACGGGCAGATGGCGGTGTGCATCCCGTTATTGTTGTGCCGTAGGGCGGGCCGCGCCCGCCGATGCTCTCATGGCGGGCACGGCCCGCCCTACCCCGATGACGGGCGGCGGCTCAGCCCAGCTTGCCCAGCCGCCGGCGTAGGGCGGACCGCGTCCGCCGATCCTGCTATGGAGGCCATGGCCCGCCCTGCCCCCGATGACGGGCCGCGCTTCAGCCGAGCTTGCCCAGCAGCTCCGTCTTCTTGGCGTCGAATTCCTGCTGCGAGATCACGCCCTTGGTCATGAGGCCGTGCAGCTTCTCCAGCAGCGCCATGACCTCGTCGGCCGACTGGGGCGCCGCGGCAGGCGCAGCCGCCGGAGTGGGCGTGGACGCAGCAGGCGGCGCGGCGGCCGGCTGCGTCGCCTGGGTCATGGCCTGGGCCATGGTCTGGCCGATCGAAAGCCCCGCGCCCACGCCGGCGCCGATGCCCGCCAGCCCGCCTTCGTTCTGCGCCGCCAGCGGGATGCTGTTGGCCACCTGGTACTGGGTGTAGCGCCCCATGTCGCCCAGCACGTTCATGCTGATGCGCGTGTCGAGCGCCTTCTGCAGTTCCTCGGGCAGCGAGATGTTCTGCACCACCAGGGCGTCGAGCACCATGCCGAAGCGCTGGAACACCGGGTCCATCTTCGCCTTCAGGGCGCTGCCGAACTCCTCCTGGTTCGCCGCCATGTCGAGGAACGGCACTCCCGACTCGGCGAACAGGTCCGTCATCGAGCCGATCAGGGTGTTGCGCAATTGCCCTTCCAGCTCGTCGCGGCTATACGCCTCGCGCGTGCCGCTGACCTCGGTGTAGAACAGCTTCGGCTCGACGATGCGGTAGGAATAGATGCCGAAGGCGCGCAGCCGCACCAGGCCGAAGTCCTTGTCGCGGATGGTGATCGGGTTGGGCGTGCCCCACTTGCGGTCGAGCTGGACGCGGGTGCTGAAGAAATAGACGTCCGACTTGAAGGGCGACTCGAACAGCTTGTCCCAGTTCTGCAGGTAGGTGAGGATCGGCAGCGTCTGCGTCGTCAGCTTGAACATGCCCGGCGCGAACACATCGGCCACCCGGCCCTCGTTCACGAACAGCGCCATCTGCGACTCGCGCACCGTGAGCTGGGCACCGTACTGGATCTCGAAGTCGGTCATGGGGAAGCGCCAGGCCAGCACGCCGTCCTCCGCCTCCGTCCAGTGGATGATGTCGATGAACTGCTTCTTGACGAAGTCGCCCTTGAGGAAATCCGTCAGCGCCATGGCCGCCTCCTTGGTTCGATGGTCGCGGGATTATGCAGTAGGGACGCTCACAGCGGTAGGGCACGGCGCCGGCGGACGCGCTTCGCCTCGGCCGCGCTCGATTCGACGTGGGGCCGGCCATGCCCGCCGGTTGCGGGCGGCGGGCGCGGCCCGCCCTACGAAATGTTGCCGAGGCGGGCCGGTCCGTGGAGAAGCAAGTGCGGTTCGATCCGCCGTAGGGCGGGCCATGCCCGCCGATTCATGCCCACGGCGGGCGCGGCCCGCCCTACGATGCCTCGCCGATGCAGCGCAGGCCGTGCAGGACGAGATGGGGTTCGAGGCGTTTCGGGCAGTCGAGGCGGTCGGCCAGCGGCTGCGCGGCGCCGCCGCTCACCATGCATACGGCATCGGACAGCGCCGCCATGGGGCGGAACATGCGCTCGACGGCGCCGAGCTGGGCGGCGAGGCAGCCGCTGGCGATGGCGTCCGCGGTATTGCGCGGCAGCTCGGCGTAGGCCCCCGGCTGGTCCTTGAGCTGGGCGGTGTTGCGGGTGAGCGACTGGCGCATCAGCTCGAAGCCGGGCAGGATCAGGCCGCCCCGGAAGCTGCCGTCGCCATCCAGTACATCGACGGTGGTGGCGGTGCCGGCCATGACCACGAGGCAGGGCCCGCGGTGCAGATGGCGCGCGCCGATGAGGGCAGCCCAGCGGTCGGCGCCGAGTTGGGCGGGATCGGTGTAGGCGTTGCGCACGCCGCACTGCTCCTGCTGCGCGCGCACCCAGCGGATGAGTCTGCCCTGGCCTTCGAGGGCGGCGCGCATCTCCACTGCGGCGCGTTCGCCGGCGACATTGGACACCACCACCCGCTGCGGCAGCGGGTGCGGCAGCCGGCGCGCCAGCATGCCGAGTTCGATCAGCGCCAGCGAGCCCGATTCGATCAGCCGCTCACCCTCGAACAGGCCCCACTTGAGGCGGGTGTTGCCGCAGTCAATGGTCAGCATCGGGGCGCAGGCTCACGTCGCCGCTGATGATGCGGCGCGCTCCGGCGGGCGTTTCCAGCAGCAGGGCGCCGTCCTGATCGACGCCGCGGCAAATGCCCTCCACCGTCTCGCGCTCGCCGCTCAGGCGCACCCGCGCGTCCTGCAACGCATGGCGCGCCATCCATGATTCGCGAAAGGCGATGAAGCCCATCCTGCCGAAAATGGACAGCGCCCCATCGAGTTCGATCAGCAACTGGGCCAGCAGCAGGTTGCGCGACGGCGGCTTTGGCAGCACGGCGGCCAGATCGGCGGCGGCGAATTCGTCGTGAGGAAAATCCCGCGGCAGGCTCACGTTGAGGCCGATGCCGATGACCGCCGCCGGCGCGCTTGCAGCGGCGGGCAGCAGATCCACCAGGATGCCGGCGAGCTTGCGCCCGCGCAGCAGGATGTCATTGGGCCACTTGAGCGCGACGCCCGGCGCGCCCGCCGCCTCCAGCACCCGCGCCACGGCGACGCCGATGGCGAGACTCAGGCCGAGGGGCGAGGCGGAAGCGGGAGGAAAACGCCACAGCAGGGAGAAGGTGAGACTGCCCTGCGGCACAGCGATCCAGTCGCGGCCGCGGCGGCCGCGGCCGGCCGTCTGCAGGTCGCAGGCGAGCACGGTGCGGTGGGCGGCGCCCGCCTCCGCCAGACCGATCAGCTCGGCATTGCTCGAAGCGCAGGTCGGCCGCAGGTCCAGGGTGAAAGCGGCTGCATGCCCGCCCAGGGCCGACGCAACTGCGCCGGCAGAGAGCGCTTCGGCAGGGGGAGTCTTGGGGGTCGCGGAGGCAGTCGGCACGGGTCGGGAAGGATGGTCGCGGCGAGCCGCATTATCCCCCATACCGGTCGTGCCGGAACCAGACAGGGTGTCCGTTCGGCATGGCCGGAGAAACCCGATGTACGAACAAGGCGAGATGCCCCTGGTTTGTCCCCCGACGGGACTACGGGGGCAGGCGCCGTTGGAGATTCCCCGACCCGCCCCGCCGCAGCCGACCCTTAACGTAAAAGTCGCGCCAGCGACTCTCGAAGCGCCCCTCTCCCGCTGGGAGAGGGGCTGGGGGTGAGGGAAACGGTCATGGCGAGGCCTTTCATTGTTCGGGGTGGCTGGCATTCCATGACCGTTCGCCAGAAGGGTCAGGGTTTCAGTCGCGGCAGGCTATCGTCCTCTCCCGGCACAGCCCTGCCGCCTTCGATGCCGAGTTCCTGGATCTTGCGCGTGATGGTATTGCGGCCGATGCCCAGCAACTGCGAGGCCTCGATGCGCCGACCCGCGGTGACGGCGAGGGCGCGCTCGATGAGGATGCGCTCGAAGGCCCGACTCAGCACATCGAACACGTTGCCGTCGCGCTGCGCCAGCATGCGGTCGGCCTCCGCCGCGAGCGCGGCAATCCAGTCGGACTGGGTGTCCCGCGTCGGCGCCTCGCGCAGTTCCGCCGGCAGATCCTTGAGCTCGATGGTCTGGCCGGGCGCCATCACTGTCAGCCAGTGGCAGAGATTCTCCAGCTGGCGCACATTGCCCGGAAAATCCAGCGTGGCGAGGTACTTCAGCGCGGCGTCGGACAGCCGCTTCGCCTCGACGCCCAGATCCTGGGCGCTCTTCTGCATGAAGTGGCGCGCCAGCAGGGGGATGTCGTCGCGCCGTTCGCGCAGCGGCGGCAGGCGCAGGCGGATGACATTGAGGCGGTGCAGCAGGTCCTCGCGGAACAGCCCGAGCTTGACCCGCTCCTCCATGTTCTGGTGGGTGGCGGCGATCACGCGCACGTTGGCCTTGATCGGCTGCTGGCCGCCGACGCGGTAGAAGGTGCCGTCGGACAGCACGCGCAGCAGCCGCGTCTGCAACTCGATGGGCATGTCGCCGATCTCGTCCAGGAACAGGGTGCCGGCTTCGGCCTGCTCGAAACGGCCCCGGCGCAGGGCGGCGGCCCCGGTGAAGGCGCCGCGCTCGTGGCCGAACAGTTCGGACTCCAGCAGGTCGCGCGGGATGGCCGCGGTGTTGATGGCGATGAAGGGGGCATCCCGCCGCGGGCTGTGGCGGTGCAGGGCGCGGGCAACGAGTTCCTTGCCGGTGCCGGACTCGCCGTTGATCAGCACCGTGGCGTGGGACTGGGAGAGCCGGCCGATGGCGCGGAACACCTCCTGCATCGACGCCGCCTTGCCCAGTATTTCAGGCGTGATGTTGGCGGCCTCGGGCGCGCGCTCCTGGTGCATGCTCTCGTCGATGGCGCGCCGCACCAGATCCACCGCCTGATCCACGTCGAAGGGCTTGGGCAGGTACTCGAAGGCGCCGCCCTGGAAGGCCTGCACCGCTGAATCCAGGTCCGAATAGGCGGTCATGATGATGACCGGCAGGTCCGGGTAGCGATTCTTCACCTTCTGCAACAGCCCGAGGCCAGATTCGCCCGGCATGCGGATGTCGGACACCATCACCTGCGGCGGCGGACTGCCGCCGTCCATCGCCGCCAGCGCCTCGGTGGCCGAACCGAAGCTGCGGTAGGGAATCTCCTCCCGCGCCAGGGCCTTCTCGAACACCCAGCGGATCGAGCGGTCGTCGTCGATTATCCAGACAGGATTCATGGCAGATCCAACTCGGTAGAGCCGCGTATCGAACGCGTGGTCACGGCGACGCTCCTGAGGCGCTTCGCTGGGTGGCCCGGCGCGCGATCCCTCGCGGCGGTTTCAGTCTTTTCCATTCTGTATCGGCAGCACGATCGAGAAGCAGGTATGCCCCGGCTCGCTGTCCACCTCGATCATGCCATGGTGCTGCTGAATGAAGCTCTGCGCCAGGGAGAGCCCCAAACCGCTGCCGCCCTCGCGGCCCGATACCAGCGGAAAGAAGATCTTGTCGCGGATCTCGTCCGGGATGCCGGGGCCGTTGTCGATGACTTGCAATTCCAATGCCAGCCGGTAGCGCCGCTTCGCCACCGTCACCTGACGCCGCGCGCGCGTGCGCAGAGTGATCTCGCCCGTGCCCTGGAGCGCCTGCGCCGCATTGCGCACGATGTTGAGCACCGCCTGAATCAGCTGCTCGCGATCGCCGGTCAGATCCGGCAGGCTGATGTCATAGTCGGCACGCAGCACGACGGCGGGAAACTCGGCCTCGATCAGCCGCCGCGCCCGTTCCAGCGCGTCGTGGATATTCACCGGCCCGGGCTGCATCATGCGGTGCGAGGTCAGCAGCCGGTTCATCAGGTCCTGCAGGCGGTCGACCTCCATGATGATGACCTGCGTGTACTCCTTGAGCTGCGGACTGGTCAGCTCGCGCTCCAGCAGTTGCGCCGAACCGCGAATTCCGCCCAGCGGGTTCTTGATCTCGTGCGCCAGGTTGCGGATCAGCTCGCGATTGACCTGCTGCTGCTCGATCAGCCGCTCCTCGCGCGCCACCCGCAACTGCTGGTCGATGTGGCGGAATTCCAGCAGCAGGCGCGCCGACGCTGCCTCCACCCGCGTCACCGTGCAGTCCAGGTGCAAGGCCTCCGCACCGAGACGGTGCACGGTGAGATTCTGTCCGGTGTAGCTCCAGTTGTTGCCCAGGGCGTTGGCCAGCGCTGCCTTCAGTCCGGGCGGCTCGCCCACGAGTTTGGCGAGCGGCCTGCCGAGGAGCTGCTTGCTGCTGACCTCGAACAGGTTTTCCGCCGCCGGATTGACGTACTGGATGACTAATCCTTCATCCAGCAAGAGGACGGCGGAAGAGAGGAGATCGAGTCCGGCGAAGGGTGCCGGTATCACGGGGTGCTCGACGGCTGACATGCGAACAGCCGCAGCAAGAAGCAGGCCACGAAGCGGGCGGCGCCACCCGCATTACTTGAGATTGGCAATTTCCTTCTTCAGCGCCTCGACATTGCGCTCGTGCAGGGCGACCTTGTCCTTGTAGGGCTGGAGACGGTCGATCATCTTCTGGTAGTTCTTCTCGTCACCCAGGCGCACCGATTCCTGCTCGGTGAACTCCTTCTTCGCCTGCTCCAGGTTCTTCTGCTCCGTCTCCAGTTCCGTTTCCAGGATCGTGCGCCGGTCGCCGTCGCGCTTCTTCTGGGTGTCGCCGTCCACCTTGGGGAAGCCCGCGGGGGAAGGTGTCGCCGCCTTGGCGGCCGGTTTCGACGCCGGAACCGTGGACACGGCCTGGTCCTTGGACAGGAGCGAGCAGCCCTTGTCGGCGCTCTTCTGGTTGGTGTAGGTGACGTGGCCGCTCGGGTCAACGCACTTGTAGATGTCGGCGTGGGCGGTGCCGACAATCCCTGCGGCAGCCAATACGGCAACCAGAAACAGTCTGTGAGTCATGGCGAGGCGCCTGAGTTGGAATTCCGGTGCAGTGTATGCAATGCGGCGGGTCATATCAAACAACTGGGAAACGAAAAAGGACGGGCCGCGGCCCGTCCTTGTTGTAACGACCGAGAGGCGAAAAAGCTGACCGCCTCCCCGCCTGCGGTGCTTACAGGCTGTAGTACATGTCGTATTCGACCGGATGGGTGGTCATGCGGAAGCGCGTGACTTCCTCCATCTTCAGCTCGATGTAGGCATCGATCATGTCGCTCGAAAAGACGCCGCCGCGGGTCAGGAATTCGCGGTCCTTGTCCAGGGTGGCGAGGGCTTCGTCGAGGGAGGCGCAGGGGTGCGGCACCTTCGCTGCCTCTTCCGGCGGCAGGTCGTAGAGATTCTTGTCCATCGGATCGCCGGGATGGATCTTGTTCTGGATCCCGTCCAGGCCGGCCATCAGCATCGCGGAAAACGCGAGGTAGGGGTTGGCGGTCGGATCCGGGAAGCGCACCTCGATGCGGCGTGCCTTCGGACTGGAGACGTGGGGGATGCGGATGGCAGCCGAGCGGTTGCGCGCCGAGTACGCCAGGTTGATCGGCGCCTCGAAGCCCGGCACCAGACGCTTGTACGAGTTGGTGCCCGGGTTGGTGATCGCGTTCAGCGCCTTGGCGTGCTTGATGATGCCCCCGATGTAGTAGAGCGCCATCTCGGACAGGCCGGCGTAGCCGTTGCCGGCGAACAGGTTCTGGCCGTCCTTCCACACCGACTGGTGCACGTGCATGCCGGAACCGTTGTCGCCGACGATCGGCTTGGGCATGAAGGTGGCGGTCTTGCCGTAGCTGTGGGCGACGTTGTGCACCACGTACTTCAGCACCTGCGTCCAGTCGGCACGGCGCACCAGGCTGTTGAAGAGGGTGCCGATCTCGCACTGGCCGGCGGTCGCCACTTCGTGGTGATGCACTTCCACCACGACGCCGCACTGCTCCAGCGCCAGACACATGGCGGCGCGGATGTCGTTCAGGCTATCGACCGGCGGCACCGGGAAATAGCCGCCCTTGACGGAGGGACGGTGGCCGATGTTGCCGCCTTCGAACTTCTCGCCGGAGGCCCAGGCGGCCTCTTCGGAGAAGATCTTGACGTAGGAGCCGGACATGTCCACGTTCCACTCGACCGAGTCGAAAATGAAGAACTCGGGTTCCGGTCCGAAATAGGCGACGTCGCCCAGGCCGGTGGACTTCAGATAGGCCTCGGCGCGCTTCGCCAGGGAGCGCGGATCGCGGTCATAGCCTTTGCCGTCGGTCGGTTCGACCACGTCGCAACTGATGATCAGGGTGGTCTCGTCCATGAACGGATCGATGTAGGCCGTAACCGGGTCCGGCATCAGCAGCATGTCGGAAGCCTGGATGCCCTTCCAGCCTGCGATCGACGAGCCGTCGAAGGCATGTCCCGACTCGAACTTGTCGGCATCGAACATCTTGGAGGGCACGCCCACGTGCTGCTCCTTGCCGCGGGTGTCGGTGAAGCGGAGGTCCACGAACTTGACCTCTTTGTCTTTGATCGTCTTCAGCACATCTTGCGGGGACATCATGACTCCTAGCAGATTAAGCGGGAAAGGGAAAAGCCTGTCCGAGGGGTTTAGCAGGACTTATGCCAAGCGATGCGATGGCGCAAATCTATTGTGCCACAAGCGTCCGCACCGCACCGACCCGAAGCGGTGCGCCCCACTTCGGGGCACACTCAAGACAAAATGCACTATCGTGGTGCAATTCGGCAATTAACAGAGATCGCCTTAAGGTAGGAATGGCCCGAGAGGGCCTGGCGAATGCGCCGATCGAGGTCGGCCACCCGTCCCGCATCCGCGCAGTAATCCTGGGGCAGGAAGACCTCCGCTTCGACCCGGTTCCCGAGATAGTGCAGCAGCGCCTTCTGCGCCTGGGGCACGTCGGCGCCAAGGATGGCGGACACTTCCCGCATCAACTCCTCGCGCCCCGGCAGTTCGGCGGTGCGGCGTTCCGGCAGGAGGTCGTTCTCCGCATCCACGTGCACCAGCACGTCCAGCACGTCCGGATGGGCCTTGAGCACCCGCGCCCGGGCCTGCTCCGCAATGCGGTGTCCTTCCGATACCGAGATCCGGGCATCCACCTGCACGTGCGCGTCCACCAGCGCCTTGTGCGCCATGCGCCGCGTCCGCAGTTCGTGCAGGTCCATGACTCCGGGAGTCTGCTGCAGGGTGGTCCGGATGGCCCTCACCTCCTCCGCATCCAACCCGGTGTCGATCAGTTCCCGCAGCGCGTCGTGGCCGAACTTCCAGCCCATGCGCACGATCATGAAGCCGACGATGGCGGCGGCCAGGAGGTCGAGGAAGCGATAGCCGAGCAGGCTGCCGGCGATGCCGACCGCCACCACCAGCGACGAAGCGGCGTCGGCGCGCGCATGCCAGGCATTGGCCACCAGCATCGGGGAGCGCAGCCGTTCCGCGACCCGGAGCATGTAGCGGAACAGGCCTTCCTTGGCCGCCAGCGTGCCCATGGCCACCCACAGCGCGATCGAGTGCACGGCGGGCAATTGCTGCACGTTCTGCAGGCGGGCGCCGGCGGAAACCAACAGTGAAACGCCCGTTCCAAGCAGTAGGGCGCCCAGCACCAGCGACGCCGCGGTCTCGAAGCGACCGTGGCCATAGGGGTGATCGGAATCGGCGGGATGGCTGCCGCGCCGGTTGGCATAGAGGACGAAGAAGTCGGCCAACAGATCGGAGGCCGAATGCATGCCGTCGGCGATGAGGCTCTGGGCGTGGGCGAGAAAGCCGACCACGATCTGCGCCAGCGTCAGGACCAGATTCACCCCGACGCTCACCCAGGTGATGCGCTGGGCCGCGCGGAAGCGCTCCGGGTCGAGGGTTGTTCCTGCGGCGAGGGCGGAAAGGTCGTCCGACATGAATCAGTGACTTATACTTGTCTTTCGAATTCTACGCGCACTACTTTCATGGGAAAACTGAGCGAGATCCTGGCGCTGGCGCAGCAAAGAGCGCACGAACTTAAGCTGTCCTACGAAGGCGCGCTGACACCGCGGGAGGCTTACGAAATCTGGCAGCACGCTCCGGGAGCGAAACTGGTGGACTGCCGTACCCGCGCCGAATGGGACTTCATCGGCCGCATTCCCGGCGCCATCGAGATCGAGTGGCAGTTCTATCCCGGCTACGCGCGCAATCCCTACTTCCTCGAACAGCTTCGCCATCAGGTCAGCCCCGAGTCCCTCATCCTGATCATCTGCCGCAGCGGCAACCGCTCCCATTTCGCCGCCGCCGCCGCCACGGAGGCCGGTTTCCCCGACTGCTACAACGTGCTGGAAGGCTTCCAGGGCAACAAGGACGCCAACGGCCACCGCGACCGCGTCGGCGGCTGGCGCGTGGCCGGCCTGCCGTGGCAGCAGAGTTGAGCGAAAACCTACCGATTCCCAAGGTTCCGTCCATGCAAACCGCAACGATTTCCTTCGACAAGTTCAACCTGCTGCAGGACGACGACGCGCGCCAGCGCATCGACGTCGCCCGCGCCAGACTCGGCAAGCGCGCCGTCCTGCTGGTGCACCACTACCAGCGCGCCGACGTTTATCGCCACGCCGACCTGACCGGCGATTCGCTGAAGCTGTCGCGGCTCGCCGCCCAGACCGATGCCGAGTACATCGTATTCTGCGGCGTGCATTTCATGGCCGAGGTGGCGGACATCCTGTCGCGGCCGGAGCAGATCTCCATCCTGCCCGACCTCGCCGCCGGCTGCTCCATGGCGGACATGGCGAGCCTGGCCAAGGTCGAACGCTGCTGGCGCGAACTGGAAGAGGTGGCCGGCGACCCCGACGAGCATGTTCACGCCCGTCACCTACATCAATTCCGCCGCCGATCTGAAGGCGTTCTGCGGCGAACATGGCGGCATCGTGTGCACATCGAGCAACGCCACCCGCATCCTGGAATGGTCCTTCGCCCGGCGCGAGAAGGTGCTGTTCTTTCCCGACCAGCACCTGGGGCGCTGGAGCGGCTTCAAGATGGGCATTGCGCTGGAGGCGATGAAGGTCTGGGATCCGGATCTGGAATACGGCGGTCTCACGGCACAGGAGATCCGCGACGCCCGGATCCTGCTGTGGAAAGGCCACTGCTCGGTACACCAGATGTTCCAGCCGCAGCATGTCCTGCGCTTTCGCAATCAATACCCCGACGGCCTCGTCATCTCCCACCCCGAATGCGCGTTCGAGGTGTGCAAGCTGTCCGACCATGTCGGCTCCACCGAAACCATCATCAAGACGGTCAAGGCCGGTGCACCCAATACGCGCTGGCTGGTCGGCACCGAACTGAACCTGGTCAATCGCCTGGCGGAAGAAGTCAAGCCGGAGGGCAAGGTGGTGCAGTTCATGGCGCCGACGGTATGCATGTGCTCGACCATGGCGCGCATCGACCCGCAGCACCTCGCCTGGTGCCTGGAAAACCTGGCCGAAGGCAAGGTCGTGAACCAAATCAGCGTTCCCGAGCACGAGGCGGAGCTGGCGAAGGTCGCCCTGGAACGGATGCTCGCGGCGTCGTGAAGCAGCGGTCCCCCCGCAGCACCGCAACAACCGGGTCAAACGACGTGACATCCGCTTCGGGCCCGAGCCCGACGAGCCGAATGAAGCGCCTGCAGATCGCCACCTACAACATCCACAAGGGGTTCTCGCAGTTCAACCGGCGCGTGGTGATCCACGAGTTGCGCGAGCGCCTGCGCAGCCTCAACCCGGACATCGTTTTCCTGCAGGAGGTGCAGGGGCAGCACGTCGGCCATTCGTCGGCCTACGAAGACTGGCCCGGCGCACCGCAGCACGAGTTTCTCGCCGAGGACGTGTGGCAGGAAACCGCCTACGGCATGAATTCCGTCTACACCCACGGCCATCACGGCAACGCCATCCTGTCGCGATTCCCGATCCTCTCATCGCACAACCAGGACATTTCCGAGCTGATCTTCGAGAAACGCGGGCTGCTGCACTGCGAACTCGCCCTGCCGGAATGGGATCGACCCCTGCACTGCGTCTGCGTGCACCTCGGGCTCACCGCCGCCGCCCGTCGCCGCCAGCTCGCATCCCTGGCCGAACGCATGGAACGGCTGGCGGGGCAGGACACGCCGCTCATCGTCGCCGGCGACTTCAACGACTGGCGCAACTCCGCCTGCGATCTGCTCGCCGACCGACTCGGCCTGACGGAGGTCTTCGCCCGCAATCGCGGCCGCCCCGCCAAGAGCTATCCCAGCACCCTGCCGGTGTTCCGCCTCGACCGCATCTACGTGCGCGGCTTCGAGATCGTGCGTGCCCAGGTGCATTACGGCGAACCGTGGTCGAGGATCTCCGACCATGCGGTGCTCTCGGCATGCGTCGTTCCGCGCTGAAGTCCCAGTTCATCCGCAAAGGCGCGCTGGGATGGGCGCCGCTGAAGCCCGAGTTCCTGCCGGGCAACCGCATCGATCTGCTGGAAACGGGCAGCGACTATTTCCCCGCGCTGTGTCAGGCCATCGACGCCGCGCAGCACGAGATCTATCTCGAATCCTACATCTTCGAGAACGACAACACCGGGCGTTGCGTCGCCGGAGCCCTGACCCGCGCCGCCCAGCGCGGCGTGGCGGTGCGCGTGCTGGTGGACGGCTTCGGCGCGCGCGACTTCGCCGCTAACCTGATGCCGGAACTGATTCGGTGCGGCATCGAAGTGCTGATCTACCGGCCCGAACTCACCCACTTCAACTTCCGCCGCCACCGCCTGCGCCGGTTGCACCGCAAGGTGGCGGTGGTGGACGGCCGCGTCGCTTTCGTCGGCGGCATCAACGTCATCGACGACATGCACACGCCCGGCCAGACACCGCCGCGCTACGACTACGCGGTGCGGGTGCAAGGCCCCCTGCTGGCGCCGATCCATGAATCGTCGAGGCGCGTCTGGGAACTGGTGACCTGGGCCAACTTCAAGCGGCGCTTCCGCGTCACCCGTACCGTGCCGCTGCTCACCGAACGCCGCGGCGACGTGCGCGCGGCGTTCGTCATCCGCGACAACCTGCGCCATCGGCGCGACATCGAGGACGCCTATTTGCAGGCCATCGCCGAAGCCAGGAAGGAAGTGCTGCTCGCCAATGCCTATTTCCTGCCCGGGCGCCGCTTCCGCCGTGCGCTGCTGGAGGCCACGGCGCGCGGCGTGGACGTGGTCATCCTGCTGCAGGGCCGCGTCGAGTACGTCCTGCTGCACTATGCCACCCAGGCCCTGTACGGCACGCTGCTGGCCGCGAACATCCGCATCTTCGAGTACCACCGCAGCTTCCTCCATGCCAAGGTGGCGGTGATCGACAACAACTGGGCCACCGTAGGATCGAGCAATATCGACCCCTTCAGCCTGCTGCTGGCACGCGAGGCCAACGTTGTCGTCCGCGACCGGGGTTTCGCCGCCCAGTTGCGCACCAGCCTGCAGCGGGCGATGGACAGCGGCGCCCAGGAACTGCGGCAGGAAGACTGGAAGCGCAAGCCCTGGCTGCACCGGGTGACGAGCTGGGTCGCCTACGGGCTGGTGCGTCTCATGATCGGACTCGCCGGTTACGGCGGAAAGCACTGAAGCCGGGAACCGCATCCCGCTTCAGCCGTCCACCTGCGATTTGTCCGCTGCACCGTCGAGATCCCGCGCCACGCTTCCGGCCGGCGCTTCGAGGCTGCGCACCTGAGGCAGGCGCTGCGGATCCCAATGCGACACTGCCCAGCGCCAAAGGTCCGCCAGACCGGATTCCTGCACCTCCCGCGGTGGCGCATGGTTGAGGAAGCGCAGGGCTGCGCACAGGCTCGATTGCGGCCGCCGATCATCGAGGGCGCGCGCCCGGGTCTGCTTGGAGAGCTTCTCGCCCGCGGCATTGACCGCCGCCGGCACGTGCAGATAGCGCGGCGTCGGCACGCCCAGCAGACGCTGCAGGTAGATCTGGCGCGGCGTGGAATCGATCAGGTCGGCTCCGCGCACGACGTCCGTCACACCCAGGTCTGCGTCGTCCACCACGACGGCAAGCTGGTAGGCGAACACGCCGTCGGCGCGAAACAGGACGAAGTCGCCGACTTCCTGCGCCACGTCCTGGCAGACGCGGCCTTGCAAGGCATCGTCGACGCAGACGATGCCGGGCTCGACCCGCAGGCGATAGGCGCGGGCGCCGCGGCCGGGAGGCAAGCCCTGGCGGCAGGTGCCGGGATAGCGCCGCACCCCGTCCCGCACCAGGGCGGAATCCGCGATCTCGCGCCGCGAGCAGGCGCAGGCAAAGAGGCGTCCCCCTTCGTTGAGGCTTGCCAGCGCCTCACGGTAGAGCGCGACACGGCGGCTCTGATACACCACCGGGCCATCCCATTCGAAGCCGAACCCTTCCAGGGTGCGCAGGATCCCTTCGGCCGCGGCGGGAACATTGCGCGGCGTGTCGAGGTCTTCGATACGCAACAGCCACTCGCCGGCGCGCGCCCGGGCATCGAGATAGCTCGCCGTTGCGGCGACGAGGGAACCGAAGTGCAGCGGCCCGGTGGGGGACGGGGCAAAGCGGCCGCGGCACGGATCGGGAAATTGAGGGAAAATGCGCATCTCTTGATGGTAAACGATGCGTCGTTTCCTCCGCGTAGCGGTGACCACGGTCACTGTAGAGCCGAGGCGAAGCGTTCAGCGTGAGCCGATTTTCTTGAAAGGAGCCCTCATGGCGACCGTAGAACTGAACATGGAGAACTTCAAGGACCTGATCGACCAGAACGGCACGGTCATCGTCGATTTCTGGGCGCCGTGGTGCGCTCCCTGCCGCTCCTTCGCTCCCACCTTCGAAGCGGCCTCGGAGAAGCATGAGGACATCGTGTTCGCCAAGGTCAATACCGAAGTGCAGCAACAATTGGCGGGGGCATTCAATATCCGCTCCATTCCGACCCTGATGGTGTTCCGCGAGCAGATCATCATCTACTCCGAAGCCGGTGCCCTGCCGCCGGCAGCGTTCGACCAGCTCATCGCCCAGGTGAAGACCCTGGACATGGACAAGATCCGCGCCGAAATCGCCGCCGAGCAGGCGGGCAGCGCCAACGCCTAGCACGCCCGGCCGCGCGGACGGGCCGGGGGCAACCCATAGCGCCGCCCCACCATCGCGTCATGTCCAGTCCGGAACCGAGCCCCATCGCCACCGTCTCGGCGTGCACGCGCGCCGAGCGCGTGCGGCTCCTGTTTTCCATCTCGGGGGGCATCAGCGCGGCGAGCCTGATCTTCGCCGGCTTCGTGCTGGCCCGCCTGTGGCCATCGCCGAACGCCTTTCTGCTGGCGGCCTGGGGCGCAATGATGTTTCTGTTCACCGCGGCCTCGGCGTGGCTGGTGGACCGCTATCGGGCGAGCGTCCCTCCGCCGGGCCACGCCGGACGCTGGGAACGCCGCCTGGGCTTGGTCAGCGCACTGCAGGGCTTCGGCTGGGGCGCGCTGAACCTGGTCACCCTGCCGCCCCAGGACGGCGGACAGCACCTGTTCATCATGCTGGTACTCGGCATCATCAGTCTCGGCGCCGCCGGGGCGTTGACGCCGAGCCGCATCGCCTTCTACAGCTTCATCGTGCCGGCGGGCATCACCTTGGCTCTGTCCCTCGGCCTCGCCGGTCGCGCCGGCTCCGTCCTGGGCGGCTGGGGCACCATGGGGCTGCTCATCACGCTGGTGATGCTGCATGACCTGTTTCACCGCAATCTGGTCGCAGCGCTGGCCAAACGCTTCGAAAGCGATGCCTTGGCGCAGGAACAGCACATCATCTTCGATACCGCCTCGGAGGCCATCACCTTCATCCGCGACGAACGCATCGTGAAGTGCAACCGGCGCTTTGCGGAACTCCTGGGCAGCAGCCTGGAGGAACTCGTCGGCCAGCCGGCGAAGGCCTGGTTCCCGAGCGAAAAAGCCTGGCGGCAGGTGGCGCAGGAGGCACAGCCGATCGTGCACAAGGGCGGCACCTACCGTTCCCGCATCGAGTTGCGGCGCCGGAGCGGCGCGACGTTCCTGTGCGAAATCAGCGGCACGGCGGTTGATCCTGGCAAACCCGAACTGGGCTCCGTGTGGATGGGACGCGACCTGACCGCTCAGTTGCAGGCCGAGGCGGCGCTGAGGGCGAGCGAGGAACGCTTCCGCGACCTGCTCGCCCTATCGACCGACTGGTACTGGGAGCAGGACCGGCATTTCCGTTTCGTGCGCGCCTCAGGCGGCGCACCGGAGCGCACCGGCTTCCCGCTCGACTATGTCATCGGCAAGCGACGGTGGGAGCTGGAACAGATCCGCGGCGTGTCGGACGAGCAATGGCAGGCGCACCGCGCCCAGCTGGAACGGCGTGAACCGTTCCGCGACTTCACCTACCAGATGCAACTGCCCGGGGGCGAGACGCGCTGGTTTTCCATCAGCGGCAAGCCGGTGTTCGACGAGACCGCCTCCTTCACCGGCTATCACGGCGTGGGTACCGACATCACCGAGCGCGTGCGCAGCGCCGAACAGTTCCGCCATCTCGCGCATCACGACATGCTGACCGGCCTTCCCAATCGCCGCCTGCTCACCGACCGCATGGAGCAGGCCATCGCGCTGGCGCGCCGCGCCCACTCGCGCGTCGGCCTGATGCTGCTGGACCTCGACGATTTCAAGCTCATCAATGACACGGAGGGCCATTCTGTCGGCGACCAGGTGCTGGTCACCGTGGCCCAGCGGCTGCGCAACGGCGTGCGCGAATCCGACACCGTGGCACGGCTGGGCGGCGACGAGTTCGTTGTCCTGTTGCAGGATTCCGGCCAGCCGCGCGACATCTCCCGCATCGCGGCCAAGGTCATCGAGGCCGTGCGCGAACCGCTGATCATCGGCAACAGCCAGTATCAGCTCGGCGTCAGCATCGGCATCGCGCTGTTCCCGGACCATGGCGACAGCACGGAACACCTCATGCAGCAGGCGGACATCGCCATGTACGAAGCCAAGCGCGGCGGCGGCTCCGCCTGCCAGCTCAGCCACGTGGACATCCACGGCGGCCCGGAGCAGTTGCCGCTGATCGAGCCCGGCCCGACCCGTCACTGACACGGCGCGCCGCCGGCCGGCGGGCGGGAAGCGCCGGATCGGCGTCAGACGTTGAACAGGAAGAATGGGCGGCGGGCCGCGCCAGTGCTGGAGATTGGTTTTTCAGGCTTCATTTCGTACCCGCTTTCATACCCGCTTCTGGGATGGCTGTACCCACCTCTTCTGGTGGCGCCATGGCGAAGTCCGGATTATCGCTGAATGGGCGGACGGAAGGCGGTAGCTCAAGCGTGCGCGTGGTTCTCCGGTTCTACGGAAAGACGCAGGCCAACCGTCTTAAGGACGGCGACCAGCGTCTTGAGCGTTGGGTTGCCCTTGGGCGAGAGCGCGCGATATAGCGATTCGCGGCTGATACCGGCTTCCGCCGCCACCGCACCCAAGCCGCCATAGGCTTCCGCCACGGTGCGCAGGGCGAGCAGTCCCGCTGCCCGGTCGTTGGGATCGTCGAGCGACTCCATCGCCGCTTTAAGATATTCCACCGCAAGTTCCCGGTCAGCGCGCAGTTCGGCGACTTCCGCCTCGTGGTGCGACACCGCGCCTTTACGTTTGCTCATGCTTGCCTCCGTTTCCATTCCGACCACAGTTCCTTTGCTCGCTTGATGTCTGCCGCCTGGCTGCCCTTGTCGCCACCGCACAGCAGGAGCACGACCGCTTTGCCGTGCCGGCCGCAGTACACCCGATATCCGGCGCCAACATGCACGCGCAGTTCGATGCCCCCCTCCCCGACGGGCTCACAGTCGCCAAAGTTGCCCGCCTGCACCTGGCGCAGGCGAATGCGAATACGTGCCTGGGCTACCTTGTCGCGCACAGCATTGAGCCATTCGGTGAACGGTTCGCAGCCGTCTTCACGCTGATATCGGAGAACGTCGATCATGAGCGCGATTGTAGCTTAAAAGCTACTTACTGGTCAGGCCCTCGCTGCCCGATACCCGCCTCGTCTGACAGTGCCTGCCGAAGTCCAGATTGCCGCTGTCAGCAGTCGTTGGAGTCCGGTATCCATGTCAAACGCCAACCTTCCCCACAACCGTCTGCTGTTCGAACACCGGCTCGCGCAGCCCGCGGCTGCCACGCCAGCCGGAACCGCCACTACTCTCCCCGCGACTCTGTCCCGGACTCTGGCCTCGACTCCGGCTTGGCCGCGACTCTGGCCGCGGCGCGACTTCCGGGGTCACTTCCGGGGCTGCCTGCGCACGTAGCCGCCACCGCGGCTGCACAAACATGCCGCCTTCTTGCACGAACCCCGGTCCCGGAAGCTCTTCTGCATTCGGGGCCTTGAGCCGGGCAGCCACTCTCCATGGGGCTCAGTTCTCGCCGTAGCCGGACTTCAGGCACTCATGCAGGTCTCGAATGCGCTCGCCGGCGGGTTGTTCAGCTATCGCGGTGAGATCGAAGCCGAGGCAAATCTCTATATCTTTCTGTTAGAGATAGTTGCCGTGGATCAGCACCTCGCGGATCTGGTCGGCAGCGTCGGGGTACTCACGCTCCTCCGGGTCGTGGTTCTGCAGCAGGAAGTCGCGATAGCAGTGTTCAATGACCGGCCTTGAGTGGGTCTGGATCTCGTCCACGACGCGGAGGATCTCGGTGATCTTCGCGTCGAGCGCCGCCTCGGTGCTGAAGAAAATGTTGCCGTTGGGGTGCGCGGTTTCGTTGCGATCGTCTACTAGCTTGGCGTAAGTGCCAATCTTGCTGTTGTCGCAGGCAATGAGTTTGAGGAAGCGAAGGATGGTGCGTTCATTCACCGCGCTGAACACGAACGGCGAAGTCGCTTCAAGCAGGCTCTTTTCAATGTCCCGTCCGAAGCCGATAAGGCCCATGGCGAAGTCCTTGGGCTCCGTCTGCTTGATCTGCCAGATGTTGAAGTACACGAAGCTCATCGTGAGCATGTGGTAAGCGAGGAAGGCGAACTGGCACTTGGCGTGCGTGTAGTTCGTCTCGAAGGCATCCCACAGGAACTCGATGTATTCCTGCTCCTTCGGGCTCTTGACGTACTTTCCGCAGGTCAACGGTCGAATTTGCGCGTAATTTCCCTGGGATGTCGGGCGATTAGGGTTTGCGGGGCGCTTCAGCGTCTATAAGCCGCTCGGTTTCGTCTTCCCACGCTCGCAGGAGCTTCTTCACTTTTCGGTAGTTCGCGATCGCCTGGTTCAGGAGTACGGCCTGCGCAGGCGAGACGTAGCGGTGGACGAGCTTGCCGGCCTTCATGCGCCCCCACTCGTAGTAGGGCCCATGGCGGGCTGCTGGGTCCTGCTGGCAGCGGCAACTCGCCTTGCCGCACTTCATCATCCGCTTGAGCAGGGTGCCGGAGCACAGGGTGTCGATCTCGGCTAGGGCGTGGCGGATGCGACTGAGGTGCTCGCGTGCCAGAGCGGCTGTTTTTTCTGGGTTGCGTTTGGACAAGGTACTTGACTGTCTAGGAATCCTACGACGATAATAGCGTAGGAATGGCGCCAACGCAACAATCTCCTCCGCAACGCGCCCGCTTCAGCCTGCATAGCGAGCGTCTGGGTCCCTTACCCCTCGTCAATCACTTCGTCGAGCGGATCGGTCTGGAAGATCTGCTCGATCGATACGTCCCCTCCGACGCGCGCTGCACCGTCCCCCATGCGCGTGCTCTTGGTGTGCTGCTGCGCTCCATCATCGTCGAGCGAGAGCCGATTTACCGTCAGCAGGAGAGCGTGCACGGGTTCGCCAGCGGGATGTTCGGCATCCGTGCCCAGCAGATGGAATGTCTGTCTGACGATCGGCTCGGGCGCGCTCTGGACCACCTGTTTGATGCCGACCGGGCGGGGCTGCTCACCGAAGTGGCGTTGGCGGTCGGGAGCCGCTTTGGCGTGAGATTCGAGGAGTTTCATAACGATGCCACCTCGATCAGCTTCTGCGGAAGCTATCGCGCCGCCTCAGGCCGGAAGATTCGCGCCCGAAGCGCACCGGTGATCACCTACGGACACTCCAAGGCTCACCGCCCCGATCTGAAGCAGTTGCTGCTTATCCTCACCATGAGTGCCGACGGCAATATCCCGGTTGCCTTTCGCTGTGCCGACGGCAATGCGAGCGAGTCGCGCAGCCACATCGAAACGTGGAACACGCTGCGGGCGGTGGCGGGCCGCTCGGACTTCTTGTATGTGGCGGACAGTAAACTTTGTTCGCGACAAAACATGCAGGAGATCGAGCGCGCCGGCGGGCGCTTCGTCACCGTGATGCCGCGCAGCCGCCTGGAAGACGAAGAGTTCCGCCAGTGGATCCAGACCAACACCCCGGACTGGCAGTGTGTCTGGGACCGGCCCAACCCGCGCTACAGCGACGGGCCGCGCGACTGCTGGTATGTCTGGCGGGCGCCGCTTCTCTCGGCCGAGGTCTGGTCGGTCGTGTGGGTCTGGAGCAGCTTGCTCACGCTGCGCCAGGAGGCCCGACGGCGCCGCAACATCGCTGCGGCCACCGAAGAGCTCACGCAGCTGCGCGGACGGCTCGCCGGCGCCAAGGCCCGGCTACGCGGCGCCGCCGAGATCGATCTCAGGGTAGCCATGATCCTGGAGACACACCACGTCACCCGCTACCTCAAGGTCAGCCGCACGGTGCGTGAAGAACATCGCTACAAGCAAACACGCCGCGGCCGCCCGGGGCCCGAAACCGCTTACCGCAAGATCACCAAGCGGCGCTTCGATATCGAGTGGAGCACCGACGAGGAGGCCATCGCCTACGACCACAGGAGCGATGGTATGTACCCGTTGATGACCAACGATCGCAGCCTGTCAGCAGCCCAGGTTCTTCAGGCCCACAAGGGCCAGCCCATGATCGAGAAGCGCTTCGAACAGATCAAGACGGTGCATGAGATCGCTCCCGTGCTCCTGAAGAACGAGGGCCGCATTGAGGCGCTCTTCACCCTGTATTTCCTTGCCCTGCTCGTTCAAGCCCTCATCGAGCGCGAGCTGCGTCTTGCCATGAAGCGTGAGGGCATCGAGGAACTTCCCCTGTATCCGGAGCAGCGTCAGTGCGCACACCCCACCACTGAACAGATCTTGCGTCTGTACAGCCTCACCGAGCAACACAAACTGACCCAAGATGGCCACACCGTGCAGGTCTTCGAGGTTCAGCTCACGGACCTGCAGCGTCAGCTGCTCGGCCTGCTCGGCGTCCCGGAGGAGGCATTTCGCCCGTCAGAGTAGCCGGTAAATTCGCGCCAAATTGTAACTTCGACCTGCGGAAAATACGTCTTGAAGGAAAGTGGCAGGTAGTTGCCCAGTTCGGCGGCTTCCTCCATGGACTCACGTCTTCCCCGACGGCGGCTTGGCAGCCCAATGTTTCTGATACTTAGGGCCGTCTGATTTCGGTTTGGTGGTGGGCTCGCGGATCTCGATCGTCAGCGGGATCGGAAAATCGGTTCCAATGATGGCGGCTTCGCCCGGGCGCAGGTTGGGCAGGAACGCAGACGCCGCGCGATCGATTTCGCCGCAAGCACGCTCCACCACCTCGCGATCGCGTTCATTGGTCAGTCGGTGCACGATCAGCGTGCCCATCTGGCTCAGTACGCCCTCGGTAATGTCGCGCGGGCGTTGGCTGGCCAGACAGATATTCAGGCCGTACTTCCTGCCCTCTTTGGCTATCAATTCGAAGGAATCGAGCCTGGCTGCGTAGTCTTCGGTGCCGATTTGCCGACCCAGAAAGTTGTGCGCCTCATCGACCATGACTACCGTCGGCCGCTGCTGAAACGCACCGGCTCGGGCCTTGGTCAGGAGATGACGACCGATGACATTGGCGATGATTTCGCGCGCGTGATACTCGTAGGCGATACCGCTCAAGCAGATGCGAAACAGCCTGTCGTCTCCGGCTATGAAGTCATCGATGCGCGTGGTTAGCGACGGTTTGGCATCGGCATTGAATACGCATGCGAAGGCGGGAGAAGTCAGAACGCCGTTGATGCGCGCAACAAGCGAAAGGCAATGGGAAAAATTACCGTCTTCCTTGCCCCATTTTGTTGAATCCCCGCCGTATGCTTCAGGCCACACACATTCGTGTTCGATCTGTTTGGCCAGATTTCGGACATCAAACGGCTGGCGCGGATCATCCAGTTTGCTTGCTACGCCGGGCTCCTTCTCCGCGGCTTCGACCGCAGTCTTAAGCTGGCTGATCTTTTTGATGTAGCCATCGGAAGCTAACTCGGGCTTGAGCCTGGCCAACCGCAAACTTCTCATTGCCGCCCGCAGTTTCGGCCCTTGGACCTTGCCGGCGGGTTCAAAGAGTGCGACGAAGTCCGTTTCCAGAAAACTCGTTGGCGGGAGCGAAGAGGCGATAGAACCAGCGGGCGCCTTCTCGACAGGCTCGCCAAGATGGCAGTGCGTCACCCACTCGCCAGCAAAGTCCCGATACTCTCCAGTGGCGTCGATGAGGATCAGCTTCGCATTGTGCTTGATGCACTCCTCGATGATTCGTGCCGTAGTCCAGCTCTTGCCGCCGCCCGTTGCGCCGAGAATGGCGCAATGGCGGCCGAATAGTCGTTCCGGCCTAATGGATACGGCGCTCTCTTGGGCGACGTTGACCGCCCCAAGGTTCAGCGTCACCGGCTCGTCGCTAGTTTCATCTCGTTCCATCAGCCGAGGTAGCAGGGCAATGAACCGGTGCGGCGCAGCGTAGATGCGGTCGCCGAGGCGCGGATAGGCGTCAATGCCGGCCGTCACCGCCAGATCGTCCATGGCGACGCAGCCCAGGAGCTGGATCTGTCCGAGAGCATCCAGATCGCTGCTCCCGGCGAAGTCCCGTTTGATGGCGCGCCGCTCCGGCTCGCGCAGGCGAATCTCGTCGATGCGGCCCAGCAACAGGCTTTGCTGCCCCTCGATCAGCACGAACTCACCAACCTCCCCACGAGTGCCCTCCGCGACAAATCGCCCGTCCTCGTTGATGTTCATTGGGCGCACATGCGGCACGCCGACCGTATCAACACCGGATCGACCGCTCGCAAAGCCGGCTCTCAGGTCAATTGCGATGCCCTTGATTGGACGAAACGGAAAAACAGTAAGCGCGGCGCCGTTCTCCCTATACCGCTCCCCACTCAGGTTGTAGTCCCCGTTCGCCGCGATCTTCTCCTTCGCCACGATCAGGCCGCACCTTGGCCGAAGGTCGGTAGTCGGCTGATGGCTGCGCAGAGCATGGAGGTAGGCGTCGAGCTCGGCCTTCACCTGGGGCAGGTCGTTCTTCTCGATGGCACGGCGCTGGGCGCCGAGGCCGAAACCGTCGTTCTCCACCTTGAAGAAGGCGATGCTGTCGCTTGCCTTGGCCAGTGACTTGTCGAGGATGAGGATCGAGGTCTTCACGCCCGAATAAGGATTGAACACGCCGGCGGGCAGCGATACGACCGCGACGAGGTAGTCCTCCACCAGCATCTTGCGCAGTTGGGTGTAGGCGGTCTGGCTTTGGAAGATGATGCCTTCGGGCACGATGATGCCGGCGCGGCCGTTGGGCGTGAGGTGCTCGGCCATGTAGTCAACGAACAGGACTTCGCTTCGCTTGGACTGCACCGAAAATCGGTTGTGCGGCTTGATGCCGCCCTTCGGCGACATGAAGGGCGGGTTGGCGAGAATGATGTCGGCGTATTCGTTCCAACGATCCTGACTCGTGAGCGTGTCGTACTCGAAGATGTGCGGGTCGGTGAAACCGTGCAGGTACAGGTTCACCAGCGACAGGCGCACCATGTCGGGCGAGATGTCGTAGCCCTTGAAGTTCTTGGCGAGGCGGCCGCGGTCGTCGGGGGTGAGGAGGTCGCCTGACCGCGACGCAACCCCCTCACCCCGGCCCTCTCCCGCGAGGGGAGAGGGAGAGGAATTGTGCTTGAGGATGTGCTTGTAGGACGAGATCAGGAAGCCCGCGGTGCCGCAGGCAGGGTCGAGCACGGTCTCGTGCTTTTTCGGGTCGAGGATGGCGACGATGAAGTCGATGATGTGGCGTGGGGTGCGAAACTGCCCGGCATCGCCCTGGCTGCCCAGCACAGAGAGCAGGTACTCGAAGGCGTCGCCCAGGCGCTCGGAGTGGTCGTAGGCGAACTCGTCGATGATCTTCAGGAAGGCGCGCAGGGTCTCCGGGTCGCGGTACGGCAGATAGGCGTTCTTGAAGATGTCGCGGAACAGCGGCGGGATGCCGGGGTTCTCCGGCATCTTGGCGATGGCCTCGGCATAGAGGTTAAGGGTCTCGTGGCCGCCGAGGCCCGAACGCATCAGCTTGGCCCAGCCGTAGCGGGCGTAGTCGCCGGCGAAGAACTTGCGCTTGCCGCCCAGTTCCTCGGCCTCGGCGTCCATGTCGTCCATGAACTTGTAGATGAGCGCGATGGTGATCTGCTCGACCTGGCTCTTGGGGTCGGGCACCTTACCCACGAGAATGTCGCGGGCGGTGTCGATGCGGCGCTTGGTATCGGTGTCGAGCATGCTCTCTTCTTATGCGGAAAACTGGTTCAGGGAAACGTAGTCCTTGATGTATTCCGGGACGAGGGCTCGGTACTTCGCCGGCACAGCCTTGAAGTCGCGGGTGGAAAACATCGGATGGGTCGCGAGCACGGTGAAGTCCTTGCTATCGATGATGTGGCGCACCTGGTCGCTGGTGACGTAGGCTTTGAAAAAGGTCTTGATGGCGGGGATGGCCTCGGCTTCCTCGGGCTTGAAGTCGGCGACGAACTTGGCGAACTCCTCCTCCAGCAGTTCATCTTTCGACTTGAAGCGCGGAATCATGCCGAACACCTTCTCCAGGATCTCGCGCAGGGTCAGGCGGCGGTCCACGGCGGCGGCTTTGCGCAGCTTGTCGAGGGTGTAGTAATCCTCGGGCTTGTCGAAGACCTCGCGGTTCACGTAGTCGATCACGCGGTCCCACTGCCCGGCGTCGACCGCCTTGGCGATGGTCTCGTTCTCGCGCACCGTGTCCTCGAAGCGCTCGAAGAACATGCGATCGATCTTCATGCCCTCGGCTGTTATCTGCTCGACACGCATCGACGCAAGAATGTCGGCGCCGAGGTGTTCGTAGGTACCGTCGATGACCACGGGGCCACCGTCTCCCTCTCTGCCTTTCCCTGTGAGCCGGGGCAGCTTCAGCACTTCGTCGTAGTTGAACTCTTTCTCGAAGTATTCGCAGTTGGCGAAGAAGTCGAAGAGCTTGTACGCGGTCTTCGATGGCTTCTGAACGCCGGCCTTGAGGCTCTCGTCGAAGACCTGCTCCAGGAAGTTGTGCCTGCGGGTGCCGCGGCCCTTGATCTGAATGAAGTCCGTGGGCGAGAAGATTGGACGGAACAGGCCGAGGTTGAGGATGTCCGTGCAGTCGTAGCCGGTCGTCATCATGCCGACCGTGACGCACACGCGAGCCTTGCTGGTCTTGTAGGCGGCGATGAAGTTGCCCGAGCCGAGCAGGTTGTTGTTGCTGAAGTTGATGGTGAACTGCTGGGCATCGGGAATCTGAGAGGTGACCTGGACGGCGAAGTCCGACTGGTATTTGGTCGGGAACATGCGGTCGGCCATCTGGTTGAGAATCTGCACCAGCTTGGCGGCATGGTTCTGGCTGACGGCGAAGATGATGGACTTGCCGATCTCGCCACTGACTGGATCGCGCAGGGCATTCTCAAGGAAGGTCTTGCAGAAGAGCTGGTTGGTGGCGTCGGCGAAGAAGCGTTTCTCGAACTCGCGCTGCTTGAAGGTTTGCTGCTGATCCTCGCCGGTGTCGTCGGTGAACGAGACGACGAAGCCTTCTTCGGAAAGCAGTTCGGTGGTGATCTCGGTGCGGGCGTCCACCACCGTCGGGTTGATCAGGTAGCCGTCCTTCACGCCGTCGAGCAGCGAATAGCGGAAAGTCGGCTGGCTGTTCTCGCAGCCGAAAGTGCGGTAGGTGTCGAGCAGCAGGCGGCGCTCGGCCTCGCGCGGATCGCGGGTACCAGGACTTGAGCTGTCGAACCGGCGGAGGTAGTCGCGCGGCGTGGCCGTCAGGCCGAGCTTGTAGCCGACGAAGTAGTCGAAGACGGCCCTGGCGTTGCCGCCGATGGAGCGATGCGCTTCGTCGGAGATGACGAGGTCGAAGTCGGTCGGGGAGAAGAGCTTCTGGTACTTGTTGTTGAAAAGCAGGGACTGCACAGTGGTGACGACGATTTCCGCGCGGCGCCAGTCGTCCCGATTCTCCTTGTAGATGACCGTCTGAAAGTCGGCGGATAGCACAGTGACAAGAGCCTTCTTGGCCTGATCCTCCAGTTCCAATCGATCCACCAGAAACAGCACGCGGCTGGCGTTGCCGGAGCGAAGGCATAGCTTGATGACGGCTGCGGCAGTAAGCGTCTTGCCGGTGCCCGTGGCCATCTCGAACAGGAAGCGGTCCTTGCCCGCATCGACTGCGGCCTGAAGACTGTGGATGGCTTTCAGTTGATAGGGCCGAAGAAAGCGGAGCTTGTTGGCCTGGATATAACCCGGACGTTCCACGTTGTTGCGCCACCCGGCCTCGGCCTGGTAGCTCGGGCGCTGGGTAAGAACGATGTAGTCGTCGCCGATCTGCACTGCGATCAGGCGCTGCGGATTCGGCGTGACCTTCTGGTAGCCGATGACCGAATGCGGGGTCGGAAAAGAGGTGATTACGTACGGGTTGCCGCGTTCGAGGTCCCAGAAGTAATGCAGGTTGCCGCTGGAGAGGACGACGAAGCGGCAGTTCTGGGAGCGAGCGTACTTGCGGGCCTGTTCCTTGCCGACGAGCGGGTTCTTGTCCTCGGCTTTAGCTTCCAGGACGATGAGCGGGAAGCCCTTGGCGTCGAGCAGAAGGAAGTCGACGAATCCTTTTTCGGCCTTCTCGAAGTTCTCGCCGAGTGCGTCCAAGTCCGCCGACTTGATCGTGACACTGGGTTCGAGTCGAATGTTGGCAGGCGCGTTGCCTTCCGGAAAGAAACGCCAGCCAGCCGCTTCGAGCAGCTTGTTGATCTTGATGCGGGCTGTCGCTTCCTTCATTACTTCTGCACCCAGTCGAGGTTGGCGTTGATCGTCGGCGCCTCATTCAGGCCGTACGGGCCTGACTCCTGCGCGACTCGGATTTCTCGCGCTCCCCGAGCGTCGGCAGGCGCCGGATCGTCGCCCCCGCTTTCGCTTCCGCCAGCCGCAGCTCGTACAGTTTCTGCAGACTCAGCCAGAACTCGGGGCTGGTGCCGAAGAAATGCGCCAGCCGCAGGGCGCTGTCGCCGGTAATCGCCCGCTGTCCGTTCAGGATTCCAGTTATCCGGTTGGTCGGGACCTTGAGCTGCCGGCCGAGCTCGGCCGCGCTCATGCCAAGTTCCTTGAGCTGCTCGGCGAGGTGCTCGCCGGGATGGATTGCGGTGCGTGCCATGCTATGTTCCCTCAGTGATAGTCCACGATCTCGACATTGATCGGCCCTGGCGAGCGGTCCGGCCATTCGAAGCAGATGCGCCATTGATCGTTGATGCGGATGCTGTACTGCCCCGTGCGGTCGCCCTTCAGTGCTTCAATCCGATTTCCCGGAAGAACCGCGAGGTCCTTCAGTACTGCCGCTGCATCGACTTGGTCAAGCTTCATCTCGGCCTGCCGGGAAAATCCGGAGAATGCCTTGACGTACTTTCCTTCCGCGAATTCGCGCGTGCGCTTATCTCTGAAGCTCACGATCATGGGGGCAGCATAGCAACCGATTAGGCATTACGTCAAACGTAACGGTCGGAATAGCCGGGATAGCCCGCCATGCCGCGCGCCTGCTGATAGCACTGCTAACACCGGCCTGGAGATTCTCAGTCGCAGGGACTCCGCGAACTCTCCGATCGGGCATCGGCCAGCCTCGGGATTGCACACGTAGCTCCTATAGCCCGAGTGATGCCCGACAGCGCATCGCCCTTCACTCGCAAGAGCGACCCAAGCCGGCCAGATCTCCCGAGAGCCGGTGGCCGCGAGGCCGGAGATATCCGTCAGTTGCCATGCGCCGCCCGGGCGAGTCCCGCCCGGTTCGCTGCGCCAAGGTTCCCTCGTTACGCTGCGCCAATCGTCTGCGCCAGTCGCGTCGTCGCTACCAGCGAGATCACTGCAAAGCCGCGCCGAAGAGGCTCCCCTCCGAGCCCTGGGTCAATGGCTCGTCTCGGTGGATCGGCTTCCCACAGGAAGAGCCATCGACGCCAAGAACGGGTGCAGCCGTGGCCAGCAATGGAATACTCTGCACAAGTGTCCGAAGTGGTGTCCCGAGTCCCATGTAGATCCCGACACGCCCAAGCGTTCGGGACGGAAATAAACACTGACCGGACAGGCTTCACACACCAGCAGCAGCATAAAGGGCAGCACAGCAGGGGCAACGAACGGAAGAAACGGAAATGGAAACTAGAGGGCGGCGAATACGTGATCCGGACTACGCACCGAACAACTTTGCTGCCGCTGTCGCGACGGCAACTATGCCACGCAGCCCAACCGTGAGCGCGTGCTCGACCAGATCGCCCACCAGATCTACGAGCTGGGCTATCGGCACGTGAAAGCGGGGAGCCTCCAGCGAAAACACGTCGAGGGATTGGCCGAGCGCTGGAAGGTGCAGTGTCTAGCCGTCGGCAGGATCAGACATTGAATCGGAAGTGCATGACGTCGCCGTCGTGCACCAGGTACTCCTTGCCTTCCAGCCGCATCCTGCCGGCTTCCTTCGCGCCCTGTTCGCCCTTGAAGGCGATGTAGTCGGCGTACGAAATGACTTCAGCGCGGATGAAGCCGCGCTCGAAATCGGTGTGGATCACAGCCGCCGCCTGGGGCGCGGTATCACCGACATGGATGGTCCAGGCGCGGACCTCCTTCTCGCCGGCGGTGAAATAGGTCTGCAGGCCGAGCAGCTTGTAGGCGGCGCGGATGAGGCGGTTGAGGCCGGGCTCGTCCAGTTCCATGTCGGCGAGGAAGACCTGCTTGTCCTCGTCGCTCAGGTCGGCGATCTCGGCCTCGATCTTGGCGCAGAACGCGACGACCGGCGCCCCTTCGCGCGCGGCCTGGGCCTCCACCTGGGCCAGCAGCGGATTGTCGTGGAAGCCGTGCTCTTCCACGTTGGCCGCATAGAGGGTCGGCTTGGCGGTGATGAGGCAGAAAGGCTTCAGATTGGCGCGTTCCTCCTTCGACAGGTCGAGGGCACGCACCGGCTTCGCCTGGTTGAGCTGGGCCTCCGCTTTTTCCAGGACCGCGACCAGCAGCTTCGCCTCCTTGTCGCCGGCCTGGGCCGGCTTGCGGTAGCGGGCGAGCGCCTTGTCCACCGTCGCCAGATCCGCCAGCGCCAGTTCGGTATTGATGACCTCGATGTCGTCCACCGGGCTCACCTTGCCCACGACATGCACCACATTGTCGTCGGCGAAGCAGCGCACGACATGCACGACGGCGTCGGTCTCGCGGATGTTGGCGAGAAACTGGTTGCCCAGACCCTCGCCCTTGGACGCACCGGCCACCAGCCCGGCGATGTCCACGAATTCGACCGCCGCCGGAATCACCTTCTGCGGCTTGGCGATGGCGGCAAGCTGCGCGAGCCGCGCATCGGGCACTTCGACGATGCCGACATTGGGCTCGATGGTGCAGAAGGGATAGTTTTCCGCCGCGATGCCGGCCTTGGTCAGCGCATTGAACAGGGTCGACTTGCCGACGTTGGGCAGGCCGACGATTCCGCATTTGAGTGCCATGAGTTCAGCTTCCGGCCACGGCGTTCTCCGGTCCGGACGGATCAGCTGGATCCATCGGCAGAGCCCGCGGCCTGTGGTTTGGGTCGGGTGTTGAGCTTCTGCATCGCGCTCGGATATTCGCCCTTCGCCAGCAGCGGCCAGGTTTCCAGGGCGCGGTCGAGGGACGCATCGATCTCGGCCTGCTCTTCCGGGCGCGGCGGCTTGAGCACGTAATTGATCACTTCATTGCGGTCGCCCGGATGACCGACGCCGACTCGCAGGCGCCAGAAGTCCTGGGTCCCCAGATGGCCTGCGATGTCCTTCAGGCCGTTGTGCCCGCCCAGTCCGCCGCCGAATTTCAGCCGCAACTGGCCGGGGGGAAGATCGATCTCGTCATGCAGCACGAGGATCTGGTCGGGCAGGATGCGGTAGAACAGGGCCAGCGCCACCACCGCCTGCCCCGAGCGGTTCATGTAGGTCTGGGGCAGCAGGAACCACAGGCCGCCGTCCGCGCCGCCGCTGCGCGCCTGGCCGACGAAACCGTGGAAGCGCGCCTCCCGCCGCAGGGCGACGCCGAGGTGGCCGGCGATGGTCTCGGCCAGCCAGAAGCCGCAGTTGTGGCGGGTGGCCGCGTATTCGGGCCCGGGATTGCCGAGCCCGACGATGAGCCGCGGTGGAGGCATGAATTCCGGTGGATCGGCGCGGCGGCCATGCCCGCGTCGATCTCCCCGCCGCCCTCACGCAGCGGCAGGAAGCGACGCAGGAACGGTCCGGGATCTACTTCTTCTCGGGCTGCTTGGCCGCAGCGACGGGTGCGGCGGCGGCCGGCGCAGCCTCGGCTTCCTCGCCGGTCGCAAGTTCCTCGACCGCAGTGCCGCGCTGCAGCACGATGCTCGCCACCACCGGGTCTTCACCCTTGTGGAGCACCGCCGCCACTCCCTTCGGCAGTTTGAGTTCGGTGACATGCAGCGAATTGCCGACGGTGAGGTCCTTCAGATCGACCTCGATGAACTCCGGCAGATCGGCTGGCAGGCACTCGATGTCCAGTTCGTTCATGGTGTGGCTGGCGATGCCGCCCTGCGCCTTGACGCCCGGGGCGATGTCGGCATTGACGAAGTGCAGCGGCACCTTGACGTGGATCTTGTGGGTGGCGTCGACGCGCTGGAAGTTGACGTGCATCACCTGCCGCTTGTAGGCGTGCATCTGCACGTCGCGCAGCAGCACCTGGTGGTTCGCGCCTTCCAAACTCATGCTGAGGATCGATGCGTGGAAGGCCTCATGCTTGAGCTGGTGCCAGATCTCGTTGTGGTCGAGGTCGATGGGCTGAGCCGCGGTGGCACCGCCGTAGAGAATGCCGGGTACCCGGCCGGCACGGCGCAGGCGGCGGCTCGCTCCGGTGCCCTGCGCGGCGCGCTTGGTGGCGTTGATCTTGATTTCCATGGTGCTTGCTCCTGAATTAAACCTGTCCGCGACCAGACAGGGGTTGAAAAACCTGGGTGGAAGATGGGGCGATTTGCCGCGGGAAAGAGAGAACCCGAATCCTGCAGCGACTCCCCGCTCATTCCATGAACAGCGAACTCACCGATTCCTCATTGCTGATGCGCAGCATGGTCTCGGCGAGCAGCTCGGCGATAGAAATCTGGCGGATCTTGGCGCAGGCGCGGGCATCGTCGCGCAGCGGGATGGTGTCGGTGACCACCAACTCGTCCAGTTCCGAATCGTTGAGGCGCGCGATCGCCGTACCCGAGAGCACGGCATGAGTACAGTAGGCCAGCACCCGCTCGGCGCCGTGCTCCTTGAGGGCGAGCGCCGCCTTGCACAGGGTGCCGGCGGTATCCACCAGATCATCGAGCATGACGCAGGTGCGGCCGTTCACCTCGCCGATGATGTTCATCACTTCCGACACGTTGGCCTTCGGCCGGCGCTTGTCGATGATGGCCAGATCCGATTCGATGCGCTTCGCCAGAGCCCGCGCCCGGACCACCCCGCCGACGTCGGGCGACACAACCAGCAGGTCCTGGTGGTGCTGCTTCCAGATGTCGCCGAGCAGAATGGGCGTGGAGTAGATGTTGTCCACGGGGATATCGAAGAAGCCCTGGATCTGGTCCGAGTGCAGATCGACGGTAAGGACCCGTTGCACGCCCGCGGCCTGCAGCATGTTGGCGATCACCTTGGCCGTGATCGGGACGCGCGCCGAACGCGGCCGCCGGTCCTGGCGCGCATAGCCGAAATACGGGATGGCTGCGGTGATGCGCCCGGCCGAGGCGCGCTTCAGCGCGTCGGTCATGATCAGCAGTTCCATCACGCTGTCGTTGGTGGGCGAGCAGGTGGGCTGGAGGATGAAGACATCCTTGCCGCGCACGTTCTCCAGCAGTTCGACATTGATCTCGCCGTCGGAGAAACGACCGACGGTGGCACGCCCGAGCGAGATGTTGAGGCGGCGCACGACATCGGCGGCGAGCCGCGGATTGGCGTTGCCGGTGAATACCATCAGGCTGTCGTAAGCCAAGGTCGCCTCGTCTCGTCCATCGCGTGAGCGTACTTACAAACAGTTCGGGCAGGCTGCGCGCCTGCCCGTCCGTGAATCCTGGCTGGGGAGGAAGGATTCGAACCCTCGTATGCCGGAATCAAAATCCGGTGCCTTAACCAGCTTGGCGACTCCCCAAGAAATCTTCCGTTTCGCTCCCGTACAGGGGATGCGTGTCCAACCCTCGCGCCACCCAGCCGCGCCAGCCCTGCGGCAACTGCGCCAAGGCCCGGAATGCGGCATCCGGGCCGGCGAAGGAAGCGAACACGCACGCTCCGGAGCCGGTCATGCGCGCGTCCCCGTACATCCGCAGCCAATCGAGGGCGGCTGCCACCGCCGGATAGAGGGCGCAGACCACGGGCTGAAGGTCGTTGTGCACCGATCCGGCCGCCCAACCCGCTGAAAAGTCCGCTATTTTGATTATTTTCGTGGAGCGTGTCAAATCCGGCGCCGCAAAAATCGCTTGCGTCGGCACCGCGACACCGGGCTCGACGACGAGATACCACGCGGGTTCAAGGGGCAGCGGCTGGAGCGCCTCGCCCACGCCTTCGGCGAAGGCGCTGCGGCCGAAAACGAAGAACGGCACGTCCGCGCCGAGTTGCAGCGCCAGGGCCTGCAGCCGCGGGCGCGGCCAGTCCACGCCCCACAGCCGGTTGAGGGCGATGAGCGTGGTGGCGGCGTCGGAACTGCCGCCCCCCAGTCCGCCGCCCAGCGGCAGGCGCTTGTCGAGACGGAGGGTCACCCCCGCTTCGACTTTCGCCTCGCGCTGCAGCAGGCGCGCGGCCCGCACGCACAAGTCGTCATCCGCGGGAACCCCGGGAATGCTGCCGACGCGTCGCACAAACCCATCTTCGGCCGGCGAAAAGGTGAGCGTATCGCCATGATCGAGCATGCGGAACGCAGTCTGCAGCAAGTGATAGCCGTCCGCCCGGCGGCCCACCACGTGCAGAAACAGGTTGATCTTGGCCGGCGCCGGCAGCGGGCGATCCCAGCCGATTAGCCCGTCATGGCGCAAGGCTCGACATTCCTCGTCGATAAGGTGTGCGGAGGTGGGGAGCATAGGGGGGATGCCCCTTGTTTCCGTGGGCGGGACATACAAGAGGATCTCCCGTTGTTCGCAGCTCCGGCTCTTTCCGGCCGCCATCGGAGGCGCAGCCTTCCGCGCTACGGCGCGGCCGGCTCATGGATCGAGGTTCCACTGGTCGATCCTGAGTTTCACGTCCAGATCATCGCGCCGCAGTTGTATCAGTGCCGGCAGCGCATCGGCGGTGTCGGCTTCGTAGTGGAGGTAGGCGACACGCCAGCCGCGGTCCGAGAAGCTTTGCGGCCGCCCCCGGCCATCCTTCTGCAGTGCCTCCACCGCATTCCACACCTGGCCCACCACCCAGCGCGGCAGGCTGGCGAGCGGCAGCGCCGCTCCAAAAACCTGCTCGCTCAGACCCTCCAGGTCGGGGGCGGAAAAGGACTGGCGATCGGCCGTTTCCAGATGCGCTCCGGCGGCATCCGCGTTCAGTTCGGCCAAGCCCTGGCCCAACGGCGAGGTGAGGAGGATACGGTCGGACCCGTCACCGCCGTGACGCCATTCGATCCTGGCCGTGAAGCTCTGTTCCCCATTGCGCACGGCGACGCGGCCGCTCAGGGAAAATCGGGAAATGTCGTTGCGCAGCGGGCGCGCCGCGGGCGGCTCCGGCGGCGGCGCAAGCACGGCGCACGCGGACAGAAACGCGGCCGACAGGACCGCGACCAGCCGGCGCCGCATTTCGGATCAGGGCAGGAAGCGCTTGATGACGGCGGACAGCACTTCGTTGCCCGGGTTGGCCTTGGCCGCTTCGCGCCACGTCTTCGTCGCGTCGTCGCGACGGCCGATCACCCACAACACCTCCCCGAGGTGCGCCGCGATCTCCGGGTCGGCACGCAGGGTGTAGGCGCGGTCGAGATATTCGAGGGCACCCTTGAGGTCGCCCTTGCGGTACAGCACCCAGCCCATGCTGTCGAGGATGAACGGATCCTCCGGCGCCAGTTGCAGGGCCATGGCCACCAGGGACTGGGCCTCTTCCAGCCGCTCGTTGCGCTCGGCAAACGAATAGCCCAGCGCGTTGTAGGCATGGGCGTGGTCGGGTTTGATCTGGATCAGCTTGCGCAGATTGGCCTCCAGCACGTCGCTGCGGCCGAGCTTCTCCGCCACCAGCGCCGACTCGTAGAGCAGATCGGGCTGGTTGGGCTGGGAGACTATGCTCTTGTCGAGCAGATCGTAGGCATCCTGCGTGCGCCCCGCCTCCCGCAGCAATTGCGCCTCGGCGAGCGTGAGCTGGACCCGCTCGCGGCTGTTGGACGCGATGGACGGCTGCAGATGGCTTCGGGCCTCGTCCAGCTTGCCCTGCAGTCCGAGGACATTGGCCAGCCGGATCTGGGCCGAGACGTATTGCTCGCCCGGCGGCACGCTCGCGTACCAGCCGATGGCGTCATCGGGGCGCTTCTGATTCTCGGCGATCTGCCCAAGATAGAGGCGCACCGAACTCGCATCCGCGAATTCGCCGTCGATCAGCTTCCTGAAGCTGGTTTCGGCAAGGGCGTAATCATTGAGCTGATAGGAAAGCGCCCCGACGGCGAAGATCACTTCCTGATTGTCGGGAAAATCCGTGAGCAGCTTCTGGAACTCGACCCGCGCATCCTTGTAGCGCTTTTCGCCGACCAGGCCGCGCGCATACTGCAGACGCACGTCCTTCGCCTGCGGATTCTTGACCAGGAACTGGCGTATCGTCTCCATGGCGGCGGCGGGCGAGTCCTTCTGCTGCAATTGCGCCTTGAACAACAGCGCCTGATCCCAGTCCGGCTTCAGCGCCAGAGCGGCGTCGATTTCCGTCATGGCCCGATCGGAGCCGCCGGCTGACAGCGCTGCCTGGGCGCGCAGCATGCGTGCCTCCGGCAGGTCGAGATAGGGCTCGGTCATCCTGTCGATGGTGGCGAGCACGGCCGTACGATCGGCATTGCGATTGAACACGCGCCCCAGGCGCAATAGTGCCTCGCCGCGATCGTCGCGCTCCTGCTCCAGAATCGCCGCAACGTGGGGCTGCAACTCGTCGAAGCGGTTGGCCTGCGCCAGCAGGCCGATGAGCATGTACCGCGCCTGCGACGATTGCGGGTCGAACTCCAGCCACAGGCGCACCGCCTCCAGCGCAGCGTCGTTCTGGCGCGAGTAGTGGGCAACTTCGGCGGCGCGGCGGGCGATGCGCGGATCCCGCGTCTTCTTTGCCAGATCGAGGTAGGCGCTCGCCGACAGACCCATGTTGCCGCGCTGGCCCGCAATCTCCGCCAGCAATAATTGATACAGGATCTGGGGCGTCAGGTCCTGATTCGGCAACGGTTCGACATGGGCCGGCGTTTCGCGGCGGGCCGCGTTTTCCGGTTCCACGGTCGCCGCCTTGGCCGGCTCCGGCGCAACGTGAGCGACCGGCAATTGGGCGCAGGCCCCGAGGAGGACGGCGCAGGTCACAGCGAACGAAGTGGAACGGAACACGCCGGAAACGACGAACGGATTGGTGGAGGGCACGCGAATTAGAAGGGTCGATTACAATTTCGTTCGCCGCATGTTAGGGAGTTTTCCCGGTGGCGGCAAGCGCTGCGCACGACGGCGGTACGCCGCATCCCCATCCTTTGAGACCTGCCCCGATGCCTGAACTTCCGGAAGTCGAAGTGACCCGCATCGGTCTGCTTCCCCATCTTTGCGGCAGGCGCGTAACCGGGCTCGCCGTCCGCAATCCATCACTGCGCTATCCGCTGCCCCGCGATCTCGGCGCGCGGGTGGTGGGCCGCACACTAGCCGGCATCGCCCGCCGCGGCAAGTATCTGCTGTTCGACTTCGAGGCGGGAGAACTGCTGGTGCACCTAGGCATGTCCGGCAGCCTGAGGCTGGTGCCGGCAGACACCCCACCCGACAGACATGATCATGTCAACCTGCTGTTCGAGAAACGCGCGCTGCGGCTGCGGGACCCGCGCCGCTTCGGCGCCATGCTTTGGCTGGACAAGGGTTCCGGCGCTCATCCGCTGTTGCGCGCGCTGGGCATGGAGCCCCTCGCCGACACCCTGACGGGGGAAGTCCTGCATCAGGCGCTGCGCCGGCGCAGCGCAGCCATCAAGCTGGTGCTCATGGACAGCCATGTGATCGTCGGCGTCGGCAACATCTACGCGTCCGAGAGCCTGTTTCGCGCCGGCATCCGGCCGTCCACGGCGGCGCACCGCATCTCGCTGGCGCGCTGCACCCGACTGGTCGAGGCGGTCAAGAGCACCCTGCAGGACGCGCTCGCCGCCGGAGGCAGCAGCTTGCGGGATTTCGTCGGTAGCGACGGCAAGCCGGGCTATTTTCAGCAGCAGTACCTCGTCTACGGGCGCGCCGGCCTGCCGTGCCGGTTGTGCGGTGCGCCGATACGCAGCCTGCGTCAAGGCCAGCGCTCAACTTTCTATTGCCCCCACTGCCAGCGCTAACCCCTTCATTGGACAAGATAATAACTGTGCTAAAGTAAGCGCTCGCGTTGCCGATGGAAGATTCCATGAACCTCTCATCCCAGATCTCTGCCTATGCCGGCTGGCGCGCCTCCCTGGGCGACACGATTCTGCGTCTGCGCGCCTGGCTCCACGAAAACGACCTGGCGGACGCCCAGGTGGATCTCCGACTCGACCGGCAGGTGGAGCGACTGCACGAGGACAAGCTGCAGGTCGCCTTCGTCGCCGAGTTCTCGCGCGGCAAGTCGGAACTGATCAACGCGATCTTCTTCGCCGACTACGGCACACGCATCCTGCCCTCGAGCGCGGGACGCACCACCATGTGCCCGACGGAGCTGCACCACGACCCGTCGCGACCGCCGCAGATCGAGTTGCTGCCGATCGGCACGCGCACCAACCACGCCAGTATCGCCGAGTTCAAGCGCTATCCCGAAGAATGGCGGTTGATACCCCTCGACACGACCTCGGCCGAAGCGATGCACGAAGCGCTCACCCAGGTCAGCGAGCAGAAATGGGTGACGCGCGAAGTCGCGGAGAAGCTCGGCTTCGCCATCGACGAAACCGGCGAAAAAGGGCTCAAGCCCGACGTCCAGGGCATGGTGTCGATTCCGGCCTGGCGCCACGCCGTCATCAATTTCCCCCACCCGCTGCTGCAGCAGGGCCTCGTCATCCTCGACACCCCCGGACTCAACGCCATAGGCGCGGAGCCGGAACTGACCCTGTCCCTGCTGCCGAACGCCCACGCCGTTCTCTTCATCCTCGCGGCCGACACCGGCGTCACCCAGTCCGACATGGCGGTGTGGCGCGACCATGTCGAACGGCGCTCACGGACGGAACAAAGGCCGCATCGTCGTCCTCAACAAGATCGACGGCCTGTGGGACGGCTTGCGTCCCGACGCGGAGATCGATGCCGAGATCGCGAAACAGGTGAGAAGCGTCGCCGATACGCTGGATCTGTCGGCCGAGCACGTCTTCCCGGTATCGGCGCAAAAGGGGCTGGTGGCCAAGATCAACGGCGACTCCGCGCTGCTGGAAAAGAGCCGCATGCCGCAACTCGAACAGGCGCTGATGCACGAACTGATCCCGGCCAAGCAGGAAATCGTCGGCGACGGTACGCGGCGCGAGGTCGACGACATCCTCGTGCGCACCGAGGAATTGCTGCAATCGCGTCTTCTGAACCTGCGCGAGCAATTGCAGGAACTCAGCGATCTGCGCGGCAAGAACCAAGGCGTCATCGAGTACATGATGCGCAAGGTCAAGTCCGAGAAGGACGAGTTCGAGCGCGGCCTGCAGCAGTATTACGCGGTGCGCAGCGTGTTCACCACCCTTACCAACAAGCTCTACGGTCACCTCGGAATGGACGCGATTCGCGAGGAGACGCGGCGCACGCGCGAAGCGATGCTCGAGTCCGTGTTTTCCAAGGGACTGCGCGACGCGATGACCGGCTTTTTCCGCCATGTGCGCGGCAAGTTCGCGCATTCCCGAACCGAAGCGGAAGAAATCACCCGCATGCTGGAAGCGATGTACAAGCGTTTCAGCGTAGAACACGGCCTGCGGCTCACCGCGCCGACTCCGCTGTCCATGCTCAAGTACGGGAAGGAAATCGACCGGCTGGAGGATGCGCTCTCCCGTCATGTGAATACGGTGCTCAATATCATGACGCTGGAGAAGCGGGCGCTGACCCAGAAGTTCTTCGAGACCATCGCAGTACACGTGCGGCGGACATTCGAAATCGCCAACCGCGACGTCGAGGTGTGGCTGCGGGCAGTCATGGCGCCGCTGGAGACACAGGTACGCGAATACCAGATCCAGCTCAAGCGGCGCCTGGAGAGCGTCCGTCGCATCCACCAAGCGACGGATACGCTGGAAGAGCGGATTCAGGAATTGACGCAGATGGAGTCGACATTGCTGCACCAGCTTGCCGAATTGAACCGACTGGCGTCGACGTTCCGTTCAACACTGCAGCCGACCGCCGCGCCGGCTGCAATGGCGGCCTGAGGAATCTCAGCGCCGCATCCAGGCTGCCCCTTCAGGCCCTCAGACTTTTTCCTTCTGCGCCGTCAGGCGCAGAAACTTTTCCATCAACTGGTCTTTGGACTCGACGTAGTCCGGATTGACCGGAATGCAATCCACCGGACATACCTCCCGGCACTGCGGCGTATCGAAGTGGCCGACGCATTCGGTGCACTTGTCCGGATCGATCTCGTAGATTTCCGTTCCCTGGGTGATCGCCCCGTTGGGGCATTCCGGCTCGCACACATCGCAGTTGATGCACTCGTCGGTGATAATCAGAGCCATGTCGCTTCCTCGTTACGTAGTTGCTCTTACCCGTTCAACCAGCCGTTCATTGACGAGGGGTTGCACAAACTTCGAAACATCGCCGCCAAGCAGTGCAATTTCCCTCACCATCGTCGCGGATATGAACATGTATTGCTCGGCCGGCGTCAGGAACACCGTTTCGACATCCGGATAAAGGTTGCGGTTCATTCCGGCCATCTGGAACTCGTATTCGAAATCCGACACGGCGCGCAATCCCCTCAGGATCACGTGGGCATCGTGGCGCTGGATGAAGTCCATCAGCAGACCGTCGAAACCATGCACCTCGACGTTCGGATACACCTTGAGGACTTCCCGGCCCATCTCCACCCGTTCGTCCAGGTTGAAAAACGGCCGCTTGGAGCGACTCTCGGCGATACCGACCACGACGCGCTCGAATAGCTTGGAAGCACGCCGCACCAAGTCCTCGTGACCGCGGGTGACGGGATCGAAAGTTCCCGGGTAAACGGCGACGCCGTTCATGTGGATTGTTCCGTATCAAACAAGTGATAGTGCACCTGGCCGGCCTGGCGGTGGCGGATCATGCGCCATTCGCCGAAGCGGACCAAGGCCTGTTCCGCTTCCGCGTAGATCATCGCACCGGGTGCCAGCACCGGCGCCAGAGGCTGCGCCAGCCGCTCAAGCCAGTCCTGACCAAACGGCGGGTCGAGAAAGACGACATCGAAGCGCCGTGCGCATAAGGTGAGGAATCTTAACGCATCCGAGCGCTTCAACTCCAGATTTGTAGCGCCGAGGGCCGCGGCACTACGCTGCAACGCTGAAAATGCGCGCGCATTGCTCTCGACGAGGGTGACATGGGCGGCACCGCGGGAGGCGGCTTCGAAACCGAGCGCACCGCTGCCGGCGAACAGGTCGAGGCAGGCACGCCCCGCAAGATCCTGTCCCAGCCAGTTGAACAGCGTTTCCCTGACCCGATCGGGCGTCGGGCGAAGTCCATCGAGCGACGGGAAGTCGATGAGCCGGCTGCGCCAGACGCCGCCGATGATGCGCACCCGGCCCAAGGCGGAATCAGGTCTTGCCGGCGACGATGACCGTGACCAGGTGCTCCGGCAGGATGCGGCGCGCGAACGCGTCGCGGATCTGGGCCGCGGTGACTTTCTCCACCTGTTTCGGGTACTCGTCCAGGTAATTGAGCGGCAGGCCATAGAACCCGATCACCGCCACATGGTCGAGGATCTTCTTGTTGCTGTCGATGCGCAGGCCGAAGCCGTCGATCAGGTTCTGCTTGGCGCTCTTCAGTTCCTCCTCCGTCGGCCCCTTCTTCAGAAATTCGCCGAGCGTCTGCTCCACGACCTTGAGCGCGTCCTCCGACTGCTCGCGCTTGGTCTGGAGCCCGATCTCGAACGGGCCCGGCTCCTTGTACGGCTGGAAAAAGCTGTAGACGCTGTAGGCGTAGCCGCGCTTCTCCCGCACTTCCTTGAGCAGACGCGACACGAAGCCGCCGCCGCCCAGGATGTAGTTGCCCACCAGCAGGGGGAAGAAGTCCGGGTCGCCGCGCTTCATGCCCGGCATGCCGACATGGATATGGCTTTGCGTCGCCGGATGGGCCACTTTTACCACGCCGCTCTTCGGCAACTGAACCTCGGGCAGGCTGCCGCCGGTTCCGCCTTCCGGCAGTCCGGCGGTGAGCTGCTGCACCACCGCCTCCGCCTCGGCGCGGGTAAGGTCGCCGACGATGGCCACCGTGCTGCGGGCGGCGCTGTAATAGTTGCGGTAGAACTTCTCGAGGTCGTCGCGGCTGATGCGGCCGACGGTTTCCACCGTGGCGTTGAAACCGTAGGGATGGGACGGATACATGGCAGCCGAGAAGCGCTTGGCAGCGATGCTGTCCGGCCGCGTATCGGCCTCCTTGATGCCGGCGATGGAGCGCGCCTTCTCCCGTTCCAGCACTTCGGCCGGGAAGCGCGGCTGCTGCAGCACGACGCGCATCAACTCCAACGCCGCGTCGCGCTCCGCCTTGGTGGAAAGCGTCCGCAGGGTCACGTTGGCGCGGTCCACATCGGTCGAACCGGAGAGGCGGGCACCGGTATCCACCAGCCGGCCGGCGATCTTCTCCTCGTCCAGGTCGCCGGCGCCGGCGTCGAGCAGGCTGCGCGTCAGACTCGCCAGACCAATCTTGTCGGCGGGATCGAAACCCGATCCCGCGGCGAAACTGACCTGGATATCCACGATCGGCAGGACGTGGCTTTCGACGAAATAGATCCGCGCCCCCGAAGGCGCGACCCAATGCTCGATCTTGACCGCTGCCTGTACGACGGTCGCGACGCACATCAGAACGAAAGCGGTGAGTATACGTTTCATCTTCGTGCCCCCGTCAGTGCCGCAGCCCGGCCGAAACCGCCTGCGCCGCCTTCTTGTCCGGTTCCGCCAGCGGCTGGGGATCGAGCACCGCCACCGTCAGCGTGTCGTCCTTGAAATACTTGTTCGCCACCCCCTGCACCTCCTCCGCTGTAACGCTGCGGATCTTCTCCTGCACGCGGTCGATGTCACGCCAGTTCAGGCCGACGGCTTCGATGCCGCCGATCTCCATGGTCAGGGCCATCATGGAGTCGCGCTTGTAGACCTGCGCAGCGATCACCTGCGTCTTGACGCGCGCGAGTTCCTCGGCAGATATGCCTTCCTTCTTGATACGCTCGATCTCCGCCCGCAGCGCCTGTTCCAGGTCGGCTACGGTCTTGCCTTCGGCCGGCGTACCGTCGAGCAGGAAGGTGCCTTCTCCGCGTGCCGTGGCGTCGTAGCCGGCGCCGGCGGAGACGGCGATCTTGCTCCCGCGCACCAGATTCTTCGAAAAGCGCGCCGCGTCGTGGCCGTCGAGCACCCCGGACAGCACTTCCAGCGCGAACACGTCGCGGTCCTTATCCACGTCGCGCAGCTCCGGCACTTTGTACGCCATCGCGATATAGGGCAGCTTCGCCGGCGCCTTCACGCTGACCCGCCGGATGCCGACCTGGTCCGGCTCACTCTGCGGCTTGCGCACGGGCAGGGCACGCGACGCCACCCTGCCGTAATACTTCTCCGCGAGTCGGAACACCTCGGCCTTGTCCACGTCGCCGACCACCACGACATAGGCGTTGTTCGGCACGTACCAGCGCTTGTACCAGTCGCGCACGTCGTCCGCGGTCATGTGCTCCAGGTCGTTCATCCAGCCGATGATCGGGCGGCGATAGGGATGGGCCTGGAACGCCGACGACATCAGCGTTTCATACACCAGCGCCTGGGGCTTGTCGTCGGTGCGCATGCGGCGCTCCTCCATCACCACCTTGATCTCCTTGGAAAATTCCTTGGGATCGACGATCAGGTTGGTCATGCGATCGGATTCCAGCGACATCATTTCTTCGAGCTTGCCCTTCGGCACCTGCTGGTAGTAGGCGGTGTAGTCGAGGCTGGTGAAGGCGTTGTCGCGTCCGCCGGCGGCAGCGACGCGCTTGTTGAATTCGCCCGACTTCAGATTTTTCGTGCCCTTGAACATCATGTGTTCCAGCACGTGGGCGACGCCCGAGGTGCCATCCACCTCGTCCATCGCACCCACGCGGTACCACACCATATGCACCGCGGTGGGCGCGCGGTGGTCCTCCTTGACGATGACGCGCAGCCCGTTGGCCAGCGTCTTTTCATAGGTGTCGGCGAAAGCCGGCTGAGCGAAGCCGGCAAGAGCGGTCACGGCGCCCAGAAGGACGCCGGTACCGGCTTTCATCATATTCCAGAAAGGCATCTGTTAAAATTCCGTCCAGTTGTTCAAACGAGGCGAGCCGCATCATAAGGCGATTTCTGCGGCCCGTCAGCAGATCGGCGATCGCTCCCTACAGACCCCCATTCCCCATGTTTGGTTTCCTGAAAAAATCCGGTGACACGGCACTGCCGGAGGATGCGGCCGCCCGGGCCTCCTGGAAGGCACGGCTGAAGCAGGGCCTGTCGCGCACCCGCGACACGCTGAACACACCGGTTTCGGAACTGTTCCGCGGCGCAACGATCGACGCGGATCTGCTGGAAGAGCTCGAGACCACCCTGATCATGGCCGACTGCGGGATCGACGCCACGCACTACCTGCTCACGGAGCTCAAGGCACGGGTCAAACGCGACCGCATCGAGCGGCCCGCCGACCTGCAGCAGGCGCTGTCCGACATCCTGCTCGGGCTGCTGCAGACCCTGGAGCAGCCCCTCGATGTGGACACCCACAAGCCGTTCATCATCATGATCGCCGGGGTGAACGGCTCCGGCAAGACGACCTCCATCGGCAAGCTGGCGCACCACTTCCAGGCCCAGGGCAAGTCCGTGCTTCTGGCCGCGGGTGACACCTTCCGCGCCGCGGCGCGCGAGCAACTGGTGGCATGGGGAGAGCGCAACAACGTGGCGGTCATCGCCCAGGACGGCGGCGACGCGGCAGCGGTGATCTTCGACGCAGTGACGGCGGCCAAGGCGCGCAACATCGACATTTTGCTGGCCGACACTGCCGGCCGCCTGCCGACCCAGCTTCACCTCATGGAGGAGATCGCGAAGGTAAAGCGGGTCATCGCCAAGGCCGACCCGACCGGGCCGCATGAGGTGATACTGGTGCTCGATGCCAACATCGGCCAGAACGCGCTGGCCCAGGTCAAGGCCTTCGATGCCGCCATCGGCGTCACCGGCCTCATCGTCACCAAGCTCGACGGCACGGCCAAGGGCGGCGTCATCGCCGCCATCGCCCGCGCCAACGGCAGCGGCCGCCCTCCCGCCCTGCGCTACATCGGCGTCGGCGAAGGTCTGGAGGATCTGCAGCCGTTTTCGGCGCAGGAATTCGTCAATGCCCTGTTCGAGCCGCCGGAACAAGCCTAGCGGCCCCTGCTGCGGCGTCGACAAAGCGCGATGATCAGATTCGAGCGGGTCACCAAGCGCTATCCGGGCAGCATGACGGCGCTGGCCGATCTCACCATTGCCATCGAGAAGGGCGAACTGATCGTGCTCACCGGCCACTCCGGCGCCGGCAAGAGCACCCTGCTCAAGCTGATTCCGGCCATGGAGCGGCCGACTTCCGGCAGCATCATCGTCAGCGGCCAGGACATCGCCCGCATCAAGCGGCGCGCCGTGCCCTACTTGCGGCGCAAGCTGGGTCTGATCTTCCAGGACCAGAAGCTGCTGTTCGACCGCCCGGTCATCGACAACGTCATCCTGCCGCTGCACATTACCGGTTATCCGTCGAAGGACGCGCCGCGGCGCGCGCGGGCGGCGCTCGACAAGGTCGGCCTGCTCGACCGCGAAAAGGCGATGCCGATCACCCTCTCCGGCGGCGAGCAGCAGCGCCTGGCCATCGCCCGCGCCATCGTCAACCGCCCCGCCATCCTGATCGCCGACGAGCCGACCGCGCACCTCGATCTCGACTATGCGAAAGACATCGCCGAGCTGTTCCGCTCGTTCAACCAGGTGGGGGTGACGGTGATCATCGCCACCCACGACGACGCCGTATTCGGGCCGCTGGCGAGCCGCGTGCTCCACCTCGCCCACGGCAGGCTGGGTGCGCCATGAAGGTGTGGCTGGTGCAGCATCGCCGGGCGCTGGCCCAGGCCGTACGGCGCCTCGTCGCCGCCCCCGTGAACACGCTGTTCGGCGTGCTGGTGGTGGGCATCACCCTGGCGCTGCCGGCGGGCGGCGAGATGCTGCTGACCAGCGTGCTGGCGTTCGGCCGGCACGTCGCCGCGACGCCCCAGATCAGCGTCTTCCTCACCGCCGACGCCTCGGCCCAGGACGCCGCCGAAATCGGGCAGCGTCTCAAGCAGCAGCAAGGAATCGCGGAGTACCGCTTCGTTTCCCGCGACGAGACGCTGAAGCGCTTCCGCGAGACTCAGGGGCTGGCGGATGTCCTGGACGAGTTGCCCGGCAATCCGTTTCCCGACGCCTACATCGTCACCACCCGGGGCGAAGACCCGGGCCAGTTGGAGGCGCTGCGGGACGCGGCGGCCGCCTGGCCCAAGGTGGAGCACGCGCAACTCGATTCGGCGTGGGCCAAGCGGCTGGATGCGCTGCTGCGCCTGGGCCGGCTCGCGGTCATGCTGCTGGCGGGCCTGCTGGGCGTGGCGATCGTGGCCGTCACCTTCAACACCATCCGGCTGCAGATCCTGACGCAGCGCTCGGAAATCGAAGTCAGCCGCCTGCTCGGCGCCACCGACGGCTACATCCGCCGTCCGTTCTACTACTTCGGCACGCTGCAGGGATTGTTCGGCGGCGCAGTGGCGTGGCTGATCGTGGCCGGTGCGGTGGAAGTGCTGCGCCAGCCGTTCTCGCAAGTCGGCACCCTCTACGGCACGAACCTGACGCTGCAGCCGCTGCCGCTGGAACAATCGCTGATCCTGATCGGCTTCGCCGGCCTGCTCGGCTGGCTCGGCGCCCGCCTCTCCGTCAGCCGCCATCTGCGCAGCGCCGAAGGGGGATAGGCGCCGCGCCCGGTCTGCCCGCATCATGCGACAACACTCCTGCCGCCCCGTCGGGTTCCTCGCCGCCACCCTCGCGGCCCTGGCAATCGTCTGCCACGCGCCGGCACTCCAGGCCGCCGGGTTGGGGGAGGCGCGCGCGCTGTCCGCCGTGGGTGAGCCGCTGCGCGTTCGCATCGAATTGGTCATGGAGCCGGGTGAGCGGCCCGATACGATCAAGGCGCGGGTCACTTCCCCGTCGATTGACGCCGGCGCCGCGGCGCCGGCAGGCAACGCTCTCACCGCCTCCGTCGTCGCTGCCGCCGAAGGCAAGGCGAGCGTGATGGTCCGTTCCGCCGGACCGGTGTATCGACCCTACGTGGAACTCATCGTCGCCGTGAGTTCGCCCGCCGGGCGCAGCGACCGCAGCTTCGTTGTCGCCCTGCCTCCGGTCCGCCCCGGCATCGCGGCGCCGGCAACGGCTGCGACTAGCCCCTCGAAAACGGGTGCGGCCGCCGCACCGTCGCCCGCTGCGGAGCCCGCATCCGCCCCAACTCCGGCGCCGTCCCCGGCCGCTCCGCCCGCCGCTGCCGCTGCGCCGGTGCAGAGTGCGGCACCGCCTGCGCAGGTCGAGGCGCGAGCGCCGGTCAGACCGCCGCAGCGGCAAGCGGCGGAAAAGGCGGCGCCGCCGCCCGCTGCGACCGCCCAGCCGACTCATGCCGAGCCAAACCGCTCGACGCGCGCCGGCACTGCCCGTGGGGAAAGGCGCAGTACGCCGGCAGAATCGCCGAAGTCGGACGGCAGCGTGGTGATTTCGGCCATCGGTGACTACGCCACCGTCAGCGGCGACAGCGGGACGGCGGGCGCCGCGCAAAGCAGAACGTACCGCGCCCTGACGCCCGAGGAAGAAGCCTCCGGGCAGCCCGCCCCGCTCCAGCCGGAAGCCTGTTGCGCGCCCTCCCCGACCAGCCCCCCCGTCGAGGCGCCGGCAGGCGTGCCGCCGCAGGGCCCCGGCGACGCGGCGAGCGGCCTGGCGACCGGCCAACAGCCGGTCATGCACGCGGAAGGACCGCCGCAGACCACGGTGCAAGTCGCCGCGGCGCCGGCAGCGCCTCCCACCGTCGATGAACCGCCCGCCCCAGATCCGGCGAGCGCCGCGCAACCTGCTCCCGCGCAAGGCGCCGGGGACGAGATGCCGGCGGCGGCCGCCGCGGCCGGCAAAGCGCAGCCGCCTTCGACCGAGACACCGGCCGGCACGCCCGACGCCGCTTCCGGCAAGGGAACCTGGACCTATCTGGAACTGGGCCTGGCCCTGCTCGTCCTCGTCCTGGCGGGCGCCGTCGCTTATCTGACGCGCAAGAGGAAGGCCGGCTGAGGGATGCCGCCCGGCGCGCGCGGCACCTATCGGCTCACGCCAAGCTCCGCGTACAGCCGTTCCACCAGTTGCCGCAGCTCACCCATCTCGTCGCGCAGTTGCGCGATGTTGGACTTGAGGGCGGCGATCTCCCCCGTGCTTACGCCGCCGTCCGCCGCCAGTGCGGTGGACGCCTCGGCGTCGAACTTCGGGTTGCCCGCTCACCAGGTGGGCATAGCGATGCTCGCGCGAGCCCGCCTGCTTCGGCAGCTTGAGCAACAGCGCGCCGGCTGGCCGCCCCGCCATTTCCTCGAGGTAGGCTTCGAGCGACGAGATGTCCGGGAAACGATACAGCCGGTCGCAGCTCACCCGCAGCTCGCCGCTGGTCTGGGGGCCGCGCAACATCAGCGACGCCAGCAGGGCGATCACCGGCGGCGAAAGATTGAGCACCTTGCCGATGTTGTGGGCATAGCGCATGACGCGTCCCGAAGCGCCGAAGGTCTCGATCACCAGCGTGTGGTGCTTGAGCGAATCGAGCGCCATCTGAACTTCGTCGTCGCCGGCGTTGAGGATCGGGTAGCGGCTGGTCTTCTGGTTGCAGCCGGCCACCAGCGCGTTGAGCGTCAGCGGATAATAGTCCGGCGTGGTGAGCTGCTTTTCCACCAGCACGCCCAGCACCCGGGTTTCGAGCAGGGACAACGGCGGCAGCGCGTGTTCGGTCATGGCCTCTCGATTCGGCGGAAGAGCGGCAAAGCGCGATTGTAGTGGCTTTCGACTGCGCACGAGGGCGCTCCCGCAGATCCGCTCGGCATCGGGGAACGAAAACCGGCCTTGCGCAACGAATCGACAACAAGCTCTGAAGGAGTGACGCGATTCCCATGTTCGACCGCCTGACACCGCTGCTCCAGCTCGCGCCCTTCCTGCGGCCCTACGGCAAACGCATCGCCTTCGCGCTGACGGCGCTGGTGGTGGCGGCCGGCGCCACGCTGACGGTGCCACTCGCCTTCCGCAGTCTGATCGACCTCGGCTTTTCCGCCGCCAATGCCGGCCACATCAACCGCTATTTCCTGGCGCTGTTCGTCGTCGCGGCGGTCCTGGCCGCCGCCACGGCGGCCCGGTTCTACGCTGTGAGCTGGCTCGGCGAGCGGGTGACGGCGGACATCCGCGGCGCCGTCTACGCCAACGTCATGACGATGCCGCCGGCGTTCTTCGAGACCACCCGCAGCGGCGAGGTGCTGTCGCGCCTGACCACCGACACGACGCTGATCGAGACCGTGGTCGGAACTTCCCTGTCGATGGGCCTGCGCAACCTGTTTCTGCTGACCGGCGGGCTGATCATGCTCACCGTCACCAGTGCGCGCCTCACGGGCTATATCGTCGTCCTGCTGCTGGCCGTGGTGGTGCCGATCGTGATCTTCGGGCGGCGCGTGCGCAAACTCTCCCGTGCCAGCCAGGACCGCGTCGCCGATTCCTCCGCCATCGCCGCGGAAACGCTCAACGCCGTGCCCACGGTGCAGGCCTACACCCACGAGGCGATCGAGACGGCGCGCTTCCGCGCGTCGGTGGAACAGGCATTCGGCAGTGCGCTGCGCCGCATTCGCGCCCGCAGCGCGCTGACGCTGCTGGTGATCCTGCTGGTGTTCGGCGCCGTCGTGCTGGTGCTGTGGCTGGGGGCGCAGGACGTCCTCGCCGGCCGCATGAGCGGCGGCCAGCTCGGCGCCTTCGTCCTCTACGCCGTGATCTCCGCCGGTGCCCTGGGCGCGCTGGCCGAGGTGTGGGGCGATCTGCAGCGCGCCGCCGGCGCCACCGAGAGACTGCTGGAGTTGTACCAGGCGCGCCCGGACATCGCGTCGCCCGATGCGCCGCAGGTGCTGGCCTCGTGTTCGGGTGCGGTGCGCTTCGACGACGTGAGCTTCTCCTACCCCTCGCGCAGCGACGTGCATGCGCTGAAGGACTTCTCGCTCGCCATCGCGCCGGGCGAGACCGTGGCGCTGGTGGGGCCGTCGGGGGCCGGCAAGAGCACCGTGTTCCAGTTGCTGCTGCGCTACTACGATCCGCAGCGCGGATGCGTGCGCGTCAACGGCCATGACATCCGCACCCTCGCCCTGGACAGCCTGCGCCGGCGCATCGGCGTGGTGCCGCAGGATGCGGTGATCTTCTCGACCGATGCCAGCGGCAACATCCGCTACGGCAAGCCGGACGCGAGCGCGGACGAGATCCGCGAGGCGGCGCGGCGCGCCTTCGCCGACGAATTCATCGAACGCCTGCCCGAAGGCTACGGCACCTTCCTCGGCGAGCGCGGCGTGCGGCTATCCGGTGGTCAGAAGCAGCGCGTCGCCATCGCGCGGGCGCTGCTCAAGAACCCGCCGATCCTGCTGCTGGACGAGGCCACCAGCGCCCTCGACTCGGAGAGCGAGGCGCGGGTGCAGGCGGCGATCGCGAACGCGGCGCGCGACCGCACCGTGATCGTCATCGCCCACCGGCTGGCGACGGTGCGCTCGGCCGACCGCATCGTGGTGCTCGATCACGGCGTCATCCAGGCGGTCGGGACGCACGAGGAACTGGTCCGGACGAACGCGCTCTACGCCCGGCTCGCCGCGCGCCAGTTCGGTGCGGCCGGCGACGAAAGCGCTGCCGGCGCGGAGATCGCGGCATGAGGCGACGCCGGTTGCTGCTGGTCGCGGCGCTGCTGTCCGCATGCTCGGCGCCCAAGGAGGCGCCGCTGCCTCCGGGGGCGGTGGTGCTGGCGCTCGGCGATTCCATCACTTCCGGCTACGGCGTGGACAAAGACCAAGCGTGGCCGGCACTGCTGGCGCAGCGCTCCGGTTGGGTGGTGGTGAATGGCGGGGTCAGCGGCGACAGGAGCGGCGATGCACTGGCGCGGCTGCCGGGACTGCTGGACGAGCACGGTCCCGCCCTGCTGCTGGTGGAGATCGGCGGCAATGACATGCTGCACAAGCTGCCGCAGGGCGAAACGGTGAGCAACCTGGAGCGCATCCTCGACCTCGCCCGGCAGCGGGGAGTCCGCACTGCGCTCATGGCCATTCCGCGCCCGAGCGTGGCGGGCGCCGTGTTCGCGAGCCTGTCGCCGGCCGGGTTCTATCGCGAGGTGGCCGAGCGGCAGAACATCCCGCTGCTGGAGGACGAGGTAAGCGAAGTCCTGTCGCAGCGCGATTTCACGCTCGACCCGCTGCATCCGAACGCGGCCGGCCACGCCGCCCTGGCGGAAAAGTCTGCTGCCAGCCTGCGCGAGATCGGGCTGCTGCGCTGAGCCGCGCCCGTACTCAGCCGCGGTCAGCGCTGGTAGGACGCCGCTGTATGGTTCGCACCGGCATGACCGACCTCGGGCCACAGCACGGCACCCGACCCGATGACCCAGGCCACGCCCAGCGCGAAGAACCAGTAGCCGACCCGCTCGCCGGAACGCGATTCGCTGGACAGGAGGATGAAGCCGACGAACATGCACGCCAGCAGCCCGAATATCGGAACGGCGGCTGAAAATAGATCGATCATTTCTTGTTCTCTCTCTGTTTGGGGTTGTATCTCGTTAACGCCGCAGCGCCACCCGAGTTCATTCGAGTCTTATTGGATTCCGAATTGCCATCCGGCTCTGTAGGGCGCGCCATGCGCGCCGAACGTTGGGCCGGCGCGCACGGCGCGCCCTACGCGTTGCATCTACGGCCATGTCCTTGGTAGCCTCGAAACGACGAGCAATCCACGTGCCACCCAGGGCGCTAGGCGAACATGCGAGCGGAACGGTGCTGGCCGGGGCGGCAGTGCCGCCCCGTGGTGCGAAGACTTGCCGGTGACGCGGCGACGGCCGGGCGGCCGCTCGCCCTCGATTACGCGGTCACGCGCTTCCGGTACTCGCCGGTGCGGGTGTCGATCTCGATCCTGTCGCCGGTGGCGCAGAACAGCGGAACGTTGACCTTGTAGCCGGTGGTGATCGTGGCCGGCTTGAGCACCTTGCCCGAAGTGTCGCCGCGCACCGCCGGCTCGGTATAGGTGATCTCACGCACCAAGGAGGCCGGGATCTCGATCGAGATCGGGCGTCCCTGATAGAACACCATCTCGGCCGGCATGCCGTCCTCGATGTAGTTGAGGGCGTCGCCCATGCTCTCCTTGTCCATCTCGTACTGGTTGAACTCGGCGTCCATGAAGACGTACATCGGGTCGGCGAAGTACGAGTAGGCCACTTCCTTGCGCTCGAGGACGATGAGATCGAACTTGTCGTCGGCCTTGAACACAGTCTCGGTCATGGAACCGGTGAGCAGGTTCCTGAGCTTCATCTTCATGACCGAGGCGTTGCGGCCGGACTTGTTGAACTCGGCCTTGAGCACGACCATCGCGTCGTTGCCCACGGCGATCACGTTTCCGGTGCGGATTTCCTGTGCTTGCTTCATGCTGGTGCGTCCTGCGCGAAAGGGTGAATCGGGAAAAGCCGGCTATTTTAGCCGATCCGCGCAGAACTTAGCCAGCGCCGAAGCGAGATCGGCGTGCTCCCGCAGCCGGGCCGCCCAATCTTCGGCGTGGGCGGACAACTCGGCACGGTGGTCCCAGAACGGCGCCCACGCGTCGCCAGCGCCACTCCCCCGGTTCCAGCCTTCCCACATCGCCCGCAGCGCGGCGGCCGCATCCGGTGCCAGGCCGGCGCAGTACAGGGCGAGAAAGGCCGCCAGCTTGTGCCAGTGGGCGTCCTCCTGCTGCGGGTAGATCTGCCACACCAGGGGCCGCGCCGCCCACTGGGCGCGGACGAAGGAATCCTCGCCGCGCACGAAATTGCAGTCGCAGGCCCACAGCAGGCGGTCGAAAACATCCTGCTCGACGAACGGGACGATGCGCACTTCCAGGCTGCCCCGGGAGAGCCTAGTCCCCACCGCGCTTGATCCTTGCGCGAAGCCGGCGCTCACTTGCAGCGCCGTCCTGCCTTCCGGCACCAGGCACACCACCGGCGCCGGCGACTCGGCCCAGGCGGCCAGCAGTTCGGCAATCGCGTGGTTCTCGTAGCTGAACAGCGGGACCCGGGTCTCGTCCGGCCCTGGCGCCGGCACCCCCAGGGCGGACCACAGTTGCGCCTGCGCCCCGGCATCGCGCCGGAACGCGTCGCGGCGCGCCTCCAGGTCCGACTCCGCGATCAGCCCGCCGGTGCCGGCGAAATAGCCGGGGAAGAAGAAGTGCTTGGTCAGCGGCAGCCGCGGCTTGGGGCGAGGCCAGGCCGTGGCAGCCGCGCACCCAGTTCTCGGCGCTCAGATACTCCAGATTGATCCACACCGGCTTCGGCTCCCGCGCCGCCATCGCCGCGACCCAGACCTGCGGCAGGTGGCAGGCGAAGGCCTCGATCACCACGTCCGCCACGCCATCGGCCAGATCGGACGGCGGAAAGGGATCCAGCCAGTGCCGCACCTCGACGCCGCGGCTCGACTGCACCGGCAGCGCCGGATCGATTTCGGGATTGATGCGCGCGAAGCTCGCCAGGTCGTCCACCCACAGGCGCACGCGCATGCCGTGCTCGCCCGCAAGTTGCCGCGCCAGGCGCCAGCACACGCCGATGTCGCCGTAGTTATCGACGACGCTGCAGAAGATGTCCCAATCGAAGCGGGCAGGCATGCGGCGCAGGCTACGGCAGGCGCGCCCCCGCTGCCGGCGCGGGCGCCGCATCCGCCGCCGGCGCGTGCTGCGTGTACTGGAGCCGGGTCGTGTCGAAACCCTGCGCGCGCACCCGTTGCAGGATGCCGTCCAGCGTCGCCTGGGGCAACTGCGGCGTGCGGCTCAGGATCCACAGGTAGTCGCGGCTGGGATGGCCGACCACCGAATACGAGTACTCCGGCCCGAGTTCCAGAATCCAGTAGTCGCCGAAAAACGGCCAGAAGAAGGTCACGCGCAGCTTGGCGTTGGAGACCGGATCGTCGATCTTGGCGTAGCCCTCGGCCCGCTTCGGCTCCCCGTCCGGCCGCTCCAGCCGGCACTCGTTCAACACCCCGATGGTCCCATCCGGCCGCAGCGAATAGGTCGCCGTGGTCGCCGTACAGCCCTTCTGAAACCACTGTGGAAAGCTCGCGACCTCATACCACTTGCCGAGGTAGCGGTTGAGGTTGACGGAGGGAACGACCGGGAGTTCCGGGAATGCTCCCGAGGCGAAAACGACGGAGGCGTGAAGAAACAGCGCTGCGAGAATCGTTCTGGCGATCATGAGGTAACTTGGCTGAGTTGTTGGAGCGAGAACAGCGATGCAAAGCGACGCTGTTGACCGCTCCATTGGATGCGTCTGCAACGCCGATCACACATTGGACTTTCCCAAATTACAAGCCGCACAAAGCGTTTGAAGATTTTCGAGGACGGTCTCGCCCCCTTTTTGCTCCACGCCAGAACGTGGTGAACATGAAGTTCGAACTCCGGGCGTAACAGCTGGACTGGCGCCGCAAGAACAGCATGTGAAGCGATCCCTTTGCAGCACATGCCACCTTAGACGAAGGGATGGCTCTCTGCCAGTTCTCCTGCGCACTGCGCCAGCGCTGGACTTCTGCGTGGCTTCAATATCAGTTTCATTTGCATGAGCGACAAAAACCTCGAGCGCGGCAGACCAAGAACCGAAACGACGCTTATATGGTCCTTGCGAGACAGTTGAGGGTTGTTCGGAGAGTTCGCTGCGCCTAGGCTGGCGGCCGTAGTGTTGCCATAAGCACAGCAGGTTCTCGAATAGGCGATCGTCTGTGAGATTTACTTCATTGGATACGGCAAGGCCAGCCGCGATAAGCGCCTTGTTCCAAGTACCGAATCGGCGTGCAATGGTTGTGTCGTCGTACTTGCCAATTTTGCGATAGGCGAGCATCCCAATCGTACTTCTACCTGTGGTTGCGGCAGTTGCGCGCAAGTCTGCCAGCAAGTCCTCGTCCGCTACCGGCAGTCCAGAAACACGTTCAAGTTTGTATAGTGGCGGGCCCATGACGATCTCGAGGGCTAGACATCATGGCTTACCGTTCGTCGGCCCGTCTCCAGTGGTAACGTGGATTCGGCGGCAGCGGGCCCCGCAGGTCCCGTCGATTGCCGGGATTGCAGTGGGCGCCGAATCCTCATGACGCCTTCTCAATGCGTCTCAAATGACGTAGGAAATCGTGGGTATCCAAGAAGTAGTTAGGGTAGGCTCGACGGAGAGAATCTACCGAACCAGCGGATACGAGAACCACTTGAATGTCCTCCCCATCCGACGCGCGCTTCTCTGCTTTCATGTATTCAGCGTTTGCTCGTTCGAGTTGATCGCGTGCGAACGACCTAATGGAAACACTCTTCTGTTCCTCTTGCAGATCCAATTGCACAAGATAATAGGCAGCGCGAGCGGTTCCAACGGGAATTGCCTTGATCGCGGAGCTGTACCCAAGAAGCATGTCCCGAACCCCAAGTCGATTCGACTCCGATGTTGTAGCAATGTATGTGTCGCGCTTCCCGAGCGTATCGTATCCGGGCACTAGTGGAGAGTCTTCTAGGTGAGAAAAGGCCGACCCCGCTAACGAAAAAAACGTCAACCACTCATCTGGACCTTCGCTCGACTTGAGCGGATGCTCTATGAATGTTCCAACCGTCTCGACAGCCGTTGCCCACGCGTGTTGCAGCTTAGTTCGAAGCTGGAGTTCAATTTGCAGTCCGCTATAAGGCGAAGCATCCTTCAGTATGTATTTGTAAACGAGATGAATGCTTCTATAGCCCGATGGCTTGGGCGATTGAATGTAGTCGTACTCGGAGACGAGGTCGTGGGTTAACCGGCTGGCTTTGTAATTGTGGTAGAGCTTTTGTACTTGATGCATCGAGCCGACGACCGCACGCAACCCCCCGATGTCTTGCATTCGCGAGAGGTTCATATTTGGATACCGTTGTAGCTTGGTAAGAATCGACGGTGTCCGTTTTAGCCTTTGTGCCACAAGCGCGGCTACATCAATTTTCTTCAGCTTTTGTCGCAGAGTAGCCTGAAAGGTATTAATTGGATATCCGTGGCATGCCCGCCAATTGGAAAGAACCTCGAATGCCCAAAGCCATTGGTCAAGATCAAAGTCCGATGGCTTTGTCTCTTGGATAAGAATTTCTCCAGCCTTATTCACTTGGCTGCGTGAGTACTTTGGGGTCGGCCATACCATGGCGATTGAACTCCGATATCGGCTAACGAGCAGGCTAAAATGGCCAGCTTCGAATTATCTCGATGAAATCGAATGCAGATTATCGCATTTGCGGCCCTCGCTCCATTGGAGCACGGACGCGCGGCACCGGCATGCTCTCAATTCGAGCGGGCCGCCCGCGAGACCGCGGTATCATTCACACGCCATGACGATTCGCGTCGAATGCTACGCTGGTTATCGAGGGGAGCAAGAGCCCTGTGCATTCTATCTCGGCGAGCGCCGCGTCGAGGTACTGGAGATCGTCGACCGCTGGGCCGACCCCCAGCGCCGCTGGTTCAGATGTCAGGCCGACGACGGGCACAGTTACGTCCTGCGCCACGACGAAGTATCCGGCGACTGGGATATCGCTGCCTTCACGCGCTCGGCGGGAGGTTCAGTGGGTGGCTCATGAGACGGCGGCCACGATGGGGAAACGCATCCAGCGGACATGCATGTTCATTATCAGCGCCATGATGATTGCCCCGATCTCGGGACATTGAGTTGGTCGAATTGCTCGAATTGAGCCGAATCCTCTTACTGAAGCCGCCCACCGCGGAACGTAGCTACCTTGCCCCATTTGACAAGTAGCAGGGGCTGTTCTGTTTTCTTCAGGGTCATACGTTGTATTTGGACTTCGCTTCGCCTTGCGAAATGTTTGTCAATCGCGGGGGACCACCACCATGCGTCGAGCTTTCTGGGTAGGTCAGTTCCCAATACCGCCCGTCGGCCGCGTCGCGATACAATCGATCCCACCCATCTTCGGAGGCGGACACGTCGATCAAGTACCCATTGATCAATTGGCTGATCCGGCGACAAGCGTCGTCGGCAATTGTCCGTCCTTGGTCAATAATCCACCGACCAATGATCTCAGTCTCAGTCGGAAGAATTCGCTTGTCCGTCACGGCACAATCCTTTCGGTGGAACCAGCCGGAATTGATCCATTCGGAATCACAAATTCCGAAGCACCCCCTGCGGTGCGACCGCCACCAATGAACCCCGGGTTGGTTCTGTTGATTGGTGAGGCTATTCCCTCAACGCTTGCGCTCGGGAACTCTATCACCCTAAACGACGCGCTTTCCGGTATAGCGAGCTTATCCGCTATCTGCCTTGCCGAAAGACCGCGCAACTCACCGGCGTTGGTCACAAATACGTCCACTTCGCCAACGCGTCCCAGTGTTGTTGGCTTGATGTTGCCGGGTACGACGCGCGCAAGAGTGCCGGAAATGGGGTTTGCCACTTTCTTGGCAAGTCGCACACTGATTTGAACAGGAAGCTTGGCAACAGCTGTGGTTCCTCCAACAAGACCAACCGCGTCAACTATCAACCGCCCGAACTCAACCCCCGCATCGAAAGCCCCGAGGTAGCCACCGGTCTCATAGTTCCGCTCGAACAGATCAAGGCGCTGCTTGTACTCTTGAACCGTTTCGTAGGTCAGTCTGCCGATGGCATCTTCGCTGCTGACGAATTCACGCAGCGCCGTCACGGTGCCCGGAACGTCCTTGGCTACCTCGACGATGCCATCGGCGATCTCGTATACCTGGCCAACCGCCCCTACCACCATTCCCTGCAACATCGCGACATCCTGCTTGGCCGAGATGACGCCGTATTTGGTGTACGCTCCCGCCTCGCACAGCAGATCGCCGCAGTTCGCCACTTCGCGGAACATTTGCGTCTTCTGGCTGCGGGTCAGATAGTTGTTCAGTGTCTCGTTCTGCCCGGCGCCGATTGCCGTTTGGATATCGTTGCCGGTGGCGTGGGCGAGGAAGCCTGCGGCGGCGGTGGACAGCGCCGCCAGTTGAGCGTCGCGCGTCGCCTGGTCGGTGATGCTGGTGATTTGGTCGAGAACCGGATTGAGGCTCGCGGCGGTGGCGGCGCCGAGCGCGCCCGCGCCGCAGTCGTTGCCTGTGGCCGCGGCAGCGGCGCAGCCGACCAGCGCATGGGCGCCGATGTTGCCGAGGGGGTTGGCTTGCCGGTCGATGTCGCCGCCGATCCAGTTGGCGGCGTCCGCCGAGGCGCTGGAAGCCAGGCTGTTGACGAAGCCGGTGCCGGCATCTCCTGCGTTGCTGCCATAGACAAGTTGGTTGACGCCCGCACCGGTCGCCGCGCGCACCGTGTAGCCCACGAGCTTGTCGGCGAGGCTGGTCGCCCCGTCCGTGGCGACGACGACCGTTTGCCCGTTGCCGGCGTCAACCAGTTTTCCGCCGAGAAGGGTTTCGTTGCCGATGGCCTCGCCGATGCCGCGGGTCAGTCCCGCGGTCAGCCCGCTCGTCAGGCCGGAGCGGAAGGCGTCGCCGAGATCGATGCTGCCGGTGGCGACGAGTTGGGTGGCGCTGCTCGTGGCCATGCCCGTCAGCGTGCCGGCCACCACCATGTTGCCGACTCCGGCGGACACGGCCACACCCTGGACGGTTCCCGCCGCGCCCATGAACGCGCCGGCAGTCGCGCCGAACGCCTCGCCCACCAGGGCGCTCATCTGGGGGCCCAGCCATAGCGAGAGCCCGATGCCGAGCGCGGCCACGGCGATCTGCTCGAAGGGGTCGTTCTCCTGATGAACCTCGTAGTGCAGGTTCGCCGTGGCGACCGACTCCTGGAATTGCGGGCCATAGACCGTCCGCAGTCCGGCGAGGTAGGCGGCGCTGCGGGCCTGCGTGTCGGCCGCGTCCCTGCCCAGCACGTGGAACTCGCCGGAAATCGACTGGATGCGTTCAGCACTCAACTGCAGATCCGCGGCCGCGACGACGCCGCCTTCGGACACCGGCCGGGTGCCGGTGATGTCGATCCAGCCGCCCGGAATCGCCTGAAACTCCTTGCCGAAATCGGCCTGGCGCTTCTGGTTGAGGAACTCGCGCGCGGTCACGGAGAGCGTGTTGCCCGCGATCAGGTAGCCGGTGTTGGTGATCGTTCCGGGCGCCTGGAGCGTGACGTCGTCGCCGCGGATCATGCCGCCGGCGAGGTTGCGATTTCCTTCGCGGTAGAGTTGGGGAAGATAGACGGTGGGGACCAGGGCCGTGACGAAGCGCCCGGAGCAGTCGGCGGTAAGTGCGCTGCAGTTCGGGTCCGGCACCTGCTGTTCGACGTACCACAGCAGAGGCGCATCCAGCTTCGCCTGCAATTGGGGACTGAGGGCCTGGCCGAGCGTGAGACCGTTCTCCGCAGCGAACCTGGCCGCGGCTTCATACAGAAGCGCTCTCTGCTGGGTGTCGATCGACACCTGATACTGGTCGTCGAAGGCGAGGCCGTTCAGAAAGTACGCCTGCCCGGTCTCCCTCAGCGCCGCCTGCCGCAGCAGTTGCTGCTCGACATAGGGATCGGCATAGAAGAACAGGTTGCTGCCTTCGACCAGGTTCTTCGGCAGAAGTCCGAGCAGGTATTCGGGAGTGAGCGGAGCGAGAAAGCCCGCAGCCGGGTTCGTATGCAGGTAGCGGAAGCCGTCACTAGCCGTTGGAGTCGCGGACGAAGGACCATCGGCAGTAATCTCCGGTCCCCAGACTCCGTAAGTGCCCGATGCCAAGCCCACGCCCGGGATGGTCCGGTCGGTGCGCACGCTGCCGGGCAGGCCGCGAGTGGTGACAAGATCGGTGCCGTGAGCGGTGCCGCCAGGCGCATCTCCCGGCACGCCTACCGTGGTGCCCGCCAGCAAAGAAAGCGACCCGCGCGCGGCATCGAAGCCATTGCCGAAGTCGGGTCCGGCGAGGGAAATCACGGCGGACGGCGTCGTGGAACCAATGTTGGGGATGGTCGAGGTAATGCCATTGACAATGCTGGCGCTGGTAACCACAACACGCTGGCCCAGCACATTTCCCGAGTTGATTACCTGCCCCCCAGCGCTGATCGAGAGCGTGCCCGCCGCCTGCAGCGCGCTGGCCGCCGGCGTGAAGGCCGTGTATTCGGACCATTCCCCCGCGGTAATCCGCAGGAAAGCGACATTAGCGGCGGCGATATTGCTGACGCTTGCCGCACTCGCCGTGAGGTCGTTGCCGGCACTGATGGCACTGGCGGTGTTGTCGACTGCGCCTCCGATGTTCAATGTGCCATTGCGTCCGGCGCTGACGATCGCCGGGTGCTCGTAACCGGTAAGGGTCAGCGTGAAGCGCGGCTCCGTCTGACCCGAGTCGATGTAGAAATCGGTCGGCCCGTTCAGCCGGATGCGGTGGCTTCCTTCGTAGTTCTTGTAGTCCGCCAGGCTTTCCCCGTAGATCAGCTTGTTGCGGGTGGCGGCGTCGCCGATCAGCCCCTCGATTCCGGTGGTGAAGGCTTCGAGGGTGAGGTACTTGTCATGCTGGTAGTCGGCGGTCGTGTCGATGTAATAGACGAACTGGCGGCTGCTGCGGCCGGCCGCGGCGTCGACGATGCTGCCGGCGTCGATCGCCAGATCGCGCCCGCTCTCGATGGTGGCCGCCGTATTCGAGATGATTCCGGCCACCGACAACCGCATGTCGCGGCCGGACACGATCTGGGCACCTTCCGCGTTGTCAACGCCTCCGCTCAGTGCCACTGCCAGATCCTGCCCCGCGAGCAGTGTCGCACCCGGTTGATTTCCGAGACTGGCGCCGCTGAGCACGAGGTCGCGCGCCGCAGCCGTGAGGCCGCTATTGGCGAAATCGCCGGCGAGACTCAGGCGCAGGTCGGCGCCTGCCAGGATGTTTCCCGCCAGGCCCGGTGTCTGGACAATGCTGCTGGTGGTGACCGGATTCGTGCCGTAAGACCCAACCGGTTCCTGACTGCAGCCGGCCTCGCCACTGCAGTCCCAGACCAGCGCGCCCGCGCCACGCGCCGCGTTCAGCTCATCCACGAAGCGCGAGAGATCCGCGGCGTCGGTGCCCTCGGTGGCACCGTTGATCAGCGTCGTCGAGCGGCCCGAGTCGAGCGACTGGGCGGCGATGGACAGGCTGCCGCCGCTCTCGATCAAGCCGCCGCGATTGCTTGCTGCCCCCTGAGCTGCGAGCGTGGCATCCCCGGCGACGAGGATGCGGCTTTCCCGGCCATGACTCTGAGTGCGCTCCTCGCGCACCGTCTGCGGCAGCGCCAGCGTGGTGCTCGTGAAAGGCAGGACTTCGCGCTCGACACTGACGGTATTGGTCGCATAGCTCGGACCGAGGCTGCCGACCGTGAGGGGCGGTACCACCGACGAGATCAGACAAGTGTTCTCGCCGCACGGGACGCTCACCGTCACCGTGCTCGCCGGCAGCAGAACCACGGCATTCAGGATGTCGGGATTGTGGCCGCGGGTAATCGCGACCAGGTCAGTCGGCTCGGCGCGGTCGTTATCGATGGTATCGGCCCGCAGTTCGGCGCTGCCCAGCGCGATGAGATCGCCCCCGACATTGACCAGTGGGCCGGAGACGCGGACGACGAGGCCGCCATCGGCCTGGGTCGTGGCGCCGCGGTTGTCGAAGCCACTGCCCGTGACGGTGACATTTCCGAGGGAGAAAAGCGAACCGCGGTTGATGACGTTTCCAGCCAGCTCCAGGTTGTGGTCGGCCAACACCGTGCCGCCATTCGTCACGTTGGTTCCCGACAAGGCCAGAGTTCCGCCTGCGGCAAGGCGGCCGCTGTTGCCGATGTCCCCCCCGGCAGCGATTCCCACGTCTCCGGCCAGGGCGATGGTCCCGGAATTGCTGAAGTCGGTTTGCGTAGCCACGGTCAATCGCAGCGCGCGCGGCAGCCACTCCCCGGCGTTCGAAACGGAATGCGCAGAGATGCCGAGCAGATTGCCGGCGGCGATGTCCCCCGCCGTGGCCGGATCGAATGCGCTGTTGGGAGCGGACAGGTGGAGATCGCGGCCGGCCAGGATCGTGCCGCCGTTCGCGAGCACGCCCGTCACGGTGATGCTGGCGTCGCGCTCCGCGGCGAGCAGTCCATTCGCATTCGAGCTGAGACCTGCCACGTCAACTGCAAGATCGTTGCCGGCGAGGAGGCTTCCGCCCGCATTGTCGAACAGCGCAGCCGTCACCCGGGTGTCACTGCCGTAAACGGTCCCCCGGTTGGTCACGTTTCCGCCGCTGAGCGCGACGTTGCCGGAGGCGTACAAGCTTCCGCTGTTGGAGAGTTCCGCGGCGGAGGCGGCGACCGACCCGCCGATGCTGCTCCGGCCGCCATGCGCCAAACGTTCGCCCGCGCCGAGGTGTGCATCGCCCTGTACCAGCGTATCGCCCGCCAGCACTGCATCCCGCCGGGCATCGACCGCGAGCCCGCCGCCGACCAACAGTCCGCTGGTGCGGACGTCGCTGCCTTCCAGTCGCATGTCGCCGGCGGACGCAAGTCGGGCGCCTGCGTCCAGCATGCCCCCTGCCCCGGCCGTCAGACGGTCGGCCGCGACCGGTCCGATCATGGTCAGGTCGCCGCCGGCGGTCATGCTGGCGAGTCCCAGTGCGGACAAAGTGCCGCCGAGGTGCATGTTTCCGGCCGCGGACAATGTCGCGTCGCCCCCGGCATAGATGACCCCGAAGGCGTCGAGATCTCCGCTGCGTGCCCTCAGTTCGATCCTCCCCGGTGCGATAATTTCGTCGGCGAGGGTCAGGCTCGTCGCTGCGGAGATCGAAATGTCGCCGCCCGCACGCAGCTTGTCAGTCACCGATATGCCGGCGCCGGACTCGATGGTCACGTGCTCAACGGCCGTTACCGCACCCATCGACAGATGCTCACGCGCACGAATGATCGCAGCCTTGCCGGCGACTACGCCTGCGGCGAGATTCGCAGCGCCATCTGCCGACAAGTCCATCGCGCCCACTGCCAGCACGCTGCCCGATGCGCCGAGGTCTCCGGCCGACATCAGCGTCAGATTGCCTGCGGCTTGCACCTCAGCACCGAATGTCATGCCGCCGGAGTGGGATCGAAAGTCGCCGTTGCCGATGACCGTGACGCCGCCGTCAACCCGGACGGTGCCGCCCGACAGCACGGTATCGCCGCCCGCCAGGATGCCGCCATGAATGGCGGTGGCTCCACCGGAGCGCAGCGAAAGCGTACCGGCGGATTGCAGAGAGTCTCCGAGGCTCAGCGCATTCGACGCCTCCAGGCGTGCGCTGCCGCCCACGGCCAGCGTCCGCGCCGAGGTCAGGCTGCCTGCGCGCGCGCGCAGGTCGCCGTCGCCGGCGATTTCAACGGTGTCGCCGAACGAAACGTTCTGCGCCGCATCCACCCCGAGATTCCCGCCCACGGACAGCGCACCGCTGAAACGCCCGTCGCGTCCGGACGCGGCCTGCAGGTGTCCTACGACGCGGGTTTCGGCGTCGCTCGCGATGTCGCCGCCGGCGGTAAGCTTGAGGTCGCCACCGACCGCGACGCTTTGCTTCAGCGCCAGGCTGGCTCCGGCGCCGATCGTGGCGTCGCCGGAAATGGCGACCCCGCCCAGCAGGTCCACATCGCTCCGTGCGTCAACATCGAGCGTCCGCGCCCCGATGTCGCCCGCAGCGGCCACATTGCCGAGACGGGACACCACGCTCGCGCTGCCCTGGGCCAGGGTGCTTCGGCCCAGCATGACATCACCGCTCGCCTGCAGATCGAGGTGCTGACCGGCACTGATGCCGTCCGCCGCGCGCAGGCCGCCGCCGGCGCGCAGTGCCACGTCTCGTGCGGCATACACTTCGCCGTGCGCGGCAAGGTCGCCCGCGCTGTCCAGCATCAGGTCCTGGTTGGCAAACGCGCTGCCAACGCGTACTTCGCCGCTGCTGCTGATGGTGAGATTGCCTGTGCTCGCAGCCAGGGCCGCGTCGGCCCGCACGCCCATGCCCTGCGGCGTGGCGATGATCCTGATCTGCCCCGCAGTCATGGCACCGAAGGCCGAACCGTCGATGGCATAGGCCGAAGACTGTGGATCTCCGACACGAATGCCCTGGGCGGTGTTCGTCGCGCCGTTGCCGCTCACGACAAATTCTGCGTCCGCGGTTTCCGCTACCCGCTGCCTCCCCGCCACCAGGTCGATTCGTCCCGCCGGTCCGAGGTTGGCGCGCAGAGGCCCGTCCAGAACAACGGTCTCCGCCACGATGTCGATGCGCCCGGCGGTGCCTTCCAAACCGGAAGCGTCGACCCACACGCGGCCCGAGCGCACATCGAATGCCAGCGCGCTGGACTGATCGAACGCCGCAGCACTGCCGCCCGCGGAAAGGAACTGGGGAACGCCGGTCGTAAGCGTGATCCGCGGCGTGTTGATGAAGCCGCAACCGCTGCACGTCATTCCGTTCGGGTTGGCGATGATGACTCGTGCCGGAGTTCCGAACACTTCCAGGATTCCGTTCAGGACGGACGCGCCGCCGCCGCCCGCGCCGCTCACCTCGTTCAGGATCAGGCTCGCGCTGCGACCGGCAAGACTGGCGTTGGCCCCCACGGCACCGCCAAGGAGGGTGCCGCCGCCGGAAAGGCTGTTGTTGAGAATCAGGCCGATCGAGTCAACGTTGAACTGCTGATAGCGGTTATGGGAAATGCCCGCGTTGTTCGGGGCGGTGATGTTGACCACCGGCACGCCGGTTGTCGTCTGGGTGATCGTCGGCCGGAAGAAGACCGGCGCGTAGGGGTCAACGACCGGAGCCGCAATGGCCTGGCTCGTCCCGAGGCGCAACCCGAAGACCTGATCGATCGAGACTCTGACCGGCGCAACTCCCAGGGCTGCGATCAGGAAGACTGCGGTGGCGCGCTGCCAGAGCGGACGGATGGTTGGAAGTTCGTTCGGCAGTGCTTCGACAACCGATCCGAACCTTGCGCAGTTCCTGTCCATGATCTCACCTCCGCACGACCTCGCTCGGTCCGGCCGGACGGCGGCAGCACATCGCCGCACGTTCGACCGGAGAGCGGTCCAGCGGATGAGATCGGCATCAGACGTGCATGACTTGAGCCTGACCGCAGGGCTCGCTGTACGGCTCGGCGGCGGCGACAACCGCCTCGGGGGAATGCCGGACGGCGCGTCGCGGAAGCGGGTCGAGCTCCGCGCGCGCCGAGGAGAAGGATCGGGAGGCTAGCCCTTCGGCTGCGCCGCCGCGATGAAGCGCAGCCGGCTGCCCGCGCGGCCGAAGGCGCCGAGCGGCGTGCCGCGCGCCGTCCCGGCGGGTGGTCCACCCGCCGCACTTCGCATGCCGCGGTCGCGATCGCATACCACTCCTGTCCGTTCCGAAGCAGGAAGGCATCGTCGGCGGTCTGAAACAGTTCGGCGGGCGCATCCTCGACCGGTGTGCGGTTCAGCGCGTGACGACGCTGGCATTCCGGGGCATTCGCCACCACCAGCGCCACGTCGCTCTCGGGGCGCCAGAAATAGCGCTGCTCGCGGATCAGCGTGATGGCGTACTCCCTGGAGCTCCCCTCGTCGAGGCGCGCGCGCACGACGGTGGCGACGTGCTTCCAGTTGCTGACGCTCGAGACGCTGGTGCCGCCGAACTTGAGGACGACCCAGTGCGGAGTCGGAAGTGTTGGTCATCGAGCGATCCCCGAGCGGCGCCCGAGTCGAGGCCGGGGGCGCGGCGTGTTGCCTCACACGTCGTCGTAGACGTCCTTCAGCACCTTCTGAAGTCGCTTCTCGGCGAGCACGTCCTCGAGCTTGCTCCACGCGGCCTTGCCGCGCTTGGTCGCGGCCACAGCCTTGCGCCGATCGCCGCGGTGGATGAAGCGGTCGTAATCCTCGTCCTCGCCGCTCGGCACGAAGTCTTCGTCGATGTCGAAGTGCTGTTCGTCTCGTTCCATCTCGCGGCCCTGGGAAAACCTTGCGTTTTCAATGTCCTGCCGGAAATTCCGGGCGCAGGGCTGCGCACTATACAAGATCGAGAGGGGCTGCACAACAGGGTCCTGCTGCGACGCAACACCCCGGACTGCGGCCACCGGCATCGCCGGCCACCAGGGGCTCGCGGCAGGTCTTCGATGCAACCGGCGGCAGTCCCTGTAGATCAACTCGATCAGTGGGTTAGGCGCGTTTCGAGGACACCAGGACCGGAGCCCCCCGGGCCAGCCCCAGTCCGTCAGCGGCGCTGCGCTCGGCCCGGGCAATATCCAGCACCGCCGAAGGGAGAATTCACCAGCACGAGATGGTCCAGAGACCAGGCATCCACATACATCCAGCACACGGGCAATTCGCGCCCCCCGATCTGCACGGCGGCATCATGCAGACCACGCAGGTGGACGGCATCCACGTTGGTGATCAGATTGCCGAAGTGGTCGATGGTCACGACCGACCCGGTCACCTGTCCCACGCTGACCACCGGCTCCTCGATCCAGCCGGGAACGAGGTTGCAGGCGCCCGCCTCGCCCAGCTCGTCAGGCCGCAGCCGGCCGGCGGCCAGTTTCCGCCGCCAGCGGGGCGAAGATGTCGCGACCGTGGAAGGTCGCGCTGACCTGCCCGACGCCGATGACACGCAGCGTGGCGTCGGTCACCAGACGCGACACCGGCGAGTGGAGGATGTCGAGGCACCGGCGCCAGCAGGCGCGTAATAGGGGGCCAGGACACGGTTCCCTCGCCCTGCACCGCCGCGATCGCGCGCGTTCCTCCCACGCCAGGATCCACCACCGCGACGTGCACCGACCCAGCCGGAAAATAGCGGAAGGCGCAAGCGAGCCAGGAAGCCCCCCTCGGCCGGCCAGTGCGCCTCGATCTCGTCGGTCAGGTCAACGAGGCGTGCCTGCGGAAAACGCGTCAGCACCTGGCCCTTGACCACCCCCGACGAAGGGATCCTTGGATCCGAAGTCCGTCGTGAGCGTGATCACGCCGCACGGCCGGAATTCCGCGGCTGCCTCGGTCACCTGCGTCCCCTCCTCTTGCCGTCGCGGCGGCTCGACCCGGGTCGCAGGGTAAACTGCCGTCCTCGCGCCCGCCACGCTCCCCCGGTCCACGCACCGATGCCGAGAACTCTTGCTCCTGCGCCATGCGCAGCCCGACTTCGCGGGGCATTACAGATACGATCACGTC
>CAVPDA010000013.1:0-84474 GCA_963702495.1 uncultured beta proteobacterium | reverse complement strand
TGCACCTCCAACTCACCCGCCTGGCGGTCCAACTCCTTCAGGTGATCGCCGAGTCGATCCAGCAGCTGACGAAAGGCACCCGGCAGTTCGTTCTCGCCGTCCTCCAGGATCTCGGGCAGGCGCTTGGCGATGTGGACGATGCCCTGCGGGATGACGATCCCGAACTCTGCCAACAGCCCCCGGATCTGGTTGGCCTGAGCGGTGCGTGCCTTGACGAATCCTTGCCGGGCGCGGTGCAGCGCCAGCACCGCCTGCTGCTCGGCGTTCTTGATCGGCACGAAGCGCATGTTGGGCCGGCTCACCGCCTCGCAGATCGCCTCGGCATCGGCCACGTCGTTCTTGTTCGTCTTGACGTAGGGCTTGACGAACTGCGGAGCCATCAGCTTCACGGTATGCCCGAACGACTGCAGCTTCCTCGCCCAGTGATGCGCGCTCCCGCACGCTTCCATACCGATCCGGCATGGCGGCAAGTTGGCGAAGAACGAGGCCACTTGGTCACGCTTGAGCTGTTTCTTGACCACCGCCTTGCCTCCCTCATCCACTCCATGCACCTGGATCACGTTCTTTGCCAGATCGATCCCTACTGACGTAATCTTCATCTCGGTCGCCTCTCCTGGTTGGTGGAAGCATTCGCATTTCCACCTTGGCACATCGATGCCGCTTCAGGAAGGGGCGACCATCCCAATAGTCGGACTTAAGCCTTACGGACGCGCTACAGGTTGATAAAGTACGCGCCACAGGGAAAATCACATCGAATATCGAAACTGGAACGTCGAAACTGCTCAAATGCTGTGCAAATCAGCTCGACGGAACGAAAGTCCGACAGGCTCCTCGGCCTGCCCTTTGCCCTTGAGAAATCGCTGGACAATTGTTATCGCGCCGTCTATTGTTGCGGATGGACGCACAGAACGAGATCAAGCGAACGCTGAAGCAGGAGACCTCCATCGAGGTCATCCGAGGGCTGTTGGCGCAGCAGGAACATCACAGCCGGTCTTCGGTTGCCGAGATAGTGTGTCAGCATTTTGGCTTCTTTGATGCCCGACAGCGCAGCCAGACTGGAGGCTGCCTCAAGGCGCTGCGGGAGTTGGAGCGTGCCGGTCACTTCGTGCTGCCCGCAGCGCTTGATCGAGGTCGCGCCGGCGCCAAGAGTGCGCGGCGTCTGGGCGAACCCGTGGAGGCTGCGCGCGAGGTTCCGGACCAGGCAAACGATGTTCGTGGACTCACGCTGATCAAGGTCGAGAACCTTGCGCACATGCGCGTGTGGAACGAGTTGATGATCTGCGAACACCCGCAGGGCGCCGGGCCTCTGGTGGGCGCGCAGATGCGCTATCTGATCGGCTCGGAGCATGGCTGGCTTGGTGGGTTCGGGTTCGGCGCAGCGGCGCTGCAACTGCGCGATCGCGACCGATGGATAGGCTGGGACGCGCACACGCGACGGCAACACTTGCACCGCGTGGTCGGCATGAGTCGGTTTCTCATCCGGAGCTCGGTGCGCTGTCAGAACCTGGCCTCGTGCGTCCAGGGCATGGCGTTGCGTCGCATAGGTGGTGACTACGAGGCCCAGTACGGGTATCGCCCCTGGCTGGTGGAGAGCTTTGTCGACGCGGATCACTTCCTCGGCACCAGTTACAGGGCAGCGAACTGGGTGGCCATTGGGCAGACCCAGGGGCGGGGTCGCCAGGACCGGGAGCACCAGAGCGCCAAATCGATCAAGACGATCTACGTGTATGAGCTGGAGTCGGATCTGCGCACGCGCCTGGGCGTTGCCGCACCCGCCGGATTAGTTGCGCTGGAGATCGCCGAGGGCTTGGACGGCGAGGAGTGGGCGGCCAACGAATTTGCAGGCGCGAACCTGGGCGACAGGCGTCTGAACGAGCGGCTGGGTGAGTTTGCCCGCACGCTGGGCAAGATGCCAGGGCGCGCGTTCTGCGGTGCAGCTCAAGGCGACAAGGCGGCGATCAAGGCGTACTACCGCCTGATCGAACGACCCGATGACTCGCAGGTCAGCATGGAGGCCATCCTGGCCCCTCACCGCCTGCGCACGGTGCAACGGATGAAGGCACAGTCAACGGTGCTGTGCATTCAGGATGGCACCGATGTGAACTATTCGACACTGGTCCAATGCGTTGGGCTGGGCGTCATTGGGAGCAACCAGACGGGCGCCCAAAGTGGGGGGTTGCACTTGCATTCGACGCTGGTGCTGAGCACCGAGGGCCTGCCGCTGGGGGTGTTGGGGGCGCAATGTTCGGCAGCCACGCCCAGAGCGAAAGATGACCTGCGCCCCACGTCTGCCATACCGATCGAAGAGAAGAAGAGCTTCGCCTGGATCAAGGGACTTCGCGAGTGCAACGAATTGGCAGCCGAGCTGCCCGATACGCGCCAGGTCTGTGTGATGGATCGCGAGGCGGACTTCTACGAGTTGTTCGACGAGCAACGTCGAAGCCGCGGCGTTGAGCTGTTGGTACGCGCAAAGCATGACCGCGCGACCAGCGAGGAGATCAATCTGTTCGACGCCGTCAGACACAGCCCCGTTCAAAGCCAGCTTCGCATCAATGTGCCGCGGCAAAGCTCACGCGCGAAGAAGAGCAAGCAGAAGGGGCGCCTCGGGCACGAACAGCGCACCGCGCAGGTCAGCTTGCGCTATCGCGAAGTCGAGTTGCGCCCTGCGTCGAACCACCCAGGGAAGAAAGCCCTCAAGCTGTGGGTGGTGCATGTTCTGGAAGCGTCACCGCCGGCCGATGCCGAACCCGTCGAGTGGTTCTTGTTGACGACCTGCTCGATCAGCACAGCGGCGCAGGCCCAGGAGTGTCTGCGTTGGTATTGCCTGCGTTGGCGCATCGAAGACTGGCATCGCGTCCTCAAAAGCGGCTGCCGCATCGAGACTCTGCAACACAAGACGGCCGAGCGACTCAAACGCGCCATCGCCATCAATCTGGTCATTGCCTGGCGAATCATGCTCATGACGCTCCTGGGCAGAGACTGCCCGGAGCTTTCCGCCGAGGTATTGTTCGCGGACCCCGAGATCGAAGTGCTGCAGGCCTACGCAAAAAAAAACGAATCGCCAAGCCCACTCGGCTCGGCGATGCCGTCCGTCTTGTAGCCCGACTGGGCGGCTACATCGGCCGCGCCAAAGACCCGCACCCGGGACACCAGATCATGTGGCAAGGGTATTCGGAACTGCGATCGCTGTGCGAAGGACTCTCCCTCCGAGACTGGACTTCCGATGATGAGGATACTTACGGGTAAAGGGCAGGGCTAGGCGCCGGAGACGATTTACCACCGGCGGCGCCAAGTTGGCGGGGTTTGGGTTGGCCGGTTGATGTACCCAGAAGAGGTTGGTCAGGTTCCAGGAACCCGTTTTACTGACCAATAGGTTCGTCTATACATGAGCTACCGCAAATACCACCTCCAAGTGCTCGCTACCTCGAATGCGCCACTCTCGCCCGCGGGATTGCCCACGCCTGCTGCGCCAAGTGCGGGCACAATGTTCTCATCGCCTATTTCTGCAAGGGTCGAGGCGTCTGTCCCGCCTGTAACGCTCGACCTCGTCCGACACCAACGAGGCGCGCGATCGGCACATTCATCCGCCCTGCGGCCCTTCGGCCGACCTACCCCTCGCTCACCTCATCGGTCCAAACCTTGAAACTCTTCAGGGTATTGGGACCGAAGGTGCTGCTGATGGCGACGTCGGCGGCGTCGCGACCCCGGGCGATCAACACGCGTCCGATGCGTGGGGTGTTGTTGCGGGCATCGAAGGTGTACCAATGGCCATCGAGGTAGGCCTCGAACCAGCCGGAGAAATCCATAGGGCCATAGGGCGGCGGCACGCCGATGTCGCCCAGATAGCCGGTGCAGTAGCGTGCGGGGATGTTCATGCAGCGACAAAAGGTGATAGCGAGGTGCGCGTAGTCGCGGCAGACGCCGGCCCGCTCCTGGAACGCCTCCCAGGCCGTCTTGGTGCGGCGCGCGTGCTCGTAGCCGAATGTGACGTGCCGATGGACGTAGTCGCAGATCGCCTGGACGCGCCCCCATCCGGTCGGTGAATTGCCGAACAGTTGCCAGGCCGTCTCGGATAGGCGATCCGTCTCGCAGTATCGGCTCCCCAGCAGGAACAGCAGGGTCTCGTCGGGCAGTTCCTCCACCGGCGTTTGTCGCGCCTGCGGGACGACCACATCCGGCTGGCCCGAATCTCTCACCAGCCCATTGGCGAACAGCCTGAGCAGACCCTTGGGGGCGACGATACGGCTGCACCAGTTGCCGAAGCTGTCGCGATAGGCGGTGAGCGGAACGGTCGGGTCGGTGATCAGGTGGTCGGGAACGATGATGTCGGAGACGCGCGTGTAGTGCACGCTCAAGGTCAGGATCATCGGGGTCGGCTGCGGGCACTCGTAAATCAGTTCGTAGCCTATGCGGATCTTCATGGTGTGGCTCCTGCGGAACGACAGCACTGCCCGGTGCAGACTCCGGCGGATTGGGTTGCTATGTCGTAGGGTCGGCTACGCGAAAATCCCCGCACAGCGGCTCGCGAGCGCCCTGCGCAGGGATTCGATGATCACCTCGCGCAGTGCAGGCCAATGTCGAGCAGCCCTGCCAACGTGCTTCTGATTGACCTCCAGTTCGATGCCCACGTAGGCGCCGGGGGCAGACGCCGACGGAACCAGGCCGTCGAACCCATCGCCTTTACGCCTCTTCCGACTCCCCGAGCATCAGGGTGATAGTTACGCTCACCCCATTGAATGCCTATCGGTTGTCGTGCTCCTGCCTCGAATCCCTGTGCCGATCGTCGTCCCTGCCCCTGTATCTGGTCTCCTTCGGCCAATGTGATCTCGGCAGATCCATCCAGGGTCCTGCCCGGGAACTTGAGTAGCGCCAGTGATTGTTTTCGTAGAAGTAATAATGGCCGCTCTGATAGTAGTATGGGTCTGGACCCACCTCGACAGTCGCCGGAAGAGGCGCGACCATTACACCCCCGTAGCCTGGGGGGCCTGGCGACACAATGCATGCCGTGAGGGTAAGCGCCGCCAATATAGCGACGACCAGTAATTTGTTCATGGGTTTCTCCTTTCGCTTCTACCGAAGACTTACCGAATGTTTCCTGGCGGTCGCGCTCTTAGGACACTCTTGTCGATCAGTGTGAATAACATGACGCTCCACGTGCGCTATTCGGAATGTCTATCGGCTGTCGTGCTCCTGCCCCGAATCCCTGTGTCGATCGTCGTGCGCGCCCCTGTGTCTGGTCTCTTTCGGCCAATGGGATCTCGGCAGATCCGTCCAGGGTCCCGCCCGTGAACCTGAGTACGGATTCTCCGCTGCCCATGCGCCGGATGAGTTGCCGCAGTTCCACGGGGATCGGTGGGCACCCCGGCCGCGACTTGCAGTGCCAAACTGCCCTTCGAGGGATCGCCGATTTTTGACCGACAGCGAAATCAGGCCGACAAAGTCGGCCAGCAACCAAAGGACGAGATGAACGAGAACGATCACGCTGCGATCACGCCATAGCTTGGCGCCGGCCGCGCCACAGGGTCAGTTCACCCAAGATCGACTTCTTGCGGAACACAGGCACTCTTCTCCCGGAGAATGATGGGCTGAAGTCAGGCGCCCTTCTTTGCGTCTTTCACGTCTTGCTTGACGTCACCAAACTTTGCTTGAGCCTCGCCGAGAACTTTTTGAACCTTGCCTCTCGCTTCCAGGTTCTCGTCGCCCACGAGTTTGCCGGCGACCTCCTTGATCTTGCCTTTCACTTCTTTGACTCGGCCTTTGACTTGGTCTTTGTTCATGATTTGCTCCTGATATCGTATGCCGGTAAGCGGCCGGCACGCCGCGCACTGCAAGATTGAGAAGGCCGTGGTGGGACACCAAGGATCTCCTCATTGTGTTGCCATCGAACCGAAGACCGCCAAACGCGCCACGTCAATGGTTCCTGGTACCGGCACATTCATGCCAACCATCAAGAACAATCTAAGCCACCGTGCCTGCCAATTCTGTTCGCTGCCGCGCAGATGGCCAACCCGCCGAGTTGCTCTCTACATGCGATACGGAAAGAATTCGGCGAGAGGCCTCACGGCACCACGGTCACTTGCGACGCACCAGTCCCACGATCAGCGAGGCGACAAACAGGAGCACAAAAACGAAGAACAGGATCTTGGCGATCTCGGCGGCGCCGGCAGCGATGCCGGTAAAGCCGAACAGCGCAGCGACCAGCGCGATGACCAGGAAAACCACGGCATATTGCAGCATTTCCCTTCCTTTCCCTTTACTGACGGCGCGTCATCCGGGCATAGTCGCGCCGATAGCTTGATCTACCCTCACTTGACACGCATGTCATTCTTGACCGACTTCACACCGCCCACGCCACGTGCGACCTCGACCGCCTTGTTGATGTCGGTCTGGGAACTGACAAAGCCGCTCAGCTGCACCACGCCCTTGAAGGTCTCGACGTTGATCTCGGCGGATTTCAGGGAGGGTTCGTTCAGAACGGCCGCCTTGACCTTCGTGGTCAGGACCGTGTCGTCGATATATTCGCCTGTCCCCTCCTGCTTGGGCGTAGCTGTGCAGCCCACGAAAAAGGCCAACAGGACAGTCAGGAAAAATGCGGGCAAACGATTGAGTCGTCTCATGTCCAGGTTCTCCAGTCGAATGACGATGCCGAATGCCCAATTGCCGCTCGGTGCTCGAACGTAATGCAAGAGGTTCGTTGCGCGATCTTCGTTGCGCTGCAAAAACGGAAACGCGAGTTTCCCGGTCAGTTGAGTGCCTGCAGCATGCGAAAAACGGGGCAACGAACGTCTATATTTTGCCCATCAGCCACAGAACGATCAGGATCAACAACACCAGCCCAAGACCACCGCTGGGACCGTAACCCCATCCCCGGCTGTGGGGCCAGGCTGGAATCACGCCGATCAGCAATAGCACCAAGACAATCAGTAGAATTGTTCCTAACGTCATTTCATCTCTCCTAACAATCCGAAATCCTTCTGACGAGGGAAGACGCTGCTACGCAACGGCGTTCAATGCCACGGGTTACCGGGACAGGCGCTGACTTCGAGTGCCCGATAACCATTAAAAAAACTAACACCTGCATCCCACTCAAGTCATTGACGAAAATCAGCGAGTCGGAAACTTTTTCGCGTAGCGCGGCTGAACCAGGTCAGCAGCGTTGCTGAAAGCTGCCACTGCAGCCAATCGCGACGCATTTCAGGCGCGGCGAGGCAGCAGCATGCCGCTTCGAGATTGTGGGCGCCGCCCACGCCGAAGGGCGCCTCGATTCCAATGGCTTGGCCATGGTGAAATAGCGCTGGGTATTCGCTGCCGATCATCGCAGGGGCAGTCGGCTGTCCATCGCCAGCGTCGTCGGCTTGGTCGAGGCGGTACATTGCAGCATCGCCAGCGTCTCGGGAATGCTCGCCACGCCGAAGCCGAAACCGGAGCGGACGGCATCACGCGCCTGGCGTACCGGTGTATCGGCGGCGTGGTTGGCCTCGTCAACCACGATCTCGACTAAGGCAGCTCGCGCGGCTTGAGCCCTTTCTCAGCGAGCGAAGCACTTGGTGTCGGTGCGCGCGGCGCTGCCCGGCGCGCTGAACGGCGTGCTTGAGGACTACGTGGTGGCGCCGAACAAACCATTGGCGATCGCCATGCGCCTGCGTCGGGGAGTTATCGCTGTGCCGCGCCAATGCCAGCGGCTGGCCATGGCGATCCGGCAAACCAGGGGCAAGCTGGGCGTGCTGCTGCACGGCTTGTGCATGAACGATCTGCTGTCGAAGCGCAAGGGGCACGAAGCGCCGCTCGACCGGGGAAACTGGGGCGACATGCCGCTGAGCACGAGCGCGTACTGCGCTCCATTGGCTCGCCAGGACAAGATCCGCAGCGCGGGCATCCTTGATCTGGGGTTCGGAAATCCGGTGGACGACGAATGTTGAACGCGCGGAATTCTCAGCGCGGCGTCTTTAGGTACCACTGAAAATCCCATAAGGCAGGGTGAGAGCGAGCCTGCCTTATGGGATGTAGACCTGCCAAATATTACTTGGTGGCTTTTTCTTCTGCCTTGGCTTTTTCCTTTGTGGCCGTGGCTTCGGCGCCAGCCTTCTCCTTCGCAGCGTCCGCTTCGACCCCAGCCGCTTTCTTCGACGCCTTGGCCTCGGCGACAGCCTTGTCCCTGGTCGCTTTCGCGTCACCGATTGCCTTATCTCTGGCGGTCTTCGCATCCTTCAAGCAGGCCTTCTGCTCCGCAGATGGCTTCGTCTTGCAATCCGCGCTTGCTGCTTTGTAGTCTGCCTTGGCATTCGTTTCCGCATTCTTGAAATCAGCCTTGGCGTCCGTCGTCTTCTCGGTCGCACCCGAAATCTTCTTGGTTTCCGTGGATTCCGCCTTGGCGTCCTTCTTCATTTCGGTCGCTCCGGCTTTCTCGGTTTTGACTTCAGCCTTGACTTCAGCTTTGGTGGCGTCCGCCGCGGCGACGTTGAGGCTCATCGAGGCCGCAAAAACTGAAGCGATCAGTACTGACAGCAATTTGCTCATGACAGATTCTCCTGAAAATGATGCGTGAAAAACGCGAACTGGTCTTGTCTGACTCCTAACGCACGCCGATCCAATTCGTTAACCTGATGCTGTCGCCTACGGATCGGTATCTTTCTCGCGGATCTGTGGCACGCGTCCAATCCGCAGGGCGTTATCGCATTGCGCCCCGAATAATGCCGACGGGGTCAATTCATGCTTCTCATCATCGAATGTTACCGCGTCGAGTCGTCGCTTGTGCCATTGTGCGATGGGCATGAGTAGATACTTGTCGGGTAACTACTCGCCCCCCAGCCGCCCCTCCTGATACCGGCGCAGCCAATCTCCGGAATTCGGGTCTACCGGAATTCGCGCTTGACAACATAGCGCCCAGCGCCTAGAGTTGGCCCGAGACCTTCACCGGGCCCCCTGCGATGGGCAGCTACTTCGGCTCCAAGGCGACCTCGGGCTTGTGCCAGCCGATCATCGCCGTGATGCCGCCGCACGACACCTACATCGAGACGCACCTGGGCGGCGGGGCGATCATGCAGCGCAAGGCGCCGGCGCTGCGCAACATCGGCATCGATCTGAATGAGCGGGCGCTGGAGCGCTTGCAGTGCGACTACCCCGTGGAGAGGGTCCACGGCTGTGCCCACCGCTTTCTGGCGGCGTTCCCATTCACCGGCCGGGAGCTGGTCTACAGCGACCCGCCCTACCTGCACCAGACCCGCAGCTCGGGGCGGCGTTATCGCTTCGAGTACACCGAGCAGGACCATCGCGAGCTCCTGGCGCTGCTCAAGGGCCTGCCGTGTGCGGTGATCCTCTCCGGCTACCCCTCGGCCCTCTACGACGCAGAGCTCGGCGATTGGCAGCACCTGGAGCTGCAGGTCATGAACCAGGCCGGCGTGCGCACCGAGAAGCTGTGGCTGAACTTCATCCCGGACCGGGTGCACTGGGCACGCTTCGCCGGCAAGAATTTCACCGATCGGCAGCGCATCAAGCGCAAGGCCGAGAGCTGGGCGCGACGCTACCGCGCCATGCCGGCGCCCGAGCGCCTGGCGGTGCTGGCCGCGCTCATGGCCGTCGAGGCCCGCTGAGGCGGTGGCCAGCGTCAACACGGTTTCTCTGCGCGCCGAGTTCGAAGGACTCAAGGGCCAGTTCGAGGCGCTGTGCGCCAGGGGCCGCATCTCGGCCGAGGGCCGCGCCCTCATCCAGGCCCTGCTGATGCTATTCGAGCTGCTGATGGCGGTGTTCATGGAAAAGAGCACGCCGAAGAATAGCCGCAACGCCAGCGTGCCCCCCTCGCGCACCCCCAAGGACGATGAGAGCGCCTGCCGGCCCGGCAGCCAGTCCAACGGCCCAGAGCCGCCCCTGGAGCGCGCCCGCCACACCCGCACGGTGGAGACCGTCGCCATCGCCCCCGTCACCACCTGTGCCCGCTGTGGCACCGATCTGACCGACACGCCCTGTCAGGCACACGAGCGGCGCACCCGCATCGACATCGTCTTCGAGAAGGTGGTGAGCCACGTCGACGCCGAGCTCAAGTCCTGCCCCCGCTGCCAGGCGCTGACCACAGGCAGCTTCCCGGCGGATCTGTCCGGCCCGCTGCAGTACGGCACCGGGATCAAGGCCTTCGTCCTGCACCTGCTGATCGCCCAGATGGTGGCACTGAAGCGGGTGCAGCACACCCTCGCCACCCTCATCGAGCAGATCGTCTCCGAAGCGACCCTGCTCAAGTGGGTCCTGCAGCTGCATCACGCCCTGGCCGCGTGGGAGCGCACCGCCATCGACCAGCTCCTCGCCCAGCCCACCCTGCACGTGGATGAGACTTCCCTGCGGGTCGAGCGCAAGAACCACTGGTCCACGTTTGCTCGGGCGCGGACATCACCCTGAAATTCCTTCACCCCAAGCGCGGACTGGAAGCCATCACGGCGATCAACATCATCCCCCGCTATGGAGGCAGCCTCATCCACGACTGCTGGGCCTCCTACCTGTCCTACACCCACTGCGGCCATGGCCTGTGTGGCGCCCACCTGCTGCGCGAGCTCACCTTCGTCATCGAGTCCAACGGCTACCCGTGGGCGAAGAATCTCAAGCGCCTGCTCAAGCAGACGCGTACCAAGGTCGCTAACGCGAAGCAAGCAGCTGACCGAGGTGGAGTACAAGAACCTGCGCAAGCGCTACCGCAGGATCCTGAGCCCAGGGCGCCAAGCAGCTCCCACCCCTTCCCCCGCGCAAGAAGGGCAGCCGCGGCCGGGTCGCCAAATCCGACGCCCATAACCTCTGGGAGCGATTCAAGGACTATGAGGATGCCGTGCTGCTCTTTGCCAAGCTCCCCCACGTGCCGTTCACCAACAACCGCGCCGAGCGCGACCTGCGCATGAGCAAGGTCAAGCAGAAGGTCTCCGGCTGCTTCCGTACCCGTAAATACGCCGAGGCCTATTGCCGGATCTCCAGCTACCTCCAGACCATGGCCAACCGCGGATATAACCCCCTCGTCGCCATCCAGATGGCCCTCTCCGGACAGATCTACGCGCAGGGGCGCGAGTAGTTACCCTGTCGGAGTGAAGCTTCGAAGAGAGCTTGCGCTGCAGCACTTCGATGACCTCGGGATCAGCTAGTAGGCGATGCCAATGGCGCACTGCTAACCGCTCATTTTGCACATTGATTCCGGCTACTCGGAACTCATCCCCACGCTCCCGCACGATTTCAAGCCTTTGGTCTGACAGCGTGCCGAGCGTGTTCCCGAAACGCCAGGTGGCTACACGGCTTCCTCCCTGCGATACTTCTGCCACAGGCGGTACAGCACGGGTACGAAGACGAGACCTGCCGCGACGACGAGAACCAGTCCCGCGTACAGCGCATGGATCCCGGCAAAGACCTTCCCGCCGACCCGGCTTGGCAGGTCCCACAGAGGTCCCATGCCGTCGAGCAGCAGCGAGGCGCGGTTGGCAAGCACCTCGCGCCCATGTTCCGGTGGGTCCGGATGACCGAACCGGTCTGCCAGACGTAGAGCGGAAACTCGCGTCCATGCCGATCCCGCAAGGACTTCATCGGCGGCCTGCGCGGCGGCGGACGCTTTGTCCGTATTCAGCACTGGTTCTGCGAGCCACAACACCGGCAGGCGAAGGCCTCGAAGGCGCCGAACGAGCCACCTTCGATTCAGGTTGTCGTCATGGCTTCCATCCAACGATTACTTCTTGTCGCCCTTTGCCGCATCCTGGATGCTGTCGCCGGCTTTTTCGATCTGCTGTCCGGCCTTGTCTACCGTCTGGTCGACTGCCTTGCCGGCGTGCTCTGCCGGGCCTTCCTTCTGGCAGCCGGATAGCGCCAATAGCAGCGCACCCATGACCAAGGCTGCGCCGACGGTGTCGCGAAGTTTCATCATTTGTATCTCCTGGTAATCCGTTTGCCCGGAAGCGAGCGTGACCGTGTCGGTCACCCACGCAGCGGGATCGGGGCAATGAGCGACCGTGACGCACCGACCGGGTCGGTCAGCGCATCGCAGTCGATGCCTATTTGGGTTTGCTCACTTCGTGGCCGATGACGCCGCCGACGGCTGCACCGCCGACGGTTCCGACCGCGCTGCCGCCCGTGAGAACGGCACCTCCGACGGCACCGGCGCCCGCGCCGATAACGGTGCTCTTATCCTGCGTCAACATCCCGGCACAACCACCCAGGCCGAGGAGCATTGCTGCGGCAACCGCACCGAGCGCGTATCTCTGCATCGTTTTCATTGGCATACCTCTGTGTCAGTCATTGGAGATCATCGATACTCGTATCTGCTCGAGTACGGCTTACGACTTGCCACTGCGCGCGTTCGCTCTGCGTCTGGTCGAGGCCCAATGCGGCGAATTCGCGGGTTACGCAATTGCGCAAGCCTTCGCGCCCGCGCCGCGTCACTTGGATTGATTGATTTCTTTCAGAGCGCTCTGCCAGTCAGTGAGCTGCTTCTCCGCTTCGTCCTTGGAAATACCGTACGCTTCCTGGATCTTGCCGGCAAGGTGTTCGCGCTTGCCCGCAATCACGTCAAGCTGATCGTCGGTAAGCTTGCCCCACTGCTCCTTGACGTTGCCCTTGAATTGCTTCCAATTCCCTTCGATGCGATCCCAGTTCATTTTCATTTCCTTAAGGTTGGTTGACTAACTATCTATCGCTCGGCCCTCGTCGCAAATCCGGCGCCGGAAGAAAGGCTCATCACAACAGCGGCCATCACGAGCCGCAGTTGGGGGAGCACTCTCATCGGCTTGAATTGTCCGGAGAGCCCTGTCGCGAAATACCCGTTTTGAGCTGAGCACTTTCCGCCCATAAGAGGATTATCCCTTCCCCAAAAACACTGTCTGTGCGGCGTCGTACATAGGATGAACCAGTAGTGTCCGGCAGGGCCCAGGACAACATCAGTCCTGATTGCGAAATCGCCCAGCAGGGTTGTACGTAGCCTCGTCTGAATCCGCTGTGCTCCGCAACTACTGGATTTTTCGACGACTGACCTATATCGCGGCCTGCACCGAACTGTTGCACGAAATCTGCGATTGACTGCCACTGCCACGGCCAGAGATACTTTCCGAGGTGCCGTTGCATCTGCAATTACCGGATGGAGGAATGATGGAAGCGAACATGGATCGGGTAGTAAAGGAACTGCGCCGGGTCGTCGCCGACGCTGAGGGGCTGCTCGAAGCGGGCGGCGATCGCCTCGGCGATACGCGCGAAGCGATGGTCACGACGCTGCAGGATGCCCGCGAGCGCCTGCGCGATATCGAGCACGAAGTAGCCTACCGGAGCAGACGCGCCGCGCGCCAAGTGGACCACTATGCGCACGAACACCCGTGGCAGATCGCGGGGATCGGCGTCGCACTCGCGACGGCCGCCGCGCTCGCCGCGTGGCTCCTGCTTGATTCGCGTCGCGACTGAAGTCCACGACCGAAGAGGCAAGAGCGATCAAAGGGTGGCTCGACCGCGCGGTCCTGATCGATTCCGCATCGTGGCGCAACGGCGCAACCTCTGGGTCGCAGCTTTTGCGATTCGCGCCTTCTCTTCAGACGGCCCCAGGCCAACTCGTCGGGTTTAACTCCGGGGCGTAGGGCCGATTTCGACGAGGCTATGGCGGTCTGGCCACCCAATTTTCCGGTGAGTGAACAGTCACCGACTCGCAATCCGTCCGACACCGTGACTCAAAGTCGGTCGTGACCTGCGAAGCAAGGCGGCGACTGGTCACTGAGGATCAGTCGGCGCTGTAAGGTGTCCCGTAGAACTCGTGCACCCCGCTGGCCCAGGTCCTATCTGACATTGACGGCCAATGTTCCTTGTCGAAGCCTGGAGCGTCCTTCAGAGCTTCCTTCCGAACGTTGAGCGTGAAGCGTTTGTTCACCGTGTCCAGGGTCAGCGCTGCCCAAGGCACGGCGAACAGCTTGTCGCCCATGCCCAGCAGGCCGCCGAACGACAACACCGCATAGGCGACCTTGCCGGAAGCCATATCAATCATGAATTCCTTGATATCGCCCAAGTCCTCACCGTCTTTGTTGTAAACGTCGTTGCCGAGAAGCGTGTTGGCACCCATCAGCGCCGGGCCCGGGCCATCACTGCTTTTAGCGTACATGCCGAAATTGTCGCGCGTGACGTAGTTGGTTTCCATGTTCTTTCCCTATGTCAGTGAAAAAGGATGAGGCGTCCACGCGCCCGGCCGGCCGAATGCTTGGTCTGAAACTCCGTTTGGAACATGCGGTGTGCGTGATTTGCGCCGACAGTCCACTGCGAACCCATGGTTCGGCGGCCGGCATGCGAAGACCTCATGCCAAGCGTAGTGACCGGATCACGCGGTGTCTGTGCGGGAACGAACGGTGCCGATGGGCGGGAAATTCCCGCTGTCAGCGTGGCCGGTGGTGCGCGTCCCGCCTGATGGAGCCGACTTCGTAGCTCTTGGAGCGAACTCCCGCTTGCAAGCAGTCTAGCGCAGCATTGGAGACGTGATAGCGTTGCTCCCATGCGCGAACTGGTTCCCCTCGCGAATCACCTGCTCACTACCCTCGCGAGACTCTTGCGGTCCGGTGGCATCCGCGCCGTCGCCGCGGAATCGTTGTTGCGCAAGCCTCAGATCCTGATCAGCAATCACTCCTGACGCCGCGCGCCGAATCTGAGCTCACTCGATTCGTTGGCGCTCGGACTGACCACCCTGTTCATGAGGCCACACCGCATCCCGGGGCGGTCGGTGATTCTCAAGCCGACCGCGCTACAGAAGTTCCACAAGGCGTTGGTCGATCGAAAGTACCGCCTGATCATTTCTTCTTCAGCCAACCGACGCAAGCCTGGTCCGAAAGGACGATCCACCGAGCCTGCTGCGGCAATCGTCGAGGTCGCGCACCGAAATCCCACGTTCGGCTGCGTGCGCGACGCCCATGGTGATCCGCGTCGAACAGGGCAAGGGACAGAAAGATCGCTACGTCATGCTCTCGCCGCGGCTGCTCGAAGAGCTGCGGACGTACTGGAAAGTTGCGCGGCCCAAACTGTGGCTGTTCCCGGGCGACATCGCCGGCCGGCCGATTACCCGCGACGCGGTGGAGCAGGCGTGCGACAAGGCCCGCCGCGTCTCGGGCATCGACAAGCCGATCACCCCGCATTCGATGCGCCACGCCTTCGCCACCCATCTGCTGGAGGCCGGTACCGACGTGCGCAGGATCCAGCTTGCTGCTCGGCCACCGCAGCCTTGCCACCACTTCGCATTACCTGAAAGTCGCCACCAGCTCCGTGTGCGCCACCGTGAGTCCCTTCGACCTGTTGCCCCGAGCCGAGCCCCCGCAACCCCAACCCGACCCGCCTGCCCACTTTTGAGGGCGGGTCGTGGCCGCCCGGCCCCTTCAACTGGAAGTGGCGGAGATCTTCCGCCAGCATGGGCCGCAATACCGGCAGGCCCATGCCGAGGCGCTCTCGCGCGGGCAGCGCCGCGTAATGGGCGCCATCGAGTGCTGCCGCACCGCGGCGCTCGGTGGGCACGTGGAGCGCTGCGATGCCTGCGGGCACTTGCGCATCGCGTACAACAGCTGCCGCGATAGGCACTGTCCCAAGTGCCAGTCGCTCGCCCGTGCCCAGTGGCTCGAAGAGCGGCAGGCCGAGCTGCTCGAGGTCGAGTACTTCCACGTTGTGTTCACGCTGCCCGAGCCGATCGCGGCCCTCGCGTACCAGAACAAGAAGCTGCTCTACGACATGCTGTTCCACGCCAGCGCCCAGACGCTGCGCACCATCGCCGCGGATCCCGAGCATCTGGGCGCCGAGATCGGGTTTCTGACCATCCTGCACACCTGGGGGCAGAACCTGCTGCACCACCCGCACGTGCACTGCGTGGTGCCCGGCGGTGGCATCTCCCCGGACGGCTCGCACTGGATCGGCTGCCGCCCGGGTTTCTTCCTGCCGGTGCGGGTGCTCTCGCGCCTGTTTCGCCGCCTGTTCCTGGAGGCCCTGCACAAGAGCTTCGAGGCCGGCGCGCTGCAGTTCTTCTCCAACCTCGAACCCCTGCGCGACAAAGCGGCGTTCGCCGCGTATCTGGCGGCCGCCGGCAACACCGAGTGGGTGGTCTATGCCAAGGCGCCCTTCGGCGGCCCGGCCCAGGTCCTGCGCTATCTGGGCCGCTACACGCACCGCGTGGCGATCTCCAACAACCGGCTGCTCGGCCTCGAAGACGGGCGCGTGCGCTTCCTCTGGAAGGACTACAAACACGAAGGCGCCAAGCGCGTCATGAATCTCACCGCCGAGGAGTTCATCCGCCGCTTCCTGCTCCATGTTCTGCCCGAGGGGTTCCAGCACATCCGCAGCTACGGCTTCCTGGCCAACCGCTACCGCGAGGCCAAGATCGCCCTGTGCCGCAAGCTGCTCGGCACGCCCAAGCCGGCCTGCGACGAGCTGACCGAGACGCTGGACTATCGCGACCGCTATGAGCGACTCACGGGCATCTCGCTGCGGGACTGCCCCGTCTGCGGGCGCGGACACATGGTGTGCATCGAGAGCTTTCCCGCGGGCAGCTTCCCGCGCGCCGCCCCCCCGGATACCTCATGAGACACCTGCGCCGTTGTCGGCTGCGCACCAACGTTGGCCAGCGCCTGCCTCCCGCGGGCAGGGAACGGTGCGCCCGGGCGGCACCCAAACGCCTGCACTGCCTGGGTTTCGTGGCCGACCCGCTGCCGCAAGCGCCTGACGCTTCGGATCGCAGCCTGTTCCCGCCCGAGCATCGCACACCTTCTGCCGCGCCCGGTCCCATTTGCCGACCTGCATTGGCACTACCCGGCTACTCCGGGCGCATTCAATCCCCATAGCGACCGCGGCGCGGCGGTTCAGCACAAACGATTTTTAGCTCGCCAGCCGCGGCATCTACGTCGTGCCCACCTCGGGCGCCGTGCGCCGCGGCCGACGACCTAAAAATCCTCTGCATTATGCGCAGTATCGGCAGGAGCTGTGCCTGACAGGGCGCGCTGCCGCGCGCGAAGGATATTCGCGAGTTGAGGACTTGTCGCGCCCGTGCCACCGTTTGCAGTGCGAACGCAGCACTGATTGAACTACCGCACGGCTCCGGTCGGTATTCGCCCGAAGCCTTGCGGAGCGATGCGACACTCAGTACGGAACGAACTCCCCGGTGCCTGTCGAAGTGCCGTTGCCGCGCACGACGACCCTGCCGCTATCGGTGGCGCGCTCGTTGCGCCGTGCGCCACTCGTATGCGCAACGGAGTCATTGAGGAAGGTCGTCCCGTAAACCCATCCGGCGGTGTCGTAGAACAGCATCCGGTCATTGCCCGAACTGTAGCCGACGTCGGTCCATTGCCAGGCGCTCAGGTTGTACATCGCCGCCCCCCAGAATCCCATCCTGAACTTGGTCGAGCCGATGTTGGTCGCCACTGCCTTGTTCAGCGCCGCGGTCGATACGCCCGCGACCCGCACTTCCTTGGCGCGCATGTACTGCAGCGCGCGGTCGGCCTTCTGCGCCCACGCCTGGATCGACTGGTAGGCGCCGCCCGCGACCAACCAGCTCTCAGCCAGGTAGATGTCCCCGGGGCCGAGCCGGCTTGGGCTGGGATGGCCGGCCTCGTCAACGTCGGCCAGCGCATCGTCGATGTTCCAGGCATTGATGAATACGGACATGCCCTGGCCGTGGACGTAATCGATGACTTCATCCTGACGGGCGCGGGTGACGCCGTAATCGTAGCCGGCGTCGTCGAGGAAGATGCCGCTCGCACCCAGGGTGCGCCACTGGTCCACATAGCGCTCCATATCGGCCAGGGGCAGATTCTGGGTCGTCACACCAAGATCGATGTACCCGAACACTTCCTTGCCCGCCTGGCGCAGCGTCGAGATGATGCTTGCCGCCGACCTGTTGTCGCCATGCTCGGGATGCTCGATACCGTCGCCCAGGACAACCAGATCGCAGCGCATGAACTGCGCTGCGGCACGAACGGCATCACCTCCCGAACCATTCACATACGACGGCCAGCCATAGTAGATGCAGAGTTGGGCAGGCTGCAGCGCCGGCTCTGCGGCGTCCGCCTGCCCTGCCCAGAGCACTCCTGCGGCAATGGCCAGGGTCGCCGCCGCGGCATCGAGAATGGTGCGCAACCGAAGAGTCATTTTGTCCTCCTGCCTGCTGAGAGCCGCCCGAAGCCCGGGGATCCGGGACTCGAGTTGTGGCCCGTGAGCCTCTTCTTGCGGCTGCTCGGAATAGCGGCTTGAGCCTGGTACGCAAGGCGGGCCGGCACGAAACGGACGAGGAACGCGCTGCCAGACCGGCAGCGTGGGCTGGAACATCGCATCGGCAGTCGAATTACGGCTGCCCCGGGGTCATCCTCCCCTGTCCGCTTCCAGCTGTTGCGCCGCCTCGGCGTCCACCATCCAAACCAGTCGCCCCTGGATCGGGGTGATCAGTTGTGCCGGCAGCCGCCGCGGATCGTGCGATCCATGCAGCACGTCCCGCAGAACCTGAGCCTTGCCTTTGCCGGCCACCAGAAATGCCACGCAGGACGCGTTGTTGAAGACCGGAACCGTGAGCGTGATGCGGTAGGAGGCGACTCGCTCGACGCGGTTGGCCACCACCAGACGCCGGCGCCCTTCCAGTGCCGGGGTGCCGGGAAACAGGGATGCGGTGTGCCCGTCCGTCCCCAGTCCTAGGAACGCCAGATCGAGGCGCGGGAACTCGCTTCCGGACAGGCCGAAGAACTCCCGCAGCACCCTTTCGTAGTCCCGTGCCGCTGCCTCCGCGTCCGCCACCTCGGCGTGGATGCGATGCACGTTCTCGGGGGGAACCGGCACTTTCGAAAGCAGTACATCCCAGACCATGCGGTAGTTGCTGTCGGGGTGATCGGGCGGCACGTGGCGCTCGTCGCCCCAGAAGAAGTGCATCTGCGTCCAGGGCAGCGCAGCCCGCAGCTCCGGATCGTCGGCCAGCAGCGCGTACAAGCCGCGCGGCGTCGAGCCGCCGGCCAGGGCCACGGAAAACACTCCCTTCTGTTCCACCGCCTGCCGCACAAGGCGGGAGAACCGCACTGCCGCCTTGCGGTACAGGGACTCGAGGTCCGGTTCGACGCACAGTTCAGGACTCATGGGATGCCATCCTCAACCGCCGATCCGGCGCCAGGCGCGTCCGTCGCGCTCGATCAGCTCGTCGGACTCTCTGGGGCCCCAGGTTCCGGCGGAGTAGTTGGGGAAGCTGCGCGGCGGCAGAGCCTTCCACAAGTCCAGAATGGGCGTGACCACGTTCCAGCCCGCCTCCACCATGTCGGCGCGCTGGAACAGGGTCTGATCGCCGATCATGCAGTCGTAGAGCAGGCGCTCGTAGCCGGTGCTGGGGGTGCGGCCGAAGTAGTCGGCGTAGCAGAACTCCATTTCCACGGCGCCTTGGCGCATGACCGGGCCGGGAATCTTGGCGCCGAAGCGCAGCGAGATGCCTTCGCTCGGCTGAACCCGGATCACGAGCTGGTTGGCGGTCAGTTCGCCCGTCATCGTCTTGCGGAACAGCACGAACGGGGCGCGCCGGAACTGGATCACGATCTCGGTGGCGCGGCTGGCCAGCCGCTTGCCGGTACGCAGATAGAACGGCACGTCGGCCCAGCGCCAGTTGTCTACGTTGAGCTTGAGGGCGACGAAAGACTCGGTGCCGGAATCCGGCGCCACGTTCGCCTCGGCGCGGTAAGCCGGCACACGCCGCGCCTCCGCCATACCTTCGTCATACTGGCCGCGCACCGTCCGCGACAGCACATCCTCCGGCGTGAGCGGCAGGACGGCGTTGAGCACCTTGGCCTGCTCGTCGCGCACGGCGTTGGCATTGAAGGAGATCGGCGGCTCCATCGCCGTCAGCGACATGAGCTGGAACAGATGGTTCGGCACCATGTCGCGCAGCGCCCCGGCCGTGTCGTAGTAGCCGCCGCGCGTTTCCACGCCCACGGTCTCGGCCGCGGTGATCTGCACGTGGTCGATGTAGCGCCGGTTCCAGATCGGTTCGAAGATGCCATTGCCGAAGCGAAACACCATCAGATTCTGCACCGTCTCCTTGCCCAGGTAGTGATCGATGCGGTAGATCTGCCGCTCCGCCAGCACCAGCTTGATCTCGCGGTTCAAGGCGCGCGCCGATTCCAGGTCGCGTCCGAACGGCTTTTCCACGATGACGCGGCGCCACCGGCCTTCCTCCTCGTGCGTCAGCCCGGCGGCGCCGAGCTGGCGCACGATCTCGCCGAAGAAGCGCGGCGCGACCGCCAGATAGAAGAAGTAATTGGCCGGGACGCCCTGCTCCCGGCTGACCTCTGCGATGCGCTCCCGCAGGCGGCGGTACGCATCCGGGTCGTCCAGCGAGCCCTGGACATAGTGAATGCGGGCCACCAGCCGCTCCCAGACCTCGGCTTCGAGCGCCCCGGCAACGCCTCGAATCTCTTCGCCCAGCTGCTGGCGCAGGGTTTCCGTGGTGAGATCGCGGGTGGCGAAGCCGATGACGGCGAACTGTTGCGAGAGCAGGTTCTCCTTCGCCAGGTTGTACAGCGCCGGTATCAGCTTGCGCTTGGTCAGATCGCCGCTGGCGCCGAAGATCACCATGACGCAGGGATCGGCGATCTGGCCCTGGGGCGGCGATGTCGCGGCCGCATCCGCGGCGGTCATGATGTCCCTTCCTCTTCGCTGTGGCGGACGTTCATTGCCGTTTGCATCGTTTCTCCCCGTTCGGCTCCAGGCGGGCTCGTGTCCGGCGGCGGCCGGGAGGCGGTTACCGATCCCCTTCAAGGCCGGTTGCCCTCGGAGCGCGCACGGTACCACTACCTGGACGCGTTCGCCAGCCAGCCGTATGCGGACGTCACCGCCCTCCCCGCTCGCGCCGAATAGAGCGAGGGGCAGCGCAGGCGCCAGGCCGGTGGGGAGCGAAGATTTCCGCTAATCTTGCGCCATGCTCGTCCTCTTCACCGACTTCGGCGCCGCCGACGTCTATGTGCCGCAACTGAAAGCGTCGCTGCTGTCCCATGCGGGTCGGCCGGTGACGATTCTCGATCTGCTGCACGAAGCGCCGGCCTTCCACATCCCTGCAGCGGCGCATCTACTGGCCGCCCTGCAGGCGCAGTTTCCGGTCGAATCGGTGTTGCTGGCGGTGGTCGATCCCGGCGTCGGCAGCGCACGCGACGCGGTGGTGATCCGTGCCCATGACAAGTGGTTCGTCGGGCCGGACAACGGACTGCTCGCGGTGGTGGCGGCGCGCGCCACTTCGAGCCAGTGCTGGCGCATCGTCTGGCGCCCGGAACGGTTGTTGAATTCCTTCCATGGGCGCGACCTGTTTGCGCCGGTGGCGGCGTGGCTGGCGGACGGGCGGTTTCCCGCCGATAAACTGCAAGCCACGGATCGGCTCGCGGTACAGCTCGGGGCGCAGGACCTGCCCCAGGTCATCTACATCGATCACTTCGGCAATGCCATGACCGGGCTGCGCGCCGGCGTCGTGCGCCGGGAGGAGCGCATCGAGGTTGGCGGGCGGTCCCTCGGCCATGCCCACGTATTTTCCTCGGCGGCGGCCGGTGAGGCCTTCTGGTACGAGAACAGCGTCGGCCTGGTGGAGATCGCGGTGAACCAGGGCAGTGCCGCCGCGCAACTGGGTCTGCGCGTCGGGGACGCCATCATCCGGCGGGGTTGAGCCCTTCCGGCGCGCCGCTCGCGGCCATTGTCCGGTGCGGCTGGTATAATTTCATCCTGACTCGCCGCCCGCCCTCCGGCCGGCGGCGTTTATTTTCCTGGCGGGGAACCCTGCCCCGCTGCGCGCCCAGACCGATGACCGCCACCGCTTTTCCTCCCGATCTACTGCGCGACGTCGCGCGCCGGCGCACGTTCGCTATCATCTCCCACCCGGACGCCGGCAAGACCACCCTGACGGAAAAGCTTCTTCTGTTCGGCGGAGCGATCCAGATGGCAGGCACGGTCAAGTCGCGCAAGAGTTCGCGCCATGCGACCTCGGACTGGATGGAAGTGGAGAAGGAGCGCGGCATCTCGGTGACGAGCTCGGTGATGCAGTTCGGCTACGCCGGCCACACCATCAACCTGCTCGACACGCCGGGCCACGAGGATTTCTCCGAGGATACCTACCGCGTGCTCACCGCTGTGGATGCGGCGGTGATGGTGATCGACGCCGCCAAGGGGGTGGAGGCGCAGACCATCAAGCTGCTGGAGGTGTGCCGGCTGCGCAACACGCCGATCATCACCTTCGTCAACAAGCTGGACCGGGAAGTGCGCCCTCCCCTCGACCTGCTGGCGGAGATCGAGGCCGTGCTCAAGATCGACTGTGCGCCGGTGACGTGGCCCATCGGCATGGGCAAGGCCTTCCGCGGCGTCTATCACCTGCTGCACGAGCAGTTGATGCGCTTCACGCCGGGGGAGGAACGCGCCGGAGGCGAGACGGAACTGATCGAAGGCATCGCCAATCCCAAGCTGGATGCGCTGTTCCCGCTGGAAGTCGGGCAGTTGCGCGAGGACGTGGAGTTGATCCAGGCCGCCAGCCACCCCTTCGACATCACGGCCTTCCTCGCCGGCACCCAGACCGCGGTGTTCTTCGGCTCCGGCATCAACAATTTCGGCGTGCGCGAGATCCTGCAGGCCCTGGTCGAGTGGGCGCCGCCGCCCCAGGCGCGGGACGGCGGCAGCCGCATGGTGCAGCCGGCCGAGGCGCCGTTTTCCGGCTTCGTGTTCAAGATCCAGGCCAACATGGACCCCAGGCACCGCGACCGCATCGCTTTCTTCCGCGTCTGCTCCGGCCGCTACCAGCCGGGCATGAAGGTGCAGCACCAGCGCATCGGACGCGAGATGAAACTTGCCAATGCCCTGACCTTCATGGCCAACGAGCGCGTGGCGAGCGCCGACGCAGTGGCCGGCGACATCATCGGCATCCACAACCACGGCCAGTTGCAGATCGGCGACACGCTCACCGAAGGCGAGGCGCTCGGCTACAAGGGCATCCCCTATTTCGCGCCCGAGCTTTTTCGCGTCGCACGGCCGCGGGATCCTTTCAAAGCCAAACAGTTACAGAAAGGTCTTCATGAACTGGGTGAGGAAGGTGCGATCCAGGTGTTCGAGACCACCCACGGCAACACGCTGTTGCTGGGGGCCGTGGGGCCGCTGCAGTTCGAGATCGTCGCCCAACGGCTGGCGACCGAATACAAGGTGACGCCCTCTACGACCCGGCAACCATCTCCACCGCGCGCTGGCTGACTTTTCCCGATGAAACGACGCGGCGCAACTTCGAGCGGGAACAGGCCGCGTCGATGGCCACCGACGTGGACCACAACCCGGTGTTTCTGGCGACCAACAAATACAACCTGCAGGTGACGATGGAGCGCTGGACCAAGGTCGACTTCCACGCCACCCGCGAGCACGGGCAGCGCCTGGCGCATGCCTGAACCGGTTCCGCGGGCACGGGCCGGCCCGCGCCGGGTGTCGATAGTTCTGGTCCTTCCGCCGTTTCTGGGTTAAAAGAGGGAGCCGGGCAGCCCGACCGGTAACCTGTCATCGCAGCATCTACCCGAGGAGAGCGCCAAATTGGCCAAAACGAATTTCGAGTTCCAGAAACGCCAGAAGGAATTGGAGAAGAAACGCAAGAAGGAAGAGAAGAAACAGCGCAAGCTGGAGAAGGTTTCAGTGCTGCCCGGGAACGACGTCCCTGCGGCTCCGGACGACGCGAACGACCCTTCCCCGCCTCCTGAGCCGGCAGTGCAGGATGCCACCGCTGCGACTCCCGGTGCACAACCGGCGCCGCATCGCTGAACGGCGATTCCCCTTCCGCGTCAGCGCATCCGGTTCCCGTTCGCGGACGGTGGCGCCCGAGTGGCTATCGGGAATCCGCCACCACACCGACTGGACCGCCATCGCCAGATAGCTAGCGACAGCAGCCCGCCGGGGCCCGGTTCAGTCTCGCCAGGGGCTTGCTGTCGAAGGCGCGGCCGGTGCCGCAGCCTCAGACTAGGTGCCGTGTAGCCCCCGCAGTGCAACGGTCATGATCAGAAGGAGCGCCGCATTCGTGGTCAGTTCCTTCTGCGGCATGCGTACCGACGGAGGCTGGAGTGTGCGCGCGGCAGCGAGTGGGGTTTGGGCAACAGGGATTGAGCCGGGGGCGCTCCGCAGCTGGTCTTGCGGCGGAACGAAGAGGCAGAGCAGGCTTACCACCAGCCCTTTGGCAAGGATTCGTCGCATCATCTGGCCGTCCTCCAGGTTGCGTGCCCACGAACGCGGTACCGCATACGACAGCGACGGAGGCTAGCGCGGCCGGCGACGCATTGCGTTGAGACAGGTGAACAGATCGCGCACGCTCGCACCGGCAATGCCGCCAGATGATGCGAATCGAGCGATCCTGCGGATCCCGGAGATCATGCCACCGCATTGCCCCGGAGCGGCGGCCGGTACGGCGGGCACGGCCCGCCCTACGAATGTCCGGCCCTGATCGGCCGCAGAGCGGCGCGTCAGGTCGCATGATTCGCCGACGCAGCCAATCCGGCCGGCGGGCACGGCCCGCCCTACGACAACTTAGCTGCAGCCGCTGTGCAAACGAACGATCCGGTCGACTTGAGTTTCGATCCCCGTTTCTGCATAGTCCGGCCTCCGCTTTTCCTGTACCGACCGCCATGCTGCCTCCGATCGAACAACGCATCGCCGCCGAACTGTCCGCCAGCCCGCGCCAGGTTGCCACGGCCGTCGCCCTGCTGGACGAGGGCGCGACCGTGCCCTTCATCGCTCGCTACCGCAAGGAGGCGACCGGCGGGTTGGACGACACGCAACTGCGGCTGCTGGAGGAGCGTCTCGGCTACCTGCGGGAACTGGAGGAGCGCCGGACCGCGATCCTGGAGTCCATTGCCGAACAGGACAAGCTGACGCCCCAGTTGCGTGCCGAAATCGAGAATGCCGAGACCAAGCAGCGTCTGGAAGACCTGTATCTGCCCTACAAGCCGAAGCGGCGCACCAAGGCACAGATTGCGCGCGAGGCGGGCCTGCAGCCGCTCGCCGATCTCCTGCTGAGCGATCCGCGGCGCGAGCCCGAGACGGAGGCCGCGGCGTACGTGAGCGCGGAGAAGGGCGTGCCGGATGTCAAGGCGGCGCTGGAAGGCGCGCGCCAGATCCTGATGGAGCAGTTCGCCGAGGACGCGGAACTGCTCGGACGGCTGCGCAACCACCTCGAGGCCCACGGGGTGGTGGTCTCCGCCGTCGAAGCGGGCAAGGAGGAGGCAGGTGCCAAGTTCCGCGACTACTTCGCCTACCGCGAGCCGGTCAAGGACATCCCCTCGCACCGCGCGCTCGCCCTCCTGCGCGGCCGTCACGAGGGCGTGCTGCGGCTGTGGCTCAAGCTGGACGAGGAGGTCGACACCGATCCGCCGCCTTCGCCCAACACCTGCGAGCGCATGATCGCGGCTCGCTTCGCCATCGCCGATCGCGGGCGGGCGGCCGACCGCTGGCTGGCGGAGACCGCTCGCTGGGCGTGGATGGCGAAGATCTCCCTGCACCTCGAATTGGAGCTGATGGGTGCGCTCCGCCAGCGCGCCGAGGAGGAGGCGATCCGCGTCTTCGCGCGCAATCTGCACGACCTGCTGCTCGCCGCCCCCGCCGGTCCCCGGGCCACCATCGGCCTCGACCCGGGACTGCGCACCGGCGTCAAGGTGGCGGTGGTCGATGCCACGGGCAAGCTGCTCGACACCGCCACCATCTTTCCCCACGAGCCGCGGCGCGACTGGGAAGGCGCCCTGCGCACCCTGGCCGAGCTGGCCCGCAGGCACGACGCCGAACTGATCGCCATCGGCAATGGCACCGCTTCGCGCGAAACCGACCGCCTTGCCGCCGACCTGATCAAGCGTCAGCCCGAACTCAAGCTCGCCAAGCTCGTCGTGTCCGAGGCCGGAGCCAGCGTGTACTCGGCCTCGGAGTTCGCGGCGCGGGAGTTTCCGCAGCTCGATGTCAGCCTGCGCGGCGCGGTGTCCATCGCGCGGCGTCTTCAGGATCCGCTGGCGGAACTCGTCAAGATCGAGCCCAAGTCCATCGGCGTCGGCCAGTACCAGCACGACGTCAATCAGGCCCGGCTCGCACGCGCGCTGGACGCGGTGGTGGAGGACTGCGTCAATGCCGTGGGGGTGGACGTGAATACCGCTTCGGCACCGCTGCTGACTCGCGTCTCGGGCCTGAACGCAGGGCTGGCGGCCCACATCGTCGCCCATCGCGACGCCAACGGCCCCTTTCGCAACCGCCGCGACTTGATCCGGGTACCGCGTCTGGGTGACAAGACCTTCGAGCAGGCCGCCGGCTTCCTGCGCATCATGAACGGCGACGATCCGCTCGACGCCTCGGCGGTTCACCCCGAGGCCTACCCGCTGGTGGAGCGCATCCTCGCCGGGGTAAAGAAAGGCATACGAGAAATCATCGGCGACGGCCGCTTTCTCCGGACCCTGAACCCGGCCGACTACACCGACCCGCGCTTCGGTCTGCCGACGGTACAGGACATCCTGCGCGAACTGGAGAAGCCGGGACGCGATCCGCGCCCCGAGTTCAGGACTGCCGCTTTCCGCGAGGGCATCGAGGACCTTAAAGACCTAGACGCCGGCATGGTGCTCGAAGGCGTCGTCACCAACGTCACCAACTTCGGCGCCTTCGTGGACATCGGCGTGCACCAGGACGGCCTGGTTCATATCTCCGCCCTCGCCCGAAAATTCGTCAAGGATCCGCGCACCGTGGTCAAGGCGGGCGACATCGTGAAGGTCAAGGTGCTGGAGGTGGATCTGCAGCGCAAGCGCATCGCCCTTACGATGCGCCTGGACGATGCGGCCGCGCCGGAAGCCCGGACCGCCGGAACGTCCGCGCCGGCGAAGCAGAAGGTCAAAGCGCCGCGCGAGCAACCGGCTGGGGCGATGGCCGAGGCCTTCTCGCGCCTGCAGGCGAAACGTTGATCCAGCCGGCCGATCCTGGTTCAGGTCGGTCGCCGGCGGGAATTCGTGGATCGGAAACGGCAGCTCACCGCCAAGGCGCCAAGGGCACCAAGAAATTCAAGAACTTGAAAGAACTTACGCGCCCACTCGCAGCATGACTTCGTGCCCCTGCCGGGCGCGTTCGCGTTTTCCTATGCGTCCCTGGCGTCTTGGCGGTGAATCAGCTCTCAGCCCATCAGCGGCTTGTAGCGGATACGGTGCGGCCGGTCGGCGTCCTCGCCCAGGCGGCGGCGCCGGTCTTCCATGTAATCCGCATAGTTGCCCTCGAACCAGACGGCCTGGCTGTCGCCCTCGAAGGCGAGAATGTGGGTGGCAATGCGGTCGAGGAACCAGCGGTCGTGGGAAATCACCACGGCGCAGCCGGGAAAGTCGAGCAGCGCCTGTTCCAGGGCGCGCAGCGTCTCGACGTCGAGGTCGTTGGTCGGCTCGTCGAGCAGCAGCACGTTGCCGCCGTTCTTCAGCAGTTTGGCCAGGTGCAGGCGGTTGCGCTCGCCGCCGGACAGATCGCCGACGAATTTCTGCTGGTCGGTGCCGCGGAAGTTGAAGCGCGCTGCATAGCCGCGGCTCGGCGTCTGGTAGTTGCCGACCTGCACCATGTCCAGACCATCGGAGATCTCCTGCCAGACCGTCTTCTTCGGATCGAGCGCGTCACGGCTCTGATCCACGTAGGACAGCTTCACTGTGTCCCCGATGCGCAGGGTGCCGCCATCCGGCTTCTCCTGTCCCACCAGCATGCGGAACAGCGTGGTCTTGCCGGCTCCGTTAGGTCCGATGACGCCGACGATGCCGCCCGGCGGCAGGCGAAAGCCGAGGCCGTCGAACAGCAGCTTGTCGCCGAAGCTCTTGCGCAGCCCTTCGGCCTCGATCACCAGGTCGCCCAGGCGCGGCCCGGGAGGAATGTAGATTTCGTTGGTCTCGTTGCGCGCCTGGTATTCCTGGGACGCCAGCTCGTCGAAGCGCGCCAGACGCGCCTTGCTCTTGGCATGGCGGCCCTTGGGGTTGGACCGCACCCATTCCAGTTCCTGCTGCATCGCCTTGATGCGCGCCCCTTCCTGCTTGGATTCGAGCTCCAGCCGCTTCTCCTTCTGCTCCAGCCAGGACGAGTAGTTGCCCTGCCACGGAATGCCGTGACCGCGGTCCAGTTCCAGGATCCAGCCGGCGACGTTGTCCAGGAAGTAGCGGTCGTGGGTGACGGCGATGACGGTGCCGGGGTAACGTTCCAGATAGTGCTCCAGCCACTCCACCGACACGGCGTCCAGGTGGTTGGTCGGCTCGTCCAGCAGCAGCATGTCCGGCTCCGACAGCAACAGGCGGCACAGCGCCACGCGCCTGCGCTCGCCGCCGGAGAGCTTGGTGACCTCGGCTTCCCACGGCGGCAGGCGCAGCGCGTCGGCGGCAATTTCCAGCCGGCGGTCGATCTCCCATCCCTGGGTGGCCTCGATGCGGTGCTGCAGGTCGCCCTGCTCCTCCAGCAGCTTGTTCATCTCCTCGTCGTCCATCGGCTCGGCGAAGCGCTCGCTGATGGCATTGAAGCGATGGACCAGATCGAGCACTGCGGCGACCCCCTCCTCCACGTTGCCGCGCACGCTTTTCGCCGGATCGAGCTGCGGCTCCTGGGACAGAAGGCCGACCCGAAGGTTGGGCATGGGCACGGCTTCACCGTCGTACTCCCGGTCCGCGCCGGCCATGATGCGCAGCAGGCTCGACTTGCCCGAGCCGTTGAGCCCGAGCACGCCGATCTTGGCGCCCGGAAAGAAGCACAGCGAGATGTCCTTGAGGATGACACGCTTGGGCGGCACGACCTTGCTCACCCGGCTCATGGTGTAGACGTACTGGGCCATCGATTTCGCCGGGCGGAGTTGCCGGCACGCGTTGGGGGAGCGCCGGATTATGCAGGAACGGGCGGTGCGATGCACGCCGCCCAGCACTCGCGCCTTGCGGCAGCGTCGGATTGCGCCACAGTGCCTTTGGACCTGCCGGTGAAACGGCGCAAAATAGCGCGCTGGCAGATGGGAGCACCAACGCGGAAGCACCAGCGTGCGGCACGGGCACGGGATCAGGCTTCCGTTCCGGCGTCGGATGAACGAATCGAATAGGCGCACCACAATGAACCGCTCCGAACGCGCTCTGCGAGCACTGAGCGCCGGCAATCGCACGCTGTTGCGTGCCACGGACGAACCGCAACTGCTGCAGGACATGTGCCGCGTGATCGTGGAGACGGGCGGCTATGCCACGGCCTGGGTCGGCTATGCCGAGCACGACCCGCGAAAGACGATCCGGGTGATGGCCTTCCACGGCTTCGACGGCGACCCATCGCAATCTCCCTACTTCACCTGGGCGGACAGCGAGGAGGGCCATACCACCGCCGGCAGCGCCATCCGCAGCGGGCAGGCGGCGATCGGCCGACACATCCTGACGGACCCGCAGCTGCCGCCCCAATGGCGCGAGAAAGCGAGACGGCGCGGTTACGCCTCAGTCAGCTCGTTTCCACTGAGCATCGACGGTCAGGTGATCGGCAACCTCACCGTCTTCGCGGCGGAGCCGGACGCTTTCGACGCGGATGAAGTGGAACTGCTGAGCGAACTGGCGAGCGATCTCACTTACGGCATCAAGGCCTTGCGCGCGAACCTGGAGCGCGCCCGGGCCGTGACGCTGCACAAGCGCACCGACCGCGGCTTGAGAACGCTGAGCGCCGGCAATCGCACGGTGCTGCGGGCGACCGAGGAGCAACAACTGCTGCAGGACATGTGTCGCGTCATCGTGGACGTCGGCGGCTATCGCATGGCCTGGATCGGTTATGCCGAGAACGACGCCGAGAAGACGATCCGCCCCGTGGCCTACGCCGGGTTCGAAGGTGAGCCCGAGCAGGCACCCCGATTCAGTTGGGCCGACAGCGGGCAGGGAAACACCGCGACGGCGATCGCCATCCGCAGCGGCCAACCCTGCATCGGCAGGAGGCTGTTCAGCGACCCCGATGTCGAGCCGGCGTGGCGCGAGGAAGCGCAGCGGCGCGGCTATGCCTCGGTGAGCGCGTATCCGCTGTTCGTCGAGGGCATCATCCTGGGCAGCCTGACCATCTATGCCGCCGAGCCGGACGCCTTCGACGAGGCGGAGGGAAAACTGCTGGGCGAGATGGCCGATGATCTTGCGTTCGGTATCGCCACGCTGCGGCTGCGGGCGCGTCACCAGAAGGACGAAGAGACCATCGAGCGCATGGCCTACTTCGATCCCCTCACCGGCCTGCCCAACCGCGCCCGCCTCGACGACCTGCTGGCGGAGGCCATCGCCGCGGCGCGCCTGCAGAACCGCCCGCTGGCACTGCTGGTGCTGGACGTGGACCGCTTCCGCCAGATCAACGAGGTTATCGGCTATGCACGCGGCGACAAACTGCTGCGTGGCGTCGGGCAGCGCCTGCAGGGTGTGCTGGCACCACCGGAGATGCTGGCACACCTCGGCCGCGACGAATTCGCCATCCTGCTGCCGAAAGCGGACGCCAATCGGGCGACGGAGACGGCGCAGCGCATTCTCAACGCCTTCGAGGAACCGTTCGACCTGACGGATATCCGCGTCGAGGTCCGCGCCAGCATGGGCATCTCGCTGTTTCCCGGCCACGGCACCGATCCCGAACTGCTGCTCCTGCGCGCCGATTCCGCCGTCACCCAGGCCAAGCGGCAGCACACCGGCTTCGCCCTGTTCCGCGGCGACACGGAACCGGAGAACCGCCGCCGCCTGAGCCTGGTGGGCGATCTGCGCCGGGCCATCGAAGGCAACGAACTGCTGCTCTACTACCAGCCCAAGATCGACATGCGCAGCGGCCTGCTGTGCGGCGCCGAGGCCCTGGTGCGCTGGCAGCATCCCGATCTCGGGCTCGTATCGCCGGACAAGTTCATTCCCCTGGCGGAGCACACCGGTCTCATCCAGCCTCTCACGCACTGGGTCGTGAACACGGCGCTCGGCCAGTGCTACGCGTGGCACGAGACGGGCTTGCACACGCCGCTGGCGGTCAACCTGTCCATGCCGAATCTGCGCGATCCCCGGCTCCCCGGCCGCATAGCCGGCATCCTGACGACCTGGGGCGCCAAGCCGGACTGGCTGCAGATCGAGGTCACGGAGACCAGCCTGATGGAGGACCCGGCGGGCACCCTGGAGGTGCTGAGGCGGCTCAGCAACATGGGCATGAAGATCTTCGTGGACGACTTCGGCACCGGCTATTCTTCGCTCAGCTACCTGCAGAAGCTTCCGATCGACGCCATCAAGATCGACAAGTCCTTCGTCCTCGGTGTGCCCGACGACGAGGATTCTCTCGTCATCGTGCGCTCCACGATCGATCTGGCCCACGATCTGGGCCTCAAGGTGGTGGCGGAGGGTGTGGAAACGCAGGAAATCTGGGAACAACTGGCCGCCCTGGGTTGCGACGACGCCCAGGGCACCTACATCAGCGAACCGATTCCGGCCGCCCAGTTCCTCGACTGGCAGAAGCAGTGGCAGTGGCCGAAGCGGTAGGGGGATTCGTCACGGGCAGGCGCATCCGCCCGCCGCCACCGCCTGCGACATGCGCGCGACCGCCTGCGCCAGGGTACTGCGGGCACAGCCGAAATTGAGCCGGACGAAGCCCGGCGCGCCGAAATCGGCACCGTCCGAAAGGCCGACACCGGCCGCCTCGAAGTAGGCGGCAGGATTTTCCAGATTCAGGGCGGTGGCGTCGATCCACGCCAGATAGGTGGCTTCGACGGGCGTCGTCCGCAGGCCCGGAATGGCGTCGATCGCTGCCCGCACATACTCCGCGTTGGCGCGCAGGTAGTCGATCAGTGCCCGCCGCCACGGTTCGCCGTGGCGATACGCCGCCTCCGACGCGGCGTAGCCGAGCACATTGACGTGGGGCACGATGCCGCGCATGACATCCAGGAAGCGCCGGCGCAGACCGGCATCCGGGATCACGGCGAAGGCGCAACCGAGCCCCGGAATGTTGTAGGTTTTGCTCGGCGCCATGAGCGTGATGCAGCGCCGCGCCACCGCTTCGTCGAGGGCGGCGATGGGCCGGTGCTCGCAGGCCGGATCGAGCACCAGTCCGGCATGGATCTCGTCGGAACAGATGATCAGATCATGGCGCTCGGCGATCGCCGCCACCTGCTCCAGCTCGGCTCGGGTGAATACGCGGCCCACCGGATTGTGCGGATTGCACAGCATGAACAGGCGCGTGTTCGGCATAATCGCTTCCTCGACGCGGGCGAAATCCCATTCCCAGCGCGCGCCCCGGCGCTCCAGCGGCACCGCGACGACCTGGCGCCGGCTCAGGCGCGGCGCGGACAGGAACGGCGGATAGATGGGCGTGGAGGTGAAAACGCCGTCGCCGGATTCGCCCACGGCGCGGCAGGCCACGTTCAGTCCCGTCACCAGGCCCGGCAGCCACACCAGCCAGCCCGGTTCGATGCGCCAGCGGTGGTCGCGCGCCAAGGCTTCGACCACCGCCGCGGCAAGCATGGAAGGCGGGTCGCCGTAGCCGAACACGCCGTGGTCTGCGCGCTGGTGCAGCGCCTCGATCACGGCCGGGGGTGCCGCGAAGTCCATGTCCGCCACCCACATCGGCAGCACATCGCGCCCGGCATACTTGCCCCACTTGCTGCTGTCGGTGCCGCGCCGGTCGGTCGGCGTGTCGAAGTCGAACCCCATGCGCCCTGCCCCCGTTGGTCGGATCAGCGCCGGATTTTCCCACGATCCCGCCGCGGCTTGCCGAAATGCCGCCCACGCGTGCACACTCCAGACTTTTCTCGCCGATGACCACGCCCTATCACCTGCGCCTCGACGGCCGCGCCATGGCGCTCATGGTTCTGTTGTGTGCGCTGTGGGGCGTGCAGCAGGTGGCGATCAAGGTGGCGGTGGAGTCGATCCCGCCGCTGCTGCAATCGGGTCTGCGCTCCGCCGGCGCGGTGCTGCTGGTGTGGGTCTGGGCGCGCTGGCGCAGGATTCCACTGTTCGCGCACGACGGTTCGCTATGGCCCGGACTGCTGGTGGGCGCCCTGTTCGCGGCCGAATTCGCCCTGCTCTACATCGGCCTGCAGCATACCGCCGCCTCCCGCGGCGTGCTCTTCCTCTACACCGCGCCGTTCATCGTCGCCGCCGGCGCCCACCGCTTCATTCCCGGCGAGCGTCTGCGCGGACTGCAGGCAGTCGGTTTCGTGTGCGCCTTCGGCGGCGTGGTCCTGGCGTTTTCCGGCGCGCTGCGCGGCGGCACCGGCGACACCCTCCTCGGCGACAGCCTCTGCCTCGCCGCCGCCGTGCTGTGGGGCGCCACGACGCTGGTGATCAAGGGCAGCCGTCTGCGCACCATCGCTCCGGCCAAGACCTTGTTCTATCAGCTTGCGGTGTCCGCTCTCGCCTTGCCGGCCGTGTCGTGGCTGCTCGGCGAAGCAGCGGCGGTTCGCGCCACGCCGCTGGCGCTGGCATCGATGGCCTACCAGATCGTGATCGTGGCCTTCGCCAGCTATCTTGCCTGGTTCTGGCTGGTCGCCCACTATCCGGCCGGCCGGCTGTCGGCATTCTCGTTCCTGACCCCCTTGTTCGGGCTGGTCGCGGGACTGGTCCTCCTGCGCGAGCCGGCGTCGGCCTCGCTGCTCGCGGCGCTGGCACTGGTGTGTGCCGGCATCTATCTGGTGAATCGGCCGCTGCCCGCAGGCCGCGGGTAGGTCGGATCGCGCGCCGGAGGCGGGCATCCGACATCGCCCACGAGGTTGCGACCCCCCGGGGCGGTCGGACCCGCCCGCTGCGCGGGCCTGGGTCGCGCTACCTGAGTGCCGTCGGCTTCACCTTCTCCGGCAGCAGGCAGCCTTTACGGGCACGGTGCAGCCGGTACTTGCCGATGTCCTTGGCACCCACCTGCACCACCTTGACCTTGCCGCCGCGGCCGATGCCTTCGACGGCGATGGTTTGCGCCAGGGTGACGGTAGCTGCGGCCAGCGCCTCGCCTTCGTCCAGCCCCATGATGACGACACCGCGGCCGCCGGACTGCACCTTCATTTCCTCGCGGCCGAAGATCAGCAAGCGGCCCTTTTCCGACACGGCGGCGATGGCATCGCCCAGCGCCTTGGCGGGAACGAGGACGCGCTCGCCCTTCTCCAGTGTCATGAAGGCCTTGCCCGCCCGCTGCCGGGACACGAGGTCGCCCACGCTGGCGATGAAACCGTAACCGCCCGAATGGGCGAACAGGTACTGCTTCTCCGGCGCATCGCACAGGGCCTGGGCCAGCTTGGCGCCATCCTGGAACTCCACCATCGTCGACAGCGGAACACCGTCGCCGCGGCCTCCGGGCAGGTCGGACACGCGCACCGAGTAGGCGCGGCCGTTGCTGTCGATGAGCACGAGCGGCCAGACGCTGCGGCTTTCCGCCACCAGCATGGGGAAGTCGCCGGTCTTGTAGGCGATGGTGGAGAGATCGATGCCGTGGCCCAGGCGCGAGCGCACCCAGCCGTTCTTCGACAGGATCACGGTTACCGGCTCGTCCGCCACCTGGATCTCGGTCGCCGCGGTAGGGGCCACGGCTTCGATCACGGTGCGGCGCGCATCCCCGAATTTCTTCGCGTCCTCGCCGATCTCCTTCAAGATCAGCCGGGTCATGGCTTTGCGGTCATCGAGCAGCGTCTGCAGTTCGCCGCGCTCCTCGCGCAGTTCGACCAGTTCCTTCTCGATGCGAATGCCTTCCAGCCGCGCCAATTGGCGCAGCCGGATCTCCAGGATATCCTCCGCCTGCACGTCGGTGAGGCCGAAGCTGGACATCAGGGCCGGTTTCGGTTCGTCCGATTCGCGGATGACGCGGATCACTTCCTCGATGCGCAGGAACGCGATCATGCGCCCGTCGAGGATGTGGATGCGGCGGTCCACTTCCCCCAGGCGATGGCGCGTGCGCCGTTCGACCGTGACATAGCGGAAGTCGATCCACTCGCGCACGATGGGTAGCAGACCCTTCTGCTGCGGCCTGCCGTCGCGGCCGATCATGGTCAGGTTGATCGGCACCGAGGTTTCGAGACTGGTCTGCACCAGCAACACCGCCATGAACTCCTCCGGCGACTGGCGCGAGGAGCGCGGCTCCAGCACGATGCGCACCGGCGCCTTGTCGCTGGATTCGTCGCGCACGGTTTCCAGCACGCCCAGCACCAGCGTCTTGAGTGTCTTCTGCTCCTGCGACACCTCCTTCTTGCCGGCCTTGGGCTGGGGATTCGTCAGGGTCTCGATCTCGGAGAGCACTGCCGCGCAGGACACGCCGTGGGGCAGTTCGGTCACGATGATGCGCCACTGGCCGCGCGCAAGATCCTCCCTGCGCCAGCGCGCGCGCATGCGGATCGAACCGCGCCCGGTCTCGTAGGCGTCGCGGAGCGCCTGCGGCTGGGAGATGATCTGGCCGCCGCCGGGGAAGTCCGGCCCCGGCACGATGCGCAGCAAATCGTCCAGCGTCGTCTCCGGCTTGCGGATCAGCAGTTGCGCCGCCTGCGCCACCTCGGTCAGATTGTGGGGCGGAATCTCGGTCGCCATGCCCACGGCGATGCCCGAGGCGCCGTTGAGCAGCACGAAGGGCAGGCGCGCCGGCAGCAGTTGCGGCTCCCTGAAGGCGCCGTCGTAGTTCGGCACGAAATCCACCGTGCCGCGGTCGAGCTCGGAAAGAAGCAGATCGGCGATGGGCGTCAGCCGCGCCTCGGTGTAGCGCATCGCCGCCGCCGAATCTCCGTCGCGCGAGCCGAAGTTGCCCTGCCCGTCCACCAGCGGATAGCGCAGCGTGAACTCCTGCGCCATGCGCACCGCCGCGTCATAGACGCTGGTGTCGCCGTGCGGGTGGTACTTGCCGATGACATCGCCCACCACGCGCGCGCTCTTCACGTGCTTGGCGCTGGCGGCGAGCCGCATCTCGTTCATGGCGAACAGGATGCGCCGCTGCACCGGCTTCAGCCCGTCCTCCACCTGCGGCAGCGCGCGCCCCCGCACCACGCTCATGGCATAGGCGAGATAGGCGCGCTCGGCGTAATGGTCGAGGGGCAGCGAGTCGCCGCTGTCCTCCGCTGGCGAAGGGGGCGCCGGAGGCGGCGGCAGGTTGTCGAAGAGGTCGGGGGTTTCGTTCATGGATTCACTGTGACCGCGGCGGATCAGTCTTCCTCGAAATAGTCCGAGTCGATGCGCTTGACGATGTAGGGAGTACCCGCCGCGACGCCAACATCGAAATCGATCATCAGATTGGCTATGGCGTTGCCATCGAGAAGGACCACTTTGGTATCGATGCGCGAGGCATAGTCGGTGGCCTCGCCGGTGAACGCGGAGGTCGTGATGAAGACGCCTTTGCGCGCACGCTGCCCCTGCAGCGCGCCGACGAACTTCTGGATCTCGGGACGACCGACGCTGCCCTGCCAGCGCTTCGCCTGGATGTAGATCACGTCGAGGCCGAGGCGATCCTCCTTGATGATGCCGTCGATGCCGCCATCGCCGCTCTGTCCGATCCGCTCTCCGGCATCGCGTCGCGACCCGCCATAGCCCATCTTCACCAGCAGTTCCACCACGAGGCGCTCGAAGAATTCGGGCGAGCAGGCCTGGATGCGGACCAGCAGTTCCTGGGCAAGGCCCTGGCGGATGGTCTGGTAGGCGCTCTCCAGCGCTTCCTCCGGCGTTTCCACGGGCTGCGCCGTCGCATCCGTTACCGGGACGGATCCGTCTTCCCTCGTCCTCCTCGACTGATTGCGAAACTCGACGAACTCGGGAAAACGTTCGAGGAACTCGTTGTCGATCCGGTCCGGATTGTGCGCGATCACTTCCTGGCCCCGAGCAGTGACGGAGAACGCCCCCCGGTGCGGCTTCTTTTCAAGCAGAGCGGCCTTCTTGAGATAGAAACTTGCCCAGCCGACGCGGTTGGTGAACAGTGCTTGCCTGCCGCTCGGCAGAAGCTCCGACCGCTCCTGCGACGATAGGGCAAACTCACTTGCCAGATGCTCGACCGCTTCGCGGAACGTGTGGGTCCGGCCGTCCGATGCGAACCTCAGGAGCGGGAGCATCACAGTCTGGTAGTCAGGGATCGTCATATGTCGTTGCTCAAGCTAACTATCGCACATCGCTAATTGCCAGCCCGTGCGTTCGGCGTCAGCGTCGCCAAACCACGTCCGTTGCGGCATGGTTCAAACCGCATCCGGCATCACGATCCGGGCGGTTGCTGCACCCCGCTCCATCATCTCCCGGTCGAGGGTTACCAGGGTCGCGTCGAGCCGCGCGGCAAGGGCGACACAGACCGCGTCGGCACCGCGCAGTCTGGCGTCGATGGCCAGTCGCGCCGCCGCTTCCCCGAGGCTGTCGTCCAGCGCATGAATCGTCAGCAGCGGCTGCCTTCGCACCAGCGCGAGCACGCCCGCCGCGAGTGCCGCGTCGCCGGTTCGGCGCGCGATGGCGCCACCGATCTCGGCCAGGGCAAGATTGGGCAGTTCGACGCTCTCCCCGCGTTCGAAGGTGCGCCTCAGGAAAGCCAGAACCTCTCCATGGTGGGTGTCCGCAGGAAGGAAGGCGGACACCCAGACCGAAGCATCGACGATCATCCGCCGCGCCGTTGCTCGCGCACGGCATCGACGGCGTCAGCGCTCCCCGTCCACTTTTCTCCGATACGACCAGCGAGGGATTCCAACTCATCGATCAGGCTGGCGGCCTGTTGCCGGCGCGCGGCTGCATCGCCCTGCCGGGGCGCCGGCGGTGACAGTTCCCTCTCCAGCAGTTCCGTCAGGAACTGCTTCATGCTCTGTCCGCGCAGCGCGGCCACCGCCTTCACCTGGCGGGATAGCTCGTCCGGCAGTTCGATGGTCGTTTTCATCTTGTGCCCTTAAAAGCGGAATTATTCCCATATTACCAGCATTCCGGCACACCAATTCGTTCCGTATCGCTCGTCGCGCGTAGGTACTGGCGCTGCAATCACGGGGTCTGGTCGCCGCTCGCCAAGCGCACGCCCGCCTTGCCCGCGCGCTTCACCTCGTACATGGAGGTGTCGGCGACCGATATGAGCGTTTGCGCGTCGTCGCCGTGGCAGGGAAACAGCGCGACGCCGAAACTGGCGCTCAGGACGATCCGCAGGGCGCCGAGGGCGATAGGTTGCGATACGGTATCGAGAATCTTGGCTGCCACTCTTTCTGCGCTGCCGGCTGCCTCCGGTGGCAGCGCCACCACGGCGCCGAATTCGTCGCCGCCCAGCCGTGCCACGGTGTCCGACCCCTTCAGGCAATTGCGCATGCGCTGTGCGAGGATCTTCAGCACTTCGTCGCCGACCGCATGGCCGTGCGTGTCGTTGATCGGCTTGAAGCCGTCCAGGTCGATGAACATGAGCGCGACCCACGAGCCGCGGCTGCGCGCCGCTTCGATCTCACGATCGGCCAGGCGGATGAACTGCGCCCGGTTCGGCAGGCCGGTGAGGAGGTCGTGGGTCGCCCTGTGCTCGCTCTGGCGGCGCGCCTGTTCCTTGGCCGCAAGGTCGCGCGCCAGCGCCTGGCGCCACTGGAAGTTCTCCAGCAGATAGCGGTATCGCCGCACCTGGACCGCGACGCAGATGACCACGGCGCTGCCCAGGAAGAACAAGTTGGACACCAGGGTCGGCAGTCCGCCGGTCCGTGCCACGTCGTGGACGACGAGCGCGATGACGGCGTAGATCGCCACGATCGCAGCGCTGATCACGGTCATCGACACGATCGGCAGGTAGAACCAGCTGTGGAAGCCGATCACCACCAGGATCAGTCCCGCGTAATAGAAATCGCGCGCCGGGTCGCCTGGCGCGGCGAAGTAGAGCATCGCCTCGATCCCTGCGGCCCAGAGTACCGGCATGAACAGGGCGAATTTCTCGTACTCGCGCAGGAACCGCTCGGTTCGGGTGAGCGCCAGCACGACCAGGGAAGCCGTTATGACGGCCGCGCGGATCGTCCAGACCGCGTGCAGCGCCGAGGGAATCATCCACAGGTCGATGATTCCGAACAACAAGTACAGCAGCGCGGCCATGCCGCAGCCGAGACGCGCGGTCCACAGTTTTTCGGGCGCGAGTTCCGCCGCGAACGCCGGATCGAGGACTGAACTCGGCCCACTCACCGGCATCGCAGGTTCGGACGGGTCACTGCCGGATCGTTGTCCGGCCATCGAATCGGATCGGTGTCGGTCCACGGAATGGATTGCGTTGTTCTTGTGTCAGGGTGCCCGCTGCGCCGCCATTGCGCACCGGTTTACGCACCGCGGATGAGCGCGATCAGTTCGTCGGCCGATGGCAGCGCCGCCGCCTCGCCCTCCGCCAGGATGCTGTCGGCCAGGGCGCGCTTGTCGTGGTGCAGTTCGACGATGCGCTCCTCGATCGTGCCCTTGGTCACCAGCCGGTATACGGTGACCGGGCGCTGCTGGCCGATGCGGTGGGCGCGGCCCATGGCCTGGTCTTCGGCGGCGGGGTTCCACCACGGGTCGGTGATCACCACGAAGTCGGCGGCGGTGAGGTTGAGGCCGTAGCCGCCGGCCTTGAGGCTGATGAGGAACAGTTCGCTCTCTCCGGCCTGGAAGGAGGCGACGCGGCGCGTGCGCTCGGCCGCCGGCGTGGCGCCGTCGAGATACTGGTAGCGGATGCCGGCGGCATCGAGCGGCGCGCGCAGCAGGGCCAGGAAATCGACGAACTGGCTGAACACCAGCGCCTTGTGGCCGTTGGCCGCCAGCTCCGCGGCCAGTTCGGCGAAGGCCTGCACCTTGGCGCCGACGATGCCGAACTCGGGGCTCGGCAGGCGCGGATCGCAGGCGGCGCGGCGCAGCCGGGTGAGCTGGGCGAGGATGTTGAACCGCGCCTGCGCCACGGGGGCGGTACCCAGCACCTGGGAGACCTCGGCCACCGCCTCGCGCCGCAGCGCCTCGTAATGGGCGGCTTCGGCGGCATCCGGCGCCACAGCGACGATCAGCTCGGTGCGCGGCGGCAGTTCGGGCAGCACCTGGGCCTTGGTCCGGCGCAGCACGAAGGGGGCGATGATCCGCCGCAGCAGGTGCTGGGCGTCGCGGTCGCGGTGGCGCTCCACCGGCACGGCGAAGCGCTCGTTGAAGCGCGATGCCGGGCCCAGCAGGCCGGGATTGGCGTAGCGCATGATCGACCACAGTTCCCCCAGCCGGTTTTCCACCGGCGTGCCGGAAAGGGCGAGGCGAAAGTCGGCTTCGAGTTCGAACACCGCCAGGCTGCGCTTGGCGGTGGCGTTCTTGATCGCCTGCGCCTCGTCGGCGACGACGGTATGCCAGGTGTGCGCGGCGAAGCGCTCCTGCGCCTGCTGCAGCAGGGTATAGGACACCACCACCACATCCATTGCAGCGGCGCCGGCGATCAGCCCTTCGCGATCGCCCTCGCCGTAGAGTTGCACGCTGAGTGCGGGCGCGAAGCGCGCCGCCTCCGCCAGCCAGTTGCCGCACACCGAGGTCGGCGCCACCACCAGCGCCGCGCCGCCCGCGCCGCGGGCCAGCAGTACGGCCAACGCCTGCACCGTCTTGCCCAGGCCCATGTCGTCCGCCAGGCAGCCGCCCAGACCCGCGGCCGCCAGCCGCATCGCCCACAGATAGCCGTCCTCCTGGTAGGGTCGCAGTTCGGCCTGGAGCCCCTTGGGCAGCGGCGGCGACTCGTCCTGGGCGGCGCGCAGCCGGTCGAGCGCGGCGCGGAAGCCGGCGTCGGCCTGGATCGGCACGCCCTCCAGCACTTCCTCCAGCCAGGCGGCGGCAGCCTGCGGAATACGCGCACCGTGGCGGTCGGTTTCCGCCACCGCCGCCAGTTCGGCCAGCCGCTGCTTGAGGGAGCGTGTCAGTGCGGCGTATACGCCCTCGCCCATGGCGACGAAGCGGCTGCGGCCGCGGGCAGCAGCCAGCAGCGCTTCCAGTTCCAGCACCCGGCCCTCGTCGATCGCCGCCTGGCCGCTGATGCGGAACCAGTCGCGCTGTCCCTGCACCGCCAGGGCGAGCTGCGGTCCATCCACCGTCACCACCCGCACGCTCTTGCCCTTGGGCCAGTCCACCGCCGCCACCGCCGCCAGCGTGGGCAGGACTTCCACCATGCTCAACGCCTGCTCGGCATCGTCCACCACCCATTCCGGCATGGCATCCTCGCCTGCGATGTCGTCGAGGAAGGGAAGAGCATCCAGCACCGCATCCAGGGCGGCGCGCTCGGCGGCAAGATCGCGCCGCGTGCCCACGCTTTCGCCGGCCAGCGCCGCCATCAGGCGCGCGCGACCGGAACCGGGCGCGAGCCGCGGACCGTCCGGCCCCAGCGGCGCCACCACCAGCCGCAGCATCAGGCTCTCGCCCACGGGGGAAAGCTCGGCCCGCAGCCGCGACTCCGCCGCCACTTCCCGCGCCGCCTGGGCGTGATCCGCCTGCACCTGGAAGTGGCCGCTCAGGGCGCGCAATGCCTGCTGCAATTCGTCGTGGGCGCCGGCGGGCACGGAAAAGCGCCCGGACACGAGCTGGGCCGCACGGCGCTGGGCGGCGGTGAGACGGATCAGGCGCAGGCGCTGGGGCGAATCCTGCATCAGCGTGATCATGCGCAGCGCCTCGGCTTCGCGGCGCTCGTCGGCGTCCCAGTAGTACCGTTCCGCCGGCTCCTTCTCCGGCCGCAGCTCCGGTGTCACCCGCATGACATAGCGCTCGCCTTGCCGCAGCACCTCCAGTTCCGGCGTGCCTTCGATCAGGTCCACGAGCTGCTCCGGGTCGCCGGCCAGGGCCACCGCCGGGTGTCCCACCAGCGCCACGATGGCCGCCGCCCGGTCGAGGTTGTAGCGCTTGGCATGGGCGCGGTCCTGACGCACCGCGCGCGCCACCTTGGCGTCCCAGGGCGGCAGCTTGTCGCTGCCGGCGATCTTCGCCAGCGAAAGCGGCTTCGGCTTGCTCCAGCCGCGCGGACCGCGCTTCTGTTCCAGGGGCTCGATATCCTCCAGGGCTCCGTGTTTGCCGACGCGCACTGCCCATACGATGCGGGTCGCGGCTGCGGTCTCGCCTGCGCCGGGCTTTTCCGTGCCCAGCGCCTGGAGCGCCGCCAGCACGTCGCGCCACTGCTCGCTCTGTCCGGAAACGAAGAACCCGGCCGGCGGGTCCTCCCCCCGCAGCACCGCGGCTGCAGCTTCCGCCTGTCCGGCAAGCCATTTCAGCCGGCACGGCCCGAGTCGATCTCGCAGCGTTTGGACGTAGGCTGCCAGATTGCCATCGAAACGGCCCTTCGCCGGCTTCGAGCCGAGGGCCTCGCGGCCGAGCCAGGCGGCCAGCAGCAGGCGCCAGAGCTCGTCGAGGCCGGTATGGACGCCGCGGTTCCAGCTCAGGTCGAAAACCCGCGGCTCGATGGCGAAGTCGCCCAGGCGGGCGCCGATGGCATGAGCCCAGCGGCCCCAGCCTTCACCCGGATCGGGCGTGCGCTTGCCCGCCTCTCCGACGCAGAACTTGCGCGCCGCCTCCAGGTGCCTGGGCGTCTGCTGCGCCAGCAGGGCGATCGGGTAAAGCCAGGCCAGGCTGGCGGGCAGGATGCGCTTGCGCGCTCCCACCTCGTCGCCGCGCCGCTTCAGCGCCGCCTCGAACGCCGCCTGACCCTCCTGCCACCGGCCGGCCTGCACCAGCAGACCGGCGCGCAGCGCATCGGCGGCCCCCGAGTCGAGTCCGTCGAGCACGCGCGCAGCCCGTTCGCTCTCGCCCCGGTGCAGCAGCAATTCGGCCAGCGCCAGACGCAGATGGTGCGGCATCGAGCCGCCTTCCACCTCGAAGCGAGCGAGCGCCCAGTCGCTGGCCGGTACCAGATCCGCCCGCCAAGACAGTGACAGCGCGGAGGCCGCTTCGAACAGCAGATCCCAGCGCCACTCGGAATTCACGCGCTGGAAACTGGCGCCGTCGAAGGCGGCGAAGGCGGCCTCGTAGAGGATCCCGCCCCAGTCCATCGAGCGCCCGATGGCCGCGCTCATGCGCTTGAGTTCCTCGGCCGGCATGCCGGTGAACAGGGCCACGCGCACCAGAGTGATGGTGGCCGACCTGTCGTAGACCGACCAATAGTGGTAGAGGCCGCGCTCCGGTCGATACGAATCCAGTTCGAACACCGCCTGCCGCAGGTTTTCGGGCTGCTGCGTCTGCAGCAGTTCGCGGTAGAGCGGCGCGCGCAGTTCGTCCGTCAGGCGGCAGACGCCGTCGCGGTGCGGCATGTCCACCAGCAAGCCATGTTCGCGCAGTTCCTTCAGCGCCTGCCTCACGTCGTCCTGGATGAAGGCGCGGCCGTCGCTGCGCCGCGCGCCGAGCAGTCGCAGCAGGTTGTAGATCGCCGTCTTCGGCCGGAACGTCCACAACAGGCTCATGGCTTGGGCGACGTGATGCATATCCGCCGTCAGTTGGCTGTTTTCGCTAAGTTTCTTGGGTGGATTCGGCATGGCGAAATGTGGTGGTCGCGGCGTACTTGAACCGGTTCCCGTTGATCTGATCTACGTTCCGGGGGACTTTCCTCCCGGCGCACAGGAATGCGTAGGGCGCGCCTGCGCGCCGCTACGACTCAGCGCGCACGGTGCGTCCTACACGTCCGCCTCCACCGTGTCCCCTTTCGCCTCCATCCATTCCCGCCGTGACGCCGCCTCGCCCTTGCCCATGAGCAGGGTGAAGGTCTTCAAGGTCTCGTCGGTCGCGCCGTCTCGCACGCGCACCGGCAGCACCCGGCGGGTGGCCGGGTCCATGGCGGTTTCGCGCAGTTGCTCCGGGTTCATTTCGCCCAGACCCTTGAAGCGGCCGATCTCGATCGACTCCAGCTTCACCCCCTCCTTCTTCAAGCGGTCGCGGATGGCACTGAGTTCGCCGTCGTCCAGGGCATAAAGCCGCTTCGCCGGACGGTTCTTGCCCTGGGCCGGTACATCGACGCGGTACAGCGGCGGTTGCGCGACATGGACGTGTCCGCGCTCGATGAGCTTGGGAAAGTGGCGGAAGAAGAGCGTCAGCAGCAGGGTCTGGATGTGGGAGCCGTCCACATCGGCGTCCGACAGGATCACGACCTTGCCGTAACGCAGATTGGAGAAATCCGGCGCATCGTTCGGGCCGTGGGGATCGATGCCGAGGGCGACCGCAATGTCGTGGATCTCCGCGTTGGCGAACAGGCGGTCGGCCTCGATCTCCCAGGCGTTCTGCACTTTGCCGCGCAAGGGCAGGATGGCCTGGGTTTCCTTGTCGCGTGCCATCTTCGCGGAGCCGCCGGCGGAATCGCCCTCCACCAGAAAGACTTCGTTGCGCGCGATGTCCTCGCTCTCGCAGTCGGAGAGCTTGCCCGGCAGGACGGCGACGCCGGATTGCTTGCGCTTTTCGACCTTCTGGGCATTCTTCTGCCGGGCCAGAGCCTGTTTAATGCAAAGCTCCGCGATCGCCTTGCCGCCATCGACGTGGTTGTTGAGCCAGATCTCCAGCGGATCGCGCACCATGCCGGAGATCAGCTTGACCGCTTCGCGCGAGTTGAGCTTCTCCTTCACCTGGCCCTGGAACTGGGGATCGAGGATGCGCGCCGACAGCACCGACGCCATGCGCGCGCAGACATCCTCCTGCTGCAGCTTGACGCCGCGCGGTAGCAGGCCGTGGTGCTCGATGAAGGAGCGGACCGCCTCGAACACGCCGGCGCGCAGGCCGGACTCGTGGGTACCGCCGGCGACGGTCGGGATGAGGTTTACGTAAGATTCGGAGGGCACCGCCTCGGCGAACCAGCCTAGCGCCCAGGCTGCGCCTTCGCCTTCCGCGAAGGTGCCGTCGTCGGCCGCCGCATATTTCTCGGCGGCGAAGAACGGTGCCACCGGTTCGCTGCCGCCCGCCAGTTCGCGCAGGTACTGGGGCAGCCCTTCCGGGTAGGACCAGGTCTTGGTCAGGATGCCGCCGTCGGCCTGCTCGACGTCGAGATAAACCTTCACGCCCGGCAGCAGCACGGCCTTGGAGCGCAGCAGACGCTCCATCTCGGCCAGAGGGACCCGGGGGTTGTCGAAGTATTTGGGGTCCGGCCATACCCGCACCCGCGTACCGGACTGCCGGCCGCAGGACTCACCTTCCTGCGGCCCGATCACCTTCTCGCCACCCTCCTCCAGTTCCAGCCTATGCACCCGGCCCTCGCGCCGCACTTCCACTGATACATGCCGCGACAGCGCCGTGGTCACCGCCACGCCGACGCCGTGGAGGCCACCGGAAAAGGCATAGGCGGAGCCGCCGCCGCGCTTGTCGAACTTGCCACCGGCGTGCAGCCGGGTGAAGGCCAGCACCACGACATGCTCGTTCTCTTCCGGATGCAGTCCGACGGGGATGCCGCGCCCGTCATCGGTCACCGAGACCGAGCCGTCCGTGTGCAGCAGGACGTGGATACTGCGGGCAAAGCCGCCGAGGGCTTCGTCCGCCGCATTGTCGATGACTTCCTGGATGACGTGCGCCGGGGAATCGGTGCGGGTGTACATTCCCGGCCGCTCGCGCACCGGTTCCAGGCCCTTCAGCACGCGAAACGAGGATTCGTCGTAGATCGGCTTCTGCATATTGAAATAAGGTGTCAGTCCGGCAAGGGCCGCGCGGCGGCTCGCCTCTTTCCGCTTGGCTTCGAAATGGGGTGAAGCTCGCGCAGGCGCCTCGCGGGTGCCGCGACTCGCCGCCGGATCCGATCAGGGCGCGCCGTCCAGCGGCAAGGCGTTCGCCGGCGCATACCGTTGCCGCTCACGACCGCTCACTTGATCGGCGCCGCCTGCAGCAGCTCCACGATGTCGGTGTTGCCGCTCGATGCCGCCCATGCCATGGCCGTCGCACCTTCCTCGTTGCTGGCATCGACGTCGGCGCCGGCCTCGATCAGGAGCTTGACGATGTCGATGGCGCCGCTGCGGGCAGCGAGCATGAGCGGTGTGGTCTTGTTCGGCGTGCGCGCATTGACGTCGGCACCGCGTACGACGAGAAGGCGCACGACGTCGGTGTGCCCTTCCAGGCAGGCATAGGCGATCGGCGTCCAGCCGGCGTGATTCGCCTTTGCACCGGCATCGACGAGGAGCCGCGCAACTTCGGCGTGGCCCTTAAGACTCGCCAGCATCAGCGCCGTGTCGCCGGCGCGGTTGCGCGCCTCCATCTTCGCTCGCTTCTTGACGAGGAACTGGGCGATGCCGGAATGTCCGTTGCGCGCGGCGATCATCAGCAGCGTGTTGCCCTGCGCATCCGTCGAATTGACATCCATGCCGCGCTGCACCAGGTTGACCACCGTTCGACTGATCGCCGAGATCGGCCGCCTGCGTCAGGTCGTCCAGGGTCGCCGCGGCAACCGCAACGGGCGCCAGCGACAGCATGACAAGCGCGGCCGCGCCCGCGGCACGAATCCGCCCGCTCCAACTCTTCACTGCACAGCCTCCTTTGCTGCCGGCTCGGCTCGCTTGAAGAGCCGGAAGAAGTTCCCGCTGGTCGCCTCGGCCACGGCTTCCACGTCCACACCTTTCAGGCGCGCCACCTCCTCCGCCACATGGCGTACGAAGGCCGGCTCATTGACCCTTCCCCGGTGCGGCGCCGGCGCCAGATAGGGCGCATCGGTCTCGATCAACATGCGATCCAGCGGCACAGCCCGTGCCACGTCCTTCAGTGCCTGCGCATTCTTGAACGTGACGATGCCGGAAAAGGAAATGAAAAAGCCGAGGTCCATCGCCGCTTCCGCCACCTCTCGCGACTCGGTGAAACAGTGCATGACGCCGCCGACAGCGCCGGCATCCTCTTCGCGCAGGATCGCCAGCGTATCCGCCGCCGCGTCGCGGGTGTGGACGATGAGCGGCAGACCGGATTCCCGGGCAGCGCGGATATGGGCGCGGAAGCGCTCGCGCTGCCACTCCGGATCGTCCTTGTGCCAGTAGTAGTCGAGTCCGGTCTCCCCGATCGCCACCACGCGGGGATGCGAGGCCAGAGCCGTCAGCTCGGCGGCGGCGGGCTGCGGGTCATCCTTGTGATCCGGATGGACGCCGACCGAGGCGTACAGATTGTCGTGGCTTTCCGCCAGTTCCAGCACCCGCCGCAGCGTGCCCAGGCTGACGCCGACACAGAGAGCGTGGGTGACGCGGTTGGCCTGCATGGCCGCGAGGACCTCGGGCAGGCGAGACGTGAGCTCGGGAAAGTCGAGATGACAGTGGGAATCGACGAACACGAAACCGGATTCAGAAGGTATGGGTCGGCCGGTTGGAACCGAGATGGCCGCCGAGAAGACCTTCGATCTTCGCCCGCGCCTGCTGCCCGGATTCGTCGTCGCTGAACTGGACGCCGATGCCCTGCGTCTTGTTGCCCTGGGCGCCCGCCGGCGTGATCCAGACCACCGAACCGGCGATCGGCACCTTGCCCGGCTCGTCCATCAACGTGAGCAGCATGAAGACCTCGTCGCCGAGGGCATAGGGTTTGGCAGTGGGGACGAAAATGCCGCCGCGCTTGAGGAACGGCATGTAGGCGGCGTAGAGCGCGGCCTTGGAGTTGATGTTGAGCGACAATACGCTCGGCCGCGCGAAATTCATCATCTTGGGTACATCAGACATCGGCAACTCCTTTCGCCGTCACCGCCCTCGCGTAGCGCAGCAGCATATCCTCCAGGAACAGGCGCGGGTTGAGCGGATGCTCGGCAATCGCTCTCATTCTGGTCAGTTCATTGTAACAGCCAAACAGATCCGGCAAGACGGCGCGCACGGCCAAGCGCTGCGCGGCCTGCGCGACGTCGGGAAAGAAGACGGAACGCCCGGCGATCTTCCACGAAACCAGCTCGAAAACCCATTTCTGCAGCCAGGCCACCATGACGGGCAACTGGGGAACGAACGCTTCGTCATCCTTCTGCTTCAGCCAGCTTTCCCACGCTGCCGCGATGCGCAGCGGATCGCCAGTCTCGATATCGGTCACGGCAGCGATAAACTGAGTCCGGTACGCCGCGCCGCTGCCTCCCAGTTCGGCGGCGGCAAGGGGCATCCCGCCGGCGAACCGGAGCAAGGCCTCGGCGTCGCCGCCCCGGGCGGCCAGCCATTGCTTGGCCAGGGAGGCATCGGGCTTGCCGAAGGCCAAGGTCTGGCAGCGGCTGCGGATCGTCGGTAATAGCCTTCTCGGCGATCTGGTAATCAGCAAAAACAAAGTCGATTCTGTAGGTTCCTCAAGTAGTTTGAGAAGAGCGTTGGCGGTGCTGCTGTTCATGGCCTCCGCCGGATCGATCAGGATCACCCGCATTCCCTGGCGATGCGTGCCGACGCTGACGAAGGCATTCAGGGCGCGCACCTGTTCGATGACGATCTGGCGGCTGGGTTTCTTCTTTTTCCCCGCGGGCGCGGCCGGTTCGGCCGGCTCTGCAAGCTCGCCGGGCCCCTCGTCCGCCTCGCTCTCTGGAACGATCAGACGGTAGTCGGGATGATTCCCGGACTTGAACCAGTTGCAGGACGCGCATTCGCCGCAGGCGGCGGAATTGCCGAGGGAGGTCTCGCACAACAGGCGCTGGGCCAGCGCCTCGGCGAAATCGCGCTTGCCCGATCCGGATGGGCCGGCCAACAGGAGGGCGTGGGGTAGCCGCTCCAGCGCTGCCGTGAGCCTGCCCCAAGTCTCTTGTTGCCATGAGTAAATCATTCAACTACAGAATGATACGATGTATTCTTCAAGTTGTAACTTCACTTTTTCGAGGCTTTGCGAAGCGTTGACGATGCGCATCCTCACCGGATCACGCCGCGCCCGCTCCAGATATGCCTCCCGCACCCGCGCGAAAAACTGCTGCTGTTCCCGCTCGAATCGATCCGGCGCCGCGCCGGTTCCCGCGAGCCGCTGCACTGCGATCTCGGGGGGCAGATCGAACAGGAGCGTGAGGTCGGGCTGAAGCTGGGGGTGCACCCATGCTTCCAGCGCTGCAATCTTCTCCCGCGCCAGCCCCCTGCCGCCGCCTTGGTAGGCGAAGGTGGCATCGGTGAAACGGTCGGACACCACCCATTTTCCCGCCGCCAGGGACGGTCGGATCAGGGCTTCGATATGCTCGCGCCGCGCCGCGAACATGAGCAGGGTCTCGGTCTCCAGATGCATCGCTTCGTGCAGCACGATCTCGCGTAACTTCTCGCCCAGCGGCGTGCCGCCGGGCTCGCGGGTGGCGACGACGTCGCGGCCCTGGGTGCGCAGGTAGTCCAGCAGCCAGGCCAGATGAGTGCTCTTGCCCGCCCCGTCGATCCCTTCCAGGGTGATGAACCTGCCCAGCGCGATCCCGGCTGCCGTCAATTCATTCTCCGCTTCTGGTAGCGCGTGACGGCGCGATTGTGTTCGTCGAGAGTGCGGGAAAACTCGCTCGATCCGTCGCCGCGGGCGACGAAGTAGAGGTGTTCGCTGCCCGCAGGACGCAGGGCCGCCTGAATCGACGCCAGCCCAGGCATGGCGATCGGTGTCGGCGGCAGGCCGGCCCGGGTGTAGGTGTTGTAGGCCGTGTCGCGGGTCAGATCGCCCTTGCGCAGATTACCGTCGAATTCCGCGCCGAGACCGTAGATCACGGTCGGATCGGTCTGCAAGGGCATGCCGCTCTTCAGGCGATTGGCGAAGACGGCGGCGATCATGGGCCGGTCGGCGGCGACGCCGGTCTCCTTCTCGATGATGGACGCGACGATCAGTGCCTCGTACGAGTTGGCATAGGGAACAGTCGCGTCGCGCTGGTCCCATTCCCGTTCCATGTGGCTCTTCATGGCGCGGTAGGAGCGCCGGAGCAGATCCAGATCGCTCGTGTTCTTGCTGAACAGATAGGTGTCCGGAAAGAACAGCCCCTCCGCCGTCGGCTCGCTGGCACCGATGCGCGCCAGGATCTCGCGCTCGCTCAGATCGTGCGAGTCATGGCGCAGGGCAGGATGCTGGTCGAGGGAGGCGCGCACCTGCTTGAAGGTCCAGCCCTCGATCAGGGCGAGTTCGGCCTGGCTCACGTCGCCGCGCGTCAGTTGCAGCAGCAGGCGCAAGGGCGTGGTTCCGGCTTGGATTTCATAGCTGCCGGCCTTGATGTCGCTCGCCTGGCCCCTGAGCCGGGCCAGCAGCGTGAACTGCCAGGGCTTGAAGCGCACGCCGGCGTCCGCAAGTTGCTTGGACACGCCGCGCAGACTGCTGCCGGGGTCGATGCTGACATCCAGTGGTGTGGTCGCCAGCACCAGGGGCGCGCTGACGAACCAGGCGAACCATCCGGCAATGGCCACGGCCGCCGGCACCGCCATGGCGAGCAGCAGGGTCAGGATACGGCGCATGGCGGACTGGAGGAAGACATGGGATCGGGGCGGCGGGCGGGCGCGAAAGTATAATACGATGATGCATTCTCAGGACTGAAGCCCCGACTCGCCATGAATCCCATTTGGACAGCCCTCCTCGAACAGAACAACGGCCGCATCGCCGACGACGGCGCGGTGAGTTTCGGCGACCTCTCATCCGAATTGTCCGCGGCCCGATCCGCCACGGTACTGGTTCCCCTCACCCATGTCGGTCTGATCCGCGCCGCCGGCGCCGACGCCGGCGATTTCCTGCACAACCTGCTGACCAACGACGTCAAGCACCTCGTGCCGCATCTGGCGCAGCACAACAGCCTGTGCAGCGCCAAGGGCCGCATGCTGGCGAGTTTCCTGATCTGGCGCGAGGGTTCCGAGTACCTGCTGCAGTTGTCGCGCGACCTGCATCCCGCGATCCTGAAGAAGCTCGGCATGTACATCCTGCGCAGCAAGGTCAAGCTGTCCGACGCCAGCGGCGACTATGCGCTGATGGGTGTCGCCGGGACCGGCGTCGACGCTGCGCTGCAGTTCCTCGGCGTGGATCTGAAGCCGGCGTTGCGAACGGCTCCATTTTCCGACGGCACGGCCATCCGCCTCGACGAGCAGCGTTTCCAGATCGCCGTCCGGACCGAAGCTGCGGGCCAGGTCTGGCAACGGCTGGCGACGATGGCCCGGCCGGCAGGCACCGAGGTCTGGCGCTGGCTCGACATCAGCGCCGGGATCCCGCAGATCACCACTCGTACCCAGGAAGAATTCGTACCGCAGATGACCAATTTCGAGCTCATCGGCGGTGTCAGTTTCCAGAAGGGCTGCTACCCGGGACAGGAGATCGTCGCCCGTACCCAATATCTCGGCAAGCTCAAGCGGCGCATGTACCTGGCCCACCTGGCGCAGGACACCGCCCCGGAAGCCGGGACCCACCTCTACAGCGCGGACATGGCGGACCAGTCCTGCGGCATGGTGGTGAATTCCGCCTTCGCTCCCGGCGGCGGCCACGACCTTCTGGCCGTGATCCAGATGTCGAGCGCTGACGGCAAGGACGTACATGTGGGCAGCCTGAACGGCCCGCAACTGCAATTCCGGGCCCTGCCCTACGCCCTCGGTTGAGCGTCGGGGCCGCCGTGCGGCTGTCCTATTTCATCTACTATCGCCTGCGCCCGGAGACGGCCGCACTCGCTGCGACCGCCGTCGCTGCTATGCAGCAGCGGCTCGGTGAGCTGACCGGAATCCCCGGGCGCGTCCTGCAACGGGCAGACGATGCGATGACCTGGATGGAGATCTACGAAGGCGTGTCCGACGCCGCCGCCTTCCAGGACGCCTTGGAACGTTTGGTCGCCGAGTACGGCCTGACGGCCCTGCTGGCGGAAGGGCAGGTCCGCCACGTCGAACGATTCGCGCAATGTGCCTGATCCTGCTCGCCTGGCGGGCACACCCGCGGTACCCGCTGGTGGTGGCCGCCAATCGCGACGAATTTTTCGCGCGCCCCACCGCCGCCGCCGATTTCTGGCCCGACGCGCCCCAGGTGCTTGCCGGACGCGACCTCCAGGGCGGCGGCACCTGGCTCGGCGTGACCCGGTCGGGCCGCATCGCCGCCCTCACCAACTACCGGGATCCAGCGCAAGTGAAAGCCGCGGCGCCGTCCCGCGGCGAACTGGTGAGCGGCTTCCTGCGCGGTGACGAGGCGCCTGACGACTTCCGGCGCCGGATCGAATCGGTCGCCCCGGCCTACAACGGCTTCAACCTGCTTTTCGGCACCGGCCGCAGCCTGCACTATTTCTCCAACTGCGGCGAGGGCGGCGGCGACCTCGGGTCCGGCATTTACGGTTTGTCCAACCATCTGCTGGATACGCCCTGGCCCAAGGTGGCGAACGGCAAATCGGCGCTGGCCCGGGCCCTCGCCGCATTGCCGGACGACGCGCCGCTGCTGGCGCTGCTGCGGGACGATCGCATTGCGCCGGACGACGCCCTGCCGCGTACCGGCGTCAGCCTGGATTGGGAAAGGCTGCTGTCGGCAGCCTTCGTACGTTCCGCCGGCTACGGCACGCGCTCGTCCACCGTGCTCCTGGCCGATGAGGCCGGCAATCTGATTTTCGACGAGGCAAGCTTCGACGCCCAGGCGCGGCAGATCGACCGTCGGCGCTTCAGCTTTCATCTTGACTCTGGGACCGCAGCTGAAGCGACATCGTGACGTGGGGAATGCCGGCCTCCAGGTATTCCTCCCCTTGGTCCTGGAAGCCGAAGCGGCGATAGAAGCCGGCGGCGTGGGTCTGGGAGTGGAGCACCAGGCGCGCCAGCCCCCGCTCCCTTGCCGCTGTCAGCAGCGCCCGCAGCAGGGCCGCCCCGGCTCCCTGCCCGCGCCACGGGCGCAGCACCGCCATACGTCCGACATGACCGTCGGGCAGCAGCCTGCCGGTGCCGATCGTCACATCATCCGCCGAGTACGCGACCGCGTGCGACGACACCGCGTCGAACTCGTCCCATTCCAGCGCGACGGGCACATGCTGTTCCCGCACGAACACTTCGTAGCGCACGGGCCGCGCGTGGGCGCGGGCACGCTCCCAATCCAGCAGTTCGATGCGGAATGGGGAGCCGCTCACGCGCCGCAGATCTCCACCGGCGTGCACGGCGGGACCAGATCGAACAGCTCCATGATGTCGCGGTTGCGCATGCGGACGCAGCCGATCGATCCCGGCCTGCCCATCGCAGCCGTGTCGGGCGCGCCGTGGATGTAGATGTAGCGACGCATAGTGTCCACGTCGCCGAGCCGGTTGAGTCCCGGTTCGCAGCCTGAAAGCCACAGGATGCGGGTGAGGATCCAATCGCGACCGGGGTGCCGTTCCGCCAGTTGCGCCGACCAGACTTGGCCCGTCGGCCGACGACCCGAGAAAACGGCATTTTCCGCCGCCCCGGCACCGATCTTGGCGCGCACGATGTGCCGCCCGCGTGGCGTGCAGTGGCTGCCGCGGCGCTCGCCGGCGCCGTTGCGCGCCGTGGAAACGGAATAGCGGCGGATCAGGGCGCCATCGGTGCCGTACAGCTCCAAAGTCTGCGTTGGGATATCGACGCGGATCGCCGGGCCGCTCATGCGATCAGGGTTCGCTGGCGGCGCGCCGCGAAAAAGTCCGACAGCAGCCTTCCGCACTCCTCCGTCAGCACGCCCCCCTGCACCTCGGCATGGAAGTTGAGCCGTTCCTCGGCGAACAAGTTGACCACGCTGCCGCAGGCACCGGTCTTGGGATCGCGCGCACCGAACACGACGCGGCGGATGCGCGCATGCAGGATGGCGCCGGCGCACATGATGCAGGGTTCGAGCGTGCAGAACAGCTCGCACTCCACAAGCCGGTAGTTGCCGAGGCGTTGCGCCGCATCGCGCAGCGCCATGATTTCGGCATGGGCAGTAGGGTCGTGGCGCGAGATCGGCGCATTCCAGCCGCGCCCGACGATTTCCCCGTCCCGCACCACGACCGCACCCACCGGCACTTCGTCCAAGGCCGCCGTCTCGCGCGCGAGACGGAGCGCCTCGCGCATGTACATCATGTCGTTCGTCGCGTTATCCATGCCGTTCGTCCGATGTGCTGCCGGAAGCCATTTTACGTCATTGCACGGTAGCGGCTGCGCAGCTAGATTGCGCACGGAAACGCCCGCCTCCTCCTGCGCATGGCGTGCCGTGGGCGCGGTCGCTGTGCGGCCAAATCGTCGGCCCGCAGGGACGGAAACAGGCATAAGAGCTCTGTATTCGACTGGAGGCGGGCCTGCGGATTGGTGTATAAGGACAAGACAATAATTGCTTCGTGCCCCGCCGCCTGCCTCGTGCGACGCCGGCGACGTGGGGAAAGGCAGGGAAACCGGAAATTCCGGTGTCCCGATTGAATGACGATTTGCGGCGCTCCCGTGCTCGACGTTCTGACCCAGAAATCCCGTTCTGTTGCCGCCACCCAGGCCGCGATCGTCGCTCTCATCTACGGCGTGGTCGCCGCTTTGTGGATTCTGCTTTCCGACTCCGCGGTCGAGGCATTTTTCGATGATCCGCGTCGGCTGAGCACGGCTCAGACCTTCAAGGGCTGGTTTTTCATCGCCATCACGGCGCTGCTGCTGTACCTGCTGGTGCGCCGCGTCCTGTTTCGCCTCGGCACATCCGAGGCGGTTGCGCGGGCAAACGAGGCCAAGTATCGCGAGCTGTTCCTGGCGAATCCCCATCCGATGTGGGTCTACAACCTGGAAACCCTGCGATTCCTCGCCGTCAACGATGCCGCGGTCGCCCATTACGGCTACTCGCGGGATGAATTCCTGTCGCTGACCATCAGGGAAATCCGGCCCCCGGCGGACATTCCCCGGCTGCTCGCCAATGTCGCCGCCGTCACCGAGGGAATCGACACGGCTGGTATCTGGCGCCACCGCAAGAAGAACGGGGAACTGATCGAGGCAGACGTCATCTCCCATACCCTGCGCTTCGACGGACGTCGCGCCGAGATGGTGCTGGCGCAGGACGTCACCGCCCAGCGGCAGGCCCAGCGTGCGCAGGCGGAAAGCGCGGAAAGGCTGCGGCTGGCGTTGGTCGCGGCAAATCAGGGACTGTACGACCTCAACGTCCAGTCAGGCGAAGCCATTACCAGCCCCGAGTATGCCAACATGCTCGGCTACGACCCGCTCGAATTCCGCGAGACTAATGCCAAATGGATCGAACGCCTGCATCCGGACGATCGCGAGCGGGTCGCAGCGGCCTATCGCAGCTACGTCGCGGGCGAGATCCCGGAATATCGGGTGACTTTCCGCCAGCGGACACTCTCGGACGGCTGGAAGTGGATACTCTCGGTGGGCAGCGTGGTGGAGCGCGATGCACAGGGCAATCCGCTGCGCATGATCGGAACCCACACCGATATCACAGAGCAGAAATGCGCCGAACAGCGTATCCGGCGGCTCTCGGCCCTGTACGCGGCGCTGAGCGACACCAACCAGGCGATAGTGCGGGAGTCCGACCCCGATGCCTTGTTCCGGACGATCTGCCGCGCCCTCGTCGAGCATGGGGGCATGCAGCTGGCGTGGATCGGTCTGCTCTCCGGCGACGGTACGCGGGTGGAATCGGTCTCAGCATACGGCCCCGGCATTCGCTATGTCGAGGGCCTCGATATCCGAATCGACTCCGCGCTGCCGCAGGGGCGCGGACCGACCGGGACCACGATAAGCCGTGGTGAGCGCTATATCTGCAACGATTTCGGCCAGGATCCGGGCACGCTGCCGTGGCGGGAGGCGGCGCGCGAAGCCGGGATCGCCGCATCCGCCTCGTTTCCTCTGCTGCGGTCCAACAAGGTCGTCGGTGCGCTGAACCTGTACGCATCCGAACCGGGTTTTTTTGACGACGAGATGATCGGGCTGCTCGATGAAACCGCTCTCGACATCTCGTTCGCCATCGACAACTTCGAACGCACCGCCCAGCACCGCCAGGTGGAAAGCGATCTGCGCGAGAGCGAGGAGCGTTTTCGCCATCTCCTGGGCAGCCTGGACGACGTGGTCTGGTCCGCCGGTCTCGACACCTCGCAACTGCTCTACGTCAGCCCGTCTGCCGAGCGGGTATACGGTTGACCGGCCGCCGAATTGTTGGCCGGCCCGCAGCACTGGGTGGCGGCAGTGCATCCGGACGATATCGATCGCGTGCACGCCGCCTCCGCGCAACTCCTCGCCACCGGCCATGCCCAAAGCGAATACCGCATCGTGCGCCCGGACGGCTCGGTGCGCTGGCTCTACGACCGTGCCAGCATCATCCGCGACGAGTACGGCAACGCCCTGCGCCTGGGCGGCATCGCCAGCGATATCACGGAACGTAAGCTGGCAGAGGAACAGGTGCGACTACTGTCGGCGGCCGTGGAGCAGAGTCCCGCCTCCATCGTCATCGCCGACCCCCAGGGCGACATCCAATATGTAAACCCGAAGTTCACGGAGCTCACCGGCTACACTTTTGACGAGGTGGCCGGCAGGAGCGCACGCATCCTGAAATCCGGCCACACCTCGCCCGAGGAGTATCGCGAACTGTGGGACACGATCACCTCCGGTGGCATCTGGCGCGGCGAATTCCAGAACCGGAAGAAAAACGGCGAGCTGTATTGGGAAAACGCGCTGATCTCGCCCATTCACGACGACGCAGGCAAGATCAGTCGCTTCATCGCCGTCAAGGAGGACATTACCGCTCGCCGTCAGGTTGAAAATGCGCTGCGTGAAAACCGGACCCTGCTGCGCACCATCATCGACGCGGTGCCGCTGTGGATCGCCTATCTCGACCGGGAGGGCCGTTACATCGTCGCCAATCGGCGCTACAGCGAAACCTTTCACAAGTCTCCGGACGAGATCGAGGGTACTCACTACAGCGCCGTGGTTCCGCCCCAACTTGTCAAAATGCACCGGCCGCTGGCTCAGGAATGCATGCAAGGCGCAGCCGTCAGCTTCAACGACGATGCCGAGCTCGACCGCGGCGGTCACGTCTATGTGCAGGGCGCCTACGTGCCGATGTTCGACTCCGACGGGCGCATCAAGGGCTGCGTCATGGCGGCGATGGACATCACGGAACTGCGCCGCTCGGAAGAAAGATTGCTGGCGAGCGAAGCGCGTCTGAATGAAGCCCAGCGCCTCGCCCATATCGGCAACTGGGAGTATGACATCAAGGCGAACCATGTTTCATGGTCCGACGAGGTGTACAGGATTTTCGAGATCGACCCGCGTACCTTTGCGGCGACCGCCGAGGCCTTCTTTGAAACCGCACACCCCGAGGATCGTGCCGCAGTGGAGAAGGCGTATGCCGATTCGCTAGCCAGTCGCACCGCCTTCGACACGGTATTCCGTGTCCGCACCGCCGACAGCAGGGTCAAGTTCGCACAAGTGGGTGGCCGGACGACTTACGATGCCGACGGCGTTGCGCTGCGGTCGATCGGCACAGTGCAGGATATCACGCCGCTCAAACAGGCGGCAGAAGAGATCCGCCAGCTGAACGACCAGTTGGAGCGGCGCGTGGCGGAGCGCACGCAGGAGCTGGCCCATGCCAATGCCGATCTGGAGTCGTTCTCCTACTCCGTGTCCCATGATCTGCGAGCGCCGCTGCGCGCAATCAATGGCTTCTCCCAGATTCTGCTGGAAACCGAGAAGGAGCGGCTGACCTCGGACGGCCGCAATATGCTGGATCGGATCGCCCACAACAGCATCCGCATGGGACAACTGATCGAGGACATCCTGGCCTACTCGCGTGCCGGACGTCTGCTCCTGCAACGTACCGAAGTGGATTTGTCTGCGCTGGTGCTGGCGATAGTGGATGAACTGGGCGAGGCCTACCCGGCTGCCGACATTTCGGTGCACCATCTGCCTAGGGTGAGCGGTGACGAGACGATGCTGCGGCAGATCTTCACCAATCTGATCGGCAATGCCCTGAAATTCTCCAGCCGTCGGACCAGAGCGTCGATCGAAATCGGCAACGGCAGCCCGGGCGCACCGGGCGTGTTCTTCGTCAAGGACAATGGTGCCGGCATGGACATGCGGTACGCCGGCAAGCTGTTCGGCATATTCCAGCGCATGCACAGCGAAAACGACTATCCCGGAACCGGAGTCGGCCTGGCAATCGTCAAGCGACTCATAGAGCGCCACGGCGGCCGAGTCTGGGCCGAAGCGGCTCCCGACCAAGGCGCCACTTTCTACTTCACCTTGGGCGCGTAAACCCGAATGGACGACGCATCGTCGGTCATGACGCACCGAGCAATCGATCGAAGACAGCCATCCGAAATCGCCGAACCAGAGTTCGCGCTCCCGGCATCACGCGCCTTGTCGATAGGCCGCATGGCTTGCGCAAGCGCCCCCAGGGCGCGGAGCACTACAGTTTTTTCCCGGCTCGCCGTTCACGCGCCTTAGGTCGGGCGGGGGTGTCGTGACCGTCACACGGCATCGGCGCAAACCGCCATTCCCGTTCCGACCGCCTCCCCCACGTATCGCGACCGCCAGCCGGGTGATCAGTCGCGCTTCCTCAGACTTCCGAGCAAGAGGGTCAGCAGGCCCAGAATGATCTCGTCCGCGAACGGGATGACGTCGGGTACGAGGAGATCGATGACGAACAGGGCCGCCACCAGTGCGAACAACTGGGGAAAACGCAGCCGCGAGGCGAATCGCAGGACAGCGGCAGAAATCGGATTGCTCATGGTGGTGTCGCCTTGATCCCTCAGCGCGCAGGACCTACGCCCACTCAATCATCAACGGCACGTGCAAGCCGCTGTTCCATAGCGAGACGTTCGGCGCGCGTTTCGCGTTTGCCGTCATTTCTACCGTCAGGAAACGGCGCCTTTGCCAGTGCCGGGTTTATGGACCCGCTTGCGCGAAGTTTACTCCTGTGACTCCATTGTCTCGCACGATCCAATTCTGCGATATCGAGACACGTTGCGTCCCTCGCGAGGTTCGTGGCGCATGCGCGTCGAGCCATTGCGAGCCAACGTACTCAAGCGGCACGCCGTCGTCGATGCGTTTGTCATTCCGCCTTCGCCTCGCGGCTCAGGGAGCATCCGCCGTGTGCTCCGCCGTTTCCCTCTGCGGCTTGATCTTCGCCAGCGTCGCCGTCGCAACCTCGGTGTCGTGGTCGGCCTGTAGCCGCAGCCACCAGCCATCCGACAACCCGAAGAACCGGCACAGCCGCAGATCGGTATCTGCCGTGATGGCGCGCTTGCCGGCGAGGATCTCGCCGATGCGCTGCGCGGGCACGCCGATCTCCTTCGACAACCGATAGTTGCTCATGCCCAGCGGCTTGAGGAATTCCTCCGCCAGCATCTCGCCGGGCGACACGGGTTTGAGTTTCCTGCTTATGTCGATCTCCGTCAGTGATAGTCGACGATCTCGACGTCTTCGGCATCGACCTCCGTCCAGCGAAAGCAGATGCGGAACTGGTCGTTCACGCGGATGCCGCACTGTCCGGCGCGATCGCCTTTGAACTGCTCCAGGCGGTTCGCCGGCGGTGTGCGCAGATCCTCGATGCGTCGTGCCAGGTCGATCTGCTTCAACTTGCGCAGCGCCGGGCGCTCGATGTTGGCGAAGCGCGCCACGCGGCGCAGCCCGAACAGGGCTTCCGTGCCGGCACACTTGGACGTCCTGATCGCCACCGGCAAAATAGTAACGGGGTGCCTGATTACCGTCAATCGAGGCTAGCGAGTTCCGGTGCTCAGCCCAGCCGTGGAGGTTCGCACCGCGCCCTTGCAGCCGCGCCTTCGCCCATCGCAAACGGATGGTTTCCCTTTCAGTTGGCCATGCTCAGATCGCTGGATTGACGCGTCGCTGGCGACCCCGAGGGTCGCCAGCTTAGTTTGGTCGAGCAGGTTGACCTGCTCGGGCAGCGCGAGAGATGTGATTGCCGTTGACGTTGCCCTTGGGCATCAGACTGAAATCAGCGCGCAAGCGATGAGGCTGCGGCGAGATCACCAGCACTCCCATGGCCGGATCCTTCACCCGGGCACGGATGCGTCGTGCCGGCAACGGGGTGCCACCCCACAGCGCCCAACTTCGGCGCACCAACGGTCGGTCACTCGCCCACTGCCTTTGCGCGCAACGAATCCGCGATCGCGGACAGGGCATCGGCCAGTCGTCGCGCAGTCTGGGGCGGTGGCAGCGGCAGCTTGAGGCTACGCGCGCCGGTCGCTGGGTCGCGCTCGATCCACGGATGCGGCGCGGCCGCTGTATCGCCGGCCGCGCTCAACGCGAAGACCAACTGTGCACCGGCCTGTAACAGCACAGTCCAAGGATCGGCGCCCGCTTCCCGCGGCGCTGGCTCGGCAGCTTCGGACGCGGGAGCGTCGGTTGCCGATGCGGTGTCGCCAGCCCCGGGTGACTCGTCGGTAGCGGCCACCTCGACCGGCGATTCGACCGGTGCGGCTGCGACGCTCGCCGCCTCTTCCGCCGGGGCCATGGCCTCGCCCTCCCCCATGCGGCCAGTGACGTTCTCCACCTCCCTCATGAAGCGGGAGAGCCGCGAGCCCCCGAGCGAGATATCGCCGGCGCCGCCGTCGAGAACGCCTGCCGACAACGAGCGCTTGAAGGCGAGCACCGAGAGCATGCCCTCCTCGATGGTGCCCTTGGCGATGAAGTTTACGATCTGCACCGGTCGCCTCTGACCCATGCGGTGAATGCGTCCGATGCGCTGCTCCAGTAGCGCCGGGTTCCACGGCAGGTCCATGTTCACCAGTGTCGACGCATGCTGCAGGTTGAGGCCCGTGGCGCCCGCGTCGGTGGATAGGAACACGCGGCAGCCGGCATCGTCGCGGAAACGCTCCACCAGCGCCGGGCGCTTGTCCGAAGCCACACCGCCGTGGAAGCTGACATAGCCGATGCCGCGCGCCTCCAGCCGGCGGATGACGATGTCGTGGGTACGCGTCCACTGGCTGAACACCACCGCCTTCGCCTCCGGCTGGACGAAGAGGCCGTCGAGCAGCGCCGCCAGCTCGTCGGCCTTGACGCCGTGGTCGGTCTCCTGATCGAGCAGGTAGGTGCTGTTGCAGGACATGCGCATGTTCTGGAGAGCGCACGTGAGCCGCCGCTGGTCCTTGTCCGAGAGGAACTTCGTCCTGCGCCAGCGCTGCACGATCTGCGCCACGATGTTGGCGTTCTCTTCGTGGTAAAGCATCTGCATCTCGGTCATCGGCACCAGCAGGTTCTGGTCGGTACGGCTGGGCAACTGCATCAGCACCTCGGACTTGCGCCGGCGGATCATGACCGGCGCCAGCGTCTCGCCGATCTTGTCCAGCCCGGCGTAGCCGGTGACGCGGCCGAACTCATCCCGTACCTGGTGCTCGTGCAGCAGCTTCCAGGTCGGCCCCAGCCGATGCTGATCGACGAACTGCACGATGGAGATCAGCTCTTCCAGTTTATTCTCCAGCGGGGTGCCGGTGAGCACCAAGGCATAAGGACTGTCGATGCGCTTCAGTGCCCGCGCGGCGATGGTGTTCCAGTTCTTGATGCGCTGCGCCTCGTCGACGATCACCAGCTCCGGCGCCCAGGTGGCGATCAGGTCGAGATCCGGCTTCAGCTTCTCGTAGTTGGTGATCTTGCAGAAATCGTCGGCGGCGAAATCCTTCAGCCGCTGCGCCCGGCCTCCGGCCATCACCCGTGCCGCACGGGTGGAGAAGCGGCCGATCTCGCTTTGCCACTGGTACTTGAGCGAGGTCGGGCACACCACTAGCACGCGCGAAACGCCGAAGTGCCGCGCCAGGATTTCCGTCGCGGCGATGGCCTGGATGGTCTTGCCCAGGCCCATCTCGTCGCCGATCAGGACGCGGCCGGCGCGCACCGCGAACAGTGCGCCCTCGGCCTGGTAGGGATAGAGCGGCGCCTTGAGAACCTGTGCGAGCTTCTTGTCGGCCGCACCGCGCGGGAAAAGGCGATCCAGGACTTCCGCCCGCCGTGCCGCATCGCGCCGGCCGGCGACGAAATCCAGGGCATCGTCATAGGCGCGCAGTTCATGCCCGCTCTTGGCTACCGCCGCCAGAAAGCGCTCCAGTTGGCCGAAGCGCTCCTCCGGCAGCCGCAGGCCCTGCGCTGCATCAAAGATCAGCCCGGCCGCCTTGAGCACCGCCGGCGGGCATTCGGTTCCGGCGCGAAAATGCACCGTCCGCGCCGCGTCGTTGCGCAGGTAGATCTCGGAGAACGCGGGCTGCCAGCCGCGCGCGAAGGCAGCCCGCGCGCCGCGCCTCTTCCCCAGCCGCGCTAGAACGAATTCGATGTGCTTGCAGGTGCCCAGCTCGTTGGTGGTGTAGTCCGGGCAGGAGCAGAAATTGTCACCAGGCCGCAAACCGCGAATCGCCACGCGGTAGCTGGTTTTCGCTTCCGGGTTGGCGACGCGATACTCCGAGAAGAACGGTTCGTCGCCTCGGTTCTCCAGCACGAACGCCTGCTCCCGCCCGAACTGGCGGCGCAATGCGCGCTGCCAGTCGGCAGCAGGCAGGCCGGCCGGGGGATGGGTGCGAGAGAGCTTGGGCTCCTTGACGGAGCGGGCGGAAGGAGACTTCTGTTTCATGGTTGAACCTTAGCCAGCGCTGCTCGATCGATCGGGAACACCGCCTCCTGACCTGCCGCGCATCTCGTCGTCAAACTTGCCGTCCGTACTTGTTGGTCATTCGCCCGTGCAAGACAAAGGGTGGCGGCACCCTGCCATCCAATGCCGCTCGAATGGCGCTAAGATGCTCCGTTCGCTCGGTCAGCAGCAGCACCTTGCGCCCTTGGTCGTAGGCGCTCTGAACTTCGGCGGCTATGGCCCGCGTTCGTGCCTGATCGTTCGCCAGGTACCGAAACACTTCCTGAATCCGTACGTCGCCCGCAAGACTGATGCTCACGTCAAGCAGGTATGGGATCACCAACAGTTCGTGCGGGGCGCCGGCAGGTCGCGGTGCCGTGTAGCGAATCGGCCCGCACTGCATGAAGATGATCGGCTGCTGGCCATCGCGACGGAACGGTGTGGCGGTCAGGCCGAGCACGTACTTCGCCTTGGCCCGCCTCAGAATCGCGTCGAACGACACCGCGCCGACGTGATGGCATTCGTCCACGATCACGTGACCGTAGTTCTCGACCAAGAGATCCACCTCACCGTGCCGTGACAGCGACTGCATCACGGCGATGTCGATCTTGCCGGTGGCTATGGCCTTGCCGCCGCCGATGGCACCGAGCACGCCCTTGCCGATGCCGAGAAATGCCTGCAGACGTTCGTGCCACTGCTTGAGCAGCTCGGTGCGATGCACCAGCACCAGTGTGTTGACACCACGCTTGGCGATCATTGCTGCGGCCGTGACCGTCTTCCCGTGGCTTCTTCTGCAGCGGCAAGGCGATCAGATTGCCGAAGCCGCCCTTGGGCGTCGTGTCCTGATTTGGAAACAGGCGATCGTAGGACGTGAGCTTCAACTGCCGGGTGCGCGCGCAGGTGTGGCTGATGACGGCGGTGCCCAGACGGCGGGCGTCACGGGCTGACACCCGGCCAGCGAAGAACACCCAGGCGTGCGCCCCGTTTCCGGAACGGGAGATCTCCAGCGCAACCGCGACGCCGAGATCGCTGCACGACTGCGCGAAGGCGCGGGCATCCTCTCTCCATTCGGCTTCGTCGAAATCGATGGCGAGGAAATAGCAGCTGTCGTCCTCCAGCAGCGGATAGACGCCGACCGTGTGCTCTCCGACCAAGTGACCGTAGATAACCGCGTCCGACAGCGGAATCAGCCGGCGATTACCGCAGTCCCCGCACTTGATGCGAGGCTTTTCGCAGACTCCGGTTCGCCATTCGTTGGCGCAGGCCGGTGCATAACCTGACTTGCCGGTTGTCTTGCTCTCCCAACGGAACGGATAAACATCCATACGTCCGCGAAAGAGCCGGCGAAAGAGTGCCACCTTCTCGTCCGTGGAAAGCCGCGATGTCTCGGGCTTCGATGCGTACGTTATCGACTCGAGCGGCAGGCGCCACTCGATACCGTTTGCTTCCAGGAGTGCAATGAGGCGCGCGTTTTCCGCATCGGGTTGGGACCGGTGATCCGGTTCGGCCAATTCCCGTCGAGCGCGATTCGGCGTGGATGCTGCCGCAGCAGTGAAACGGCGAGGTGACGGGATTGACTTCAAGCGGGGCAGCCTGGTAATCGCCGGACTATCGCGCGGGCACGAAAGGATTCATGAGTTTCGCACCCGTGCCGTCGAAGTCGGCCGTGTTGCGCGTTACGAGCGTGAGGTCGTTCACCAGCGCGGTAGCCCCGATCTGCTTGTCGAGCTCGTGCTCGGGATTCGGGACTCTCAGTCGCCCCCAAACCTGGGCGGCATCTGCGTCGAATGCAAGAATGTTCTCCCCGTACTGCTGGAGCACGACCGTCAGCCAGGCTTCCAACAGCATCACTTGGTCGGTGTCACCGCGATGGCGAATAATTTCGATGCCGCGACGAAGCTCACCCACCGAGACCACGGACAGATAAACGGTCTCGTCCGCCACCGCGATGCGGTTGAAGAAATCAATGACGCCGGGGTTGGCCTTGGACTTCTTGCGCGCCTCGCTGATGACATTGGTGTCAATCAAATACACGCGACGCCTTCCCTTCGGACTCGACGCGCTCGAAGTCCGCTTCGGTGCCGACTTCGGGCATCGACGCGAGCACCTCGGCAAAGCTGCGTTTCCGCGGGCGGGCCAGAGCCACTGCCAGGATCTCCCGATGTTCCGCCTCGGCGCTCCGCCCATGCGCTCCGGCGCGCTCCTTCAGCGCCCGAACGAGTGCCTCGTCAACGCCTCGAACGAGCAAATCAGCCATTGCGGTCACCCCTTTACGCAGACGCTATCAATGATAGCCGCACGGCCGATTCGAGGCAATCGACGAACTCTCGGATCACGGCGAGCCTTCCAGCGCCTCGGGATTCGACGCGCAGGGACCAAGCGCTCGCTCCAAAACGGCGAACAACTTGCCGCCGGTGACAAATCCGAACTTACCGTCAGCTCTCGGCACAGCCTGACGGTAGGTTGTGACCTCCAGAGCGTCGTTGAGGATTTACTGTCGGAAATGATCGGTCGGCCCGGCGTTTGGCAGAAGCAGGGAATCAACATTCAATTGTCAGATCAGGTATTTGGGACTCTCTGCCGCGTCCATTGACGATATGTGGTGTATTGTCGCCATGTCGCTTCATGTTCTTGATCTACCGACACTTTTCCTCCGCTTCGTCAATCCAACTACAACCGTCGGCGAACGATCTGGCAGAGCCAGATCGCCCCTTGGAGGTAAGGATAGGGGTGCGGCCGCCCTGCCCCGACGCACAGCAGTGACTCTGTCGCGAAACAGGCGAGCACACGATCTCAAGCGGCAGCGAGGATCCGAAACTCGGTAGCCTTCACGACCGGCCTGACGTGGGTCTTCTCGCGTTGAAGCTCCACCAGCCCGTAGCGCGACATCGTCTTCAAGGTGCGCGACAGATTGCCCGGTTGCCGTCCCATGGCCTTGGCCAGCACCGCCATGGAATCGGGGTTGGTCTCCCGGATCAGCTTCAGCAGCGCGCGGTTCTGATCGCTCAGTACTTCGGCCACCGACTTCATGGAGGTGAACCAGATCTTGGGCTCGCCCACCTTGGGCTTGTACTCGCCCTCGCCCGGATTTGCTCCTGGGGCATGATGCCGATGACGATGGTCTTGATTGCTGTGCTTCCTTGATGACGCGATCGACCTCTGCGAAGAAATCCTCCAGAAGCCGATGCGCCGATTCGAACGCGTAGCGCACGCCTTTGTCGCTCCAGGTGCGGTGACGATGGTCGTAGGGCAGGCGCAGCCCGGCGAACTTGAACTTCTCCGGCGGCTTCACCGCATGTGCGTTGTCGTAGCCCAGGACTCGGGCGCCATACTTGTCGTGCAGCGTCAGGCCGTACCTGATGCCATGTGGAGCATGTTATGACATCGGGACCCGCCGTACCTCGATCTTGATCCAGTAGCCGCCCTCTTGCTCCAGGATACTGCCGTCCAGATCAACAAGCGTTTCGAGGCCGATGTCGGGACCGTTCATCCGCTGCAGACTATGTCATCTGATGATAACCGAAGGGTGCCACGCCCTGCGCAGTCCAAACTGGATGTCGGCAATGGGTTGCACAGGACCCGGCCATTCGGAAACACAAGATTTTGGATACGCTCGGCATTCGCCTAGCGCGCATCGCGCACCCTTACCCGGCCGGCCAGCGCCATGCTGAGCAGACCCGCCGCTACGGCGATATAGCCGACCAGATGGTAGCCGGTGAAGCGCCCGTCGGCATCCTGCGCGATCACGAAGCCGGCGAGCGAGCTGGCGGCGCCCATGGCCAGCGATTGCACAGTCGAGTTGAGCGACATTGCCGCCCCGCGCCAGGCCGAGTTGACGGCCGACGAGATCAGCGCCATGGCCGGGATCATGCGCCCCGAAACCAGCACGAAGAACGCGATGCTGCCCGGCAACCAGCCCGCCAGGCCGACGTCCTGCACATGGGTCAGCGCCAGGATCGGCGCCATGGCGGCGAGCGCCAGCCAGCGGAATGCCTGCAACTTGCCGACGCGGTCGGCCCAGCGCCCGATCAGGCGTGCCGTGAACAAGGTCGCGAGCCCGCCGGCCAGATAGATGACCGGTATCTGGCTGGCCAGCACCCCCGCGTTGCCGATCGAGTAGACCGTCAGGTAGGGAATGACCGTGAAACCCGAGAAGATCACGCAAGCCGAGAACAGCATGGAGCGCCGCTGGTTGGCGTCGCCGAGCACCTGCCCGATGGCGGCCAGCGGGTGACGCGGGCCGTCGCCGTCGCGATGACCATCGAGAACCGGCAGCCAGAAGCAGCCGGCGATCCAGATGAACACGCCCGATGCGGCGATCATCAGGAAAGGTATGCGCCAACCCCACGCCTCGGCCAGCCACAGCGAAAGCGGCACGCCGGCAACGGTTGACACCGAAAAGGCCGTGGCGACCACGCCGCCGGCGCTCGCCCGGCGCTGGAAGGGGATGGCGTCGGCAAGCAGCGTTTGCACCATCGAGCCGAGAATGCCGCCGAACACCCCGGCCAGCCCGCGCGCGACGAGCAGCGTCGCGTAGTTGGGCGCCAGCCCGCAGGCCAGCGTCGCCAAGGCAAACAGCGCGAACAGGACGAGCATCAGCCGCTTGCGTTCGAAGCGGTCGATGAAGCCGGCCGCCAGCAAGCCGGAGGCGGCGGCACAGAAGCTGTAGGAGGCGACCAGCAGGCCGAACTGCCGGGTGTCGATGCCCAGCCCCTGCATCAGGAAGGGGCCGAGCGGCATCATCACCATGAAATCGACGATGTGGCTGAACTGGACGGCCGCCAGCGTGAGCAGGAAAAGGCGCTCGCGCTCGGAGGAGAGGGTGGGGATCGGTACCCCTTCAGTTGCGCTCAAGGAGCGGCTTGGGGTTCGGACTCGAAGCGGGCGAGCAGGCCGTCGTAACCCGCCGAGCGCGCGGCGAGCAATCCGTTCGCGCCGCCCAGCACTTCCTCGAAGAAGGCCAGCGTCAGATCGACCGTAGCCGCCTTGACCAGCGGATTCAGGTCGCGCCCGCCTGCGCCCAGGCGGTCGGTGAACATGCTGTGCGAACCGTCGCGAAATGCCACGAGCGCCTTGCGCGCACCGCCGGTCGCCGCAAAAACCCGCAGCCGGTCCTCGTAGCCGGAGAGGTAGCCGGGAATCCGGATCTCGTCGCCCGTCGCCGTAATGTGCAGCGTCGGGATGCCGATCGGCCGCACGACCGCCTCTGGGTCAGGCTCGCCGTGGAACGGAGGCGCACTGATGATGACGGCGCCGACGATACGGCTGTCGCGGTAACTCAGCGTCCCTTGCTGGCGCGCAAACACCGCCCCGGCGGCCAGCAAGGCCGTGTTGGCGCCGTAGGAATGACCGGCAGCGAGAATCCGCCCAGCATCGATCGCGCCGGCAAGCTGCGGATCGGCGAGCACCTCGTCAAGGGCGAAGCCAAGATCGAGCACGCGGTTGACCGCCTCGGCCTCGCTTGCTGCCGATTGCAGCCGGGACACCATATCGAATGGGTTTCCGCTCCACAGGCGACTGTCGCTGCCGGCGTGCTGCAGGTGCAGGCTGGCATAGCCGCGCGCCGCCCAGTTCGCGCCAAGATAGGAATAGCCTTCGCGTGACCCACCCATGCCGTGGGAGAAGGCCACCAGCGGCACCGGCCCGCGCCGCGCCGCCGCGGGCGGCAGGTAGAGCTTGGCCAGCACCTCGCGCTGCCGGCCGCGGTCAACCCACTGGAAGTAGCGGACTTCATAAGCGGCCGGCTGGGGAACCAGATTGGCCTCGACCAGCGCCGCCTGGTTGCGTGCCGACCAGGACTCGACAAGCCCGCCCTCTCGCCCGTCCGGCGATCCGGCGCAGGCGGCGAGCAGACTCGCACACACCGCCGGCACCAGCACGGCGGTCCAACGGATTGTTGTCATCGGAGATCGCCTCCCTGGATGCCGATTCTTTCCACTCACCCTCTGAGCATCCGGCGCCGAGCAAGTTCAGCTTTCAAAGGAACTGAAACGGGTTTCTTGCCGCAAATCCGGGCCGGCCCGGACGGATGTCCGCAGACGATCTGTAACCGGTATCGGCGTTTCAACTGCCAAAGATGTTTCCGACGGTGAAAAACGTGGCGTAAGCATGACCGATCAGTGCTGCAGTTGCCCATAGAGCCGGCTGTAAAGCCCGTCACCCCTGATCAGCTCAGCCAGGCGGTGGGGAACTGGCTGTTCAGCCATCCCACCAGGCGACCGGGCTGGTGCAGCAGCACTTCGTCCACCAGCAGCGGCATCAGAAGGGGAATCGGCACGCTCGCCACCGCCGCCAGAATGGCGACGATGTGCGCGCTGATCAGATCCTTCTTGTGCTCGCGGACGATGCCGAGGATTGAGTGCCAGGTATATTGATAGGGCATGATGTGCGGACCGAAAAGGCGCTAGAACGCAAAGACTCTGTTGCTTGCAGTGCATCTGCGCCGTTGCGGTGAATGATATCCGGATTGCTTGCCCACGCCCTGCCCTGATCCGATCGTTCCACTAAAGGCCCAAAACTCGCGTTCGGCGCGGCAGAGCCCATCGGTCGGGGCCTCCTTGCCGAGCGACAGAAGGTTCGCGCCGAACCCATACACCTGTACAGGAATTTCGAACGCGCGGTCCGCCATCCGAGTCTTCGAGCAAGCGTCTTGATCGCGACCAGTTCAGGCCTCGCGCAGATGACGGGCGAAGTCGCGCATCGCGGCTCAGACGACGAGGATTTGCGGCACGTGATGGAGGACGTAGCCGATCTGCTGGATTCTGGTCACGATCAAGCCGCCAACTAACCGGGCAAGGATCTCGCCCTTGGCCCGCCTGCCTCTCGCATGGGAAGCTCAATCCAACGCGCTCTTGAAATCTGCGCGAACAAAGCGCGCGTTCACCCGTCAAGCAGCGGCGTAACAGATGTTCCTGCTCGCCGTTGTTGCCTGGGCAGGAGTCGGTCAGTTGCACCGTCCTGCAACTTTATTTGCGTCATGTACCGCTGTAGCACGTGGTGCAGCTCGAAGCGCCACGAGGAAACGACGCGTCAAGGAGAGGTTGAATGTGGATCATGCGGGAGCGCTCGATCGCCGAGATTGCGCGCCGGAATCGACAGGAACTGGTCGAGGCGCGGGTTAGCCGACGCGACCTCTTGAAGATGGGGCTGCTCGGGAGCGGCGGTTTGCTCGTGGTCAAGCACGGCTTGAGCGGGCGGGCGCACGCCTCTGAGGCGCCCAGTCCGCCGACTCGCCCATTCGTGCAGCCGCTGCCCCTCCCCCCGACCAAGCAGCCGGTCGGAATACTAAACCCGACCCCGCAAGCTCTGCCCCAAACCGCGCTCGGCGAATCACGACTGGGGCGGCACGTTGCCTTTGAGCGGTTTTCAGCGCAGATACTATATGAACTACGCATCAAGGAGGGCTTGCACCGGTTCCACCCAGACATGTCTCCGAGCCCGATCTGGGGCTATGACGGGATCTTCCCCGGCCCGACGTTCCGCTCGCGCTACGGCGCACCGGCGATCGTGCGTAACGTGAACGAGCTTCCGCAGGACCATGTCGGTTACGGTATCCCGCAGGTCTCCACGCACCTGCACAATGCGCACAACCCGTCCACAAGCGACGGGTTCGCCTGCAACTACTTCCCGCAGCAGGCGGGTGGCGCGGATCGCTGGTACGACTACCACTACCCGCACGCACGTGCCGGATTCAGTTCGCCGCAGTACGGTCCCGCAGGTGACCCGCGCGAGTCGCAGGGCACGCTCTGGTACCACGACCACAAAGTGGACTTCACCTCGCCCAACGTCTACCGGGGCCTGGCCGGCTTCTACATCATGAGCGACGAGCGTGACACGGGCGGTCCCGATAACGCTTGGCGCCTGCCGTGGGGCGAGTTCGACGTCCCGATGGTCTTCCAAGACCGCCTGTTCGATCCCGACGGCCAGCTCTACTACGACCTGTTCAACTTCGACGGGCAGGTCGGCGACAAGATGGTTGTGAATGGCGCGATTCAGCCCAGCTTCCAGGTTCAGGCGCGGCGCTATCGCTTCCGCTGGCTCGCGGGCGGCCCGGCGCGCTTCTGGCAGTTCCACCTCACCGATCTCGCCAACCCGTCGCGCCGCCTTCCCTTCCAGGTAATCGCCGCTGACGGCAACCTGCTGCCGCAGTCCTACGAGTTGACGAACGTGCGCCTGTCGGTGGCGGAGCGCGCCGATGTGATTATCGATTTCTCCCAGTTCCCCCCGGGCACTTCGATCTACCTCGAGAACCGCTTGGAGCAGAAGTCCGGCAATGGCCCGACCGAAAATATTCTTCCGGTCGGCCAAGGCGATCTCTTGGTGCGATTCGACGTGGTTCCGGCAATCACGGCGGATGACAGTGCGCCCGGTCCGTACGTCTTCTACCCGGCGCCGCGGCCGAGTGCTGCGGAACTGGCCGCCGCCAAAGTGCGTACGTGGCGCTTCGAGCGACGTCGGGGCATGTGGTCGGTAAACGGTCAGATCTTCGACTGCGACACGCCAGCGGCACAGATCCCCGAAGGCTCCGGCGAGGTCTGGGTGTTCCAGAACAACTCTGGCGGCTGGCAGCACCCGATACACGTTCACTTCGAGGAGTTCATGGTCTTGGAGCGAAACGGCGGGCCGCCGCCGCCGTTCGAGCGCGGGCGCAAGGACGTGGCGCGGCTCGGCTACGGCAACGAAGTGAAGATGTTCATGCGCTTCCGCGACTTCACCGGTCGCTACATGATGCACTGTCACAACTCCACCCACGAGGACCACGCCATGATGGTGCGCTGGGACATCGTGCCACGTTGAGGAGCAAGAGAATGAACCAGACGGAATCGATTTCACGCCGCGACTGGCTGCGGCTGGGGCTTGCCACCTCGGTCGTCGCGACGTTGGCGCTGCCAGCCGGGGTCGCCCAGTCCGCGCCAGTGCGTCCGCGGGGCTTCCGAGGCGCGTACTTTCCGAATGTGGAGGTTACGGCGCACACCGGCCGCAGGCTGCGCTTTTACGATGATGTGCTGAAAGGAAAGATGGTGTTGCTCAACTTCACCTACGCGAGCTGCGACGGCGCGTGTCCTGCGGTGACCGCGAACCTCCTGGCGGTCTACGAGAAACTCGGCGATCGCGTCGGTCGGGACATCTTCATGTACTCGATCACTCTGCGGCCGGAAGCCGACACGCCCGACGTCCTGCGTCACCACGTCGAGCAGCTCGGCATCGGGCCCGGTTGGCTCTTCCTGAGGGCATCGAGCGCGGATGTCAACCTGCTGCGACGCCGCTTCGGGGCCACTGATCCCGACCCGGCGATCGACGCCGACACCACCCAGCACACCGGCATGCTGTTCCTTGGCAACGAGCCGCTGGAACGCTGGATCGGTTGCCCCGGCGAGGCGCGCTCCGAATGGATCGCGAAAACCATGCTGCGGCTCGAAGGCCCGCAGCGAGCATCGGGAGAGAAGACATGAAGACGCTGCGCCGAAGCACCCTCATTGGAGCCCGCCTCGCACCAATGGCACTGGTTCTATCTCTCGCTGCCCCCGGCGTCCAGTCGGTGGATCTTGCGGCAGCATCCGCGATGACGCTGTTGCCGCTACGAACCCCGCTCGAAGCGGTCGCCCCAGCGCAGCGGGGTCCGGGTTGGTCGAGTGTTCCGATCGCCCTGGCGACCGACGGTACTCATGTCTGGATCGCTCAGCACCGGGCCGACCGGGTTGCTCGAGTGCGCATCGGCGACGCGGCGCAGATCGGCTCGCTCGCCGTTGCCAAGCGCCCCTCCGCTCTCTTGATGCGCGATGGTGAGCTGTGGGTGGCGTCGAGCCAGAACAACGTCCTACAGCGGTTCAACCCGTGGGACGGACGCCTGCTCGGCTCCTATCGGGTCGGCGGCCAGCCGGCCGGACTGGCCGGCGATCGCCGCAGCGTCTGGGTCAGCAACAGTGGCGACAACACCGTGACCCGCGTGAACGCGGTCACCGGTCTGCCGATCGGCACCTATCCGGTCGGTACTCGCCCGGCGGGCTTGGCGTGGGATGGCACGCACTTGTGGGTTGCCAACCATCTCGACAACTCGGTGAGCAAGCTGGACGAGAACGGCGCGCTGGTCGCCATCATCGGCGTTGGTCGAGGACCGAAGGCCCTGGCCTTCGACGGAGCCTCGATCTGGGTCACGAACTATTTTGGCGGCAGCGTGACTCGCCTGGCCGCCGCAGACGGGCGCGTGCTAGGGGAGTACCCGGTCGGGGACGGTTCTGCGGCAATCGCCTGGGACGGCCGCCACATCTGGGTCACCGCAGAAGCGGAGAACGCGCTGCTGCAGATCGACCCCGCGAGCGGCGGCGTTCTGCGCGCCTATCGCACCGGCTCCGGGCCGGCGTCGGTGCTGGCGGAGGGCTCGCGCGTATGGGTGGCTAACGGTGGTGCCGATTCGATCGGCAGCATCCGGCTGGACGTGACGGTGCAGTAGCCGATGTGGCACTCGCCCGCGCCGCGAACAATTCGCCGTTTGAGCGGACAAGGGGAGGTGTGTACCCTGTCGCAGGTTTCCCTCTCTGCCTGCGGCGCCTCACGGCGCACTTTCGTCTCACTAGCTCGATACAGGGGGCCGGTCCGCTCGGCCCCGTTTTTTTTCCTCTCGTGGCGTCGTGCCGGTCGGGATGTCCTCGCCACCCTAGTGTAGTGTCCCTGAAATAACTTTACACGCAAGCCACCTTCCTTTTCCCTCTGGGTAGGGTAGATCCGGGTTTGATCTGCTCAACCTTCGCCCGCGCCCGGTCGATCTTCTTGATGATGTCCTCGACGGTGGCCGTCCAGATGAAGGGCTTGGGGTTTTGGTTCCAGGCTTGCATGAATTCCTCGATCGCCTGTTGTAGATTCGGCACGCTTACGAAGCTAGCCGCGCCGAATCGCTTGCTCACTCAATTCTCGAAACCAGCGCTCCACCATGTTCAGCCAACTTGAACTGGTCGGAACAAAGTGGCAAACGAATCGGGGATGCTTCTTCAGCCACGCTTTCACATGCGGCTCTTTGTGCGTACCGTAGTTGTCCATCACCAAGTGCAACTGCAGATCTTGGGGAAACTCCCGGTCCAAGCGGCGCAGAAATCTCAGCCACTCCTGATGACGGTGCCGTGGGTGACATTCGCCGATCACTTTGCCGTCCAATACGTTGAGCGCCGCGAAGAGCGTGGTCGTGCCATTGCGTTTGTAGTCGTGCGTCATCGTACCGCAGCGGCCTTTCTTGAGTGGCAGCCCCGGCTGAGTGCGATCCAACGCTTGGATCTGGCTCTTTTCGTCCAAACACAGCACCAGCGCTTGGTCCGGTGGGTTCATATACAACCCCACCACATCGGTGAGTTTCTCCAGGAATTTCGCATCCCGCGAGAGCTTAAAGGTGCGGCTCAGGTGCGGCTTGAGATTGTGCAACTGCCATAAGCGGTTCACCGTATTCTTGCTGACCTCTTGCGCCTCCGCCATGAGCCGGCAACTCCAATGGGTTCTGCCCTTGGGCTTGCTCTGCAAAGTTGCAGTAATGATCCCATCTCGCTTGGCTTGATCGTAGTGCGGCTTACGCCCCCGTCCGGGGGCGATCTGCCAGAGCACTCCGATACCCCCCTCGCGCACCCGCTCGCGCCACAGCAGCACCGTGGGGCGGCTCACACCGAGTTCCTCGGCGATCGACACATTTTGCTGACCCGCCACGGCTTTCAGGATAATCCGGCAACGCATCGCCACCTGTTGCGGAGTCCCGTGCGAAGATTCCCATTTTTCGAGCTGAGTCCGCTCTGCCGATTGCAGCTTGATCGCCTGGCTCGTGTTCGACATGAGCGAGAGCATAGCAACTGCCCGAAACACTGTAAAGCTATTTAGGGGACACTACACTAGCTGTTCAGGCTGTCATACTAGGGTCCGGCCAGCATTCTGGTGTGCAAACGCGTCGTGGCGGTCGAAGACCCGGATCTCGAACTCGTTCGGCTCGCCCAGAGTGGCAAGCGGCGCGCGTTCGACATGCTCGTGGTGCGGCATCAGCGGCGTGTGGCCCGGTTCATCTCGCGCTACGTGCGCTCGCCGGACGATGTCGATATTGCCAATGAAAGGCCCTTATCCGGGGAGAAAGCCTCCTCCGGGACGGAAGGTTTTCAGATCAGCCATTGGGCGCTGAAGGCTGGGAACCCAAACTTCGGCTGCATAAAAGTCTAGATACGACAACGAGGATCTCATGAGAAGCGGAATACAAAAAGCAATGACGCTTGCGCGGGCTTTTGGCCAACGAAGGATTGCATTTCAATGCGATTCCCTCCCCTATTTCATCCGGGATGTCCCGGTTAAAAAGATCCTGAATTGGCTCCGCGTGGAGGCTTCTGCACGCCTTCGGCCATCCGCTCCCTGGGGATATCCAACCCATCTGCAAATCGAACCCACGAACACCTGCAACCTGCGCTGTGAATTGTGCCCTGTCAGCGGACAGATGCATCGTCCGTCCGGTTTCATGGATGTCACCCTGTACCGCAGGCTCCTGGATGAGATAGGAAAGCATGCTTTTATGATCCTCTTCTGGGACTGGGGAGAGCCATTCATGCACCCATCCGCGTTTGATATGATTGCCTTTGCCCATCAAAAAGGGGATCCGGATCGCTTCGAGTACGAATGGACATCTGTTTGCCGATCCTCGCAAAGCGGAAGATGCCATTCGATGCGGGCTCGATACGCTCATCTTTGCCGTTGACGGCATCAGCCAGGAAACTTTTGAAAAATATCGCCATAAAGGCGATCTTCAAAAAGCGCTTCAGGGAATACAAACGCTCGCCGAGCGGAAGAAAGCGTTGCGGAGCAAAACGCCTCTTATCAACTTCCGCTTTATCGTTATGAGCCACAACGAACATGAAGTGGAATGCCTCCCTTCGTTTGTCCGGGAACTGGGAGCCGATGCTCTTACACTAAAAACATTGAACCCCAGTTCGGATAATACCTATGGGGATAAGGCCGATGGGACGGACAAGAAAAACAGCCCTTTTCTACCGCTGAACCCCGTTGCCCATCACCGTTTCGTCTACAACAGGCAGGGAGAGCCTGTGAGACTGAAACGCAATGCCTGCCGTAATCCCTATAACGCGGCAACCGTACATTGGAATGGAACGGTCTGCCCATGTACCTATGATTACGATGAACGATTTGCTTTGGGGGACCTGATCAAAGCGCGTTTAGAGAAATATGGAACGACACCGCCTATCGGGCATTCCGACTTCAACTGCGCCGCAATAATCCGAAGAACTACTTTTGCCACGAATGCAGCTATTCTTTTAAGGGTGGCAGTTGTATCGATGAAACGGTCCGGCCCGCCCAATTTTTCAACTGAAACGAGGCCTAATGGCGACAGAACCGATCCTATCCGTCATCATCGCCTCATACAACGCACGCGAAACCATTGCACGCTGCCTTCAATCGCTGAAAGTGCAATCGTCGCTATGTGAACTGGAGGTCATCGTCGTCGACAGTTCCAGTGATGGCACCGGCGACATCGTCGCCCGTGATTTTCCTTCGGGTCAGGCTTATCCGCTCATCTAAGCGTAAGTATTGCGGCGATGCACGCAACACAGGTCTGGCGCAGGCTCGCGGACGCGTTATTGCGCTAATCGATGCCGATTGCACTGCTCCGAAGAACTGGGCGAGGGAGATTTTACAATCGCACGAAACGAATGCAGCACTCGCTATAGGCGGGACAATCGCCAATTGCGAACCCGCAAGCCTTGTGGCGTGGGCTGCCTATTTTTCAGAGTTCAGCAGTTGGATGCCCGGCAAGTTACGGAAGGCTCCCGGGCAGATATTGCCGGCGCGAATATGTCTTATCAGCGCGAAGCTAAAGGCCGTTTCGGACCTTCATCCCAGGAACTCCTTGTTCCGACACCGAATTCCACTGGCGCATTGCAGGCGCAGGTCTGTCGCTGCATTTTTGTCCGGCAATCCAGGTGTCCCATCAGAGCATCGCATCCATGAGTCGTTTTCTTCGCCACGAATTCCATCACGGCCGGTCTTTTGCCTGGGTACGCGTTGTGGCACAACGATTCACGCTAGCCCGCCGCACCTTCTATGGTCTTTCCTTCGCATGGATTGCCGCGAAACTATTACTGCAGATTACATCACGCAATATCCAAAACCCGATCTATCGAAAGTATTTTCTTGTTTCCCTGCCCTTGACAGCGCTGGGAGTAATCGCCTGGTCTCTGGGGGAAGCCTTCGCATATCTGGACCCGCGTCTACCAATCAAGGTCAGCGGAGCGGAGCAGGCGCATTAAACCCAGATTGCGGCGTTGAGCCATACAATGCCATTAAAACCTGGGCTCCCTTTTATGATCAGTAGCGCGTTATTACACGCGAAAACCATTTGGAGCTGCTTCTCACGAGGAAATCACGCACTCCCATGAATCCCATCCATGTTGCCGGTTGCATCAACCATCTCTTATTTCTGGAGCTCATCGGCAAAAATATGGATCGATCGCTGCGTTGCTCGTCGTCAACCATGTGCACCGACATCGCCTTCTCCTCGCGCATGGCGCTCCCCGTGCAAGCCCCATGCGCGCAACTCCTTCTATTACTCGGACAGGCTCCTAAATGATGAAGAGATCGAGGCCGCCCATGAGGTCGACGATGCTGCCCGTCATATACCTGGCCTTCTCGGAGACGACGTAGGCGATGGCGTCGGCGACTTCCTGGGGCGATGCGGCCCTCCGGAAGGCGATCTTCTTCTCGATGGTCTTCCGAACCTCTTCCCCGATCGGCTCGTCGTACGACTCGGTCTGGGCCATGCCCACGAGGACGCAGTTGGCCGTGATGTTGAACCTCGCACCCTCCAGGGCCACGCACTTGGCGAGACCGACGAGGCCCGCCTTGGCAGAGCCGTAGCTTGACTGCCCGTAACCGCCCATGACGCCCGCAACGGAGGTCATGTTGACGATGCGCCCCCACTTGTTGGCGCACATGTCCTCCCACGCCTCCTTGATGCAGTAGAAGGCGGAGTTGAGGCAGAGCTTCACTTCGTTTTCCCAATCGTCCATGGTCGTCTTGGCGATGGACATCATCCGGCGCATCTGGGCGACGTTGTTGACGAGGATCTCAACCGGCCCAAGCTCCTGCTTGATAGTGGCAAAGGTTTTCTGCACATCGCTGTAATCCCTTCCGTTCATCTTGAGGGCGAGGGACCTGCAGCCCATTGCCTTTATCTCATCCGAAACCGCCCTGGCCCCGTCCATGTTGTTAAAGCCCGTAACGACCACGTCGCACCCTTCCCGCGCAAGGGTGAGGGCTGTCGCTCTTCCGATGCCCCTGGCCATGGTGGCCCCGGTTACCAGTGCAAGCCTTCTCTCTGCCGACATAGCGTCTCCTTTAGCGTTTGGTAATTGGCTCGATTGTATCACATATGTTGCTTCTTGAATTCGTAGCCGACGAGAGTATCGTGGGCACGGTAAACCATATTTGAAATCCGTAGTCCTCAAGCATTGCAGCAGGCATGGGGACGTTCGCGCAAAGCTACATAATCTGAAAACAGACGGAGGATAGAATGGCCATTGATAGTGATCCGGCCGCTAAATCAGAGAAGGCACCAGAGCAGAAAAGAATGACCAAGGAGGAGTTGCTGGCTAAAGCCTACAAGCCTGCGGAAGATGCGATGAAACTGCATCCTTTTTTCAAGGGAAAGCTGGAAACTTCGCCGAAATGCTGCATTCGCGACTTTGATGACTTCGCCATTTGGTATACCCCGGGAGTAGCGGAAGTCTGCAAAGACATATACAAAAATCCCGAAAAAGTATTTCAGCATACAAACAAGGGGAACACCGTGGCGGTAGTCACGGACGGCACCCGCATCCTGGGCCTGGGCGATATCGGACCCGAGGCCGGCTTGCCGGTCATGGAAGGGAAAGGCATTCTTTTTAAATACCTCGGCGGCGTGGATGCATTCCCCATCTGCCTCGACACCAAGGATCCCGATGAAATCATCCGGACGGTGGAACTGATTCAACCGTCTTTCGGAGGGATTAACCTCGAGGATATCTCACAGCCCAAGTGTTTTTACATTCTTGCCGAATTGCGCCGGCGCTGCAAGATCCCGGTCTGGCATGACGACCAGCAGGGAACGGCGACCGTTTGCCTGGCCGGGCTTGATCAACGCCCTGAAAATCGTCGGCAAGCGGATTGAGGACGTGAAAATTACGCTGGTCGGATCGGGCGCGGCCAACATCCGCATCGGCGCGCTCTATATGGCCTATGGCGCGAAGCCGGGCAATCTGATTTTTGTGGATACCAAGGGCACGCTGCACAAAGGCCGCACGGAGCTCCAGAAAACCCACAAAGATAAATGGGAGATGTGCCAGATCACGAATAAAGACAATCTGGTCGGCGGCATCGAGGAAGCGATGCGCGGAGCAGATGTGCTTTCTGCCGCATCCACTCCCGGACCGGATACTATAAAAAAGAATGGGTTGCCGGCATGGCCAAGGATCCCATCGTTTTTATCACCGCCAACCCGATTCCGGAGATGTGGCCATGGGATGCCAAAGAAGCGGGCGCCTCGTCATCGGCACCGGCCGATCGGATTTCCCCAACCAGATCAACAACTCGCTCGGCTTCCCCGGCATCTTTCGAGGAACGCTGGACGTGGCTGCCACGACCATTACGGATGGGATGTGCATCGCCGCAGCGACCGAGCTCGCGAAATGTGCGCGGAGGACAAGGGCCTTCGTCCGGACTATATCGTCCCCAAAATGGATGAGCCCGATGTTTTTATTCGGGAAGCTGTCGCCGTCGGCATGAAGGCTATCGAGCAGGGAGTGGCCCGCAAAATCCTGACTCGCGACCAGCTTTACCGAACGGCCGATTTCATGATCACCCGTGCCCGGAACGAAACCCATGTTAAAATGCAGGAAAAGATTATCCGACATTGCCTCCGGGACTTTTGTAGCAGTCGGCTTTTGGAGGCGAAGGTATAGAACCGGGGACGTGCCACTCGCTCACCTGATTGTCGAAAGAGCTCAAAGAGAGCGGAACGAGTGGAATGCCCCCGGTTCTTTGATTTTATGGGGGGATACGATGATTTTCAAAGATCCGATTCAACCATTCAGACTGAAATTCCGGCCGGCTGGGTATTCGATCCGTTCAACTCCACTCTTACGGACTTCGTGTTTTCCCGCTGGGACCAGCCCCAGGAAATGATCGCGGTTCACGTGCGCCGTGCCTCCGTTCCTCGCGGACCGGCCGGACGAAGAGTGGATCGGGAAAATCCGGCTGAACCGGGGAGGCGCTCGCTGAAAGATTTGTCATCGACCCCGGGCCCGCTGTCGCGGCCGATTCGAGTCCAGCCGGGGATGGGTGCAGCGCGTGGCTTTCGTGCGGGGCCCGCGGGTCGAATGGTAGTCGAGCAGAGAAGCTCGCTGCAGACGGCGCAAAATGTCTGGGAACCGCTGGAAAGGGCCGTCCGGACAGCCGTGTCCGACGCAAACCTGGAGCTGCCCGAAGAGGTCGGCCCGGAAGAATTTAACCGGTCCGTCCAAGCAGTAAATCGTGCATTCGAAAAAGACGATCCCGACGAAATCGAGATCGCCATCCAGAAATCCATAGCCGTCGGGATATCCACGTGGCTGCACAGCATGGCGATGCCCGACCGGGCACTGGAAATAATGCCGCCGTACGCGTGGCTCAGGCGACCACGCATCTCGGGTTATTCAGCGGCGAGCCGTCTCTGGTCCGCAATGCCGATTTCCTGCTGCGCCGTGCACAGCATCTCTCGAGGCCGCCGGGATTGAGACGAACTGGGCTGAAAGAACTCGGAGAACAGATTTCCGAAGCTCCAAGAAGTATCTGGGCTGAACTCATGTCAACTGCCCGAGCCCGAAGGCGACGCGATGCTCCCAATCCTCTCTCTGCGGGAACGCGATTCCGGTGGACCGACGCGGCCGCAAGGGCGTTCGAACTCCGGGATTTGGAAATGCGCTGGATATCGCGGGCATGGCCGTCGACGATCTTCTGTCCCTTATTGCTTTTTTCGGCAAAATCCGTCCGCAGGAAATCCCCGAAGAAATCGTGGCCCATCTGAACGAACAGGGCATCACCGATAAGGACCAGCAAATAGAGCCATCCGGAAGGCGCGGGAAGCACTACTGTTGCCGCCCTTGAACATGGCGGTTCAGATCCGGCACTGCTGCGCGCTGGAACGCGGGGATGTCGAAGCGTCGGCCGAAACGGTTGCCGTTCGGGTACCGCTAGCGCGATTGATCCTGGATTCAAATCCGGAAGACGCGGGCGTCGCACTGAACCTTGCACTGGCCCTGATGGACCGCGCCGGAGCGGCGGCGCTTCAGACGGCCCCAGGCTTGACGAAGCTTCCCGCTGCCTGGACGAAGCGCCCGAAATATGATCTGAGACCGTCAATGTGCGATTGCCGACGGGACCGTGAAACGATTTCGGCTGGATTCACTCACAAAAACCAGACAGATGCCGCGCTTAAAGCCTTCGATCGAAGTCTGGCAGCCGGCGGAACAGGACAAGGACGGTAACGTTGCGCAGGGTTTGTCCGCACTCTGTGCACGGTTCCAGACCGTCGCTGCTCGATTCCAGAAAATTTCGGTGACAGTCACCATAACCTCGAAATTATGAACCAGCAAAGCTGGTTCTAATCCCACCGCAATTCCAGTTTCTAGAATCTGTTACAAGATTCCGCCTGGTGGTAATTCGAGGTTATGGTGACTGTCACCGAAATTCCGTCTGATAGAACTAGGTGAAAGTTATTTTGGGTGTTTTTCGCTCGGGAAGCCGGAAATATTTTAGCTCCGGATATCCACCATTATAGGGTAATAGTGGGGATCGTCTCCGGTATTCCAAGGGCTGTTTGACCGCGGCGCGTTCAACAGCGCCCCCTGAAGCAATCCTGCCCAGCAAGTCCCCAAATGCATTGGCGTGGCAAACAAAGCTAAGGCGGTGTCTTCGGTAACTGTCTCACCTGATGGGCGATTGGTGGCGAGCGCGAGCGACGACAATACGACCCTTGTCTGGGATGCTCGTACTGGAGAGATCACGCAGACCCTGACTCAGTACGTCCAGGCCTTCGCACGGAAGGTCAGCTCCTGCTGACCTCGAGCCACGGACCAACGTTCGTTGGCACTCTGGAATGTAGAAATAGGTGAGCGTCTCGATACGCATGGTATTGGAGAGCAGCCAACTATACTTGGTTATTGTGGGCCGCTTGCAGCAATTGGTGATTGTTCCGGTATGCATGTCTGGAGCCTGGCAAACAACACGCTGACCCAGCGTAGCTCGGAGTCTTCATGGCGTAGAGAGATCGCACAGTTGTCGATGTCGCCGGACGGACGCGAGTATGCTGTCGCCGGACTGGATGATTCGTCGGTCCGGGTCTATGACGCTCATACGCGAGAGCGAATTAGTGAGATTTCTGCATTGAGGGCAAGTGAACACTGCGTTATTTCTCACCCGACGGAAAGTCACTGGCATCCGGTAGTGACGACGGAACCGTACAGATGGGATCTGGAACCGCGCGCGCAGCATCTATCGAGGCCCTGTGCACTGGACTGCAGCTGCAGCGATATCCCCGGATAGTCGCAGGATTGCGATTGCGGGAATGAACGACGGTGTGGAGATCTGGACATCAAAACCGACAAGGTAAAAAAGGCGAGACGGCGGGAATATGGTTGTAAGCATTGCCTTTTCGCCAGACGGTAAGACCGTGGCATTCACAGGTGCAGACAACACGGTCCACTTATGCGATGCGTCCACTGGCGAATGCGTCGACAACCTCACCGTTGATGCGACGGGGTCTCCTTTGCGTGGCATTTTCTGGCGACGGAAAGTGGCTGGCGGGAGGTGGAGGCAAGATCTTCGTCATATGGGACGTTGATTCCAAGTCCGTGTTTCGACATTTTAGGAGGAAAGGTGCCCGCTCTTGTCTCCGCGAGTTTCTCCCCGGACGGGCAGTATTTGGCGGCGGCATCATGGGGCAAAACAAGGTTTTTTCTGTGGGACGTGCAAGCTGGCCGACTTGTTAGGGAAATCCAGCATAGGCTCTCACTGTTCTGTGCGCGGCGTTCTCGCCCGACGGAGAGAGCATCGCGGTGGCGGGCCACACCGATACGGCTGAAGTGTGGGACGTGAGAAGTTGGGTCAAGCGGCATGAACTGACAGGGAACGGAAACTGGCTGACCTCGATCGCATACTCACCGGATGGCAAGTCGCTTGTTGCGGCAAGCCCTGCGGGCTGAGATCCGATTCTGGCGGGCGGCGACTGGTGAACCGACGGGCTCATTGACAGTGGATCGGGGAATTCGCAGGGCATTCTTTGCCCCGAACGGGAACGGCATCGTGTGGGCAAGTATGGATGGGACCGTCGAGTACTGGAACGCTACTCCGGTCGAAGAAATCCCAGGACTTGGATCACAGCCGAAGAAGTGAGTTGCAGTTCACGGCTGTGTTGCTCGGGCAGCAGTTCACGAGATTGTGATCGAGAACTCTCAATACGGTAGTGATTGTCACCAAGCGGAAATACCGGACGGTACCATACAACGATCGATCGACACCGCAAGTGGGGATTCCTTGAAAAGGGACGTAACCATGGACCGACGTCTATTCTTGCAGCGAGCTGGTTTTGCAGGACTTGTGGCGACCGTCAGTCGATTTTGAAATCATCCCGTGCCTTTTCCGGCACCCCTCGTCGACGCGCCAGACAACGAGTCTCCAAGTGAACGACGGCGTGAAGTCCTATCCTGCAGAGAGTGCTGTGATGGAAGGTTTTCCACCTTCAGCGGAGAATCAGGTCACGCGTGACAACTACGGGGATACGCACGCGAAGCTGCGGTGGGCGATGCAACACTGGCGAGAGATGTATCCAACCCAACGCGTTAGCCGCGGCAATCATCCCATCATCGTTTTGCCACGCGAATCTCGAGATGTTAGCGGGTAAGAATCTCTGCAAAGCGACAGGACAATCCACCACACTCGAGAAGCAACTCGCGGAACTGGACGTTGACGCGTTCCTCTTGATGAAGCACGGCAAGATTGTCTGCGAGGAGTACTTCCATGGCATGACGCCGGATACGCCTCACGAAACGTTCTCGATGATTAAGTCCATTACTGCGACTGTCATCGCCACGTTGCTCGCTGACGGGTCGCTGCACGAAGAGGGTCTCATCGAAGAGTATGTGCCGGAAACTATCTGGTACTGCATACGCGGGAGCAACAGTGCGACAGTTGCTCGATATGGAGTCTGGCATCAGTACAAAGGCAGTTGGCGACGACGACGATTGCTGGCAATGATCGCCGCCACCGTAATCGGCATGCCATCATGCTAACTACCTGCCGTCTTTGGTGAAGGAACGCGAACACGGGACCTGCCTGGTCTACAAGGAGTCTGACCCGGCCGTTCCTGGTTTGGGCAGCGGAAAAGGTGACTGGCAAGCGATTCGCCACTTTGCTTAGCGAACGGATCTTCAGTCGAGAATCGGAGCAGAGTTTGATGCTGATGCAACTTGCGACCCGCTCGGTCACTGGACCATTTACCTGGCAGTCACACTCCGGGATCTCGCCCGTTGGGGCCCAGATGTGCCTGAACGACGGGTTTTTTCCATGACACACGTATCCTTCCAGCGTCCTTCTTTTAGGACATCCGAGACAACGCGAGTGTTTGAGCGGCTGGCTGAGTATCCGGTGGCAGCATTTATCTCTTTCCGAGCGGAATCGGGGTACCGTAGTTTCTTTTACCACCACCAACAGGCCGGTAATGTCATTGCCGCGGCTGGTGCCTATGGTGTCTAGGTTTTTGCTACATGAATCCTAAGTGCGACAACCGGTAATCGCATTCTTTTCAACTACGCCCACCGTTTGGCCCTGATTTGGCAGCGGGCGAAAACACTTCGAGAAAGTTTCTTGAACGCGCTGGCCAGTCAGAACGTGAGCGAAGTGGCATATGTGCCCACCTTATAAGTTTACAGACTGATTGAGTAGGCCAAACCCATCACTGGTGTCCTGACACCGCAGTTCATCGCGTCATAGCGACATATTCAGGGGCAACATTTTCAGCGACTGATGGACACCAGTACGTCGCAATAGTATCAAAGACCCTGCTCATTCGCGACAGTTTGTGTCGCCAAGGCAAGTTTCATGACTGCTACATGATATTGCGCCGGTGGCAGTTTTGCGAAGATATGTAGAGATGCCCGTACAGTGTCAGGACAAGCGTTGAGTCAGTCTGTGGCCCGCAGGATGATCTTGGCGACGATCGTGTGGCACTAGCCGGTTGGGTCGCGGCGGGGACGGCATCGCA
>CAVPDA010000012.1:0-125732 GCA_963702495.1 uncultured beta proteobacterium | reverse complement strand
GCACCTCCGCCACGGTGAAGGAGGGAACCTGGGCCAGTCCTGCATCCGTCGCGCCGGCGGCGATGGCCGACGGCAGGTCCGCGTCCGGATCGAACAGCGCCACCACCTTGCTGGTCTGCCACAGCGGGCGCAGTTGCGCGCCCGGCTCGCCGAACTGGGGCTGCTCACGCTCGGTGCCGGCGTCCGCGTCCTCGATGGCGACGGACAGGGCGCCATGGCTCATCAGCGCATCCGAAAGGCCTCCGCGTGGGCGGCGTCGGCATATAGGGTGACGGCGTACCACATGAGCTGCCGCGGCGCGTGCGCCGCGACCCGTTATTTGACGTTGGCGACTTCCTGCCGGGCGGCGAGCTTCTGCTCCAGGTAATGGATGCTGGTGCCGCCCTTGATGAAGCGCGCGTCCAGCATCAGCTCCTGGTGCAGCGGGATGTTGGTCTTGATGCCTTCCACGGCCATCTCCGACAGCGCGATGCGCATGCGCTTGATCGCCTGCTCCCGCGTGTCGCCGTAGGCGATGACCTTGCCGATCATGGAATCGTAGTACGGCGGCACGGTATAGCCCTGATAGACGTGGGAATCGACGCGGATGCCCGGCCCGCCGGGGGGATGGTAGGTCGTGATGCGCCCGGGGCAGGGGGTGAACTTGAATGGATCCTCCGCATTGATGCGGCACTCGATGGCATGGCCGCGAAACTCGATGTCGCGCTGGCGGAAGGCAAGCTTTTCTCCGGCGGCGATGCGCACCTGTTCCTGCACGATGTCGATGCCGGTGATCAGTTCCGTCACCGGGTGCTCGACCTGAACGCGAGTGTTCATCTCGATGAAGTAGAACTCCCCGTTCTCGAACAGGAACTCGAAGGTGCCGGCTCCCCGGTAGTTGATGCGACGGCAGGCCTCGGCGCAGCGCTCGCCGATGCGCGCGATCTGGCGCCGGTTCAGATCCGGTGCCGGCGCCTCCTCGATGATCTTCTGATGGCGGCGCTGCATGGAACAGTCGCGTTCCCCGAGATACACGGCGTTGCGGAAGGAGTCGGCCAGCACCTGGATCTCGACGTGGCGCGGATTCTCCAGGAACTTCTCCATGTATACCGTGGGGTTGCTGAATGCCGCCTGGGCTTCGGCACGCGTCGTCTGCACCGCGTTGAGCAGCGCCGCCTCGGTGTGCACCGTGCGCATGCCGCGGCCGCCGCCGCCGCCCGCGGCCTTGATGATCACCGGATAGCCGATGGCGCGCGCGATCTTGACGATCTCCTTCGGGTCTTCCGGCAGTGCGCCTTCCGAGCCCGGCACCACCGGGACGGCGGCCGCCTTCATCGCATCCTTGGCGCTGATCTTGTCTCCCATGAGCCGGATCGTTTCCGGGCGCGGACCGATGAAGACGAAGCCCGACCGCTCCACGCGCTCGGCGAAATCCGCATTCTCCGAAAGAAAACCGTAGCCCGGGTGAATCGCCTCGGAGTCGGTGACCTCGGCTGCGCTGATGATGGCGGGTATGTTCAGGTAGCTGCCGGAGGAGGCCGGCGGCCCGATACATACGGACTCGTCGGCAAGCTTGACGTATTTCGCCTCGATGTCCGCCTCGGAATGGACGACGACGGTCTTGATGCCGAGTTCGCGACAGGCGCGCTGGATGCGCAGCGCGATCTCGCCCCGGTTGGCGATGAGTATCTTCTCGAACATTAGGGAAACCTCGCCGTGCCGGCGGCAAGGCGAAATGGCTGTGCAAGATCGCCGCGATGGTCGCGCATCGTTCGTACCCTCGGCTTCCGGCGGCGCAATTTCATCCGATCAGGAACAGCGGCTGGCCATACTCGACCGGCTGGCCGTTGTCCACGAGTATGGCCTTGATCGTCCCGGCGGCATCCGACTCGATCTCGTTCATGAGCTTCATCGCCTCGATGATGCAGAGGGTGTCTCCGACGGCGACCGCCTGCCCGACTTCCGAGAAGGGCCTGGAACCCGGCGCGGACGAGCGGTAGAAGGTTCCCACCATCGGTGCTTTGAGCACATGTCCTTCCTGTTGCGCGGCGGCCGCCGATTCCGCCGCGGCGGCCGCCGCCTCGGCGGGCGTTGGGACCGGGGCGGGCGCCGCGGATGTCAGCGTCGTGGTGTACATCGTGGGCGGGGGGGCGGCCCCGTGCTTGACGATCCTGACCCGCTCTTCGCCCTCCGTGACTTCCAGTTCGGAAATGCCGGATTCCTGCACGAGGTCGATGAGCTTCTTGAGCTTCCTCAGGTCCATGGGCGTGATCCTTTCGCGCGTCCGGTGCGGGCCGGCCGCGAGTCTGTCTACCGCACCGTCCTTGGACCGGCAAAGCGGCGCAAGGCGTGCTCCAGGGCGAGTTCATATCCATCTGCACCCAGACCGGATATCACTCCGACCGCGAGATCGGAGAAATACGAGTGGTGGCGGAACGGCTCGCGGGCGAAGATATTGGAGAGGTGGACTTCGATGAACGGTATGGCCACGGCGGCCAGGGCGTCGCGCAGGGCGACGCTGGTGTGGGTATAGCCGGCCGGATTGATGATGATGAAATCGATGCCTTCGGTGGCGGCGCCCTGCACCCGATTGATGAGTTCGCCTTCGCTGTTGCTCTGGAAGCTCTCGACGACCACGCGCGCGGCGCGGGCGCGGCTCTCCATCGCCAGGTGAATGTCCGCCAGGGTCACGCGGCCGTAGATGTCCGGTTCGCGGCTGCCGAGCAGATTCAGATTCGGGCCGTGCAGCACCAATATCTTGCGTTCGCCGGTCTCCCGCGGGCCGCCAGTCTTGCCTTTCGCTTCACGCCTTGCCCGAATCATGGCCGCAAGTTTGCCGCAAATAGCGACAAGTTGTCCAGTTTTGGCTGCCGTGGGCCACGCGCTGTCACATCATTTGCGCCAGGACGCCGTCCAGTTCGGCTTCGTCCAGCAGCCCGATCTTGACCTTGTGCGTGGCGCCGGAACGATCCAGCACGACGGTAAATGGAAGTCCCTGCGCCCGGTTGCCAAAGACGGGAGCGACGGCCATGGCGCTGCTGTCGGCGATCAGCAGCGTGTAATTGATGCTTTCTTTGGCAGCATAATCTCGGACCTTGTCGGCAGAATCGATGCTGATGCCGACGAATTCAACCCCCTTCCCCTTGTATTTCTCGCTCAGGCGGATGAAACCCGGTATCTCCTCGCGGCAGGGCGGGCACCAGGTCGCCCAGAAATTGACCACCAGAACCTTGCCGCGCCAGTCCGAGAGCCGGTGTTGCTTGTTCGCCAGATCGGGCAGGCGCAATGCCAGCAATTGCGCGGCGGCATCCGGTGATACCGGCTGCGGGGCGATTTTCGACCAGCTGTACAAGGCGCCGGCGATGACGGCAGCGAAGGCCACCGCGAAGATGACCAGCCTTTGCTCCACCCTGCTCACGAATCCTCCCTCAGCAGCGCCTCGACTGTGCTCAGCGCGGCCCGCTCCAGGATGCGGCCGGTGCGCGGGTTGCGATGCTGCATGCGCTCGGCGAATCGATCATGCACCGCGACCGAGATCGGCGTGTCTTCCCATTCGAAATTGAGTACCGCCTCCGCTGGCTCGCCGCTGCCGCGCCGTGTCTCGCCGTGGCGGTATTCGATCATGCGGTCGAGCAGGAAGATCTCCACCGGCTTGGGGCTTTCCGGGAAAACCAGCAGATCCACGGCGGCATAGCGGCCGGCCGTGCCGTCCAGCACCGGGCCGGTCAGGTATGGGGAGAAGCGCTCCAGCAGGCGCATGGCGGACACGGCGACGGCGCGCAGCCGGTGCAGCCTTTGCCGCTGCTCCTCGCTCTGGTAAAGCGATTGGTAGGCGCGCAGCTCGGTCTCGATCTCGGCGTTGGCCGGCAGCGCCTCCGTTTCCGGGGCGCCGAGCTGGCGCGCCGCCTTGCGCTTGGCCAGCCCATAGTCGCTGATGCCGTCTTCGGCCATGAGGCGGGCGGCGAGGCTGGCGATGTTGCGCCGCATCGTCTGGTAGTGCAGCGCGTTGGTCTTCTGACGGTGGGGCATCGGCGCCGGATCGCGGCAGTTCGCTACCGATTGGTTTAGAATGCGGCGCTATTTTACCCGGATCAGCCATGCACGTTCACATTCTTGGTATCTGCGGCACTTTCATGGGGGGCATCGCCCTTCTCGCGCGTGCAGCAGGCCACCGGGTCACCGGTTGCGATGCCAACGTCTATCCGCCGATGAGCACCCAGTTGTCGGCAGCGGGCATCGAACTCATCGAGGGCTATGGCGCCGACCAGCTGGCCCTGGCTCCGGACATCTTTGTCGTCGGCAACGCCATCTCCCGCGGCAATGCGCTGCTGGAGGAGATCCTCGACCGCGGTTTGCCCTACGTCTCCGGACCGCAGTGGCTTTCGGAAAACGTGCTCCAAGGTAAGTGGGTGCTCGCAGTCGCCGGCACTCACGGCAAGACGACGACGACGGCCATGCTGGCGTGGATTCTGGAGTACGCGGGTCTGCGCCCCGGTTTTCTCGTCGGCGGCGTGCCGGTGGATTTCGGGGAATCGGCGCGCTGGAGCGATTCATCCTTTTTCGTCATCGAAGCCGACGAGTACGACACCGCGTTCAGCGACAAGCGCTCCAAGTTCCTGCACTACCGCGCCCGAACCGCGGTGCTGAACAATCTCGAATTCGATCACGCAGACATCTTCCCCGATCTTGCGGCGATCGAGACCCAATTCCACCATTTGGTGCGAACCCTGCCGCGTTCCGGCCTGATCGTCGCCAATGCGGCGGAGGAGAGTCTGAAACGTGTCCTCGCCCGAGGAGCGTGGACTCCGGTGGAATGGTTCAATGCTGCGGACGGCTGGTCGGCGGACGATCCCGCGCCGGATGGCCTGTTTTCGATCTGTCGCGATGGCGCGAGCTGCGGCCGCGTGCGGCTGGCGCTGCCCGGCTTGCACAACCGTCTCAATGCCGTGGCGGCGGTCGCTGCGGCGCGCCACGCCGGCGTACCGCCGCAGACAGCGGCCGCAGCGCTCAGTGTTTTCCGCGGCGTGAAGCGGCGCCTGGAACTGCGGGGCATCGCCCACGGCATCACCGTCTATGACGATTTCGCCCATCATCCGACCGCCATTTCGGCCACCCTCGTTGCGCTGCGGCAGGTGGTCGGAGCTGCGACCATCCATGCCGTGCTCGAACCCCGTTCCAACACCATGAAGCTGGGCGTGATGAAGGATCAGTTGGCGGCCAGCCTCGACGCCGCCGATCGCGTCTATTGCTATGGCGCGAATCTGGGGTGGGACGCCGCGGCGGTCCTGTCGCCGCTCGGCGACCGGGCGCGGGTGTTCGACGACATCGACGCCATCGTGGCGGCGCTGCGCACGGGCGCGCAGCCGGGGGACCATGTCGTCGTGATGAGCAACGGCGGCTTCGGCGGCATCCACCAGAAGCTTCTGACGGCCCTGTCCGGCGCCGGATCGCAGGCTCCTTTGACCTGAATCAGCACCGAATTTTTGTGTCGTGCAGCATTTTTGATCCAGGTCAAGGCACGCTTGATAAGGGGCGATTCGTGTGCTAACTTATGGCTCGTTTCGCGGCACGATTTTCATAACTATTCGCGCCTTTACGATGGCGATGCCGCACTGGGGAGGAGAGTGTCTTCGGTCGTCCACATGCTCGACGCGCAAATCAGCGGCCCAGCGGGTTTCTCGGTACTCGCCAAGCGCAACTGCTCGATTGCGCCGGCGCGCCTGTGCGCGCTGTTCATCGCGCTGGGCGGAGTGTCCCTGGGGATCGCTGCGGCGTGGGGACTGATTGCCGGGGCCTGGTTGGTGCTTCCCTTCGCCGGTCTGGAAGTCGGCGCCCTGGCGTTGGCTTTCGTGTGGCATGCGCGGCGGGTCGGTGATTTCGAGCGCATCAGCCTCGAGGATGGCAAGCTCGTGGTCGAAATCTGCGAGCGCAGCCGCGTCGAGCGGCATGAATTCAATCCGCGCTGGGCGCGTCTGGTGGTGGCTCCCGGGCAGGATGCGCGCCTCGCCCTGCGATCCCACGGCCGCGAGCTGGAGATCGGCCGGCATCTCGATACCGGGGCTCGGCGGCGGCTGGCGGCGGAACTGCGGCGCGCGATGATGCCGCGCTACGACAAGAACCAATTCGATACATAAAGAGAGGCAAAGAACGATGGCGCTTCTGTCCAAGCCAAGCAGCGCGGGGCTCCTGCTCGCAGCGGTTGCCGGCGCGTCCCAAGCCGGGAACGAGGTCAACCTCCAGCAGCCGGTGACGACAATCGCCGCGCAGATCTACGACATGCACACGCTGATGCTCGTGATCTGCCTGGTCATCTTCATCGCGGTGTTCGGCGTCATGTTCTATTCGGTCTATGCCCACCGCAAGTCCAAGGGCGCGGTGGCGGCCCAGTTTCACGAGAACACGACGGTCGAGATCCTGTGGACCGTCATTCCGATTTTCATTCTCCTGGGAATGGCGTGGCCGGCGACCAAGACCATCATCGCCATGAAGGACACATCCAATTCCGACATCACGGTGAAAGCCACCGGCTATCAGTGGAAATGGGGCTACGACTACATCAAGGGCGAGGGAGAGGGCATCCAGTTCTACAGCAGTCTCAAGACCCCCCAGGAGCAGATCCACAATCAGGCCCCGAAGGGCGAGCACTACCTGCTGGAAGTGGACAATCCGCTGGTGGTGCCGGTAGGCAAGAAAATCCGCGTCCTCACCACCGCCAACGACGTCATTCACGCGTGGTGGGTGCCGGCCTTCGGTGTCAAGCAGGACGCCATCCCCGGCTTCATCCGCGACACCTGGTTCAAGGCGGACAAGGTCGGCGTCTATCGCGGCAACTGCGCCGAACTGTGCGGCAAGGAGCACGGCTTCATGCCGATCGAGGTGCACGTGGTGGCGCCCGAGCAGTATGCGGCCTGGGTTTCGGAGCAGAAGAAGAAAGCCGCGGCCAGCGTGGACGACCCCAACAAGAGCTTCGCCCTCGATGAACTGAAGGCGCGCGGCGAGAAGGTCTACGCCGCCAATTGCGTCGCCTGCCACCAGGGCAACGGCAAGGGCGTACCGCCGGCCTTCCCGGCGCTCGACGGTTCCAAGGTCGTGCTCGGCCCGAAGGGCGGCCAGATCGAAACAATCCTCAACGGCGTGCAGCGCGACGGCAAGCAGACGGCCATGGCGGCCTGGGGCAAACAGTTGTCCGATACCGACATCGCCGCGGTCATCACCTACACGCGCAACCACTGGGGCAATGCGACGGGCGAGGTGGTCCAGCCGGCCGACGTCAAGGCGGCGCGCGGCGGGGGCGGGACTGCCGCAGCGCCCGCTGCCCAGGCGCCGCAGGCCGCCGCCGGCGGCGACGCCATGCCGTCGAAGATCTACTTCGACACCGGCAAGGCGGAGTTGCCGGGGGATGCCCAGGCCGCGATCAAGGCGGCGGTGGAATACCTGGCGGCCCACGCCGATGCCAAGGTCGACATCACCGGATACACCGACAAGTCGGGCAGCCTGGATACGAATCTCGAACTGGCGAAGGAACGCGCCCTGGCGGTGCGGGAGGCCCTCAAGGGCGCCGGCGTGGCGGAGCAGCGCATCAACATGAAGCCGCCGGCCACGATCACCGGCAGCGGTGCGGACAAGGACGCGCGCCGGGTCGAAATCAATCCCGCCGGCTGAACCGGCAACGAATCCGCAGCGCCCGAGCCCGCCAAAGAATTCCACAGGAGTCCACTATGACGACGATCGCCCACGAGCACGCCCACGGCCATGAGCATGCGCACCACCCCAGCGGGCTGATGCGCTGGGTCACGACCACAAACCACAAGGACATCGGCACGATGTATCTGTGGTTCAGCCTGATGATGTTCTTCGCCGGCGGCGTCATGGCGTTGACCATCCGCGCCGAACTGTTCCAACCCGGCCTGCAGGTGGTCAATCCGGACTTCTTCAACCAGCTCACGACCCTGCACGGGTTGGTGATGGTGTTCGGCGCGATCATGCCGGCTTTCGTCGGCTTCGCCAACTGGCAGATTCCGATGATGATCGGCGCGCCGGACATGGCCTTCGCCCGCATGAACAACTGGAGCTTCTGGCTGCTGCCGCCGGCGGCGACGCTGCTCATCACGTCGTTCTTCGTACCCGGAGGCGCCACGGCCGCGGGCTGGACACTCTATGCGCCGCTCTCGATCCAGATGGGCATGGGCATGGACATGGCCATCTTCGCCGTCCATATCATGGGCATGTCCTCGATCATGGGCGCGATCAACATCGTCACCACCATCCTCAACATGCGCGCGCCCGGCATGACGATGATGAAGATGCCGCTGTTCGTCTGGACCTGGCTCATCACCGCCTATCTGCTGATCGCAGTCATGCCGGTGCTGGCGGGCGCGGTGACGATGATCCTCACCGACCGCCACTTCGGCACCAGCTTCTTCAACGCCGCCGGCGGCGGCGACCCGGTGCTCTACCAGCACGTGTTCTGGTTCTTCGGGCACCCCGAGGTGTACATCATGATCCTGCCCGCCTTCGGCATCGTCTCGCAGGTCATTCCCACCTTCGCGCGCAAGCCGCTGTTCGGCTACGCCTCGATGGTGTATGCCACGGCCTCGATCGCCATCCTGTCCTTCATCGTCTGGGCCCACCACATGTTCACCACCGGCATGCCGGCGGCGGGGCAACTGTTCTTCATGTATGCCACCATGCTGATCGCTGTGCCGACCGGGGTGAAGGTGTTCAACTGGGTGGCGACGATGTGGAAGGGCTCGATGACCTTCGAGACGCCGATGCTGTGGGCCGTCGGCTTCATCTTCGTGTTCACGATGGGCGGCTTCACCGGCCTCATCTGCGCCATAACGCCGATCGACATCCAGATCCAGGATACCTACTACGTGGTGGCGCACTTCCACTACGTGCTGGTGGCAGGCTCGCTGTTCGCGATCTTTGCCGGCACCTACTACTGGCTGCCGAAATGGACCGGCCACATGTATCCTGAAGGCCTCGGCAAGCTGCATTTCTGGTGCTCGATCATCTTCTTCAACATCACCTTCTTCCCGATGCACTTCCTGGGGCTGGCGGGAATGCCGCGCCGCATTCCGGATTACGCGACCCAGTTCGCCGACTTCAACATGATCGCTTCGATCGGCGCCTTCGGCTTCGGTCTGTCGCAACTCCTGTTCGTCCTCGTCCTGCTGAAGACGATCAAGGGCGGCAAGAAGGCGGACGCGCAGGTGTGGGAGGGGGCCGACGGACTGGAGTGGACCCTGCCCTCGCCGGCGCCGTATCACACCTTCGAGGAAGCGCCGCTGGTCAAGTGATGGCAGCGGACCGGAGAACGAACATGGAAACGCGCGCGACGAACATCCGGCGCACTGCGCTGGTGCTGCTGTCGATCGCCCTCGTGTTCTTCTTCGGCATCATGGTCAAGTACCTGCTGGTCGGAAAATGACGTCCACCGCCAATCGCACGCTGCTGCTGAAGCTCGCCGTCATCGCCGTCCTCATGTTCGGCTTCGGCTTCGCGCTGGTGCCGTTCTACAAGAAGATCTGCGAAGCGGCCGGCATCAACAACCTGTTGCAGGCGGACGAGGTGGTGAACACGCAGGTGGACACGACGCGCCGTATCACCATCGAATTCGACGCCAACACGCACGACCTGCCCTGGCGCTTCAAGCCGCTGCAGTCCAGTCTGACCGTCCATCCCGGCGAGATCGCGCAGGTTGCCTACGAGGTCGTCAATACCCGCGATCGGCCGGTGAGCGGGCAGGCGGTGCCGAGCTACGGGCCGCGGCTGGCGGGACAGTATTTCAAGAAGATGGAATGCTTCTGCTTCGCGCGCCAGACCCTGAACGCGGGCGAGACGCGGCAGATGCCGGTGGTGTTCGTGGTCGATCCGGCGCTGCCGCAGGACGTCAAGACCATCACCTTGTCCTACACGTTCTTCGAGATCGCCGGTACCGGCACCAAGCAGGTGGCGGTGCCCGCGGCCGACGAGCCCGCGGTGAAGGGAAACCGCGGATGAGCGAAGTGCAGCAGCAGCCCCCCGCCGAAGCAGGCCGGCAGCCGCGCCAGGCGGGATTTTTCGCCGTCGCGCGCGCCGTATTCTGGTCCTTTCTCGGCGTGCGCAAGAAGAGCCACTACCACGAGGATGCGGTCACCATCAAACCCTACCAGGTGATCATCGCCGGCATCATCGGTGCGATTCTGTTCATCCTGACGCTGGTGTTGGTGGTGCGCTTCGTGACCGCCCAATAGAGAATCCACAACAGTTCATTCGGGAGAGAACACCGATGTCGTCCCAGGCCGAGAAATATTTCATCCCTGATCCGTCGTATTTTCCGATCTTCGGCTCGCTCGCGCTGCTGTTGCTGGGGGGCGGGGCGGCGATGTGGGTCAATCACGTGCCGGCTGGTCCCTATTCCGTCGCCGCCGGCGCCGCCGTGCTGATCTACATGCTGTTCGGCTGGTTCGGCACCGTCATCCGCGAATCGGAAAGCGGCAAGTATGGCCAGCGCGTGGACACCTCGTTCCGCTGGGGCATGGGCTGGTTCATCTTCTCGGAGGTGATGTTCTTCGCCGCGTTCTTCGGCGCCCTGTTCTATGTGCGGGTGCTGGCGATCCCGGAGCTAGGAACCCTCGAGTCCCGCGCCCTGCTGTGGCCGGGCTTTGCGGCGGGTTGGCCGACCGCCGGCCCGGGCTTCGCCGAGCAGTACTCGCCCATGGGCGCGTGGGGCATCCCGGCCCTGAACACCTTGATCCTGCTCACGTCCGGCGCGACGATCACCTGGGCGCACTGGGGGCTGCTCAACAACAACCGCACCCAGCTCACGCTCGGCCTGATCGCCACCATCGCCCTCGGCGTGGTGTTTCTCGGCTTTCAGGCCTACGAATACATCCATGCCTACGGCGAGCTGAACCTCAAGCTCACGACCGGCATCTACGGCTCGACCTTCTACATGCTGACCGGATTCCACGGCATGCACGTGACGATCGGCGCCACGATGCTGATCGTGATTCTGTTCCGCGTGCTGGCCGGACACTTCCGGCCGGACCACCACTTTGCCTTCGAAGCCGTGGCCTGGTACTGGCACTTCGTCGATGTGGTGTGGCTGTTCCTGTTCGTGACCGTCTATTGGTTGTAGGCCCCGTAGCAAGGCAGCACGTGCGCCGCACCGTCGGGTGCGGCGCTGTTTTTTTGTGGCGCTACAAACGCTGGGTGATGAGGCCGAAGTAATAGCCGGCCATCAGCATGAGGAACAGCGCGATCGACAAGCCCACGCGCCAGGCCAGCGCCCGCGCGGCGCGGGTGCGGTTCTGGCCGCGGTCCTTGACGATGAAGACGAGCGCCGATGCCAGGCTGCCGAAGATCAGGACGAGGAAGAGGATGACGACGATGCGCATGAATGGCCGAGGCGGTGGAAAGGCGCAGTGTAAGGGATCGCCGAGCTGCGCGCCAGCCGCCGGCGGCACTGCCGCGTGATGGCGTTGGCATTGCGTCTGCGGCTCGTTCCGACGCTGGCGGCGGCGGCGATGATCGCGCTCACGGTCGCGCTCGGCAATTGGCAGAGCGGGAGGGCGCGCGAGAAGGAAGCGCTGCAGCAGCGTCTCGATGCAGTGAGCCGGGAGGCTCCGGTTCATCTCGGAGCGGCGGCGGCGGATGCCGCGGCGCTGGACCTGCGGCGGGTCGTCGGCCGCGGCGAGTGGCAGCCCGAGCGCATGGTATTGCACGACAACCGGACGCGCCGCGGCCAGCCCGGCTACCACGTGCTGATGCCCCTGAAACTGGAGGGCGGCAACATGCATGTGCTGGTCAATCGCGGCTGGGTCGCCGCCGCCCGAGATCGTTCGGTGCTGCCGCAGATCGCGACGCCGGCCGGCACGGTCAGCGTGGAAGGCATCGCCCGCGTTCCGGGCGACAAGGTGTTCGAATTGGCTCACGAAGCGCAGCCGGGCAGGGTGTGGCAGAACGTGACGCTGCAGCGTTTCCGCGACTGGTCCGGCCTGCAGCTGCAGCCGGTGGTGCTGCAGCAGACGAACGACGCAAGCGACGGGTTGGTGCGCGAATGGGACCGTCCCGACCTCGGCATCGACAAGCATCGCGGCTACGCGCTGCAGTGGTACTCCCTGGCGGGGCTGACGGCGGTGCTGCTGCTGGTGCTGTCGCTGAAGCGCGAATCCGGCGAGGCAGGATTGACATGAAACTCACGAACAAGCAGACATTGCTCCTCATCGCCCTGGTGTGCATCGTGCCGGTGGCGGCATCGTATTTCGCTTACTACTATGCGCCGCCGTCGAAGACCATGAACTATGGCGAACTGGTGGAGACCAGGCCGCTGCCGGCGCATCGCCTCACCGCCCTGGACGGCCGACCGTTCTCCCTGGCCGAGCTCAAGGGCAAGTGGATCATGCTGCAGCTCGACGCCAGCGCCTGCGGCGTTGGTTGCCGGCAGAAGCTCTATTTCATGCGCCAGGTGCGCAAGGCCCAGGCCAAGGAGATGGATCGGATCGAGCGCGTGTGGCTGGTGACCGATGGCGGCGTTCCCGGTGCGGAAGTGCTGCGGGAATTCGAGGGCACCCATGTCGCACGGGCCGACGACGCGGCGCTGCTGGCCGCGCTGCCGGCCGCCGCCGACCGTGCCGATCACATCTACCTGATCGATCCGCTGGGCAATATCGTGCTGCGCTTCCCTCCGCATCCGGACCCGAAGAAGATGATCAAGGACCTGGAACGGCTGCTGAAGTATTCGCGCATCGGTTGAATCATGTATCGCCGGCTCATCCTCGCTACCACTGCACTCACCTTCATCCTCATCGTGCTCGGCGCCTACGTGCGCCTTTCCGATGCCGGCCTCGGCTGTCCCGATTGGCCGGGATGCTACGGCGAGCTCACGCCGCATCATGCCGCCGACGACATCGCGCAGGCCGAGGCAGCGCAGCCGGGCGGCCCGGTCAGCTTGCCCAAGGCCTGGAAGGAGATGGTGCACCGTTATCTCGCCGGCGGCGTCGGGCTGCTGATTCTCGCCATCGCCTTCACGGCGTGGCGCCGGCGCCGCGAACTGAGGCAGCCGCCCTGGCTGGCCACGGTCCTGGTCGCCGTCGTCGCGCTGCAGGCGCTGTTCGGCAAATGGACGGTGACCATGCTGCTCAAGCCGGCCATCGTCACCGGCCACCTCGCCGGCGGCATGGCCACGCTGGCGCTGCTGGTGTGGCTGGCCATGCGCCAGACGGATGCCGGGCGCGCGGCGGTCGCGGCCCCCGCGCGCCTGCGCGCCGCCGCGGCGGGCGGCTTCGTGCTGCTGGCGGCGCAGATCGTGCTCGGCGGCTGGGTCAGCACCAACTACGCCGCGCTCGCCTGCACCGATCTGCCGACCTGCCACGGCGAGTGGCTGCCGGCCATGGATTTCGGCAACGCCTTCCATCTCGTGCGCGAGTTGGGCCGCACCGCCGAGGGCGCGCTGCTGCCCCTGGACGCGCTGACGGCGATCCACTGGATGCACCGTGTCGGCGCGTTGATCGTGCTCTGCTATCTGATCGGACTCGGCTTCGCGCTGGCCCGCCGTGTGGAACTTTGGCTGCCCGGCCGCCTGCTGATCGCCGCGGTTTGCGTGCAGTTTGCCCTCGGTCTGGCCAACGTCGCCTTCAGTCTGCCGCTGCCCAACGCCGTGGCGCACAACGGCGGCGCGGCAGCGCTGCTGGCATTGATGGTTGTGATAAATTTCAAACTCAACGCGACGCCATCCGTCGCGCGCTCCCCGGGGGTCCTGCATGAAAGCGCTGCCGCTTGACTGGCAATCCACTTCGCATCGGTTGCGGCAGTACTACCAGCTGACCAAGCCGCGCGTCGTCTCGCTCATCGTCTTCTGTGCCGTAATCGGCATGTTTCTCGCCGTTCCCGACGGGCTGCCGCCGGCGCAGACGGTGTTCTTCGCCACCGTCGGTATCGCACTGGTGGCGGGCGCCGCGGCCGCGGTCAACTGCCTCGTGGAGCAGAAGATCGACGCCCTGATGGCCCGCACCCGCGCCCGCCCGCTGCCGCGCGGCGAGGTCAGTTCGCCCGAGACGCTGCTGTTTTCCGGCGTCGTCGGCGGGCTCGGACTGACCCTGCTGTGGCACGGCGTGAATCCGCTCACCATGTGGCTGACGCTGGCCACCTTCGTCGGCTACGCCATCATCTATACGGTGATCCTGAAGCCTGCCACACCCCAGAACATCGTCATCGGCGGTGCCTCGGGTGCCATGCCTCCGGTGCTGGGCTGGGCGGCGGTGACCGGCGAGGTGTCGCACCAGGCGCTGCTGCTGTTCCTCATCATCTTCGCCTGGACGCCGCCTCACTTCTGGTCGCTGGCCCTCTACCGCACCCGCGAATATGCACGCGCCGGCCTGCCCATGTTGCCGGTAACCCACGGCTCCGAGTTCACCCGGCTGCAGGTGCTGCTGTACACCATCATCCTCGTCGCGGTGACGCTGCTTCCGTTCGCCACCCGCATGAGCGGCTGGATCTACCTGTTCTTCGCCCTGGCGCTGGGTTTCGTCTTCCTCGCCTACGCCTGGCTGCTGTGGCGCGAATACAGCGACAACGTGGCGCGCCGGACCTTCCGCTATTCCATCGTCTACCTGTCGGCGCTGTTCGCGGCGCTTCTGGTGGACCATTACCTGCCGCTGTGAACGGATCGCTCCGGCGCCGCCTCCCTGGTGCGATACGGATGACCCGGAGCGGGCCGCAGGACTCGCCGGTACGGTCCGTGTTGGAGTTGGTGCGCCGCTTGTGTCTGGCCCTTTGCGCCGCCGTGCCATTGCTGCTCGCCGGATGCGGCGGCTCGGACGTCAAGTTCGCCAGCACCGATATCACCGGGGTCAGCTACGGCAAGGACTTTGCTCTCACCGACCACAGCGGCAAGCCGCGCAAGCTGGAGGATTTCCGCGGCAAGGTGGTGACCCTGTTCTTCGGCTACACCCAGTGCCCCGACGTCTGTCCCACCAACCTCTCCGCGATGGCGCAGGTGATGAAGCTGCTGGGCGAGGATGCGCGGCGCGTGCAGGTGCTCTTCGTCACGGTGGACCCGGAACGGGACACGCAGGATCTGCTGGCGCAGTACGTTCCTGCCTTCGATGCCGGGTTCCTCGGTTTGCGCGGCGACGCCGAAACGACGCGGAAGACGGCGCAGGAGTTCAAGGTGTTCTACCAGAAGGCGCCGGGCAAGACCGCGACCTCGTACACCGTCGATCACACCGCCGGAACCTACGTCTTCGATCCCAAGGGCCGGCTGCGGCTGTACCTCAGGCACGGCGAGGCTGCGGACGTGATCGCAGGAGATATCAAGCTGCTTCTGGCCGGCAAATGACAACGGGCGGCAACAGCCGCCCGTTCTGACGTGAGCCGCAGCGATCAGGCAATCGCCGCGCCGAGCAGTCCCTTCATCTTCTGCATTGCCTTGGCTTCGATCTGGCGGATACGTTCCGCCGATACGCCATACTCTGCCGCCAGTTCGTGCAGGGTGGCGCTTTCGCCTTCGTGGAGCCAGCGGCGCGCGATGATGTTGCGGCTGCGCGCATCCAGGCTCGCCAGCGCCTTCTTCAGCCCGTCCTCCTGCAGCGCCTGCATCTGCCGCTCGGCCAGCACTTCGGACGGCTCGGCGCGGGGGTCCGCCAGATAGGCGATGGGCGCGACGCGCTCGTCATCCTCGTCGCTGCTCGGCTCCAGCGCCACGTCCTGGCCGGAAAGGCGGGTTTCCATCTCCACCACTTCCGCGGGCTTGACGTTGAGTTGGCGCGCCATGCCATTGACCTCGTCGGGGCCCATGGTGTGCAGATCCGCTCTTCAGGCTGCGCAGATTGAAGAACAGCTTGCGCTGCGCCTTGGTGGTGGCGATTTTCACCAGCCGCCAGTTGCGCAGGATGTATTCGTGGATCTCGGCCTTGATCCAGTGGATGGCGAAGCTCACCAGGCGCACGCCGCGCTCGGGGTCGAAGCGCTTCACCGCCTTCATCAGCCCGATGTTGCCTTCCTGGATCAGGTCGGCGTGGGGCAGGCCATAGCCGAGATAGCCGCGCGCCACCGACACGACCAGCCGCAGATGCGAAACGACCAGTTGCCGCGCCGCATCGACGTCCTCGTCCTGATGGAAGCGTCGCGCCAGTTCCAGCTCGCTCGCCTCGCTCAGGATCGGAAAGCGATTCACCGTCTGGATGTAGCTCTCCAGACTTCCAACCGCAGACGGTACCGGCAGGGAAAACGTTTGGCCCATTCAGCATTACCTCCTTGGGGGCAATTTTAGCACTCTGGACTTCTGAGTGCTAATCGCACGTCGGAGTTCCCGAACCGCTGTCGTCCGCGCCGCCGCCTCCTCTTGCCGCAGCGGGTACGGAACAGCCTTACAATGCGCTGCACATTCCACCAGGAGTCGCCATGAGATCTGTCCACCTCTTCGTCGCCGCGGCACTTTGGTTCTGCGCTGGCATTGCCGCGGCCCAGGAGCCTCCCATTCCGGAAGATCCGCGCCAGCTGGTGACCATGCCCGCCATCTCGCAGGCGGTGCTGCGCGAGGAGATGATCGACAATATGGGCGCGCTGCACGAGATCCTCGCGCTGCTGGCGCAAAACAAGCTCAAGGAGGCGGCGGACATCGCGGAACAACGCCTCGGACGTTCCAGCATGGGCAAGCACGCCGCCCGCACCCGCGGCCAGGGGCCCGGGCGCTACATGCCGGAGGCGATGCGCGGCATCGGGCTGACGATGCACGACGCGGCGAGCGAATTCGCCAACATCGCCCGGTCCGGCGACCAGGCGAAGGCCTATGCGGCGCTGCAGCAGGTGACGGCGAACTGCGTCGCCTGCCACGCGGCCTATCGCACGCGCTGATGATGCGTATGGTGACGAGAACCATCTTTCACAACCTACACCCCGTGAATAGCGCGGGGCCTCTCCCTCACCCCCAGCCCCTCTCCCGGGAGGGAGAGGGGAGCTTCGAGAGTCGCCTTGCGGCGACTTTTGCCGTAGTGCGTTACTCGGATCTGCGCGATTTCATCGCCCAGTTGGAAAAGCTGGGGGAGTTGAAGCGCGTCGGCGTCGAGATCGATCCGCGGCTGGAAATGACGGAGATCTGCGACCGCGTGCTGCGCAGCGGCGGACCGGCGATCCTGTTCCAGAAACCCAAGGGCCACACGATTCCGGTGCTGGGCAACCTGTTCGGTACCGTACGGCGGGTGGCCCTGGGCATGGGCGAGGACGCGCCCGAGGCGCTGCGGGAAGTGGGCAAGCTTCTGGCCTATCTCAAGGAACCGGAGCCGCCCAGGGGCCTGAAGGACGCCTGGGACAAGCTGCCCGTGCTCCGGCAGGTGCTCCACATGCAGCCCAAGGTCGTGTCCGCCGCCCCCTGCCAGGAGATCGTGTGGGAAGGCAGGGACGTCGACCTGTCGCGGTTGCCGATCCAGACCTGCTGGCCGGGTGACGCGGGCCCGCTCATCACCTGGGGACTTACGGTCACCCGCGGGCCGCTCAAGGCGCGGCAGAATCTGGGAATCTACCGCCAGCAGGTGATCGGTGGGAACAAGGTCATCATGCGCTGGCTCGCCCATCGCGGCGGAGCGCTGGACTTCCGCGACCACTGCGAACGCAATCCGGGCCAGCCGTTTCCCGTTGCCGTGGCGCTGGGCGCCGATCCCGCCACCATTCTCGGCGCGGTGACGCCGGTGCCGGACACCCTTGTCCGAGTACCAGTTCGCCGGCCTGCTGCGGGGGGCCAAGACCGAGGTCGTGAAGTGCCTCGGTTCGGACCTCCAGGTGCCGGCCTCGGCCGAGATCGTGCTGGAGGGCGTGATCCATCCGGGGGAAACGGCGCGCGAGGGGCCCTTCGGCGACCACACCGGCTATTACAACGAAGTGGCGGAGTTTCCGGTGTTCACCATCGAGCGCATCAGCATGCGGCGCGATCCGATCTACCACTCCACCTACACCGGCAAGCCGCCCGACGAGCCGGCCATCCTCGGCGTCGCGCTCAACGAAGTGTTCGTGCCGCTGCTGCAGAAGCAGTTTCCGGAGATCACCGATTTCTATCTGCCGCCCGAAGGCTGCTCCTACCGGCTGGCCTGCGTGTCGATGCGCAAGCAGTACCCGGGGCACGCCAAGCGGGTCATGTTCGGCATCTGGTCCTTCCTGCGCCAGTTCATGTACACCAAGCTCATCATCGTCACCGACGAAGATGTGAACATCCGCGACTGGAAGGAGGTGATCTGGGCGCTCACCACCCGCGTCGATGCCGCCCGCGACACCGTGATGGTGGAGAACACGCCGATCGACTATCTCGACTTCGCCTCCCCGGTGGCCGGGTTGGGCAGCAAGATGGGCATCGACGCCACCAGCAAGTGGCCGGGCGAGACCAGCCGCGAGTGGGGCCGGCCGATCGTGATGGACGCGTCGGTGAAGCGGCGGGTGGATGAACTCTGGTCCGGGCTTGGGATTTGAGGGCGTGCCCCCAAATTGATTGCGGCGCGCCGCGCGCCAAGCCGGGAACGCAGGGCGCGCCGTGCGCGCCGATCCATGGAGAAAGGACTCATCATGAACTCTTCGATTACCCCCTCCGCTCCCGCCAGCGTGGTGGATGTCCCGAGCGACGGCCTGATCCGCCTTACCCACCTCATGTACCTGCTCCACGCCATCGGCCTGGGCATCGGCGCCTTCTCGCAGGCGGCCACCGTGGTTGGCGCGTTCGTCTTCGGCTGGACGTCGATCATCGCCATCATCATCAACTACATCAAGCGCGACGACATCCGGGGCACCTTCCTGGAGAGCCACTTCCTCTGGCAGGCCAGCACCTTCTGGTGGTGCGTGCTGTGGCTGGTTCTGGGCGGCATCCTCTACGTTCTGCTGGTAGGCTTCCTGCTCAACTGGCTGGTGTTCGGCATCGTCGGCCTGTGGGCCATCTACCGCATCGCGCGCGGTTGGCTGGCGCTCAACAGCCGGCGCCCGATGCCGGAGTGAGCGGGCAGGGCGGCCGATGCGATTCGAGCAGGCGCTGACGCGGGGGCGTCTGCTGCGGCGCTATCAGCGCTTCCTGGCGGACGTGGAGCTGGCAGGCGCGACCGTGACCGCCCACTGCCCCAACACCGGCTCGATGCTCGGCTGCGCCGTCCCCGGCAGCCCGGTGTGGTTGTCGCGCTCCGACAATCCCGGCCCGCAAGTACGCCTGGACCTGGGAACTGGTGGAGGTGCCCGAGGGGGCGATGGTGGGCATCCACACCGGGCGCAGCAATCATCTGGTGCGCGAGGCGATCGAAGGCGGGACGCTGCCGGAACTTGCGGGCTATGACACGATGCGCGGCGAAGTGCCGTACGGCGAGCAGCGCAGCCGCATCGACTGGCTGTTGTCGGGATCAGGGCGGCCGGACTGCTATCTGGAAGTGAAGAACGTCACCGCGGCGGTGCGCGACGGCGTCGCCTTCTTTCCCGACGCCGTCACCGCGCGCGGCACGAAGCATCTGCAGGAAATGACGACGCTGGTGCGGCAGGGCAGGCGCGCCGTGCTGTGCTTTTGCGTGCAGCGCGGCGATGCCGGCGAGGTGCGTCCCGCCGACCACATCGATGCCACCTACGGCCGGGTGCTGCGGCAGGCGCTGGCCGCCGGCGTGGAGGCGATCGCCTGCGGCGCCGACGTCTCGGCACAGGGTATCGATCTGGTGCGTCCTCTGCCCGTGGTCATCCCCTGAACCCGGCCGTGACGATGAATCAAGTCGCGGGCGAACGCTATCCGCTGTACATGGCCGATCAGTTGCGGACGGTGCTCGATCGCATGGCAGCGCGGATGGCGGGGCTGCTGGCGGGCACCGAGGATCCGCTGCTCCTGGGCATTCTGCGCCGCGGCGACCCGCTCGCGGCGATGCTGCAGGAACGATTGAAGCTGCGGCACGGGCTGGAGGTGCCCCGCTACAGCCTCAGGCTCGAGCGCTACGGCGACGACCTGGCGCTGCTCCATCCCGAAACCGCGCTCACGGAGAATGCCGAGTTCACGGCGCGTGACGTCAGCCGCAGCACGGTGCTGATCGTCGATGATGTGCTGTACCAAGGGCATTCGCTGGTGCGCGTGCTGGCCTATCTGGCGCAGCGCGGCACGCGGGCGATCCACGCGGCGGTGCTGGTGGACCGCTGCGTGGCGCAGGTGCCCGTGCGCGCCGCGATCGTCGGGCTGCGCCTGCAGGTGGCCCCGGGCGACGTGGTGGAATGCCACGTCCCGCCCTACGAGCAGGAATTCGAGATACGGCTGTTGCGGCCGAGAGTGCCCTAGGCTGCGGTCATTCCGGCGGCGCGTGCGACCCGCGCTCGATCGGCATCGCGGCGCGCTTGCGGCGGGACGGCGCGTACAGGAAGCGCCATGCCACCCAGGCCAGCACCGGCAGCGCGAGCAGCACGAGGATCTCCTCCACGCCCAGCTCCTCGAGTTCGCCGTTCCACCATGCGATTCCGGTGCGTAAGGCCTCGAACAGCAGCACCGAATAGCCGAAAGCGATGAGCAGTCCGCCTATTTTTTGCGGGGGCATCAGAATTACTCCCTGTCGTAGATCCACTGCAGCAGCGCGTCCTGCGCCGCCCGCGCCGCCGACGCATGGGGATGGTTGACCAGAAACACCACCACCCAGCGCCGTCCGTCCTTGTCCAGAACGTAGCCGGCGATCGACTTCGCGCCTTCCAGCGTGCCCGTCTTGACATGGGCGCGGCCCGCGATGCCGTTGCCGTGCAGCCGCTTTCTCATGGTGCCATCCACGGCCGTCAGCGGCAGCGACGCAATGAACTCCGGCATGACCGGACTGCGATAGGCAGCCTGCAGCAGGCGGCCCAGGCTCTCGGCACTGATGCGCTCGCGGCGCGACAGCCCCGAGCCGTTCTCCAGCACCAGCTCGGGGAAATCGAGCCCCTTGCGTTTGAGCCAGGCACGGATTGCCGCGTCGGCGTCCGCTTCCCGCGCCGGCGTTCGCCCGTGCTCCGCGCCCAGGGTGAGGAACAGTTGGCGCGCCATGACATTGTTGCTGAGCTTGTTGATGTCGCGCACCACTTCCGCCAGCGCGGGCGAGTCGATGGACGCGAGCGGTCTCACTGCCTTCGGCATGACGCCGTCGCGCACGCCGCCGTCGAGGGTGCCGCCCAACTCCGACCAGAGCCGGCGGAACACGCCCAGAACGAACTCGGGGTGGGAGAGCACGCCGAGGCTCAAGGTTTTCTCGCCGCAGGTGGCGGGAAAAGTGCCGGTCAGGACCAGCCGCGCGGTTTCGCCGTGGCGGACTAGATCGGCGCGGACAGAGTCCTTCCAGTCGCCGCACGGACCGTCGCCGAGCTTGAGCAGGTTGAGGACATCGAGCTGCGCCGGTTGCGGCTCGGGCAGTACGGCTACAGCCGTCGCGCCGGCATCCGGAATGAGCGTGAGTTGCACCGCCTTGAAGCTGAGCAGCAGCGCGTCGGCACCCACGTTGTAGGCGGCGAGCGGCTCGCCGTCGAAGGCCGCCGGGTCATGCGGCGCCGGCGCGAAACGGCCGCGGTCCAGCACCAGATCGCCGCGGATGTGCTGCAGGCCGCGTGCCCGCAGGCTGCGCAACAGCAGCCAGAACTGCTCGAAGCTGAGCCTGGGGTCGCCGCTGCCCTTGAGCAAGAGGTCGCCGTCGAGTACGCCGTCCGTGAGGCGGCCGACGGCGTAGGCCTCGGTGCGCCAAGTGTAGGCGGACCCCAGCAGTTCCAGCGCGGCATAGGTGGTGACGAGCTTCATCACCGACGCCGGATTCATCGGCTGCGAAGCGTTGAAGCTGACCTTGGGCTTCCGGGCGCCGGCTTCCTGCACGAAGACGGCGACGCCTGAGGCCGCAATGTCGGCCGCCTTCAGCGCCTGCGCCAGGGGAGCGGGAAGCGGGTCGTCGCCGCGAGCGAAGGCCATCCCGGTGACGCAGATGAGCAGCAGCAGGATCGACGCAGCGAAAAACGGGAATGGTCTTCGCGTCATGGGTCGCCACTATAACCGCGGTCCGGTTTCGCGGGCAGCGAGGCAAGCGGCTGGAGCGGCTCGATATCTGCTGATAAAGTAGTAAGTAGATACTGACATTTCTTTTCGTCTCGTCCGCCGTCACCTGCTGCTTGGAGACTGTCGAGGGCGGCTTTTCGCGTACAGGTTTGCGGACGCGGCAAAATTGCAACAGTTTGTGACAGGCCACACAAATGCATATCAGAATATGCTTATAATAAGGAAAATCCGAGGGTTCGGATTAGATAATATGTCAAACGGTTGAGAAAGGAGATAAAGCGGGATCGCCTTGAAGCCGAAACTTACGGTGAGGCAGCGCGCCGGCGTTTTCAGCGCCGAGCGATGCGCCCGAGAAAGGAAAGGAATGCCATGACTACTTCCATCGACTATGAACTGCATAAGCTGACCGGAACCATCGACGACGTCGGTGTGCGTCTTCCCCCGGCCGTTAACACCGCCGGCGACAAGAATGCAGTTTTCCACCCCGAGATCCGGATGCGGACCGCGGCCGGTACGGCCGTACTCAGCAACGTATACGTGCCCAAGGCCATCGATGCCTTGATCGAACCGGGGGTTTCCTGCGACCTCTATGTCGTGGAGGCGGAAGCCCAGTTGTGCCCGCCCGGCCACGGTTGCGTGGCCCAGGATCCGTTCTGCCACGTATTTGCGATCGATTGCGGCAAGGACTGTGTGTCTGCCGTCCTGAACACCGCGCGCCACTTCGGCGCCATCAAGCAGCGCGGCATCGATCTGCTGCTGGCATGGGCGGGCATGGCTCTGCTCGTGTCGTTCATCCTCATCGGCATACCGTTCCTGATCTACTTCGGTATCCTGACCCTGCTCGCGCTGGCGATTCGCATCCCGTCGGCCGACGAGTTGCGCCGCTTCCTGGGCAACGCTGGTTTTCCGGTCGGCCGCGACTGCGCCGCCTGAACTCCGGCCGCGGATCCTGGAGCGGAGGCTCTCCCCTGCCGTCGCCCTGGTGGGTGCCGGTAGAATGGTGGGCATGGAAGACATCCCCAGCCCACCCTTCGCCACGCTGACCCCGGATTGCGTGCTGGCGGCGCTCGATAGCGTCGGTCTGCGCGGCGACGGCCGCCTGCTGGCGCTCAACAGCTACGAGAACCGCGTCTATCAGGCCGGCGTGGAGGACGCGCCTTCCGAGTCGGTAGTGGTGAAGTTCTATCGGCCGGCGCGTTGGACGGACGCCGCCATCCTCGAAGAGCACGCCTTCGTGAGCGAACTCGCGCAGCGGGAGATCCCGGTGGTGGCGGCCACGCCGCTGGGGGACCGCGGCACGCTGCACAGCTTCGCCGGATTCCGCTTCGCGGTATTTCCGAAGCGTGGAGGACGCGCTCCCAACCTCGAGGATTCCGCGACGCTGAACTGGATGGGCCGGTTCATCGCGCGCATCCATGCCGTCGGTGCGCTCAAGCCGTTCCGCGAACGACCGGCATTGACGATTGCGAGCTTCGGCGAAGAGCCGGCCGCCTATCTGGTGGCGCATGGCTTCATTCCGACCGACCTGGAGGCCGCCTATCGCAGCGTCGCGGCGCAGGCCCTGGATGGGGTGCGGCGCTGTTTCGACCGGGCAGGCGCGGTGAAACCCCTGCGCCTGCACGGCGACTGTCATGCCGGGAACGTGCTGTGGACGGACGCCGGCCCGCACTTCGTCGATTTCGACGACAGCCGCATGGGGCCGGCGGTGCAGGATCTGTGGATGCTACTGTCGGGGGAGCGGGCCGACATGACCCGGCAGATCGGCGATCTGCTCGCCGGCTACGAGCGCTTCTTCGATTTCGACCCGCGCGAACTGCATCTGGTCGAGGCGCTGCGCACCCTGCGCCTGATCCACTATTCGGCGTGGCTGGCGCGGCGCTGGGACGACCCGGCTTTTCCCGCGGCATTCCCCTGGTTCAACACCCAGCGCTACTGGCAGGACCGCATTCTCGAACTGCGCGAGCAGATCGCGCTGATGGACGAAGCGCCCTTGTGGCGGGTGTAACGTCGAACCGTGGCGCGCTGCGGACTGAGCGACAGGCGCCGCCTGCGCCCTGGCGCAGTTCCGAATTCGGGGTTAACATGGGCAGTGCCAGGACGTAAGTTAGAGTTGTGGGAATGAATCCCACAGTTATTGAATTGAATCTCCCGTTCGCAACCCAGTTGGCGCAGGACCGACATCCTGCCTATGGAATACGAGGCCCTGCCGACTGTTAACGAGATATCCGGAGCCATATGATGCCGCCCATGATCAAGATCCTGATCGTCGAAGACGAGGAAATTCTCGCCGGAAATCTGCGCGAGTATTTCCTCAAACGCTCCGCTGAAGTGCGGGTGGTGGGCAGCGGTGAAGCCGCCCTCGACTGTGCGCCGGATTTCGAGCCCGATCTGCTGGTGATCGACTTCGGTCTGCCAGGCAGAGATGGTCTCGACACTTTTACGGAACTCCGCCAGATCTGCCCGCAGGTTCGCTGCGTGCTGATGACGGGGCATCCCACCGACGCCATCTTCCGGGCTGCCCACGAATACGGCATCGGCTGCGTCCTTGAGAAGCCGTTTCCGTTCGCCACGCTAGAGGGTATCATCCCCGCCGAATCCCCCCTTCCGGTGTCGATGGCGAGGGAAGGCCACCGTGTCTCGGCGACGCGCCGCCGTGGAGAACGGCGCCACGCGACTGCCGCTGCCCCGCTTCCGTTCCATAGCTCAGATGGTTGGGTGACGAGGGAGCGCAGGCGCGATGATCGGCGCAGGTCGACCGACCGACGCGACGCTGCGGCGGCCTCGCCAACGTGAGGCTTTCCGCGCCCCCCGCGCCCCGGCGTCCTCCCACGGCGCCTATTGCAGCCTGAAGACCACCGGCAGGATCATTTCCCGCACACCGAGGCCCGGCAGAGGGCCCAGCGCGCGGGCCGCGCGCAGCGCTGCCTGATCCAGTTCGGCATGGCCGCTGCTGGCGGCGATCTGAACGTCAACCAATCTGCCCTGCGCGTCGAGGGTCAGCCGCAACCGCACTTCCCCTTCGATTCCCTGCGCCGCCGCCTGCTGCGGATAGAACCGGTGTTGCGCCGGCTTGCGCTTCGCCTGTTTGATGTCGGCGGGCGCCGGGGCGTCGGCCGGGCTCGCTTGCGGGTCGCGCGGAACGATGTCCAGAGTCGGTGCGGCCGGCGTCCGATCCGGCGGCTCCTCGGTCAGCGTGTCTTTCAGCAGCGCCGCGTCCGGATCCGGAGGAGTCTTCGGGGCGGAGGATAGCAGACGCGCTTCCAGCGGAAACCGGCTCAGGTCGGGGCCGCGGAGAAAACCGATTCCTGGCAGTCCGATCACCGCCGCGTGGAGGAGCAGCGATAGCGCCACGGCGAGCAGGAGTCGGCGGGAGGGCATGGATCCGGTCTTGAAGTGGGGGCCCATTCTGCTACAAGATCATGGCGTTGCGCACGGCCTTGCGATTTTCGGGGGTAGCACGGTGTGAAGACATTTTGGCGCTGGAGCCTCGCCGCGCTGGCGGCGTCCTGGTTTGGGCTGGTGCCGGCTCAGGCGACCGGGCCCGATGCCGTCCGCTTCGGCAACGCGATCGAGCTGGGCGACATCGCCAGCGCGAGGAAATGGCTGGCTGCCGGACTCGCCCCGGATTTCCTTGCCGATCGCATCGGCAGCGGCCTCATGATTGCGGCGTGGGAGGGCAACATCCCCATGATGCAGCTGTTCCTCGATCACGGCGCCGACATCAATCGTGTCAGTCCGATCGGCGAGCAGGCGCTGCAGCTGGCGGCGTGGAAGGGGCACCGCCAGGCCGTGCGCTGGCTGCTGGAGCATGGCGCCGCCATCAACCGCGGCGCAAAGCAGTGGAGTGCCCTGCACTACGCCGCCCTGGCCGGTCACGGCGAAATCGTCCAACTCCTTCTCGAACGGGGTGCCGATGTCAACGCGCGGACACCGAACGACTCGACGGCCCTGATGATGACCGCAAGGGAGGGCCACGAGGACCTGGCCCGAATGCTCCTGGCGGCGGGCGCCGATCCGAGTCCGGTCAATGACTGGGGCGACAATGCGCTGACCTGGGCCATGCGCTACAAGCACCCGCAGGTCGCGAAAATCGTGGCCGCACCTGCCGCGTATGCACAGGCGGTGGAGGCAGCGCCGGAATCCTTCGGCAAGCCCAGCCGATCCGAGCCCGCTCCGCCCCAGTTGGCCGAACTCCTGCGCCAGATGCGCATCGCCCAGGCGCAGGGGCTACCGACGGAGGATCTGCGCAAGGCGTTTCTCGACGCCGTCGCCCGTTTCCGCGGCGACAGCACGCCCGTGGCGGTGCAGGAGGGGAAGTCCGCCGCCGGCCGGGTGCCGCGGGCGCTCGTGATCACGGCCCAGCGCAAGGACCCGGCGCGGGAGCGGGTCGAACTCGTCTATGAGGACAGGAAGCCGGCGGCGCCGCAGCGGGCAATGCCCACCGAAGTGGTGGAGATCCTGCGACAACTGCAGATCGCCCGCGCCAAGGGGCAGGCAGCGGACGACCTGCGCAGGGCGCTGTTCGATGCTGTCGGACGCCTCAAGGAGGGGGACGCCACGGCCGGCGACGCGGCGAAGTGAGGCTCCCGGCGTCGCGAGCGGGCACCCCGACTCCATGGGATCGCCTGCGAACCGTCGCGCCGGGCCGCCTCACGCCCATCCCTGATACGATTCACGGCCAACGCACCGGATGACCTCGTGACCTCTTCTGCATCGCCCGCGAAACTGCTTGCCGTCATCGAATTTCTCGATCACGGAAAGCTCTCCGCCTTCTACCAGCGGCTCGGCTTCGATGTCACGACCGAGTGGTCAGTGCGCAAGGCCGTCTCGCTGCTGCGCAAGCTGAAGCCCGATGTCGTCATCGCGGACTTCTACTATCAGACGGATTTCCGCGACCGCCTGAGCAACCTGGAGTCTCTCCTGGCCGCGACCGAGTCGCTTTCCCGGACGAGAACTCTGGTGTTGTACGATCCCAAGGACCGCACTGCGCTCGACCGCGTCCGCCAGCGCATGCGCGTCAACGCGGTGCTGACCATACCCGTGAACGAAGGCGAACTGGAGGCCGTGCTGCGGCAATGGCTGACGCCGGTGTCCGCGAACCTGCAGGAGGCGCAGAGAGAATGAGCAAGAACAAGCAACAGATCCGGCTCGGCATCCCCAAGGGCAGCCTGCAGGACACCACTCAGAAATTGTTCGTGCGCGCAGGCTACGATCTGCGCATCTCGGGGCGCTCCTACTACCCGGACATCGACGATGCCGAGATCCAGTGCATCCTCATCCGACCGCAGGAGATGGCGCGTTACGTCGGCCAGGGCATCCTCGACTGCGCCATCACCGGCCTCGATTGGATTCTGGAGAACGATGCCGAGGTGGCGGAACTCGCCGATCTGCGCGCGCCCTGGCCCAACTACGGCGTCGTGCGCTGGGTCATGGCAGCGAAGGAGGACTCCGCATTCCATACGGTGGCGGACCTGGAGGGCCGGCGCATCGCCACCGAGGCGGTCGGCATGACGCGGCGCTTCCTGGCTGCCCACGGCGTGAATGCCAGTGTCGAGTTTTCCTGGGGCGCGACCGAGGTGAAGCCGCCGATCCTGGCGGATGCGATCGTGGACGTGTCGGAAACCGGATCGTCGCTGCGCGCCAACGCCCTCAAGGTGATGCATGTGGTGCTGGAGAGCACGCCGCGCTTCATCGCCAATCGCGACGCTTTGGCCGACGATTGGAAGCGGACCAAGATCGAGCGCCTGCTGATGCTGCTGAAGGGAGCGATCGCGGCCGCGACGCGGGTGCTGCTGTCCATGAACGTGCGACGCGAACGGGTCGATGCCGTTTTGAAGATCCTCCCTGCCCTGGCCACGCCCACGGTTTCCACTCTGGCCGATCCGGACTGGGTCGAACTGAGCACGGTGGTGGACGAAAAACAGGGGCGCGAGCTGATTCCGCGCCTGTCCGAAGCGGGTGCCAAGGGAATCATCGAACTGCCCATCAGCAAGGTCGTGGAGTAGCTTCGACGCGGCAAAGGCACTCTGCCGACCGCTGACCCGCGGCAAGGGTCGCGGGCCCCTGCCGTCGCCCTGCCATCTGCCGCCGTCCCCGTGTCTGGGACCGCTCCCGATTTGGCCAATCTCGACGACTCTTTCCTGCCTTGTGCGAAAGTGTTGTGCAAAGCACAACAGATTTCGCAGTTCCTGCCGTCAAACGCAGCCTAATTGTTTGCGTTGTATGCGAAGTAGCGTATGTTGCAAAGCACCATCATGGACCATTTGTTGGCGCAGTTTCCGCCGATCGGTATGCCGCAACCGAAGTTCGATTGCGAGGCTGAAGTCGGTCGCAACTGCCGCATTCCGGTCCGCGCCGCGCGTCGTGGCGATGATCCCCGTGGCGCAAACGAAATCACCGCGGCGGTCCTGAGCAACGCGTCCCCGATTCCGACTGGCATCGAGCCATCGATCCAGAGATCCAATTTTTCATCCACTTGCGGAGGCACATCATGGCATGGACCGTACCCGCCCCGGGCATTGTCGAACTGATCCGGTATTTTTCCCCCAACCCGGACGCCGCCGGCGCGTCAGCGACTGCGCGCGGCGCAGCAGCGGCGGATGACGTGGTCACGATCGAAGAGCTGAAATCTTCATCGCGAGTACGTTTCTGGGTGCCGCCCCAACTGATGAAGGAGTTCCTCGACTAACTCGAGGAGCGCGGCGAGTTCGGTCATGCGGGCGAATACTGTTTCCGCGCCCGCATGCCGCAGCATCTCGGCATACCCGGGCCCGGCGTGACCGCCGCCGGCAAAACCCAGCGCCCGCATCCCGGCGGCGCGCGCGGCGTGGATCCCCGCGACGCTGTCCTCGACGACGGTACAGGCCTCTGGGCGAAAACCCATCTGCTGCGCGGCGAAGAGGAACAGATCCGGCGCCGGCTTGCCCCGTGACACCATTTCGGCGCTGAAGACGTGCGGCTCGAAATAGGGCAGCAGACCGGTGACGCCGAGGGTCACGCGCAATTTTTCCGGTGCGCCGGAGGAGGCGACGCAGCGCGCATGGCGCAACTGCTCCAGCATCTCCCGCACGCCGGGAACCGGCCGGAGTTGGGCGCGGAAGGCGGCGAAGTCGCGCTCGCGCAGCGTTGCCCGAAAATCGTCCGGCAGCGGTCGGCCCCATTCCGCCTCGATCCTGGCCAGCACGGCAGCCATGGCGATGCCGGTGTAGCGCTCGATCGCCTGTGCCGGAGCAAGGGGAAATCCCAGCTCGGTCAAGGCCTCGGCCAGGACACGGCTGGCGATGGGCTCGCTGTTGACGAGCACACCGTCCGAGTCGAAGATCACGAGCTGCGGTGAGATGGAATCCTCCAGGCCGAGGTTGCGGGACGCGCTGGTCCTATAATGGCGGCCGATTATCCAGCAAAGAACCTTCCCCGGGAGCACACCATGTCGGATTCCGTCGCCGCACTCAACAGCCGCTTCGCCGTCGCTGGCCAGCTCGACTTCGTCGAGGGACCCGGTGGCCTGACCGTCGCCCGGATCGCCAATGCGCAAGGGGAAGCGATGGTTTCCCTGAGCGGGGGGCACGTCATGACTTGGCAGCCGCTGGGACAGAAGCCGGTCTTGTGGTTGAGCGGTTACGCCAAGTTTGCGCCGGGGAAGTCGATTCGCGGCGGGGTGCCGGTGTGCTGGCCGTGGTTCGGGCCGCACCATCAGGAGGCGGGCTTTCCGGGCCACGGTTTCGCCCGCACCGTGCCGTGGGCAGTGGAAGCTGCCCAGGCGCTGCCCGACGGCGCCACCCGGCTGACCCTCGCGTTGCAGCAGAGCGAGGCAAGCCACTCGCAATGGCCCCACGCCTCGAGTCTGCGCAGCGTCATCAGCGTCGGGCGTGAGTTGCGGATCGATCTGATCACCGCCAACCAGGGCGATATCACGTTCCAGATCGGTGAGGCGCTGCACACCTATTTCGCTGTGGGCGACATCCGCCGGGCGCCGATTCACGGCCTGGAAGGCTGCGCCTATTTGGACAAGGTGGAGGGCGGCCGGCGCAGGATTCAGGAGGGCGCCATCGTCATCGGCAGCGAGGTGGATCGGGTGTATCTGGATACGATTGCCGATTGCGTGATCGAGGACGCCGGACTGCAGCGACGGATCCGCATCCGCAAGGAAGGCAGCCGCTCGACGGTGGTGTGGAACCCGTGGGCGGCCAAGGCGGAAAAGATGGGCGATTTCGGGCCGGAGGGGTATCTCGGAATGGTCTGCGTCGAGAGCGGCAACGCCGCCGACAACGTGGTCACGGTGGCGCCGGGCGCGCAGCATACGCTGGCGGTGACGTACTCTGTCGAGCCTCTGGCCGCAGTGTGAAGGGACGGCCGCAGCGGACTGGAATCACCGTGTCGCCCGGGCGTCCCGGATCGGCGCCGACCTTGATCGATCCCATTGCAGGGAGGGCAACTTAGGCATAGCGTGGCGGTCAGATATTCGTTGTTCTTCTGGGTTGAATCGAGGTTCAACATGAAAGCATCTGTTCTGTCGCTCGGTGCCGTGGCCTTGCTGTCCTGGCTCGTTCCGGCTTCGACTGCGCTCGCGGATCGGGGAGCGGTCCGAGTCCACGGAGCTCGCGGGTACACGGGCGCTGCGGTGGGGCATCGGCATTATTACGCGCCCCGCGGCCGCTACTATGCGGGGTCGAGCATCGTCTTCGGTTCGCTCTGGTATCCCTTCGGTTATCCGTACTACGGCTATCCGCTTTACGGCTACCCGTACTATGGCTATCCCTACTACGCCTACCCGCCGGCCGTGTACGATCCCCTGCCCGACTATTCGTCTTCCGCGACGGCGCAGCCGCCGAGCGCGACCTGGTACTACTGCCGCGAAGCGAAGACCTATTACCCCTACGTTTCCGAATGTCCCGGCGGGTGGGAGAGCGTTCCGGCGACCCCGCCGGAGCCGGCACCATCGGGCAAGTCGAAATAGGAGGAAAGATCATGGGCAAGCCATTCGTTGCTTTCACCTTCCTGCTGCTTGCCGGCTGTGTGTCCATCCCCATCGGGCCGAGCGTGCGCGTGCTGCCGGCGCCGGGCAAGCCGTTCGATGTCTTCGTGCGCGAGGATGCCCTATGCCGGCAGTTCGCGGTTCAGCAGACAGGCATTTCCGCTACCCAGTCGGCGGCGGATAACACGGTGGCCGGTGCCGTTCTGGGAACGGCCGTGGGTGCGGCGGCCGGTGCCTTGGTTGACGGTAGTCACGGTGCGGGCGTAGGAGCTGCGACGGGATTGGTCTTCGGCACGGTTGCCGGATCGAGCACCGGCTACGGCACCGCTTACACGGTGCAGCGCCGCTACGACAACGCCTACCAGCAATGCATGTACGCCCATGGGAACCAGGTTCCCGGGGCGCCGGCGCCCAATTATCCGCCGCCGCCACCCCCGCCGCGCACCGCGAATTAGTCTCTTTCGGCTGCGGCTCGCGCGGCGCGGTCGAAGCGCAGCTTCAGTACCAGTACTGCCGACGCCAGAAGGAAGGTGACTGAATTGGCGATGATTACCGGCCAGGCGTCGATGAGAAATCCGTAGCCGATCCAGCACGCGACACCGCAGACGAACGCAGCATACATCCCCAGCGATATGTCTTCTGCCGATCGCGTCCGCCAGACGCGGATCACCTGCGGCAGGAACGCCGCGCTGGTCAGCGCGGCGGCGAGAAAACCCAGCACGTCTGTTGTCACGCAACTTCCTCTTGAATTCCCGATGACCCGCCTCTATTATTAGCACTCGCTGGCAACGAGTGCTAATAATCGCTTTCGGCCGCAGCCGGAGGCGGGCCACCGACTCGGTTTTCCTGGCGGGCATTTCGCTCGCGAATTGGTGAAGTTTCGCAACGAGGAGATAACCTTATGAAAATTCGTCCTTTGCATGACCGCGTGATTGTCAAGCGTCTGGAAGAGGAGCGCAAGACCGCCTCCGGCATCGTCATCCCCGACACGGCAGCCGAGAAGCCCGATCAGGGCGAGATCATGGCCGTGGGCAAGGGCAAGACCAACGACGAGGGCAACTTGCGTCCCCTCGAAGTCAAGGTCGGCGACCGTGTCCTGTTCGGCAAGTACTCCGGCCAGGCCTTCAAGATGGACGGCGAGGAATACCTGCAGATGCGCGAAGACGACATCATCGGCGTGATCGAAGGCTGAACCCCCACGGAACGGATTCTGGAGATAGAAGATGGCTGCTAAAGAAGTCAAGTTTGGTGATTCCGCCCGCCACCGCATGGTGGAGGGCGTCAATATCCTGGCCGATGCGGTCAAGGTGACCCTCGGCCCCAAGGGCCGCAATGTGGTGCTGGAGCGCTCCTTCGGCTCGCCCACCGTGACCAAGGACGGCGTGTCCGTGGCCAAGGAAGTGGAACTGAAGGACAAGTTCCAGAACATGGGCGCCCAGATGGTGAAGGAAGTGGCGTCCAAGACCTCCGACATCGCCGGTGACGGCACCACCACCGCCACCGTGCTGGCCCAGTCCATCATCCGCGAGGGCATGAAGTTCGTCGCCGCCGGGATGAACCCGATGGACCTCAAGCGCGGCATCGACAAGGCGGTCGTCGCCACGGTCGAGGAGCTGAAAAAGATCTCCAAGCCCTGCACCACCAGCAAGGAAATCGCCCAGGTCGGCTCCATCTCGGCCAACGCCGACACGGATATCGGCAAGCTCATCGCCGACGCCATGGACAAGGTGGGCAAGGAAGGCGTGATCACCGTCGAGGACGGCAAGTCCCTCGACAGCGAGTTGGAAGTGGTCGAGGGCATGCAGTTCGACCGCGGCTACCTCTCGCCCTACTTCATCAACAACCCGGACAAGCAGATCGCCATCCTGGAGAACCCCTACGTGCTGCTGCACGACAAGAAGGTCTCCAATATCCGCGACCTGCTGCCGGTGCTGGAGCAGGTGGCCAAGGCCGGCCGTCCGCTGCTGATCATCGCCGAAGATATCGAGGGCGAAGCCCTGGCGACCCTGGTGGTGAACAACATCCGCGGCATCCTCAAGACCTGTGCCGTCAAGGCGCCGGGCTTCGGCGACCGCCGCAAGGCCATGCTGGAAGACATCGCGATCCTCACCGGCGGCGTGGTGATCGCCGAGGAAGTCGGCCTGTCGCTGGAGAAGGCCACCCTGAAGGACCTGGGCCAGGCCAAGCGCATTGAAGTGGCCAAGGAAGACACCACCCTCATCGACGGCGCCGGCGACGAAAACTCGATCAAGGCCCGCGTCACCCAGATCCGCAAGCAGATCGACGATGCCACCAGCGACTACGACAAGGAGAAGCTGCAGGAGCGTGTCGCCAAGCTGGCCGGCGGCGTGGCGCTGATCAAGGTCGGCGCCGCCACCGAAGTCGAGATGAAGGAGAAGAAGGCGCGCGTCGAGGATGCGCTGCACGCGACCCGTGCCGCGGTCGAGGAAGGCATCGTCGCCGGCGGCGGCGTGGCGCTGATCCGTGCCAAGCAGGCCATCGTCAACCTCAAGGGCGACAATCACGACCAGGACGCCGGCATCAAGATCGTGCTGCGCGCGCTGGAGCAGCCGATGCGCGAAATCGCCGCCAACGCCGGCGACGAGCCATCGGTGGTGATCAACAAGGTGGTCGAGGGCAAGGGCAATTACGGCTACAACGCCCAGACCGGCGAGTACGGCGACATGGTGGCGATGGGCGTGCTGGACCCGACCAAGGTCACGCGCACCGCGCTGCAGAACGCCTCCTCCGTGGCCGGCCTGATGCTCACCACCGACGCCATGGTGGCCGAACTGGTCGAGGACAAGCCGGGTGGCGGCGGCATGCCCGGCGGGATGGGTGGCATGGGCGGCATGGGCGGCATGGACATGTGATGAGCGCCTGAGCGCGCTTCGTCCCCGCGCCGACGGGGATGGCCATGTGACGACGAAACCCCGCGCCAGCGGGGTTTCGTCTTTCCGGGCATGGTTCGGCTTCCCTGGCGATGCCAACCGGGCTCGACGCGCTCATCCGTTTCGCGTATGCCGAAGCCATCGGACGCGAGTTCAACGTGCCGCTGGGCGGGGACCGGGGCATCCTGGTCGGTGGGCACAACGGCCGCGGCGACGACAACGTGCGCCGCACCGACATGCCCGCCGTCCTGCTCGAAGCGCTGTTCGGCAGCAATCCGGCCCATGCCGAACGGATCCGAACGGATCCGGTCGAAGGCGGGACAGGCGCGGCTGGCGCGCGTGCTGGTGGACAGCATCCGCCGTTTCTTCCAGAAGGGCGGGCGCATCGTCTCCTCCGTCGGCCACAAGTGCAAGTCTTCGGCGCCTTCTCCTCATGGTGCGCTGGGTGCGCCGGTGGCGCGTCCGGCGACGCCGAAGAAAGCGGCCGCGAAGAAGAAGCGGGGGCAGTCGGCGCGAAGGAAGCGGACAAGGGGCGGCGCTTGGCAGGCCGCCGCGCGCTGCTATAGACTAGAAAACCGAAACAAGAAAAGGCGGCGGGGAGCAGCCCACTGCAGGGAATGAGTGCTCCCCGAGGACGACGCCGAAAACTGCCCTGGCACCCACCCTCCTAAGACCGATTAAAGGAGAACAGCGGGGTTAAAGCTACGGGGTGTGGCTTACAACAAACTTACGGCCCCGAAACGAATGCGCATACTGCTGGCTGAAGACGATCCGGTAATTGCCGACGGCCTTGCTCGGGGGCTGCGCAAATCTGGCTTCGCCGTTGACCGCGTCAGCAACGGCACGGAAGCCGACACCGCCCTCGTCGGGCAATCCTTCGACCTGGTAATCCTCGACCTTGGCCTGCCGCGGCTCACCGGGATCGAGGTGCTGAAGCGCCTGCGCTGCCGCAAGAACACCGTGCCGGTGCTGATTCTGACGGCCCAGGATGCGGTGGAAGACCGCGTGCGCGGCCTGGACGCCGGCGCCGACGACTACATGTGCAAACCCTTCGCCCTGCCGGAACTGGAGGCACGGGTGCGGGCGCTGACGCGGCGCGGCACCGGCAACCCGACGCGCATCGAATTCGGTGCTCTGTCCTACGATCAGGCCGACCGCCTGGCCCGCATCCACGACCAGGTGGTGGACCTGTCGGCGCGCGAAGTCGGTCTGCTGGAGGTCCTTCTGCTGCGCGCAGGCCGTCTCGTGAGCAAGGAGCAGTTGATCGATTGTCTGTGCAGTTGGGGGGAAGAGGTCAGCAGCAACGCCATCGAGGTCTATATCCATCGGCTGCGCCGAAAACTCGATCCCTCCGGGGTCAGGATCATGACCGTGCGCGGGCTTGGCTACTGCCTGGAAAAGGCCGATGCCGGCGCCGAAAACGCGCACTGAACCAGCCGACCCCAGCCAGTTCAACTCCCTGTTCGGGGAGATCCTCGACTGGATGCTGGCTCCGTTGCTGTTCCTGTGGCCGATCAGCATCGCCGTCATCTATCACATTGCGAACAATATTGCGGACCAGCCCCACGATCAGTTCCTGGCGCAGAACACGCGCACCATTGCCCGGCTGGTGAAGGTCGCCGACGACAAGACCACGCTCAATCTGCCCGGCCCGGCGCGCGAGATGCTGCGTCACGACGAGGAGGACGCCGTCTACTACCAGGTGCGCGGTTTCGATGGCGAACTGGCGGCGGGAGATGCCGAGTTGCGGCCGCCTGTCGTGACGGGGGACGCGCAACCGGACATCGTCTATTTTCGCGACGACGAGATCAACAACGAGGAAGTCCGCGTCGCCTATCAGTTCGTGCGGGTCGGCAAGGGCACGGGCGCGCCGCTGATCCTGGTGCAGGTGGCGGAAACCAAGAACAAGCGATCCAGCCTTGCCAGCCGCATCATCTCCGGCGTGCTCCTGCCCCAGTTCGCCATCATCCCGCTGGCGGTGATTCTGGTCTATCTCGGTCTCGGCCGCGGGATCAAGCCCCTCTATCGCCTGCAACGCCTCATCGAGCGCCGTCGCCCAGGCGACCTGGCGCCCATCAACACGCGCGGCATGCCGGAGGAAGTGCTGCCGTTGATCGTCGCGTTCAACGACATGATGGCGCGCCTGGAGCAGAACCTGCAGGCGCAGCAGCGCTTCATCGCCGACGCGGCGCACCAGATGCGCACGCCGCTCACCGGTCTGAAGATGCAGACCGATCTTGCCTTGAACGAGACCGATCCGGAGCAGATTCACCGCTCGCTGCAGCAGATCTCGGATAGCGCCGATCGCACCGCCCACCTGATCAATCAGCTTCTCGCACTGGCGCGAGCCGAGGCCAGCTTCGAGAAGCTGCACAAGGTGGAGCCGGTGAACCTGGAACTGGTGCTGCGCGACGTGTCGCGGGATCTGGTGCCGCAGGCGCTCGCCAAGCGCATCGATTTCGGCCTCGAACTGACCGGCTGGCCGCTGATGATCGACGGCAATGCCCTGCAACTGCGGGAACTGATCACGAATCTGATCGACAACGCCATCAAGTACACGCCGGACGGCGGCAAGGTGACCGCGCGCACCCGCGCCGGCGATTTCGCCATCGTCGAGGTCGAGGATACCGGCATCGGCATCGCCGAAGACGAACGGGAACTGGTATTCGAGCGCTTCTTCCGCTCGCTGGGCAGCGGGGCGCAGGGGAGCGGACTCGGCTTGTCCATCGTGCGCGAAATCGCCGAGCTGCACCGTGCCAATGTCCTGCTGAAGCCCAATCCCAGGGGTCAGGGGACGCTGGCCCAGGTATTCTTTCCGCGCCGCGGCGGCGGCGGCACCGCTGCGGCTCCCGCCCAGCCCCGGGAGGTGTTGCCGGCACCGCGGGCCGAGGGAGAGGCGGGTTGAGATCCCTCGACCTCCCCTTGAATTGGTGGGCAGGGCGGCGCGCCGGCAGCGGGCGCCCGCAGCCGCTACGGACGAGACCGGCTTGTCGATCCTCGTCACGGGCTTCGTGCTAATAATGCAATAATTTGTTATTCAGAAGAGGAGGCGTTCAGGCGGTTGTAAGAAGCGAGTCAGTTTGCGTTGTTAGAGTTCGACCCCGATCCGGCGCACCTGCGTCCGGTCCGATATTCATCACCACGGAGGAGAGATGGCTCAAGCATCCCAGTTAAATTGGGCGGCGATCGACGCCGACCCAAGATTTCAGCGCCTTCACGCCAAGAAACTGGCGTTCCTGATGGGGCTGATGATCTTCTCGATCGTCTACTACTTCCTGCTGCCGATCGGCGCGGCCTATTTCACCGACCTGTTCCGGAAGCAGATCTTCGGCCCGGTGAATTTCGGCATCCTGTTCGCCCTGTCGGAGTTCGTCGTGGCCTGGGGCATCGCCTACGTCTACTCGGTGAAGGCCAAGGACTTCGACGAAATGGCGAAGGAACTCGTGCGCGAAGCCGAGAAGATCGGGAGGAAATAAGCCATGAACATGCGCAATAAACTCATCCTCGCCGCGATGGCCCTGGTGCTGCCGGTGATCTCGATGCCGGTATTGGCCCAGGGGGCGGTCGCCGACAAGTGGAAGTGGGTGTCGTTCAGCGTATTTGCGGCGATCATCGGCGTCACTATGTGGGTCACCTACGTCGCGGCCAAGCGCGTCAAGTCGGCGTCCGATTTCTACACCGCCGGCGGCGGCGTGTCCGGTCTGCAGAACGGCTGGGCGATCGCCGGTGACTATCTGTCCGCGGCGTCTTTCCTCGGTATCGCCGGTCTGATCTCGATCTGGGGCTACGACGGCTTCATGTATTCGGTCGGCTGGCTGGTCGCCTACATCACGGTGCTGCTGGTGATCGCCGAACCCTGCCGCAACATCGGCAAGTACACCCTGGCGGATATCCTGGCCTACCGCAACGACCCGAAAAAGGTCCGCATCGTTGGCGCCATCTCGGTGATTACCGTATCCACCTTCTATCTGACCGCCCAGATGGTGGGCGGCGGGGTGCTGGTGAAGACCCTGATCGGTATCGATTACGAAGTCTCGGTGATCGCCGTGGGTATCCTGATGCTGGCCTACGTGCTGTTCGGCGGCATGGTGGCGACGACCTGGGTGCAGATCATCAAGGCGGTGCTGCTGGTGACCGCCTCGATCGTGCTGGTGATCCTGGTGTGGAGCCAGTACGGCTTTTTCGGCGACTTCCTCAACAACGTCATCAACGATCCCAAGGTCCAGGCGCGTGTCGCCCAGATCCTCGGCGACAAGGCGGCGAATTTGTCGCCCACCGAACTCGGCCGGATCTTCCTCGAGCCGGGCCTGCTGTTCAAGGCGCCCATCGACCAGATCTCCCTGGGCATGGCCCTGGTTTTCGGCACCGCCGGTCTGCCCCACATCCTGATGCGCTTCTTCACCGTGCCGACGGCCCAGGAAGCCCGCAAGTCCGTGATCTGGGCCATGGCCATCATCGGCGGTTTCTACGTCCTGACGCTGTTCCTCGGCATGGGCGCCGCGATGAAAGTGGGAGCGCCCACCATCATGGGCGTGGACCCCGGCGGCAACATGGCAGCCCCGCTGCTGGCGCAAGCCCTCGGCGGCGGCGGCGATACGCTGCTCGGCAACTTCATGCTGGCCTTTGTCGCGGCGGTCGCCTTTGCCACCATCGTGGCCGTGGTCGCCGGTCTGGTGTTGGCAGCGGCGTCCGCCATGGCGCACGACCTCTACGTCGGCGTGATCCGGCAGGAGCACGTGACCTCGGACGAGCAGGTCAAGGCGGCGCGCATCGCCACCGTGATCGTCGGTGCCATGGCAATCGCCATCGGCATTGCCGCCAAAGGCCAGAACGTGGCGCACCTGGTGGCCCTGGCCTTTGCCGTGGCCTCCTCCGCCAACTTCCCCTGCGTGCTGCTGACGCTTTACTGGAAGAAGTGCAACACCGGCGGCATCATGGCCGGGATGATCATCGGCACCATCTCCGCCATCGCCCTGGTGCTGGTTTCGCCCAACATGACCTATCCCAAGGCCGTCAAGGCCGCGGCGCAGAAAGTCCTGGACGGCGAGGCGGCGAAGCGAGCGAAGCTGGAACCCAGTCTTGCCAGCGCCGATGCCGCGGTCGCCGAGAAGGCGAAGAAGGATGCGGGGGCACTGGACAAGGCGGTTGCCAAGGCCAAAGGCGACCTGGAGAAGTTCAAGGACACGAACACGTCCATGATGGGTCTGGAGGAGCCGCTGTTCCCGTTGAAGAACCCGGGCCTCATCTCCATCCCGCTCGGCTTCCTGGCGGTGTTTCTCGGCTCGCTGCTCTATCGCGACAAGCGCGCCGAAGACATGTGGGACGAACTCTACGTGCGCCAGAACACCGGTATCCTGGCGGCGAAGGCGACAGCGCACTAGCGGTCGCGCCGGCGGCAGTTGCCGAAGCTCCACTCGAACCCCTCCGGCTCACCCCGGAGGGGTTTTTGTTCGTGTGCCGCCCGGCGCGGGGACGGCGTCATCCCGGATCAAGTTCGGCTTGACGCGAGTCGCCCAAACCCGCTACACTTTCCCGACAATTTTACTCAAGTATTGGGAGTCGTCATGAACACGCAGGAATTGATCCATCAGCAGGTCACCTCCAATCCGGTCGTCCTCTACATGAAGGGAACGCCGCAGTTTCCGCAATGCGGCTTCTCGGCCACTGCGGTGAAGATCCTGCAGGGGTGCGGCATCGACAAGTTCTACTCGGTAAACGTGCTGGAAAGCCCTGACATCCGCCAGGGAATCAAGGACTACGCCAGTTGGCCGACGATTCCGCAGCTCTACATCAACGGCCAGTTCGTCGGCGGCAGCGACATCATGCGCGAGATGTACCAGAACGGCGAACTGCGAAAGCTGCTGGAAGGCGTGACCCAGCCGGGCTGAGGCGTCCTGCGCATTGCCTAGCCTCGAATTTCCGCCAGCAGCCGCGCCACCATGTTTTCTGCCTGGGCGGCATAGCCGCCGCCGAAAAGATTGAAATGATTGAGGACGTGGTACAGGTTGTATAGGGTCTTGCGCACCGCGTAGCCGGCATCCAGCGGCCACGCCTCGCGGTAGGCGGCGAGGAAGCCGGCGCCGAAGCCGCCGAACAGCTCGGTCATGGCGAGGTCCGCCTCGCGGTCGCCCCAATACACCGCCGGGTCGAAGATCACTGGCGTTCCATCCGCCAGATTGCCGGCGTTGCCGCCCCACAGGTCGCCATGCAGCAGGCTGGGAAGCGGTTCGTAGCCGTCGAAGAATTCGCTTGTTCGCGACGTCAGCAGATTGCCTTCATCCCACAGCCGACGGCTGCAGCCGCGCTGCTTCGCCCATTCCAGCTGGGGCTGCAGACGCTGCCTGACGAAGAAGCGCGGCCAGTCGCCGTCCGGCGCGTTGAGCTGGGGCGTGGCGCCGATGAAATTGCTGCGCCGCCAGCCGAAATGCGGGCCGGCGCTGCGGTGCAGGGCGGCCAGTGCGCGGCCCAGGTCGCGCGGGTCGCCGCGGCTGCCCAGGTCGAGGTGTTCCAGCACCAGGAATGCCTGGCCTTCGGCCATCCCTGCGGTCACCACAGCGGGGACGCGGATCGTGCCCGATGCCGCGATCGCCTCCAGGCCGTCCGCCTCCGCCTCGAACATGGGCGCGGCCGCGGCCTCATTCACCTTGACGAAGAAGCGCCGGCTGCCGTCCTCCAAGGACACGGCGCGATGGATACAGCCGCCGCCGACTGCGCGCTGCGAGCGGGCATGGAAGGGCACGCCGAGGGCAGCGGAGATGGCGGCAGAGATCGCTTCCGGCAGCGCCATCCGCACTCACACGGCGGCGATGCGCGTGTTGGCCATGGCCAGGCGCCGCGTCACCACGTCCAGGAATGCGGCGTAGAAGTGCATGCGGCATGCTTCGGAGGCGCGGCGCAGGGCGTCGCCGCGGATGCGGATGATGCGCGAATCGGTGACGGCAATGACATCCGCGTTGCGGTTGCCGGAACCGCGGCCGATCACCGCCATCTCGCCGAAACAGTCGCCGGCCACCAGGGCGGTCAGGCGGCGGCGCCGCTTCTCGACGCGCAGCTCGCCGCCGGCGAGGAAGCAGAAGAAGCCGCCCGGTTCTCCGTCCTTCATGATCACCGTGCCGGGCGACACCTGTTCCCACTCCGAGAACCGCACCACCTCCCATATTTCCACGTCGCTGAAGTCGCGGAAGAACTCCAGGCTGCGCAGCGTCTCGAATTTCTCGCTGTCGAAGAACTCATGGGCGCGCGCGTTGAGCCGGCGATTGCGGAACGCCTGCGCCAGGTCGTGGGAAAACTCCTCCCAGCTTGAGTAGCGCTTGTCCAGGTCCTTCTGCATGGCGCGTGCGACCACCCCGTCGAGGCTGGCCGGAATGTCGGCGCGCAACACCGACGGCGGCGTCGGCTCCGCGTTGCAGATCTGGTAGATCATGCTGTAGTTGTTGGTGGCTTCGAACGGCAGGTGGCCGGTCAGCAGCTGGTACATCACCACCCCCAGCGAGTAGATGTCGGTCTGGTGGTTCAGCGGCATCTCCCGCACCTGCTGCGGCGACATGTAGGCGGGCGAGCCCACGTTCGCCACCTGCGTCCGGTCGGAGGTGGTCATGAGCGCGGAACCGAAATCCGAGATCTTGATGTCGCCGCCGGCGTCGTCGCGGCTGGTGAGGAGGATGTTGGCCGGCTTGATGTCGCGGTGCGTGATGCCGAGGTGATGGGCGTAGTCCAGCGCGCGCGTGCACTTGAACACGATCTCCACCAGACGGTCCAGCGGCAGCAGTCCCTCGGGCCGGGAAAAGCGCTCCAGCGTACCGCCGGGGACGTATTCCATGACGATGTAGCCATGCTCCGCGTCCACCACCGCGTCGTAGATCTGCGCGATATGGGGATGCTGCAGCTTGCCGGCCAGCGACGCCTCGTTGAGCAGCAGGTGGCGATACATGCGGCCGAAGGTCTCGTCCCGCAGCACCTCCGGGAACACCACCTTGATCGCCACCTCGTGCCCGGCAAAGGGGTCGTAGCCGAGGAATACCGCCGCGGTCGCCCCTTCGCCGAGCTTCGACCGGATCTCGTACTTGCCGATCCGCTGCATGGCCGGGGAATCAGTCGAGCCCGGCGCGGGCGGCACGGATCGCCGAGCGCACCTGCTCCGGAGCGGTGCCGCCGACGTGGTCGCGGCTGGCGAGCGAGCCTTCCACCGTCAGCACCCCGAACACGTCGTCGTCGATGACCGGCGCGAAGCCGCGCAGTTCGCCCAGGCTCAGCGCCGACAGGTCGCAGCCGCGCCCCTCTGCCTCGCGCACGGCGCGCGCCACCACCTCGTGGGCGTCGCGGAACGGGACGCCCTTCTTCACCAGATAGTCGGCGAGATCGGTCGCCGTGGCGTAGCCCCGCGCCAGCGCCGCGCGCATCGCCTCCGGCCGCACGCGGATCCCGCTCACCAGGTCGGCGAAGATGGCGAGCGTGTCGCGCACCGTGTCCGCCGTGTCGAACAGGGGCTCCTTGTCTTCCTGATTGTCCTTGTTGTAGGCCAGCGGCTGGCCTTTCATCAGGGTGAGCAGGGCGACCAGGTTGCCATTCACCCGCCCGGTCTTGCCGCGCGCCAGTTCCGGCACGTCGGGATTCTTCTTCTGCGGCATGATGCTCGACCCGGTGCAGAAGCGGTCGGCCAGGTCGATGAAGCCGAACGCCGGATTCATCCACAGGATCAGTTCCTCCGACAGCCGCGAAACGTGGGTCATGATGAGGGCGCCGGCGGCAGCGAATTCGATGGCGAAGTCGCGGTCGGACACGGCGTCGAGCGAGTTGGCGCACACGCCGTCGAAGCCGAGTTCCCGCGCCACGAATTCGCGGTCGATAGGGTAGGAAGTGCCGGCCAGCGCCGCCGCGCCCAGCGGCAGCCGGTTCACGCGCCGGCGGCAATCGGCCAGGCGCGCCCGGTCGCGCTGCGCCATCTCGCAGTAGGCGAGGAGATGGTGGCCGAAGGTGACCGGCTGCGCCACCTGCAGATGGGTGAAGCCGGGCATCGCCGTTGCGGCATTGGCTTGCGCGAGATCCAGCAGCCGGCCCTGGAATTCCCGCAGCAGCATCGCGATCTCATCGATCGCATCGCGCAGCCAGAGGCGGATGTCGGTCGCCACCTGGTCGTTGCGCGAGCGGCCGGTATGCAGCCGCTTGCCGGCGTCGCCGACCAGGGCGGTGAGGCGCTTCTCGATGTTGAGGTGCACGTCCTCGTCGTCCAGCGACCAGCGGAACTCGCCGCGTTCGATCTCGCCGCGGATCTGCTCCATGCCCTGCTCGATGGCGGCGAGATCGGCGTGGGGGATGATCTGCTGCCTGGCGAGCATGCGCGCATGGGCGAGCGAGCCGCGTATGTCGTGCAGCGCGAGGCGCTGGTCGAAGCCGATGGAGGCGGTGTAGCGCTTCACCAGTTCGGCCACGGGCTCGCTGAACCGCCCCGACCAGGCCTTTTCGGCCGGCTCGTTGCGCGGGGGTTGATCTGTCATAATCGGGCGCTCTACGGGATCCTCGGGCGCGGCGTTCGCGCGCACCGCAAGAAGGCGACAGGGGTAGTGAAAAACGGCGTCGCAAGTATACGGCAAATCCCCCGGCGCCAAGCCGCGCCGGACTTTCGCAATCTGGGCGTGGTGCTGCGCACGCTGCTGCTCGTCAACGGGTTCGCGGCGCTGGGCGTTCTTGCGCGCAACGGTGATTGGAGCGCGCTGCCGCAGGAGCTGGTGGAACTCGCCGCGCTGCTGGAGCCGCCGCTCATCGCCGCCTTCGTGCTGTTCTACCTGCTGCAACCCGGGCTGCGGCGCCTGCCGCCGGTACTGGCCTGGATCGTGGTCGTCGCCAGCGCTGCGGCGCTGGCCGCGGCCTTCCGTCTCGTGCTGGCGGGGGTGGAGATCGACGGCGCGCCGGACGCCATGGGGCGCGCGGCAGCCTGGGGCGCCCTGGCGTCCGTGCTCGTGCTGTCCTACTTCGGCCTGCGCGACCGGGCGTTTTCCCCGGCCCTGGCGGAGGCGCGCCTGATGGCTCTCACGGCGCGCATCCGGCCCCACTTCCTGTTCAACAGTCTCAACGCCGTGCTCGGCGTCATTCGTTCCGATCCGCGCCGCGCCGAAGCCGCGCTGGAGGAGTTGTCCGATCTGTTCCGTGTTCTCATGCAGGAGAATCGCGAGCTCGCGACGCTGGAGGAGGAACTCGCGCTGTGCCGCCAGTATCTCGACCTGGAGCGCCTGCGCCTGGGCGAGCGCCTCGCCGTCCGGTGGGATATCGACCAGTGTCCGATGGATGCGCTGGTGCCGCCGCTGATGCTGCAACCGCTGCTCGAGAATGCCGTCTATCACGGCATCGAGCCGGCCGCCACCACCGGCGAGATCGCCATCGTCATTGCGCGGCAAGGCGATCGCATCGCGATCGACCTCGCCAACCCGTTCCACCGTGAAGGCCGCCATCATTCCGGCAATCGCATGGCACTGGACAACATCCGCGAGCGCCTGATGCTGTTCTTCGATCTCGAAGCCAGCCTCGACACCGGCGTCTCCGACGGCGAATACCGGGTGCGGATCCGTCTGCCCTACCGACACACGGCGCGACCGGCATGAGCGAGGAGCTGCGCGTATTCATCGTGGATGACGAGGCGCCGGCCCGCAGCCGCCTGCGCGTGCTGCTGGCGGACCTGGCGCCGGAACTGCCCAACGTCACGGTGGGCGAGGCCGACAATGGTGCGGCGGCGCTGGCCTGGCTCAACGAGGCCGGGGCCGACGTCGTGCTGGTGGATATCCGCATGCCGGTCATGGACGGCATCGAGCTGGCACAGCACCTGGCGCGACTCGATCCTGCGCCGGCCATCGTCTTCGTCACCGCCTACGACCAGTATGCCGTGCAGGCGTTCGAGCTGAACGCCATCGACTACCTGCTCAAGCCGGTGCGCGCCCTGCGGCTCAAGTCCGCCCTGGAGAAGGCGCAGCGCAACGCGGCCCTGCCGCTCGAAGCATTGCGCCCGCTCGCACCGGAAGGCCGGCGTCATCTGTCCTGCAGCGAGCGCGGGCGCATCCTGCTGGTGCCGGTGGCGGACATCCTGTACCTCAAGGCGGAACTGAAGTACGTGACGGCGCGCACGGCGCAGCGCGAGTACCTGCTGGAGGAATCGCTCACCCAGCTGGAGCAGGAATATGCGCAGCGCTTCGTGCGCGTGCATCGCAACTGCCTGGTGGCACGCGGCGCCGTGGCCGGCTTCGAGCGCGACCACGAAGCGGACGGCGAAGCGCGCTGGCTGGTCCTGCTGAAGGGCGTTGCCGACAAGCTGCCGGTCAGCCGCCGCCAGTGGCCCGCACTGAAGACTACGCTGGCCGAAGCGGCACGCGCCGAGAAGTAGCCGATCGCCCATCGCCATGGCCATGTTCTGGCACAGCACACTGGAATTCTTCTGGCGCTCGGCGACACCCTATGTCGTCGCCATTGCGGCCGCACTCGGATTCGCGGCGTGGCGCGCGTTGAAGCTGGAACGGCGCCTGGTGCGCAACACCCTCGGCTTCTTCGCTTTGTGCGTCGCCGGCCAACTTTCGGCGGCGCTGCTCCATGCGCTGGGCTTCTCCGGCGCGGCGACCACGACCTACGAGCTGTTTCTCATCGGTGCCGGTGTGGCGCTGATCCGGCTGGCCGGGTTGTTCCTGTTCCGCGTCGCGCTGCCCCGCCTCGGCCTCACCACGCCGCGCATCCTCGAAGACATCCTCGTCATCCTGGCCTACATCGCCTGGGTGCTGGTACGCATGCGCTACGCCGGCGTCGAGCTGTCCGGCATTCTCGCCACCTCGGCCGTCATCACCGCGGTGCTGGCCTTCGCCATGCAGGACACCCTCGGCAACATTCTCGGCGGTCTGGCGCTGCAACTGGACAACTCGATCGAGATCGACGACTGGATCCGCCTCGACGACCTCTCCGGCCGCGTGGTGGATATCCGCTGGCGCTACACCGCGGTGGAGACGCGCTCCGGCGAGACGGTGATCATCCCCAACAGCCAGCTCATGAAGAGCAAGTTCCTGGTCGTCGGCAGCCGCACCCAGGGCGGCTGGCAGTCGCGGCGTCAGATCGGCTTCAATGTCGATTACGGCGTGCCGCCGACGCATGTCATCGAAATCGCCGAGCAGGCCTGCGTCAAGGCCGAGATCCCCAATGTCGCCGACACGCCGGCGCCTTCCTGCGTGCTGATGGAATTCGGACCGGGCTACGGGCGCTACGTCCTGCGCTACTGGATGATCGATCCCAAGCCCGAGGACCTCACCGATTCGCTGGTGCGGGTCCATCTCTTCGCCGCCCTGCAGCGCGCCGACATCCGGCTCGCGGTGCCGGAGCAGTCGATGCACGTGATCAAGGAGAACGAGCGCCACCGCGCCGAGCGCCAGGCGCGCGAGGTGGAGCGGCGCAGCCGCTCCCTGCGCAGCGTCGAACTGTTCGCCGGCCTCACCGGCGACGAGCTGAGCGCGCTTGCCGCACGCCTGATCTACGCGCCGTTCGCCCGCGGCGACGTCATCATGGTGCAGGGCGCGGTCTCGCACTGGCTCTACCTGCTGGCGGAGGGCGAGGCGGATGTCTGGCTGGAGCTGCCGAACCAGGCCAAGTACCTGCTCAACACCCTCAAGTCGGGCAGCGTCTTCGGCGAGCGCGGCATGCTCACCGGCGAGGCGCGCCGCGCCACGATCACCGCCCGCACCGATGTCGAGTGCTATCGCCTGGACAAGGCAGGGTTCCAGGACATCATCCAGTCGCGGCCGGAGATCGCCGAGGAGCTCTCGCGCGTGCTGGCGGAACGCGATGCCGCGTTCGCCGAGGCGATGAAGGAGCTGGACCAGGGTACGGACGAGCGCCAGGTGCTCGGCAGTCGCGCCAGCACGCTGGAGAAGATCCGCAGCTTCTTCTCGCTGCGCTGAGGGTGGGCGTGGCCCGCGCGGGGAAGCGGTAGGGCGCGCCCTACGACACAGCCCGAGTTCGGCCGGATTCGGCCCCGCAGCGCGCGCCGGAGCTCAGCCGCTGTTGCGCAGGCCTGCCGCGATGCCGTTGATGGTGAGGTGGATGCCGCGCTTGAGGCGCTCGTCCTCGTTGCCGGCCCGGAGGCGCTTCATCAGTTCGATCTGCAGGTGGTTGAGCGGATCGAGGTAGGGGAAGCGGTTGCGGATGGAGCGCTTGAGCAGCGGGTTGCCCTGCAGCAGCTCCTGCTGGCCGGTGATGCGCAGCAGCGCGTCGACGCTGGCCTGCAACTCGGCGCGCAACCGGGGAAAGACGGCGTCGTGCAGGGCGGCGTCGCTCACCAGCCGGGCATAGCGCGCGGCGATGGCGATGTCGGTCTTGGCCAGTACCATGTCCATGTTGGAAAGCAGCGTCTGGAAAAAATCCCAGTCGCGGTGCATCTGCTGCAGCAGGGCGAGGCCGTCGTCGCCGCGCTGCGCCAGCCAGGCTTCCACCGCGCTGCCGAAGCCGTACCAGCCCGGCAGCATGAGGCGGCATTGGGCCCAGCTGAACACCCAGGGGATGGCGCGCAGGTCTTCGATGCGGGTGGTCTTCTTGCGCGACGCCGGGCGCGAGCCGATGTTGAGATGGGCGATCTCGCTGATCACCGTCGATTCCCAGAAATAGCGCTCGAACTCCGGCGTTTCGTAGACCAGGCTGCGGTAGGCGGCGAAGGCGTGGGCGGACAGCTCCTCCATCGCCTCCCGGTACTCGGCGCGTGCTGCGTCCTCCTGGGGATGGAGCAGGCTCGCCTCCAGCGTCGCCGCGGCGAGAATCTCCAGATTGCGCCGGCCGACCTCGGGGTTGGAGTACTTGCTGGCGATCACCTCGCCCTGTTCGGTGATGCGGATCTGGCCCTGCACGGCGCCGCCGGGCTGGGCCAGGATGGCCTGGTAGCTCGGGCCGCCGCCGCGTCCCACCGAGCCGCCGCGGCCGTGGAACAGGCGCAACTGCACGCCGTGGCGGCGGAACACCTGGACCAGCCCGATCTCCGCCTTGTACAGCTCCCAGCCGGAGCTGAGGAAGCCGCCGTCCTTGTTGCTGTCGGAATACCCCAGCATCACCTCCTGGGCACCGCCGCGCGAGCCGAGCAGGCGCAGGTAGAGCGGGATGCGAAACAGGCGCTCGATGATGCTGCCGCTGTTGCGCAGGTCGCCGATGGTTTCGAACAGCGGAATGATGTTGACGTCCAGGCCCCCTTCCAGCGGCCGTAGCAGACCCGCCTCCTTGAGCAGGACGCCGACCTCCAGCAGGTCGGAGACGCCGTCGGTCTTGGAAATGATGTAGTTGGGAATGCAGGCTGCGCCGTAGCGCCGCTGCATTTCCGCCGCCGTGCGCACGATCTCCAGCTCAGAGGCCGTCTCGTCGGAATAGCGCAGGTACGGAGAGGCGAGCGGCCGCGCGCTCGACAGTTCCTCCAGCAGCAGGGCGATGCGCGCCTCTTCGTCCAGGCTGTGGTAGTCGATCTGCGGCCGCGCCACCGCCAGCAGTTCGGCGACCACGCGCTCGTGCACTTCCGAATTCTGGCGCAGGTCGAGGGCGGCGAGATGGAAGCCGAAGACATCCGCCGCCCGCCGCAGGCTGCGCAGGCGGCCGCGCGCCAGGGTGAGGGAGCCGTTGGCCGCCAGCGAACGATGGATGATGTCGAGGTCGGCGGCGAATTCGCTGCTGGCGGCATAGGGCGGCGCCTCTGCCACGGCGTGGCGCAGCGCCTCGAACTGGTCGAGGGTACGCGCCGTCGCCGCGAGCCGCGCGTAGACGTGGATCAAGGCACGGCGATAGGGCTCGTCCTGGCGCTGCGCCGAGCGGTCCGGCGAACGCTCCGCCAGTTCGGCCAACTGCTCGGACACGCTCACCAGGCGCGTGGCGAGGGACAGTTCGGCGCCCAGCGCGTGCACTTCCTCCAGATAGAAATCGATGACCCGCGCCGATTGCATGCGCAGCGTGCGCCGCAGCACGTCGGCCGTGACGAAGGGATTGCCGTCGCGGTCGCCGCCGATCCAGCTTCCCAGCCGCAGGAAGGAGGGCAGCTCGCTGGATTTCCAGTAGCGGTCGCGCTCGGCGAGCAGGTCTTCGAGGCCGGAATAGAGCCGCGGCAGCTGGCGCAGGAAGGTGTAATCGTAGAAGGACAGCCCGTTCGCCACTTCGTCGATCACCGACAGCTTGGCCAGGCGCAGCATGCGCGTCTGCCACAGGGTGAGCACCTGGCACCGCAGCGATTCTTCGTGCTCCGCCAGTTCCTCGGACGTGAGCCGCAGGCGGTCGCGGCTTTCCAGCAGTTGCCCGATCTCCCGCTCGCAGGTGAGGATGCTCTTGCGCTGCACCTCGGTCGGATGCGCCGTCAGGACCGGGACCACCAGCGCATTGCGGAAGAAATCCTGCAGCCGGGCGAAACCGATGCCGGCCTCGGCGGCCCGGGCCACGGCGTACGCCAGGGTGCCTGCGCGCGGCGCCGAACCGGCCAGCGCGTGGGCGCGGGTGCGGCGGATATGGTGCTGGTCCTCGGCGATGTTGGCGAGATGGGAAAAATAGCTGAAGGCGCGCACCACCTGCAGCGTCTGGTCGCGGCTCAGACTGTCGAGGGTGGCCTCGAGCTCGCGCCGTGCGCTCCTGTCCTCCTCCCGGTGATAGCGGATGGCGGCCTGGCGTATGCGCTCCACCAGGTCGAACACGGCCTCGCCTTCCTGGGCGCGCACGGTGTCGCCGAGGATGCGGCCGAGCAGGCGGATGTCCTCCCGCAGCGGCAGATCCTTTTCGTCCTGAGCCGCGGTGGCGTCCGCTTTCATTTTCCGCTCCGGCGCACTTTGGCGAGTCCCTCGTCGATGGCGCGCTCGAGGTAGGCGCCGTAGAAATCCGGGATGCGGAAGCCGACGATGGGATCGGACAGCCGCTCGCCGCCGGGGCCGTAGATCATGACGGTGGGCGCGACGCGGGCGCGCTCCGCCTTGCCGAACTCGCGATGGGTGGTCGGGTGGCCGGCGAAGTCGGTGAGGGGGGCGTCCGAATCGATGTCGATCTGGCGCAGCACGACCCGGTCGCGGTAGGCGGCGTCGCGCTGCATCGGGACCAGGTACTCGCGCCGGGCGCGCTCGCACCAGGGGCAATCCGCCTGGCTGTACAGCACCATCATGGGCAGCCTTTTCGCGCTCAGGTCGTGCCCGTCGCGGGCGAGGTCCCGGGCTGCCGCCAGGCTGCCCTCGGCGGCGCCGAGCGCGCCGGGCAGCCATGCTAGAATCGCCAGCCAGAGGCGCGAAGAGTGCGCCGCCGTCGAACCTTTCAGGCATCCAAAGAGCATCGTCAACGTGGCCACGCTTCCCGCCCCCGAGCACATCGTCATCGCCTCGCGTGAAAGCCGCCTCGCCATGTGGCAGGCCGAGCACGTGCGCGATCGGCTCGCCGGATTATACCCGGGCTGCCGCGTCGAGATTCTCGGCATGACCACCCGCGGCGACAAGATCCTCGACCGGCCCTTGTCCCAGGTGGGCGGCAAGGGGCTGTTCGTCAAGGAGCTGGAAACGGCACTGCTCGACGGCAGCGCCGACATCGCAGTGCATTCGATGAAGGACGTGCCGATGGACATGGCGGACGAGTTCGCCCTGGTCGCCATCTCGCAGCGCGAGGTTCCGCTCGACGCCCTCGTCTCCAGCAAGTACGCGTCGCTGGAAGACATGCCGCCGGGGGCGGTGGTCGGCACCTCGAGCCTGCGGCGCGAGGCGCAGCTTCATGCGCGCTTTCCCCACCTTGCGGTCACCAGTCTGCGCGGCAATCTCGACACCCGCCTGCGCAAGCTGGACGCCGGCGACTATGATGCGATCATGCTGGCGGCGGCGGGCCTGCTGCGCCTCGGCCTGGCGGGCCGCATTCGCGCCACGCTGCCGGCGGAGCTGTCGCTGCCCGCCGCCGGCCAGGGGGCGTTGGGCATCGAGGCGCTGGCGGGGCGGCCGGAAGTGGCGGCCTGGATGGCGCCGCTCGATCATGCCGCGACTTCCGCCTGCGTGCGCGCCGAGCGCGCCCTGTCGAGGGCGCTGGCGGGGAGCTGCGAAGTGCCGCTGGGCGCCTACGCCGAACTGCAGGACGGGCGCATCCGGCTGCGCGGATTCGTCGCCCTGCCTGACGGCAAGCGCATGGCCAGCGCCGAAGTGTTCGGCGGCGCGGACGACCCACAACGGCTGGGGCTGGAGCTGGCGCAGAAACTGCGCGGTCAGGGCGCCGACGAGATCCTGGCCGCCCTTGCCGGCCACCGCCCATGAGCCGCGCCATGGCCGTCGCCATCGCATCCGCCTCCGCGCTGCCGCTCGCCGGTCGCCATATCGTGGTGACGCGGCCGCAGGCGCAGGCGCAAGGGCTGGCCGACGGCATCGCCGCCGCCGGCGGCATCCCGGTGCAGTTCCCGGTGCTGGCGATCTTCGACGTGGAGGATGTGCAGCCCATCGTCGACGTCGCCGACCGGCTCGATCAGTTCGATCTCGCCATCTTCATCAGCCCCAACGCGGTGAACAAGGCGCTCAATGTCGTCACCGCGCGCCGCAGTTGGCCCGAATCGGTGCGCGTGGCCTGCATCGGCAAGTCGAGCGAGAAGGAATTGGCGCGCTACGGTTTCCGGGACGTGATCGCGCCGCAGGGCCGCTTCGACTCGGAGGCGCTGCTGGAACTCGCGCCCCTGGCGGCGGAGCGCATCGCCGGCAGGCGTGTGGTGATTTTTCGCGGCGACGGCGGACGCGAGTTGCTGGGCGACACGCTGATCGCCCGCGGCGCGGAACTCGAATATGTCGAATGCTATCACCGCGGCAAGCCCCGCCTCGACGCCGCGCCGCTGCTCAAGCTGTGGGCGCGCGACGAACTGGACGCCATCACCGTCACCTCCAGCGAGGGGCTGCGCAATCTCTTCGACATGGTCGGCAAGCTGGGGCAGCAGTGGCTGCGCAAGACCCTGCTGTTCGTTCCGCACGGCCGCATCGCCGCGGAGGCGCAGCGCCTCGGCCTGGCGCGCGTGGTCCTCACCGCCCCGGGCGACGACGGTCTGCTCGGCGGACTGGTCGATCACTTCTCCCGCCCTGATGCGGCGGCTGCGGGCGTGAAATCATGAACGGCGAAGCCGCCGCCCAGTCCGGCGCTGCGGCGCTGCCCGATCCCGCCGCCGCCTTGCCCGATCCCGCCCGCAGCGAGGCGCCGCGCCCCTCGTCGGCGCTGGCCCGCATCGCTCTGCTGATCTCCCTGCTGGCGCTGGCGATCGCCGGCTGGCAGTGGTGGGAGACGCGCAGCCGCGCCGACATCCTGCAGGAGGAACTGGCGAAACGCCTGTCGGAGGGGGACAACATCGCCAAGGAAAGCCGTCTGGTGTCGAAACAGACGCAGGAGGCACTGTCCAATCTGCAGGGCAAGGTGGGGGCGCTGGAAGCGCGGCTCGCCGAGTCGCAGAGCCAGCGGCTGGCACTGGAGGCGGCCTACCAGGAGCTGACGCGCAACCGCGACGACCGCGTGCTGGCCGAGGTGGAGCAGGCGGTGAATCTGGCGGCCCAGCAGTTGCAGCTCGCCGGCAACGTCGAGGCGGCCCTGATCGCGCTGCAGAGCGCCGACGCGCGCCTGGCGCGCGCCGATCAGGCCCAGTTCCTTCCGCTGCGCAAGATGCTGATCCAGGACATCGAACGCCTCAAGGCGCTGCCGCTGGTGGATGTTCCGGGCCTCTCCCTCAAGCTGGACCATGTCGCGGGCAGCGTCGATGGCATGCCTCTGGCATTCGAGAGCGTGAGCCGGGGCGATGGGGCGAAGACGGCCGAAGCGGCTGCGCAGGGCGGCTTCTGGGCCGGCCTGTGGGGCGATCTGTGGAGCGAGATCAGCCAACTGGTGCGCATCGGGCGGCTCGACCGGCCCGATCCGGCGGTCCTCTCGCCGCAGAACGCCTTCATACTGCGCGAGAACCTCAAGCTGCGATTGATCAACGCGCGCCTGGCATTGCTCCAGCGCGACTCCCGCACCTATCGCGAGGACATCAAGCAGGCCCAGGCCTGGATCGAGCGCTATTTCGACCTCAGGGCCAAGCCGACCCAGGATGCGCTGGCGACGCTGCGCCAGTTGTCGGGCGCCCAGCTCACCCTGGAAATCCCGGCGCTGGACGACAGCCTCACCGCCTTGCGCAACGTCAAGCTCGGCCGCGACAAGGGCGGCCTCGGCGCGCACTGACGGCCGAGGCCTCCGCCATGCGCCTCCTGTTCTGGCTGCTTGCGCTGTTCTCCGCCGCGGTGCTGCTGGCCATCGCCGGTCGCTACAACGACGGCTATGCGCTGTTCGTGCTGCCGCCCTGGCGCGTCGAGATCTCCCTCAATCTGCTGTTGTTGCTGATGGTGGGCGGTTTTGCGCTGCTCTATCTGCTGCTGCGCCTGGTCGTCCGCACGCTGCGCATGCCGCAGGCGGTGCGCCAGTTCCGCGCCCGCAAGCGCCGCGAAAAGGCTGCCGTCTCGTTCCGCGAATCCTTGCGCCTGCTGTTCGAGGGCCGCTACGGTCAGGCACTGAAGTGCGCCGAGCAGGCGGTCCAGGGCGGCGAGTCGCCGGGACTGGCGGCATTGGTGGCGGCGCGCGCGGCGCGCGGCATGAACGACGACAAGCGCGAAGCGCAGTGGCTGGAACGCGCCCTGCAGCATGACGGGGAACTGCATACGGCGCGCCTCATGACCGAGGCCGAACTGCATGTTGACGCGCGCCGCTTCGGCGCTGCGCTGGAGAGCCTGGACAGCCTGCAGGAAGGCGGCCGGCGGCATATCGCGGCCCTGCGTCTGGCGCTGCGGGTACACCAGGCCCTCGGCCGCTGGCAGGACGTGCTGCGGGTGACGCGCCTGCTGGAGAAGCATCGCGCCATTGCGCCGGAGCATGCCGCGTCCCTGAAGCAGCGTGCTCACCTGGAGAACATCAACAGCCGCGCCGGCGATGCCGCCCAGCTGATCGGCTACTGGAGCGACCTGCCCCATGCCGAGCGCCGCGAATCGCGGGCCGCGGCGAGCGCCGCCCGCGCCCTGATCCAGGCCGGCGACTGCGGCGCGGCGCAGAGGATCATCGAAACACGCCTGGAAGCGAACTGGGACGACGAACTGGTCGGCCTCTACGCCGAATGCAAGCACGGCGAGGCGCTGGATCGCATCACCCGCGCCGAAGGCTGGCTGCAGGCGCGGCCGCGCGATGCGCAACTGCTGCTCACCCTCGGCCGCCTGTGCCGCATCCAGCAACTGTGGGGCAAGGCGCAGAGCTACCTGGAAGCCTCGCTGGCGGTGCAGCCCACCCGCGCCGCCCATCTCGAGCTGGCGGAACTGTTCGACCAACTGCAGCGCGGCGAAGAGGCTGACCGCCATTACCGCGCCGCAGCAGCCTTCACCTAGCCGCGCCGCGTTTCGGCTCCAGCAGCGGGGGCAGCCGAGGACGGAGCTACACCCAGTCCTTCGCTACCAGAAACTCCTTGTAGAGTCTTTCTTCGGCGCTGCCGGGTTGCGGGCGCCAGTCGTAGCGCCATTTGACGACGGGCGGCAGCGACATGAGGATGGATTCGGTGCGCCCGCCCGATTGCAGGCCGAACAGGGTGCCGCGGTCGAACACCAGATTGAACTCCACGTAGCGTCCGCGGCGATAGGCCTGGAAATCGCGCTCGCGCTCGCCGTAGGGGTGGTCGCGGCGGCGCGTGATGATCGGCAGGTAGGCGTCGAGGAAGCTGTCGCCGACGCTGCGGGTGAGGGCGAAGCAGCGCTCGAAGCCGCCTTCGGCCAGGTCGTCGTAGAAGATGCCGCCGATGCCGCGCGGCTCGTTGCGGTGCTTGAGGAAGAAGTAGCGGTCGCACCATTCCTTGTACTGCCGGTGCACGCCTGCGCCGAACGGATCCAGCGCCTGCTTGCAGGCGGCATGGAAGTGGCGCGCGTCTTCCGCGAACGGATAGTAGGGCGTCAGATCCATGCCGCCGCCGAACCACCAGATCGGGCTCGCGTCCGTGCCGGGCTTGCGCGCGAGAAACAGGCGCACGTTGAGATGCACGGTGGGGCAGTACGGATTGCGCGGATGCAGGACCAGCGACACGCCCATGGCGTCGAAGCCGCGCCCTGCCATCTCCGGGCGGCCCGCGGTGGCGGAAGGAGGCAGATTGTCGCCGAAGACATGGGAGAAATTGCAGCCTCCGCGCTCGAAGAAATTTCCCTCCTCGATGACGCGGGCAATGCCGCCGCCGCCGCCCGGCCGGTCCCAGGTGTCGGTGCGGAACGGCTTGCCGTCGAACTGCTCCAATGCCGCGATGATGCGCGCCTGCAACGCGATCAGATAGGACTTGACCGGCGCGGAATCGATTTCCATGGCGTTCCCTGTGCTCAGGCCCTTCTCGGCGCCAGGGCGCGGTGTCCGATGTCGCGCCGGTACTGCATGCCGTCGAAGCGTATCCGGTCGCATGCCTCGTACGCCTGCCTCTGCGCGATCTTGACCGTGTCGCCGAGGGCTGTGACGCACAGCACGCGCCCGCCGTTGACGACCATCTGCCCATCCCGCTCGGCGGTTCCGGCATGGAACACATGCACGTCGTCCGCCGCCCGCGGCAGGCCGCTGATGGCGTCGCCCTTGCGCGGATCCTCCGGATAGCCCGCCGCCGCCATCACGACGCCGAGGGCGCAGCGCCGGTCCCACTCGACCTGCGCCTGATCGAGGCGTGCCGCGAGCGCTGCCTCCATCAACTCGACCAGGTCGCTCTTGAGCCGCATCATGATGGGCTGGGTTTCCGGGTCGCCCATGCGGCAGTTGTACTCCAGCACCTTGATGCCGCCGGACTTGTCGATCATCAGCCCGGCATAGAGGAAGCCGGTGTAGGGCAGGCCCTGCTGCGCCATCCCGGCCAGCGTCGGCTGGATCACCTCGCGCATGACCCGGGCATGAATCTCCGGCGTCACCACCGGCGCCGGGGAATAGGCGCCCATGCCGCCGGTATTGGGTCCCTCGTCGCCGTCGCGCAGCCGCTTGTGGTCCTGGCTGGTGGCGAGCGGCAGCGCATGCGTGCCGTCGCACATGCAGATGAAGCTCGCCTCCTCGCCGTCGAGGAATTCCTCGATCACCACGCGCGCGCCGGCATCGCCCATGCGATTGTCCACCAGCATCGCGTCCACGGCGGCGTGCGCCTCGGCCAGCGTCGTCGCCACGACCACTCCCTTGCCGGCGGCCAGGCCGTCGGCCTTGATCACGATCGGCGCACCGTTGGCGTCGAGATAGGCATGGGCCGCCGTGGCGTCCGCGAAGGTCTGGAAGCGCGCCGTGGGAATCTTGTGGCGCGTCAGGAAGCGCTTGGCGAAGTCCTTCGAGCTTTCGAGCTGGGCCGCCTCGCGCGTCGGGCCGAAGATCGCCAGGTTCTTGGCGCGGAAGGCGTTCACTACGCCCGCCGCCAGCGGGGCCTCCGGACCGACCACGGTGAAGTGGACCTGCTGCCGCTGTACGAAGGCCGCCAAGGTGTCGATATCGGTAATCGGCACGTTCATCAGGCCGGGTTCGCGCGCAGTGCCGGCGTTGCCCGGCGCCACGAAGACCATTTGTACCCTCTGGCTCTGCGCCAGACGCCAGGCCAGTGCGTGCTCGCGACCGCCGGAACCGATGACCAGCAATTTCATGGCGGGGATCCGATGTCAGTCGAAGGAGATCTTGCCGAAAAGGAAGAGCACGTCGCCATTGCCTTCGGCACCCGGCAGCTTCGGCACCCAGGTTGCCATCAGCGATACCTTGCGATACTCGAGCGCGCCCAGCGGCAGGATGTAGGGAACCGGGCACAGGTAATCGCAGTAGTCGGTGCGGGTGGTGAAGCCGGCGGTGACGCCGACGCCGACGTTGAGGTGCTCGACGAGCTCCCAGCGCGCCAGCCAGCTGTAGCCGAGCAGCCACTCGGGCTTGTAGTGGGAGTCCTTGAATCCCATGAAGTAGATGCCATGGGAATTGTTGCGCTCGTCGATGTGGGTGCGGCCGATGCCGGCTCCCCACGCCTGCTCGTTCTGGTCGTTGAGGGCCTCGTCGCTATAGGTGCCGCGGCCGTGGTAGGCGTAGCCGGTCAGGTACAGATCGTAGGCGCCGCCCTTGTACGCCTTGACTGCGCCGTCGCAGGAATTGGCGAGCCATTGCCAGCCCCAGTCGCAGTACTCGGCACTGGCGGCGGAGGCGAACAGGGACAGCGCAAGCGCCGGCAGGATGCGGCGAGTCGAGCGGATGGCGGCGCGTAGGATCATGAATGTCTGCATGCTGCTCAATGGCGGAAGTGGCGGAAGCCCGTGAACACCATGGCCAGGCCGTGCTCGTCGGCGGCGGCGATCACTTCCGCATCGCGCACGCTGCCGCCGGGCTGGATCACGGCCCGGGCGCCGGCTTTGGCGAGCACGTCGAGGCCGTCGCGGAAGGGGAAGAAGGCGTCCGAGGCCACCACCGAGCCGGCGATGGCGAGGCCGGCGTTCTCCGCCTTGATGGCGGCGATGCGCGCCGAGTCCACCCGGCTCATCTGACCGGCGCCGACGCCGACGGTGTGGCCGTCGCGGCAATAGACGATGGCGTTCGACTTCACGTACTTCGCCACGCGCCAGGCGAACAGCAGGTCGCCCAGCTCCTGCTCCGTAGGATGGCGCCGGGTCACCACCTTGAGATCCGCCGGCGCGATGCGCGCGGCATCGAAATTCTGCACCAGAAGACCGCCGGCCACGCGCTTGAAATCGAAGCCGCGCGTCGCCTCGCCCAAGGGAACCTGGAGCACTCGCACGTTCTGCTTCGCCGCCAGGATCTGCTGCGCCTCGGCGGTGATGTCCGGGGCGATCAGCACTTCCATGAACTGCTGGGTGACAGCCTCGGCTGCCGCCTCGTCGAGGGCACAGTTGAAGGCGATGATGCCGCCGAAAGCCGAGGTCGGGTCGGTGGCGAAGGCTTTGCGGTAGGCTTCGAGAGGCGTCGCGCCGAGCGCCACGCCGCAGGGATTGGCGTGCTTGACGATGACGCAGGCGGTCGCGTCGAAGCTCTTGACGCATTCCCAGGCGGCGTCGGCATCGCCGATGTTGTTGTAGGACAGCTCCTTGCCCTGCAATTGGCGGTAGCTGGAGACGGCGCCGGCGGCGGCGTCGGGCTCGCGATAGAACGCCGCCTGCTGGTGCGGATTCTCGCCGTAGCGCATCGGCTGCAGCTTGTCGAACGCGAGTTGCAGCCGGTCGGGGAACTCGCCGCGCCGGTTGTCCGCATCCAGGCTGGTCAGGTAATTTGCGATCGCGCCGTCGTAGCGGGCGGTGTGGGTGAAGGCGCCTTTCGCCAGCGCGAAGCGCGTGGCGGCGCTGATCTCGCCGCCCCCGGCGCGCAGTTCTTCGATGATCTTTCCATAGTCTGCCGGGTCGGTCACCACCGCCACGCCGGCGTGATTCTTCGCCGCCGCCCGCACCATGGTGGGGCCGCCGATGTCGATGTTCTCGATCGCCTCCTCCAGGGTGCAGTCCGGATTCGCCACGGTCTGGCGGAAGGGGTAGAGATTCACCACCACCAGGTCGATGCGCGGAATGCCGGCCTTGTCGATGGCCGCGAGATGCTCGGGCGCATCGCGCCGCGCCAGAATGCCGCCGTGTATCTTCGGATGCAGCGTCTTGACGCGGCCGTCCAGCATCTCGGGGAAGCCGGTGTATTCGGATACCTCGGTTACGGGCAGGCCCGCATCGCGCAGCAGCTTCGCGCTGCCGCCGGTGGACAACAGCTTGATGCCGAGCTGATGGAGGGAACGGCAAAATTCGACGATGCCGCTCTTGTCGGAGACGCTGATCAGGGCTTGGGTGACTTTCATGGCTGCGAATGAGTGGACTATCGCTGCGGATCGCGCGCCGCCACGGGTCTCGAAGCCAGGCTCGAATCCGTGTTGATCGGCACGATCGGCGGCGGGGATCTCAAATCAAGTCGTTGTCCTGCAGCTTGCGCCGCAGGGTGTTGCGGTTGATGCCGAGCAGGTCGGCCGCCAGGCTCTGGTTGCCGTTCGCCTCGCGCATCACCACTTCCAGCATGGGCCGTTCGACCTGCGTCAGCACCATCTCGTAGATGGCACACGGCCGTTCGCCGTCCAGATCGCGGAAATAGCGCTCCAGGCTGCGGCGCACGCATTCGGCGATATCGCTGCGGCTCATGCGGCGAGGCTCTCCGGAACTTCCAGGTAGCGCAGCCGCGCATCCAGGCGCGCCTGAGCGAGGAAGAAACGGTCGGTGGCGGCGATCTGCTCCTCCAGGGTCTGCAACTGGTTCATGGCGTGGCGAAACTGCGCCGAGCCGGCCAGGCCCCGGGTGTACCATGCGATGTGCTTGCGCGCGATGCGCACCCCCGTCTGCGCGCCGTAGAACGCGTAGAGGTCGTCGAGGTGGCCGCGCATCACCTGGTGGATTTCGCTCACCAGCGGCGGCGGCAGCAGCTCGCCGGTCTTCAGGAAGTGCTCGATCTCGCGGAAGATCCACGGCCGGCCCTGGGCCGCGCGGCCGATCATGACCCCGTCCGCACCGGTGTAGTCGAGCACGTGTTTGGCCTTGTGCGGCGAGTCGATGTCGCCGTTGGCGATGACCGGGATGCGCGCCTGCGCCTTGACCTCGCCGATGGTGTCGTATTCCGCCTCGCCCTGATACTGGCAGGCGCGGGTGCGGCCGTGGATGGCCAGCGCCCGGATGCCGCATTCCTCGGCGATGCGCGCGACGGTGCGCGCATTGCGGTGGCTGCGGTCCCAGCCGGTGCGGATTTTCAGCGTCACCGGCACAGCCACCGCGCCGACCACGGCGTCGATGATGCGCGCCACCAGAGGCTCGTTCTGCAGCAGGGCCGAGCCGGCCATGACATTGCAGACCTTCTTCGCCGGGCAGCCCATGTTGATGTCGATGATGCGGGCGCCGCGCTCGACGTTGTAGCGCGCCGCCTGCGCCATCATCGCCGGGTCCGCGCCGGCGATCTGCACCGACACCGGCGCGACCTCGCCTTCGTGGTTGGCGCGGCGCCGGGTCTTCTCGCTGCCGTAGAGCAGCGAGTTGGAGGTGACCATCTCGGATACCGCCAGTCCGGCGCCCATTGTCTTGCACAACTGGCGGAACGGACGATCGGTGACCCCGGCCATCGGTGCGACAAAGAGATTGTTGCGGAGCGTGAAGCCGGCGAATTGCATGGATTGTTGTTGCGGGCGCCGCTTGCGGTGGGGGAGCGCGCTATTTTAATCAAAGCGCAAGGCGGAGGGGCGCAAAAATTTTTTTGTGCCGGTTCGGCGCCGGATCATGGCCAGGCGCGGGCACCGAAAATCATGCGCTTGGCGACGAATGCTCGCAGTGGAGGCAGGATGTCGAGCAATGCCAGCCCGCCGCCGCGGCCTGCCGCCAGCAGCGGATTGGCGCTGCCGAAGACACGGATCAGGTTGTCGGTGAAGCCGATGGTGCCGCCGCGGTCGATGCGCCTTGCCGCAGCATAGCGGGCGAGCAGGGCTGCGCTGCCCGGATCAGCGCCCGCGTTCTCCCGCAGCAGCTCGGCCAGGGACCACACGTCGCGCAGGGCGAGATTGAAGCCCTGGCCGGCCACCGGATGCAGCGTCTGCGCCGCATTGCCGAGCCACACGCAGCGCTCTGCGGTCGGCTTCGGGCGCAGTCGCAGCGCCAGCGGGAACGCCGTGCGCGGGCCCGCCCGGGCAAAGCGCAGGCGCGTGCCGAAGTGCCGCTGCAGGGTATCGAGGAAGGCTGCATCGCCCAATCCGAGCAGGGCCTGCGCCTGCTCCGCCGGCACCGTATACACCACGGCATAGCCGCCCTGGTAGGGCAGCAGGGCGAGCGGACCGCCGGCGGTGAAGCGTTCATAGGCCGTGGTGCGGAACGGCTCCACGCTATGGGCGACGGTGATGATCGCCTGCTGGCCGTAGTCGCGCTCGACCAGGCGGCCGTGCGCATTCGCCGCGCCTTCGGCGTGCGCCACCAGCCGCGCGCACAGCGTTGCTGCGCCTGCAGCACCGCTGATGCTGACGATGGCATCCCCGGCTGCCGCCGCCACGTTCTCCACCCGCGTCGCGCACTGCGGTTCGATGCCGCGCGCCGCGAGCGCCGCGTCCAGGGCGGCGGCGATGCCGCCGGCATCGGCCACGTAGCCCAGGGCCGGCAGGCGGTAGTCGGCGGCGCGGATCACGGTGCGCCCGAACGCGCCCTGCTGCGAGATGTGGATGGTTTCGATCGGCGTGCTGCGGATCTGCGGCCACACGCCGAGGCGCTCCAGGATCTGGCGCGAACCGTAGGACAGGGCGAGCACCCGCGGGTCGCGTTGCGCCGCGCCGCGCGCCCGCGCCTCGATCAGCCGTGCCGGCACGCCGGCCTGGGACAGGGCCAGCGCCAGCGCCATGCCGACGGGGCCGGCGCCGACGATCAGGACCTCATCCCGCCCCACGTTGCGCCATCCAGTGTTCGATCTCTGCCACGCTCTTCGGCGCCGCGCAGGTGAGGATCTCGCAGCCTTGCGCGGTCACCAGCGCGTCGTCCTCGATGCGGATGCCGATGTTCCACAGGGCAGGGGGAACGTCGTCTGCGGGCCGGATGTAGCAGCCGGGTTCGACGGTCAGGGTATTGCCCGGCTGCAGCGGCCGCCAGGACGCATCCACCTTGTATTCGCCGGCGTCATGGACGTCGAGGCCGAGCCAGTGGCCGGTGCGGTGCATGTAGAAGCGCTTGTAGGATCCGGATTCGAGAACGGCGTCGACGCTGCCCGCGAGCAGTCCCAGATCGAGCATGCCCTGCGCCAGCACCTTCAGCGCCGCCTCGTGCGGCGCGTCCCAGGCGCTGCCCGGCTTGACCGCCGCGATGGCCGCGGCCTGCGCCGCCAGCACCATCTCATACACGTCGCGCTGCGCGGCGGAGAAGCGGCCATTCACGGGGAAGGTGCGGGTGATGTCGGCAGCATAGCCGTCCACTTCGCAGCCGGCGTCGATGAGCAGCAGGTCGCCGTCGCCCAGCGGCCGGTCATTTTCGACGTAATGCAGGATGCAGGCGTTGGCGCCGCCGGCGACGATCGGTGTGTAGGCCGGCGCCTGCGCGCCCTGGCGGCGGAATTCGTGCAGCAGTTCCGCCTCGACCTCGAACTCGTTGCGGCCGGGGTGCGCGATGTGCATGGCGCGCCGGTGGGCAGCGGCGGAGATGTCCGCGGCGCGGCGCATGGCCGACAGCTCGTGCTCGTCCTTGAGCAGGCGCATCTCGTCGAGCAGGACGCGGACGTCGAAGATCGCCGCCGGGGCGCGCACGCCGGTCCGGGTCAGCGCCCGCACGCGGTTGAGGGCGGCGACGATGCGCTGATCCCATGCCGCATCGAAGCCGAGGGCGTAGAACACGCTGGGCTGATTGCGCAGCAGGTCGGCAAGCTGCGCATCGAAGATGTCGATGGCGAAGGCGGCGTCGAAGCCGAAGCTTTCCTGGGCCGCCAGCGGGCCGTGGCGCAGGCCGTCCCAGATCTCGCGCTCGGGATCCTTGTCGCGGCAGAACAGGATCGACTGCGGATGTTCGCCCGCCACCAGGACCAGGGCGGCGTCGGGCTCGGTGAACCCGGTGAGGTAGTAGAAATAACTGTCGAAGCGGAAGGGATAGTGCGCGTCGCGGTTGCGTATGCGCTCCGCGGCGGTGGGCACGACGGCGACGCCGTGCTGCATCTTCTCCAGCAGGCGGGCACGGCGCGCGGCGTAGGGGCTGATATTCACAGGCAATTCGTTCCGGAAAGTCGATTCGATTATAGCGTCACGCTGCTTCGACCGTGCCGCGGGGCGAAGTGATTCAGTCGGCGGCGCCGGCCCGCAGTTCGGCGTCGAGGGTTGCCAGGCGCTGCGGCGTGCCGACGTCGACCCAGCGCCCGCGCAGGTACTCGCCGCTGATCCGGTCCTCGCGCATCGCGGCGCGCAGCAGGGGGGCGAGCTCGGCTTTTCCGCCCGCGGGCACCGACGCGAACAGCGCGCGCTGATAGATGCCGATGCCGGCGAAGGTGAGCTTCGGTTCCCCGTCCTCGGCGACGCGCCCGAAGGCGAGGCTGAAGTCGCCGGCCGGGTGGTGGGGCGGGTTGGCTACCAGGAGCAAATGGGCGAGCTGGCGCCGCTGCTGCAGTCGGCCCGCGATCTCCGTGACCTGGTCGAAGTCGTAGTCGCACCAGATGTCGCCATTGACCACGACGAACGGGGGGTAACCCAGCAGCGGCAGCGCGTTGGCGATGCCGCCTGCCGTGCCCAGGGCGCCGGGCGGTTCCGGGGAATAGATGATGCGCGCGCCGTGGGAGCTGCCCTCGCCCAGCGCCGCCTCGATCTGCCCGCCGAGATGGGCGTGGTTGATCACGATGTCGCGCATGCCGGCGCGCACCAGGCGTTCGACGTGCCAGACGATGAGCGGCTTGCCGCCGACCACCAGCAGCGGTTTTGGCTGCGTGTCGGTGAGCGGTCGCATGCGCTCGCCGCGGCCCGCCGCCAGAATCATCGCCTTCATCGGCAGGTGCGGGAATCGGATGAACGGGCCGCCGGCAGCGGCAAGTCACGGCAGGCCGCCGGCGTCCTCGCTGCGGGCCACGGGGGCCGCTTCAAAAGGTGTACCCCACCGGAGGTGCGCAGTCTTCGAGTTCGTCGAACAGGCGCAGCAGCGGCGTCAGTTCGCGATAACGCCGGGCGACCTCGCGCACGTAGGCGACGAAGCGCGGCGTGTCCTTCAGATAATGCGGCTTGCCGTCACGGTAGTTGATGCGGGCGAAGATGCCCAGCACCTTGAGATGGCGCTGCAGACCCATCCATTCGAAGTCGCGGTAGAAGACGGCGAAGTCGGGATCCACCGGAAGGCCGGCGCGCTTCGCCTTCTCCCAGTAGCGGATGGTCCAGTCCAGCACCCGTTCCTCCGGCCAGGTCAGGAACGCGTCCTTGAACAGCGACGCCACGTCGTAGGTGATGGGGCCGATGACGGCGTCCTGGAAGTCGATGACCCCGGGGTTGGGCGTCGCCAGCATGAGGTTGCGCGGCATGTAGTCGCGATGAACGTACACCGTGGGCTGGGTCAGATTGCTCTTCACTATCAGATCGAATGCTGCGTCGAGCACCTGGCGCTGCGACACCGTCACGGTCATGCCAAGGTGGCGCGCGACGTACCAGTCGGGAAACAGGTCGAGCTCGCGCCGCAACAGCGCCTCGTCGTACGGCGGCAGCTCGCCGGCGCGGGTCGCCCCCTGCCAGCGGATGAGGCTGTCGATCGCATCGCGGAAAAGCGCGTCGGCGTTGTCCGGGTTCAGCGCGTCCAGATAGGTGGTCGTACCGAGATCGTCGAGGAGCAGGAAGCCCTGCGCCAGATCCTGCTCCAGCACGTGCGGGGCGTGCACGCCGGCCTGCGCCAGCATCCCGGCCACCTTGACGAAGGGGCGGCAGTCCTCGTGCTCCGGCGGCGCATCCATCACGATGCGCGTCGCGCTCTCGTCGGCGAAGCGCAGGCGGAAATAGCGGCGAAAGCTGGCGTCGCTGGACGCCGGCGCAAGGTCATAGCGGCGGCCGGGGAAAACCGCCTGCAGCCACTGCTGCATCTGTTCGCTGCGCTGCATCGTTGGGGTGGCGGATCGCGAAAATGCTAAACTCGCGCATTCTAACATCGGTGCCTCCAGCCTATTCGGCACGGCCGGCGCCGCATACGAACGCGCGGCGCGTTTTCATTCCATGCACGGACGGCTCGTTCCCCTGATGATCTGCTGCGTTTCGGGAGGGTTGCTCTCGGGACACGCGGAGAGCCTGGAGGCGGCGGAGAACCTGGCGCCCCTGCAGGTCGATCCCGCGCTGCTCGGTCCGTCGGCGCCGCCGCCCCAGCCCCCGCCCCAGCCCCCGCAGCAGCCCCCGCAGCAGCCCCCGCAGCAGCCCCCGCAGCAGCCCCCGCAGCAGCCCCCGCAGCAGCCCCCGCAGGTGCGCCCGGTGACGGCGCCGCCCGAAGCGGAAGCGCGGCCGATCGCTCCCCGAACCCCGGCCGCCGAACCGATTCGGCCCGCGGCGCAAGAGGGCGAGAAGGCGCCGCCTGCAGCTGGCGCGGTGCGGCCGACGGCGCCTGCGGTCGCCCCCGACGCCGCCCCGGCGCCAACTCCCGCCGCTGCGCCCGCGCCTGCATCCACGCCGGCCCCGGCGCCGGCGGCGGAGCCGGCGCCGCGTCCGGCGGAGGATGCGGCTCCGACCGTGCCGCCCGCCGAGTCCGCAGTGGCGCCCCTGCCCGGCCTGCGGCTGTCTCCCCGCCTGCGGCCTCTTGCCGGACGCAGCGAGGAGCCGCGCCCGACCTTCCTTGCCGCCGACCGCATCGACGCCAACGGACCCAACGAGACCGTGGCCCAGGGCAATGTCGATCTGCGCCGCATCGGCAACACCGTCAACGCCGACCGCCTCACCTACTGGCAGGACGAGGACGAAGTGGAAGCGGAGGGCAACGTCGTCCTCACGCAGGACCTGGATCGCATGAGCGGGCCCAAGCTGCGCCTGAAGCTGGAGAAGAGCATCGGCTATTTCGAGACGCCGACTTATTCCATCACACGGCTGCCGCCCCCCGGCCAGACGCGGGAATCGACCACGGCCTACGGCCAGGCGGAGCGCATCGACTTCGAAGGCGAGAACCTGTTCCGCCTCACCCGTGCCACCTACAGCACCTGCGGCCCCGAGAACCCGGACTGGTACGCCCGGGGGCGGGACGTCTTCCTCGATTACACGCGCGAAGTCGGCGAGGCGAGGGACGCCACGGTCGTGTTCAAAGGCGTGCCCTTCCTGTACAGCCCCTGGCTCGAGTTTTCATTGAACAACCAGCGCAAGTCGGGATTTCTCACGCCGACCTTCGGCACGACCAGCCAGACCGGCGTCAGCCTGACGCTGCCCTACTACTGGAACATCGCCCCCGACATGGACGCCACCATCGCGCCGCGCTACATGGCGCGCCGCGGCCTGCAGGTAGGCGGCGAATTCCGCTATCTGGAGCACGGCTACAGCGGCATCGCCCGCGGCGAATACCTGCCCAACGACCAGGTGCTCGGCGCCGACCGCTACGCCTACTCGCTGCAGCATGCGCAGGCCCTGCCCTTCGGCCTGTCCGCGGGACTGGATGTGAATGGGGTGTCGGACGACACCTATTTCACGGACCTCGCTTCCCGCGCCACGATCACCTCCCAGACCAACCTGCTGCGGCAGGGCAATCTCAACTACAGCGGCGGCTGGTGGAACGCGATGGCCCTGCTCCAGCGCTATCAGACGCTGCAGGATCCGGCGCGGCCACCGGTGCTGAAGCCCTACGAGAAGCTGCCGCAGCTGCAACTCAACGCCAACCGGCCCGACCTGAAGGGCTTCGCCGTCTCGGCCATCGGCGACTACACGGACTTCAGCCATCCCACGCTCGACGCGGGGCGGCGGTTGGTGGTGTATCCCCAGGTCGCCTATCCGATGGAGACCTCTTCCTTCTTCGTCACGCCGAAGCTCGGCGTCCATTTCAGGAATTACACCCTGAACCGCACGATCTCCACCGGCCCCGACAGCATCAGCGTCACGCTGCCCATCGCCAGCGTCGACTCGGGCCTCACGTTCGAGCGCCAGACCGACTGGTTCGGCGCCAACTCGACCCAGACGCTCGAGCCCCGGCTCTACTATCTGTACGTGCCGTACCAGGATCAGAGCCAGATCCCGCTGTTCGACACGGCCCAGGCGGATTACAACTTCGCCCAGATCTTTTCCGAGAACCGCTTCTCCGGCAACGATCGCATCGGCGATGCGAACCAGGTCACGGCGGCGGTGGTGTCGCGCCTGCTCGATGGCAACGGCGTCGAACTGATGCGCGGCGCCATCGGACAACGCTACTATTTCCGCGACCAGACGGTGACGCTGGCGCCCGGCGTCCCGGCCCAGACCAGCCGCAGCGCGGACATCCTCGCGACGCTGGCGGGGCGCGTCGGCCGGGCGCTTTCGTTCGACACCGCCGTGCAATACAACCCCAACGATGATCTGACCGAACGCTTCGTCTTCGGCGGTCGCTATCAGCCGGGCCCCACGCGCGTCCTCAGTGCCAGCTACCGCTTCCAGAAGAATGTCCTGGAGGACGTGGACGCCTCCGGCCAGTGGCCGCTATTCGGCGGCTGGTACGGCGTCGGCCGCTACAGCTACTCGCTGCGCGACCGCCGGCTCCTCGCCGCGCTCGGCGGCCTCGAATACAATGGCGGCTGCTGGGTGGCGCGCGTCGTGGTGGAACGCTTCGCCACCACCCTCGATACCGTCAACAACACATTCTTCGTCCAGCTCGAGTTGAACGGCCTTTCCAGCATCGGCTCCAATCCGCTGGACATACTCAATCGCAATATTCCCGGTTATGGCCGGATCAATCAGCCCGTGGCCGACCCGGTGTTCGGGGCCGACTAGGGATGGCTGAGGCGACCCGCCTGCTGCATGGAAGAGAGATTCGATGAGCACGATTCGCTGGCTGTTGGTCCTGTTTTCGCTGGTGTGCGGCGTCGCCGTGGTGCAGGCCGCGACCCCGGTTGAAGGCGACCGCATCGTCGCCGTGGTCAATGACGAGGTGATCACGATGCTCGAACTGCGCACCCGCCTCGCCCAGATCGAGCGCCAGCTTGCCCAGCAGAACACGCCCCTGCCGGCGCGCAATCTGCTCGAACGGCAGGTGCTCGAGCGCATGATCATGGAGAAGGTGCAGCTGCAACTGGCGAAAGAGTCCGGCACGCGGGTCGACGATGCCACGCTGGAGAAGGCGCTCGGCCGCATCGCCGATACCAATCGCCTGAGCATGTCCCAGTTCCGTGCCGCCCTGGAAAAGGATGGCATCGCCTGGGACCCGTTCCGCGAGGAGATCCGCAATGAGATCGTCATGGTGCGGCTGCGCGAGCGGGAGGTGGACAACCGCGTCACCGTCTCCGAGGCCGAAATCGACAATTACCTTTCCAGCCCGCAGCGCTCCGGTGCGGCCGAAGAGTATCTGCTGAACCACATCCTGCTGCGGGTGCCGGAACAGGCCAGCCCGGAAGCCCTGTCCAGGGTGCGCGCCAGGGGCGAGGAAGCGCTGGCGCAGATCCGGCTCGGAGCGCCGTTTGCCCAGGTCGCGGCGAGCTATTCCGACGCACCGGATGCCCTCACCGGCGGTTCGCTCGGATGGCGCACCGCCGAGCGGCTGCCGTCGCTGTTCGTCGACACGGTGGCAAAGATGCAGCCGGGCGAGGTCAGCGGGGTGCTGCGCAGTCCGGCCGGCTTCCACATCGTGAAGCTGGATCAGCGGCGCGGCGGGGCGCTCGCCGGCCAGCGCCTGGAGCAGACCCGTGCCCGTCACGTCCTGATCAAGACCAACGAAGTCGTGTCCTCCGACGAGGCGCAGCGCAAGCTCGTCATCCTCAAGGAGAGGCTCGACAACGGCGCGGATTTCGCGGAACTGGCGCGCCTGCATTCGAACGACGCCTCGGCGGCCAAGGGCGGCGATCTCGGCTGGGTCTATGCGGGCGACACGGTGCCCGAGTTCGAGCGGGCGATGGCGACCCTCAAGCCCGGGGAGGTCAGTCAGCCGGTGCAATCCACTTTCGGCTGGCATCTGATCCAGGTGCTGGAGCGGCGCGTGCAGGATGTCTCGTCGGAGCGACAGCGTCTCGTCGCGCGACAAGCGATCCGCGAGCGCAAGGCAGATGAGGCCTACCAGGACTGGCTGCGCCAGTTGCGCGACCGGGCGTACGTCGAATATCGCCTGGAGGAGAAATGAAGCGCCCGGCCGTTCGGCGAACCGGCGCGGTGCTGACGTGAGCAACGTCCCGCGCCCTCCGCTCATCGCAGTGACCAGCGGCGAGCCGGCCGGTATCGGCCCCGAACTGTGCGCCATGCTGGCCCGGCGCCGCCTGCCGGCGCGGGTCGTGGTGCTGGGCGAGCGGCAGCTTCTGGAGGATCGCGCGCGGCAGGCGGGGGTGGCGGCGCGCTTCGTCGAATACGTTGCAGAGTCTGCGCCGCCGGACGGCGCGCTCGAAGTGCTGCCCATTGCGCTGCGGGCGCCGAGTCGTGCCGGCCAGCTCGATCCGGCCAATGCGCGTTACGTCCTCGCACTGCTCGACCGCGCCGTCGCCGGCTGCCTCGGCGGCGAGTTCGCCGCCATGGTCACGGCGCCGGTGCACAAGGGCATCATCAATGATGCCGGCATCGCCTTCAGCGGCCACACCGAGTATCTGGCGGAGAAGACCGATACGCCGCGCGTGGTCATGATGCTGGTGGGCGGCGGACTGCGCGTCGCCCTGGCCACCACCCACCTCGCGCTCAAGGACGTGCCCGCCGCCATCACCACCGAATGCGTCGAGACGAGCCTGCGCATCCTGGCCGCCGACCTGCGCCGGCGCTTCGGTCTTGCCGCACCGCGCATTCTCGTCGCCGGCCTCAATCCCCACGCCGGCGAAGGGGGGTACCTGGGGCGGGAGGAAATCGAAGTGATCGCGCCGCTGCTGCAGCGGCTGCGGGCGGAGGGCATGGACCTGACCGGCCCGCTGCCCGCCGACACCCTGTTCACGCCGCGGGTGCTGGAGCACGGCGACGCGGTGCTGGCGATGTACCACGATCAGGGGCTGGCAACGCTCAAGTACGCCAGCTTCGGCGAGGGCGTGAACGTGACCCTCGGCCTGCCCATCATCCGCACCTCCGTCGATCACGGCACGGCGCTGGACCTGGCCGGCAGCGGAACGGCCGATCCCGGCAGTCTCCACGCCGCCCTCGACCTGGCGCTGGCCATGGCCTCCAGCGAGCGGCGCTAGAGCCCTTGCCGGCAGGGCTGCCGCGCCCCATGTCCGCCACCACGCACCGTGCGCGCAAGCGCTTCGGACAGAATTTCCTGGTGGACCGCGGCTACGTGCGCAAGATCGTTGCCGCGGTCGCCCCGCAGCGCGGCGACAGGCTCGTCGAGATCGGCCCGGGACTGGGCGCATTGACCGCGCCGTTGTTCGAAGCGCTCGATACGCTGCACGTCGTCGAACTCGACCGCGATCTGGCGGCGCACCTGCGGGCAGCCTATCCTGACGGGCGCCTGATCGTGCACGAAGGCGATGCGCTGAGCTTCGACTTCGGCAGCCTCGGCCCGGACCTGCGCGTGGTCGGCAATCTGCCGTACAACATCTCCACGCCGCTGCTGTTCCATCTCGCTGCTTACGCGCCGGGCATCCGCGACATCACGGTTATGCTGCAGAAGGAAGTGGTGGATCGCATGGTCGCCGCGCCGGACACGGCGGACTACGGCCGCCTGTCGGTGACGCTGCAATACCGCTTCGCGCTGGACAAGCTGTTCGAGGTGCCGGCCGGGGCGTTCAACCCGGTGCCGCAGGTCAGGTCCGCCGTGGTGCGGCTGGTGCCGCTTCCGGCGTCGCGCCTGGCGGCGCGGGATGCGGCGCTGTTCGGCCGCGTCGTTGCCGCCGCTTTCGGCCAGCGGCGCAAGATGCTGCGCAACACCCTCGCCGCGTTCCTGCCCGAAGAGGAACTCGCCGCGCTGGGGATCGAGCCGACCCTGCGCGGCGAGAGTCTTGCGGTGGCCGACTACGTGCGCATCGCCAACGCGTGTGCCGCGGCCGGCCGGATCGGCTAGCGCCTCAGGCCTGCTTCTTGGTGCTGAAACCGCCGAGCAGCGGGTACACCGGGCAGAAGCCGATCAGACCGGTGGCCAGGGGCACCACGCCGATCCACGCCCACACCGGTCCGCCCATCAGCGCCCAGGCGATCAGCGCCAGGCCGGCAATGACGCGCAGGATCCTATCGATACCGCCCACATTCATTTTCATGTCTCAGTCTCCGTCGAAGGGTTTGAACAACGTGGGTGCATTACACCAGCCGCAGCGGGGGCCGTCTGTAACCTTGGTTACATTGGCGGCGGGCGCTGCCATGGCGCGAAGGATGATCAGCGCGAATCGCTGGCGAGCTGGCGCAACCCGCCCGGATCGAGAATCTCGATCTGCTCCCGTCCGAGCGCGACGCAGCCCTGGTCGGCGAAGCCCTTGAGCAGCCGGCTGACGATCTCGCGCACGCTGCCCAATTCGTCGGCGAGCTGCTGGTGGGTGGTGCGCACGACGCGCCCCTTGCCCAGCAGCAGCGAGGCCAGGCGCTGATCGAGCTTGCGGAATGCAACCTCCTCCACCAGCTGCATGAGCTCCGACAGGCGCTCGGAGAACAGCTCGAACACGAAGCGGCGGAACGGCGGATAGGCCAGCAGCTCGTCGAATACCGGCCGCGGCAGCAGCAGGATGTCCGTTTCCTCCTGCGTGATGCCGCGCGCATTGTACGGCGTGTGCCCGAGCAGGCAGCTCGAGGTGATGATGCAGCTCTCGCCCGGGAGTGACGCGGTAGAGCGGCAGTTCGCGGCCGTTGGGCGCGCATTTCACCACCCGGATGCCGCCCCGCAGCACGAACGGGAAGCCCTGGCAGGCCTGGCTCTCGTCGAACACCTTCGCCCCGGCCGGCAGGTGCAGCGCCTGGACTGAGCGCGCGAATTGCGCGCGCGGCTCGTCGGGCAGTTCCTGCAGCACCGGATAGAGCTGCAGCAGATCGCCGATCAGGTCTTCCTCCTGCGGCGTCATGGCGTGAGTTCGCACAGCACCGGGGCGTGATCGGAGGGCCGTTCCAGTTTGCGCGGCGCGCGGTCGATGCTGCAGCTGGTGCAGTTCGGCGCGAGGGCGGCGGAGACCAGGATGTGGTCGATGCGCAGCCCCATGTTGCGGCGGAACGCCAGCATGCGGTAGTCCCACCAGGTGTAGGACTTGTCGGCTTGATCGAACAGGCGGAATGCATCGGCGAAACCGAGGGCGATCAGGGTCCGGAACGCCTCGCGCTCGGGCGCGGAGAACAGGACCTGGCCTTCCCAGGCCTTCGGGTCGTGCACGTCGCGTTCCTCCGGCGCGATGTTGAAGTCGCCCGTCAGGACCAGCTTCGGCTGCTGCTTCAGTTCCCCCTCCAGCCAACGGGTGAGCGCCGCGATCCAGCCCAGCTTGTACTCGTACTTGTCGCTGCCGACGGCCTGGCCGTTGGGGAAATAAGCGCACACCACGCGTATGCCTTCGACGTCGGCGGCGAGCAGCCGCTTCTGCTCGTCCTGGAAGCCGGGAATCGCGCCGGCGACCGCGGCCGCCGGCTGCCGCGACAGGATCGCCACGCCGTTGTACGTCTTCTGCCCGGTGAACAGGGACCGATAGCCCGCCTTGGCGATCTCGTCCTGCGGGAAGGCCTTGTCCTCGAGCTTGGTCTCCTGCAGACACAGGACGTCCGGCTGATGGGCGCCCAGCCAGTCCAGCACCTGGGGCAGCCGGACCTTGAGGGAATTCACGTTCCAGGTCGCCAGCTTCATAGGGCCGGTAAGATCATGTTTTGCCGACGATCATCGAGTCAGTGTGCGCTCACTGGGGATAGCCGCGGGCACGGTTGGAGGATGAGCCCCGCAAGCGGAGAAGCCTAGCAGCTTTTCCGGGTATCTTGACCGGCGCGTCGCCGGCACCGGACCGCAGCGCCGGCGCAGCGAGCGAGGCAAGAGGGCGCTTCCGGCCCGACGGCCGTGCAATGCCAGCCGCCTCGAATGATGGAGGTCCTCGCCATGACGCTTCCCTCACCCCCAGCCCCTCCCGGCAGGAGAGGGGAGCAGCGAGAATCGCCGACACGACTGCCACGTCACGGCCCGGGCTTGGTCCAGCGGAACACGCGGTGCGGCGGCACGTTGCGCCATTCCCAGCCGACCGTCGGCGCGCCGAGCAGCGGCGTGATGAACTGCGCGACGTGGGCGCGCACCTGGTAGGCGACGAAGCGGCCGCCGGCGGCCAGGTTCTCCGCGATCGCGGCTGCAGTTCGCTGCGCCACCGCGACCGGCATGGTGGAGAACGGAATACCCGAGAGCACGACGTCGGCTGACGGCAAGCGCCAATCCCGCAGGTATTCGGCAAGCTGTTCGGCGCTGCCCAACTGCATGGCGAGCCGGGAGTCGGCGATGTTGTCGAGCAGCCGCGCGTGGAACGCCGCGCTCAGCTCGATCGCCAGCAGACGCGCGTCGGGGCGCAGCGCGCGCAACAATGCCCGCGTCGTGCCACCCGTGCCGGGGCCAAGCTCGACCACGGTGCGCGCCTGCTCCAGGTTCGCGGCACGCACCAGGCGCTGCTCGAGGAAAGTCGAACTCGGCACCACGGAGCCCACCTGCGCCGGGTGCGCGACGAAACCACGCGCGAACGCGAAGCGGTCGCCCATGGCATGCGCGAACGGGTCCGACGATTCGTCGTGGGGCCGGGCCGGGCTGGCGGCGATCCGGTGCACCATGTATGGCCTGTTGTTGATCGGGTCGCCTGGCATCTTGACTCCCCTATTTGTCAGCGCTCGTGCGAGTGAGCCGGGCATACGATCGCGGCACCGGCGCAGTTCCGCCCTCGCAGGGCCAGCGGTTCAGCTCCGAACGAACGCCGGTGCAGGCCACCCGGCCGCCGGCTTCATCGCACCCCCGCCGCGGGCCGGGTTGGGCTCCCGGCTGCGGTGGCGCCGGACGGCGCCACCTTCGGATAGCCGACATCGTCCAGCAGTCGGGTCCAGGCTGCGTCTTCGAAGCCCTTCTGTTTCTGGCCGCCGGCCGTGACCGCGGGAACGAATATCTCCTCGCCACCGAAGACCTGCCGGTATTGGGCCGCGTCCGGCGCCGAGCTGATCTGCACCTCGACGTAGGGCACGCCGCGCCGGCCGAGAAACTCGCGTGCCGCCTTGCACTCCGCGCTGCAGTCCGGCCCCGTGTACAGCGTAACCGGGAAATTCTGCTGGGCCCGGACCATGGCGTAGGTGGCACCGCCGGTTTCGATGAAGTTGGCGCTGCCGAGGCGCTTTTCCTGCACCTGCTTGGCGTCCTGCGGCGGCGACTGGTCGGCGTAATGCACGCGGCCATCCTTGTCCAGCCAGCGATACACGGTCTGCGCCGAAGCCGCCGTGGCGAAGGCGAGCATCACGAGCGCCGCGTGTCGAAGTGCCATGGTCCGCTCCCGCGAAATCTACGCCACAATCATACCATTGTGGCGCAGCAGGGCATCGACCCGCGGTTCGCGGCCGCGGAACGCCATGAAGGACTCCAGCGCCGGACGACTGCCGCCGACCGCGAGGATCTCGCGCCAGAAGCGCTCGCCGGTGGCCGGGTCGAGCACGGTACCGGCGTGCTTGCCGCTTTCCTCGAACAGGTCGTAGGCGTCGGAGGACAGCACCTCCGCCCACTTGTAGCTGTAGTAGCCCGCCGCATAGCCGCCGGCGAAGATGTGGGAAAAGCCGTGGGGAAAGCGGTTCCATTCCGGCGGCCGCATCACCGCGACCTCGTCGCGCACTTGCTCCAGCAGCCGGAGCACGGCAGCGGCACCGGCGGCATCGCGCGTGGCGTCGAAGTCGTGATGCAGGCGCAGGTCGAAGAGGGAGAACTCGATCTGGCGCAGGGTCTGCAGACCGCTCTGGAAGTTCTTCGCCGCCAGCATCTTGTCGAACAGCTCGCGCGGCAGCGCGGCGCCGGTGTCGACATGCTGCGTCATCTCGCGCAGCACGTCCCACTCCCAGCAGAAGTTTTCCATGAACTGCGAGGGCAGCTCGACCGCGTCCCACTCCACGCCATGGATGCCGGACACCGCCAGCTCGTCCACCTGGGACAGCAGATGGTGCAGGCCATGGCCGCACTCGTGGAACAAGGTGATGACTTCGTCATGGGTAAACAGGGCCGGCCGCTTCTGCCCGCCCCTCTCGCCGACGGGGGCGGAGAAGTTGCAGTTGAGGTAGGCGACCGGGGTCTGGATGGCCGCATTGCCTTCCTTCTGGATGCGGCGGCGGGTGATCGCCTCGTCCATCCAGGCGCCGCCGCGCTTGGTGTCGCGGGCGTAGAGGTCGAGGTAGAACTGGCCCACGAGGCGGCCGTTCCTGAGGATGCGGAAGAAGCGCACATCCTCGTGCCAGGCCGGCGCCCGATCCTGCTCGAGCGTCACGCCGTAGAGGGTCTCGATGACGCGGAACAGGCCCGCCAGCACCTTGGGCTCGGGCAAGTACTGCTTCACTTCCTGCTCCGAGAAGGCATAGCGCCGCTGCCGCAGCTTCTCCGAGGCGTAGGCGACATCCCAGGATTCGAGCTTGTCCAGGCCGAGCTCGCTGCGGGCGAAATCCTTCAACTGCACAGAGTCCTTCTCCGCGAAGGGCCGCGCCTTCGCCCCCAGTTCGCGCAGGAACGTCAGAACCTGCTCCGGCGTCTCCGCCATCTTGGGCACCAGCGATACTTCGGCGAAGTTCCGGAAGCCGAGCATGCGGGCCTCTTCCGTACGCAGCGCGAGGATCCTGCCGATGAGCGCGGAGTTGTCCCAGTCGGGGTTGCCGAACTCGGACGCCCGGGTGGCATAGGCGCGATACATCGCCTCGCGCAACTCGCGGCGATCGGCATATTGCGTCACCGGCAGATAGGACGGCGCATGCAGGGTGAATTTCCATCCCGGCTTCCCCTCCTTTTCCGCGGCGGCGCGGGCGGCCTGGCGCACATCGTCGGGTATGCCGGCAAGCTCGGTCTCGTCCTCGACGTGGCGGGCGAAGGCGTTGGTGGCATCGAGCAGGTTTTCCTGGAATTTCGCGGCGAGCGCCGCCAGTTCCTCCTGGATCTGCTGGAAGCGCGGCTTCTGGTCCTCGGGCAGTTCGGCGCCGGACAGGCGGAAGTCGCGGATCTCGTTGTCGATGATCCTCTTCTGCGCCGCCGCCAGAGCCGCGTAGGCAGCGCTCGCCTTGATCGCCTTGAACTTGCGGAAGAGCTTCAGGTTCTGCCCCAGTTCCGAGTAGAAGCGCGTCACCTCGGGCAGCATGGCGTTGTAGGCTTCGCGCCATTCGGGGACGTCCTGTACCGCATGCAGATGACCGACGATGCCCCAGGCCCGCGACAGGCGCTCGTTGGTGTCGGTGAGCGGCACGACGAAGCCGTCCCAGGTCGCCGGCACCTCCTCCTCGCCGAGGCTTTCCACCAGGGCGCGGTTCTCGACCAGCAGGTTCGTGATGGCTGGTTTCACGTGTTCCGGCCGGATCGCATCGAAGCGCGGCAAGCCGGAGAAGTCGAGCAAGGGATTCATATCTCTCGTGATCGGTTGGTCAGAACGCTTCTTATTGGGGCTGTCCGCGACATTTTCAATTCCGCCTCAGACAGCCGGGTCGCACGCGGCGCGCCAAGGCCTGCGCCCGCGCCCGCGTATCCGTCATTGCACCATGTCCTTGTAGCAGTGCCAGGTGGCGTGGCCGAGCAGGGGCAGGATCACGATCAGGCCGAACAGCCAGGTGGCGAAGCCGACCACCGTCAGCGCGAACAGAATCGCCGCCCACAGGATCATCGGCAGCAGGTTGGCGGCGACGGCGCGCAGACTCGTCATCATCGCGGTGACCAGGTTGACGTCGCGGTCCACCATCATCGGGATCGAGACCGCGGTGATGGCGAACACGACAGCGGCGAGCGCAGCGCCGAGCAGCGTCCAGGCGATGACGAAGCGCAGGTAATCGCCGGACAGGAAGATGTCCTGCACGAACTGCGACAGGTCCGGCGTCGCGCCGCCATAAAGCAGGGCGAACAGGATCGCCGAGATGCGCTCCCAGCCGATGGCGATGACCGCCAGCAGCACGCCCATGTGGAACAGCGACTGGCCGTTGCGGCGGTAGCCGGCGAGGGAATCGGCGATCAGGGTCTGGGGCAGCCCCTGGTCGCGGCGCCGGCTGATCTCGTACAGTCCCGATACCAGCAGGGGAGCGAGCAGGAAGAACCCGGAGACGGCGAACGTGAACAGGTAGGGCTTGTCGGCGGCGTAGGTCAGGATCAGCCAGCCCACCGCCGTGAAAAACAGGCCGTAGGCGATGCTCTCCACCGGGCTGTAGCGAACATCCTGCCAGGCGAGCCGCAGCCAGCGCAGGGGTCGTGCGATGGGAACGCGCGCCACCTCCGGCAAGCGAAAGTGATGCGACGAGGAGTCGATGCGACCTTCCATGGCGCTCTCCTTGAAATGGCAATGCCAGGCTTAGAGCGCCGCTTGCCGCCCGGAGTTCGCCCGGCGCGATGGCGTCACGGGCTGGCGGCGGTGAGGCGGGCCAGCGCCTCGCGGTACTTGTCGCTGGTCCTGGCGATGATCTCGGGCGGCAGGTGCGGCCCCGGCGCCCGCTTGTTCCAGTCCAGCGTCTCGAGATAGTCGCGCACGAACTGCTTGTCGAAGGACGGTGGGCTGCTGCCCTCCCGGTACTGGTCGGCGGGCCAGAAGCGCGAGGAATCCGGCGTCAGCGCCTCGTCGATCAGGAACAGCCCTCCCGCCTCGTCGAGGCCGAACTCGAACTTGGTATCGGCAACGATGATGCCGCGGCCCCTGGCGTACTTCGCCGCCTCGGTGTAGAGGCGCAGCGCCACCTCCCGCACCCGGGCCGCGAGGCCGGCGCCGATCATGCTTTCGACCTGGGCGAAGCGGATATTCTCGTCATGGGAACCGGCTTCGGCCTTGGTCGCCGGCGTGAACAGCGGCTGCGGCAGCCGGCTCGCCTGCTGCAGTCCGGGCGGCAATGCGATGCCGCACACTTCGCCGCTCCCGCAGTAGTCCTTCCAGCCCGAGCCGATGAGATAGCCGCGCACCACCGCCTCGATCGGCAGCGGCTTGAGCCGCCGCACCACGACGGCGCGCCCGCGTACCTCGGCGCGCTCATCCTCGCCCTGCACCACGGACACGGCGTCGATCCCGGACAGATGATTGGGAATGACGTGGGCGAGCGTCGCGAACCAGAAGTTGGAGACCGCCGTGAGCACCCGCCCCTTGTCCGGTATCGGGTCGGGAAGGATGACGTCGAAGGCGGAAAGCCGATCGGTGGTGACGATCAGCAGATGCCGGTCGTCCACGGCGTAGATGTCGCGTACCTTGCCGCGGCCGAGCAGAGGAAGGGTCCGGATGCGGGATTCGAATAGGGTGTCCATGCGGGCGCTGCTGCCGTGTCGGTTCATGCCGCGGCCAACGGCCGCGCAGGGCGTCGATTATAGCGCCGCCGCGCGCCTCCTGCGCTCCGCGGCGGACGTGGGCGCGGTATCGGGTCGTCGCAGCGAGCGCGCGAAATTCCGTGGAATAAGTCACGGATTTATTCCCCATACTTGGGGGTCTCACCGCTGGGTTCCCCACCCCAACCCCAATGGGTTGGGAATTTTCCGCAAAAAACCGCCCGGTCTAGGCAACGGCGCGAGCCGCCCGAGTCGCGCCGGGAAGCGGTCAGGATGCCTTCGATAAATATCCTACATCTCGCTTAAAGCCCCGCCACGGCGGATCTGGCGGTAGCCTGCCGAAGCGGTGACGCGCGTCCGCACGCCCGGCCGCAACGGCCTGGCACGCGCGTTGCATACACAGGCGGCGAAGCGGGGATAACGTCTCGCTCAGGAACAAGAAGAATCAGGACGGAAGGTCGGGCACCGGGGGCTCCCGCCACACGTTGCCGCAGAACCTTCCCGCCGACGGGCCGTGCCAGCATGATGGTCCCCGGCGTCTCCCTCAAAGAGACTCGTCGCACGCATGTAAAAGTGCCTCGCGCCGGTTGGCAGGGCGAAGAGGCCGGGGAGCAACAAGCTCCGGCATCGTGTCAATAACAGTGGCATGACAAGAGGGCTCGTCAGTGAACCGGTGGCAACTGCGGTGGGGGATGGTTTTTGCTGTCATAGTCCTCTCCGCCCAGGCTCCCACCCAGGGGGCGGAAAAACTGAACGGCGGCGACCGGCGCGAGCCGAGATTTCTGCAGGAAATCTACGCTGGCGTCGTCACCAATCAGACCGTCTCGTTCACCGGCCAGGGTTTCTATCGCGAATTCGTGACGCACTGGTCGGACAAGGAACGCGCCGACCGCTATTCGTATCGCCATCCACGAGCGGCCGTCGGCGCGTTGGGGCAGCCTGATCTGGATCGAGTATGCCAATCGCAAGATATTCCAGATCTTCGTCTCGCCCGGACGCGCCGACATCAAGTCCATCAGCGAGCAGGCGGCGGACGGGCCTACCAGAACGTGGTCGAGGCCGACATCCAGCGCCTGCTGATCCGGGAACCCGACGTCGGTCCGGACGAAATCTAGGAGAACGAGACGATGCGCCAGCTGCCCTGCGCCCCGCCGCGCTGCTCGCCTTCACCCTGATGACGGCCTGCCTTGGCGCGCTTCCGGCCGCGGCCACCGAACTCATCTATACGCCGGTGAATCCGGTGTTCGGCGGCAACCCCCTCAACGGACCGGTGCTGCTCAACAACGCCCAGGCTCAGAACAACAAGAAGGATCCCGATGCGGCGCTAGTCGAGCAAGAACTCGTCGCTGCAGCAGTTCAACGAGACGCTTGCAGCGCTCCATCCTGAGCCGGCTGGCTTCGGCGGCTTCAGGTCAACTGGTGGTCAATAACGAGATCGTGCCCGGTTCGTTCAAGACCGAAGACTTCGAGATCAACATCGTTCCGCTGGGGGCCGGAGTCCTGCAAATCACGACGACCGATCTGTTGACCGGGCAGTCCACGGTATTCCAGGTGAATCAATGAGCACGGTCGCGACGAGCGTGGAGGGCAGACTCGTGGCGGCGCTGGCGCTGGCGCTGGGCGTGCTCGCCCTGGCCGGATGCGCCAATCATCCGCCGTCCGAGCTGAGCGGTCCGGCGCAGCTCACCCCCGCTTCCAAGAGCACCCGCGACCTGCTGCACCTGCCGGAGCCCAAGGGCAAGATCGTCGTCGGCGTTTACGGCTTCCGCGATCAGACCGGCCAATACAAGCCTTCGCCCGACAGTTCCTTCTCCACCGCGGTGACCCAGGGCGCCGCCTCCATGCTGGTGAAAGCCCTGCGCGATTCGAGCTGGTTCATCCCGGTGGAGCGCGAGAACCTGCAGAACCTGCTCACCGAGCGCAAGATCATCCGCGCCCTCGAAACGCCGCAGGACAAATCCGTGGTGCAGGTGCCGGCGCTCATGCCGGCCACCGTGATCATCGAGGGCGGCATCCTCGCCTACGAGTCGAATGTCCGCACCGGGGGTGCCGGCGCGCGCTATCTCGGCATCGGCGTGTCCACCCAGTACCGGGTCGACCAGGTGACGGTGAATCTGCGCACGGTGGACATCCGCACCGGCCAGATCCTCAACAGTGTGTCCACCAACAAGACCATCTACTCCCACCAGTTGAGTACCGGCGTGTTCCAGTTCGTCAGCTTCAAGAAGCTGCTGGAACTGGAACTGGGCTACACCCGCAACGAACCGGCCCAGTTGTGCGTGAAGGAGGCGATCGAGGCCGGCGTGGTCCACCTCATCGTGCAGGGTCTGAAGGACCGCGCCTGGGCGCTCAAGGACGAGAAGCCAATGGAATTCGCCCGTCATTCAGGGCTATCTGCGCGAGCTGAACGACTACGGTTCCGAGCTCAGCGAAACGGAAGCCCGGGCCGTCGGACAGGACGGGGGTGATGAGATGAGCTTGCGCAACGGATCGGCGGTGGGCGCCCTGCGGCAGGCGCATCGGGGCTTGCGCGCAGTGCTCGCGGCCGTGCTCTGGCTGCCGCTGCTGGCGCCTGGGCGCAGGCGGCGCCGGCGGCGCCGGCGGACCTTGCCCCGAGCGAGCTGCCGCCGCCCGAGATCGCTGGCGGCGACGACGCACACCGCGGCCCTCAGCCAGATCGGCAACGACAACACGCGCCGACCTCAGCCAGGGCGGTGCGCGCCAGTTCGCCGACATCCTGCAGAGCGGCATCGGCAACCAGCTCACCCTGCGCCAACTCGACGCCCTCAACCGCGTCACCGCCTCCCAGAGCGGCGACCTGAACCAGGCCCGCTGGACCAGATCGGCAGCGATAACCTGATCAGCCTGACGCAGTCGGGCATCGGCAACGTGGCCAACGTAGTGCAGAACGGTGCGCTCAACAGCGCGCTGATCGAACAGATCGGCAACCGCAACAGTGCGGATGTGCAGCAGGCAGGAGTCGGATTCAGCGTCGTCGTCCAGCAGTTCGGCGACGGCAATATTGCCCGGGTGAGCCAGTTCTAGGCGTTGCCGTCCACCCGGGTTTATCGGTGCCCTTGTCTCATCAAATAGGAGAGAGTGTCATGAAATTCAAATTGTCCGTGTTGTCCCTGGCCGTCAGCCTGGCCTTCGCCGGCTCCGCCCTGGCGCAGTCGAACGCGAACATTGATCAAGATGGCTCAGGCAACTACGCCGGAATCGATCAGATCGCAGCGCCCACCGCCAATGCCAGCGTCATTCAGATCGGCAGCAACAACCAGGTTGGCGATCCGGGCACCGCCTCTGCGGGCATCACCCAGACCAACGTCACCGGCTTTTCCACCGCCAACGTGACCCAGGGTTTCATCGGGACGCCAGCGGACAACAACAGCGCGACGATCGGCCAGTCCAATTCGTCGGCGGTGCAGACCGACATCGTGCAGCAAGGCAGCGGCAACACGGCCGATTCGACCCAGACCGGCGCCTCCGACTCGGCCTTCGTTCAGATCGGCCAGGATGGGACCACCAACACGGCGACCGCCGCGCAGTCCGGGGCCACCGGGGGAACGAGGGCGAACATCACGCAAACGGGCACGTTGCAGAGCGTGACGGTGACGCAGACCGCAGTCGGCGCCGACGGGCTCGGCACACCGACCACCGCTTCCATCACGCAGAACGTCGGCCCGAACAACGAGGCCGCCGTCACGCAGAGCACTTCCCAGGGCGTCTCGGCCGATGTCACGCAGACGGGCGACAACAACCAGGCCTTCGTCAACCAGGCCGATTCGGCCACGAGCGATGCCCTTGTCAGCCAGACCGGGTCCGGCAACTTGGCGGACGTGGGGCAGGTCGGCTCGACCGGCGTCAGCGCCAGCGTGACCCAGTTCCAGTCCGGCAACCAGGCCACCGTGTTCCAGGGCGCCACCGGCTCGGGCGCCAACGTGCTCCAGGACGGAACCGACAACCTCGCCACGGTGGGCCAGTCCGGCTCCGGCCATCAGGCTCTCGTCATCCAGGACCTGAACTCCGACCAAGCCGAGGCCACGGTCGGCCAATTCAATGCCGACAACAACGCCACCGTGCTGCAGGGCGGCGTATCCAAGGCCGGCCCCGCTGCCGCCGCCACCTCCGCGTCCGTTCTCCAGACCGGCACGGGCAATACGGCGACGGTCACGCAGGCCCTCTCCCAGAGCGTGACCGCCACCATCACCCAGGCGGGCGACGGCGCCCAAGCGAATATCGATCAGGTCGGATCGAGCCGCTCCAACGCCACAATCACCCAGGACGCTACGGTGGGCACAGGCCCCGGCGGAGGCACCGTCGCCGACATCGCGCAGGACGGTGCGCAGCGCAGCAACGCCACCATCAGCCAGTCCGACCTGGACAACCAGGCCACCATCAGCCAGATCAACACCGTCAATTCCGATGCCACCATCACCCAGTCGGGCGACGCCAACCTGGGCGTGATCGTGCAGGACACCACCACCAATACCAACGCGGTCCTGCTGCAGAACGGTGACGGCGGCAACTTCGGCGTCATCGGCCAGACCAACACCCTGGACGCTAGGCCCGGGTGGTGCAGGAGCGCCTGGCGCCGGGCGGCGGCCACGAAGCCGTCGTGACCCAGACCGATTCCAGCAATGTGACCGTGAGGGTGGCGCAGAACAACGGCACCGACAACATCTGGCCGCCGTGGAGCAGTTGTCCGCTGTACAACAGCACCGTGGACGTGACCCAGAACCGCTCCTTCAACAACGTGGCGGTGTCCCAGGGCAGCGACGGCCGCATTCCTCCCGTCGGCACCCAGGATGCGCTGGCGACGATCACCCAGCGCGGCGGCGATCACAACGATGCCACGGTCTTCCAGTACGGCACCGGCCCGGGGCTGACCAGCGCGACGGTGGAGCAGGTGGGCAGACAACATCGCCGGCGTGGAACAGGGTCTTCGTGTCCAACAGTTCGGTGACCATCCTGCAGGGTGGCACCGTTGCCTCCAATGGCAGCTTTGCACTGGCCGCACAGGTCGCGGCAGCGACATGACCTCCTCGATCACCCAGAGCGGATTGGGCCAGATCGCCTCACCGTCCAGAGGGAACCTGGAACGAGGGCAACATTCTCCAGTCGGGCTCTGGCAACGTAGCCACGGTGCTGCAGTCGGGCACGGGCCTGGATATGGCGTCGCGCAACCTCGCGAGCATCACCCAGGCCAACAGTGGTCACGGTGCGACGATCAGCCAGATCGGCATGGGCAACACGGCCATCATCAACCAGCAATAAATTGACGAGGGCGCCCCCGCAAGGGGCGCAATTCATGGTGGGCGAGCGATCGCCCACCATTTTTTGCCTTGCGGCGAGCGGAAGGAGAGACGATGGTTCCCGACAATGCCGATCTGCAGGTATGGTTCGAGACGCAGGTCGAGGCCGGCAAGGTTCTGCTGGTGCCGTATGTCAAGACGGCCAAGGACATCCACGGCAGGTACAGCCTGCTGGTCAGCAAGAGCGGTCCCAATGGCAATTCCCGCATCAGCCAGAGCGGCAAGATGGATACTGCCGCGGCCCAGCCCCAGGCCTTGTCGCGCCTGACCCTGGACGTGCGCAAGGAGGATCAGTGCACGATCGAACTGACCCTCAAGCAGGGGGACGAATTGCTGGGCACCTACAACTTCGACTGTCCGCGCTGACAGATTTCCCGGCCGTGCCAGGCGCGCAGCGCTTCCACACTCACGAAATGGAATTCCGCCGCATCGCCCCGTAGCACGCGGAACGGCGCATCCGACTCGCCCAGGTCGGACAGCACGAGGGCCGCGTCGCTGAAATCCTGCTCCCGGGTGTAATCGCTCACCGTGATGATCGTGGCCAGGCCTGCGCCGCGGGCCGCCCGCAGGCCCGGCCCGGAGTCCTCGATGGCGAGGCAGGCCTCGGCCCGCAGTCCATCGTTCCAGCACCCAGAGATAGATGTCGGGCGCCGGCTTCTTCCGCGGCACCACGTCGCCGGCGCCGATGGCATCGAACCACGACGGGCTGTCCGAGCCCAATGCCGTTTCGAGCAGCGTCACGACCCCTTCCAGGGCGGCAGTGGTGGCGATGGCGAGCCGGAGTCCGGCGCCGCGCGCTTCGGCGATCAGGCGCGCCACGCCCGGACGCAGGGGAATCTCTCCCGCCTCCAGGATGCGCTGGAAATGGCGCGTCTTGGCCTCGTGCAATGCGGCGATGAAGCCGGGCAGGTCGGGGTGGCGAAAGTCCGGCCGGTAACGCGACAGGTAGGCGGCGATACGTTCCTTGCCCCCGGCGACGGAAAGCAGCGTGCCGTAGGAGGCCAGGTCCCACTCCCAGTCGAGGCCGAAATCACGGAAGGCGGCGTTGAACGCCACCGGTGGCCGTGCGCCTCCGTGTCGGCGAGGGTGCCGTCCATGTCGAAGATGAGCGCCTGCAGGCTGCTACTCCCGGCCATAGGGCTTCTTCGCGCCGTCTTCGCGGTAGGGAAACTTGACGTGGCCGTAGCGGATGGCCAGCACTCCCAGGGACAGCAGCAGGATCGCCGCCGACACCCCCAGCATGCGCAGTTCCGTCATCTGCTTGAGATCGATGATGATGTAGCGCGCCAGCGCCACCATGGCGATGTAGAGGGGGAAGCGCACCGGCAGTTGGCCCGACTCGAAGTAGCGCCCCACCATCGCCAGCACCTCCAGGTAAAGGAACATCAGCAGCAGGTCGGGCAGGCCGACGCGCTGGGCGGCAATCATCGTCATCACTTCCTGGTAGCCGGCGATGGTGGTGGCCACCGCGATCACCAGCAGGCCCAGGTATTCGACCAGGTTCAGCCCGCCGTGGAAGAAGCGGCGCAGCCGCGACAGGTGGACGGTGTTGAATTCCATTTTGCCTCTCCGGAAACGACGGGAGCCGCACGCGGCGGCTCCTGGCGGGCAACGGCGGTGAAACTTACTTCACGATCTGGTTCAGCTCACCCTTCTTGTAGCGCTCGGCCATCTTCTCCAGCGACATCGGCTTGATTTTGGCGGCCTGGCCGGCGCAGCCGAAGGCTTCGTAGCGCGCCTTGCAGATCTCCTTCGCCGCCTTCTGCGCATCGGCGAGGAATTTGCGCGGGTCGAACTCGCTCGGTTTCTCGGCCATGTGGCGGCGCATCGCTCCGGTCATCGCCAGACGGATGTCGGTGTCGATGTTCACCTTGCGCACGCCGTGCTTGATGCCGGTGACGATCTCTTCCACCGGCACGCCGTAGGTCTCCTTCATCTGGCCGCCATACTTGCGGATGATCTCCAGCCACTCCTGCGGCACCGAGGAGGAGCCATGCATCACCAGATGGGTGTTGGGGATGCGGGCGTGGATCTCCTTGATGCGGCCGATGGCGAGGATGTCGCCGGTGGGCTTGCGCGTGAACTTGTAGGCGCCGTGGGAAGTGCCGATGGCGATGGCGAGGGCATCGCACTGGGTCTTGGCGACGAAGTCGGCGGCCTGCTCGGTGTCGGTGAGCAGCTGTTCGCGGGTCATGGTGCCTTCGGCGCCGTGGCCGTCCTCCTTGTCGCCCTTCATGGTTTCGAGGGAGCCGAGCACGCCCAGTTCGGCTTCGACCGTGACGCCGATGGAGTGTGCGAAGTTGACCACCTTGCGCGAGGTCTCCACGTTGTACTCGTAGGAGGCGACGCTCTTGCCGTCTTCCATCAGCGATCCGTCCATCATGACGCTGGAGAAGCCGGAGCGGATCGCCCCCATGCACACTGCCGGCGACTGGCCGTGGTCCTGGTGCATCACCACCGGGATGTGGGGATAGGCTTCGATCGCCGCCAGGATGAGATGGCGCAGGAACGGTTCGCCGGCGTATTTGCGCGCGCCGGCGGAGCCCTGCATGATCACCGGGCTGTTGGTCTCGTCGGCCGCTTCCATGATGGCGCGCACCTGTTCCAGGTTGTTGACGTTGAACGCGGGCAGGCCATAACCGTTCTCGGCGGCATGGTCGAGCAGTTGGCGCATGGATACGAGGGGCATTGCGGTCTCCTTTGTGCTGTTTGCGGAAAATTCAGGATTGGGGTGTGAGGCGCATGGTCCGCCGCCTCACACCCCAATCGTCAATTCCCGGTCTTGCTCACCCAGTTTGACGAGTTTCATGGTATTGGTTCCGCCCGCCGATCCGATCGGTTCTCCCACCGTCAGCACGATCAAGTCCCCCGGTTGCGCGGCGCCGCAGGCGACCAGGGCCTGCTCCGCGCGGCGCAGCACCACGTCGCGGTCATAGCCGCTCTGGTGCAGCAGGATGGGGTACACGCCGCGATACAGGCTGACCTTGAAACGGGTGCGGATGTCTTCGGTCAGGGCGTAGATCGGCACGCCGCCGTTGAGGCGCGACATCCACAGGGCGGTGGAGCCCGACTGCGTGAGGGCGGCGATGGCCCTGACCTTCAAGTGGTAGGCCGTGAACAACGCCGCCATGGCGATCGACTGGTCGATGCGGGTGAAGATGCGATCGAGAAAATGGCCTTCGAGCGAGACTTCGGCGGATTTTTCGGCCTCGACGCAGATGCGCGCCATCGATTCCACGGTCTCGACCGGGTAGCTTCCCGCCGCCGTTTCCGCCGACAGCATCACGGCATCGGTGCCGTCCAGCACCGCGTTGGCGACGTCCGACACCTCGGCGCGGGTCGGCACCGGGCTGCCGATCATGGACTCCATCATCTGCGTCGCGGTGATGGTGAGCTTGTTGTGCTCGCGCGCCATGCGGATCATGCGCTTCTGCAGCGCCGGCACTGCGGCGTCGCCGACCTCCACGGCCAGGTCGCCGCGCGCCACCATGATGCCGTCGCAGGCGTGGAGAATGTCCTCCAGCGCCGGGATCGCCTCCGCGCGCTCGATCTTGGCGATCAACAGCGCATCCGAGCCGGCGTTGCGCAGCAGCTCGCGCGCCAGCCGCATGTCGGCACCGGACTTGGGGAACGAGACGGCGACGAAATCGACGTCGAGCTGCGCCGCGAGCTTGATGTCCTCCATGTCCTTGGGCGTCAGCGCCGGCGCCGACAGTCCGCCGCCCTGGCGGTTGATGCCCTTGTTGTTGGACAGTTCGCCGCCATGGCGCACCCGGGTATGGACTTCGGTCTCGTCGATGTGGTCGATGTCGAGCACGATGCGCCCGTCGTCGAGCAGGAGCACGTCGCCGGGTTTGACGTCGTCGATCAGCTCGGGATAGTCGAGTCCGACCCGGGTCGGATCCCCCAGCCTGCATTCGGTATCGAGGATGAAGGGCTGGCCCGGCTTGAGCAGGACTTTGCTCCCGGCGAACTTTCCGACGCGGATCTTCGGTCCCTGCAGGTCGGCCATCACGCCCACGGTGCGGCCGGTGTCGCGCATGCACTCGCGCAGGATTTCGAGGCGGCAACGATGGTCGTCGGCGCTGCCGTGGGAGAAGTTCAGCCGCACCACGTTGATGCCGGCGACGATCATGCGCGTCAGCATCGCCGCGTCGCTCGAGGCCGGGCCGAGGGTGGCGACGATCTTCGTCGAGCGCTGCATGGGCGGATGGGACGGGCCGGGCGGCGCGAGACGCGAATCGCGCTCGGTGGCGGCGAACTGCACGGCCGGCTCGCGCTTCACGCCCTGCGTCCCGCCCCTGGCGCCTTACGCCTTGGCGCGCTGCTCGAGAATATCCACCGCGGGCAGCTTCTTGCCTTCGAGGAATTCGAGGAAGGCGCCGCCGGCCGTGGAGATGTAGGACACCTTGTCGTAGATGTCGTACTTCTGGATGGCGGCGATGGTGTCGCCGCCGCCGGCGAGCGTGAATGCCTTGGTGCTGGCGATGGCCATGGCGATGGTCTTGGTCCCGGCGCCGAACTGGTCGAACTCGAACACGCCGACCGGGCCGTTCCACACCACGGTGCCCGCCTTCATGATGATGTCGGCGAGCTCCTGGGCGCTCTTGGGGCCGATGTCGAAGATCATCTCGTCGTCCGCCACGGCGCCCGCGTCCTTGAGCACGGCCGGTTCGGCGGCGTCGAACTTCTTGCCCACCACGACGTCGCTGGCGATGGGGATGGTGGCGCCGCGCTGGGTCATCTTCGCCATCAGCGCCTTGGCGGTGGGCACCAGATCGGCCTCGCACAGCGACTTGCCGATGTTCTTGCCCGCCGCCATGAGGAAGGTGTTGGCGATGCCGCCGCCCACCACCAGTTGATCGACCTTCTCCGACAGGCTCTCCAGCACGGTGAGCTTGGTGGACACCTTGGAGCCGCCGACGATCGCCACCATCGGCCGTGCCGGGCTGAGCAGGGCCTTGGTCAGGGCTTCGAGCTCCTCCGTCAGCAGGATGCCGGCGCAGGCCACCGGCGCGAACTTGGCGATGCCGTGGGTCGAGGCCTCGGCGCGGTGGGCGGTGCCGAAGGCGTCCATGACGAACACATCGCACAGGGCGGCGTACTTCTTCGAGGTGTCGTCCACGCTCTTCTTCTCGCCCTTGTTGAAGCGGCAGTTCTCCAGCAGCACGACCTCGCCGGCGGCGACCTCGAAGCCGCCGTCCACCCAGTCCTTGATGACGCGCACCGGCTTGCCGAGCTTGGCGGCGATGACGTCGGCCACCGGCTTCAGCGAATTCTCCGCGGAATACACGCCTTCCTCGGGGCGGCCGAGGTGGGACGTGACCATCACCTTGGCGCCGGCCTTCAGGCAGTGCTCGATGGTGGGCATGCTGGCGGTGATGCGGGCGTCGGAGGTGACCTTGCCGTCCTTGACGGGCACGTTGAGGTCGGCGCGAATGAACACGCGCTTGCCCTTGAGATCGAGATCGGTCATGCGGATGACGGATGCCATGCGGGTTCTCCCTGGGAACGGAACTGGATCGGTACGGAGGAAATCGACTACTGAACCGTTGCGCCGGGACGGCGCAACGGTTGGATGGTCGATCTCGGTTACTTGGCGACGTGCTTGACGAAGCGCAGCATGTTGCAGGTGTAGCCGTACTCGTTGTCGTACCAGGCCACCACCTTGACGAAGGTCTTGTCCAGGGCGATGCCGGCTTCGGCGTCGAAGATCGACGGCGTGGAACAGCCACGGAAGTCGGTGGAGACCACCTTCTCCTCGGTGTAGCCGAGCACGCCCTTGAGCGCGCCCTCGGAGGCGGACTTCATCGCCTTGCAGATGTCCTCATAGCTGGCTTCCTTGTTCAACTCGACGGTCAGGTCAACGACGGAGACGTCGGAGGTGGGGACGCGGAAGGCCATGCCGGTGAGCTTCTTGTTCAGCTCGGGCAGCACCACGCCGACGGCCTTGGCGGCGCCGGTGGAGGACGGGATGATGTTCTCCAGGATGCCGCGGCCGCCGCGCCAGTCCTTGGAGGACGGCCCGTCAACGGTCTTCTGCGTTGCGGTGGCGGCGTGCACCGTGGTCATCAGACCGCGCTTGATGCCCCAGTTGTCGTTCAGCACCTTGGCGACGGGAGCCAGGCAGTTGGTGGTGCAGGAGGCGGCGGAGACGATCTTCTCGCCGGCGTACTTGTCGTGGTTAACGCCGTACACGAACATCGGCGTGTCGTCCTTGGAGGGCGCGGACTGCACCACCTTCTTGGCGCCGGCGTCGATGTGCTTCTGGCAGGTTTCCTTGGTCAGGAAGAAGCCGGTGGATTCGATGACGATGTCGGCGCCGACTTCGCCCCACTTCAGGTTGGCGGGATCCTTCTCGGCGGTGAGGCGGATCTTCTTGCCGTTCACGACCAGGTTGTTGCCTTCGACGGCGATGTCGCCCTTGAAGTTGCCATGCACGGAATCGTACTTCAGCATGTAGGCCAGATAACCGGGCTCGAGCAGGTCGTTGATGCCGACCACTTCGATCTCGGGGAAATCCTTGGAGATGGCGCGGAACGCCATGCGGCCGATGCGGCCAAAACCGTTGATGCCGACTTTGATTGCCATGTGCTTGATCTCCTGATGACGGTTAAACGAGTGATTCGACGGCCTTTGCCACGTTGTCCGCGGTGAAGCCGAATTCCTTGAACAGCACGCCGGCGGGGGCCGACTCGCCGAAGCGGTCCAGCCCGATCACCGCGCCCTCCAGCCCGACGTACTTGTACCAGCCGGCGGTGACGCCCGCTTCCACCGCCAACCGCGGAATGCCGCGCGGCAGCACGGAGTCGCGGTAGGCCGCGTCCTGGCGGTCGAAGACGTTGGTGCTGGGCATCGACACCACGCGCACCGCCACGTTCTTCTGCGCCAGCGCCGCCTGGGCTTTGAGGGCGAGGTCGACCTCCGAGCCGGTGGCGATGATCACCGCCTTGGCGGCGCCCTTGGCGTCCGACAGCACGTAGCCGCCGCGGGCGATGTTGGCCAGCGTGGCCGCGTCGCGCGCGACGAAGGGCAGGTTCTGCCGCGACAGGCACAGGGCGGTGGGGCCGTCACGCCTTTCCACCGCGGCGATCCAGGACACCATGGTTTCGACGGTGTCGCAGGGGCGCCACACATCCATGTTCGGAATCATGCGCAGCGTCGCCGTCTGCTCCACCGGCTGGTGGGTCGGGCCGTCCTCGCCGAGGCCGATCGAATCATGGGTGTACACGAAGATCACCCGCTGCTTCATCAGCGCCGCCATGCGCAGTGCATTGCGCGCGTACTCCGAGAACATGAGGAAGGTGCCGCCGAAGGGCAGGATGCCGCCGTGCAGCGTCATGCCGTTCATGATCGCCGACATGCCGAATTCGCGCACGCCGTAGGAGATGTAGTTGCCCGGCTCCCTGCCGCTGACGGCCTTGCAGCCGCTCCAGTTGGTGAGGTTGGAGCCGGTCAGGTCGGCCGAGCCGCCGACGAACTCGGGCAGGGCCGGGGCGAGGGCGTTGATGGCGATCTGGGAGGCCTTGCGCGTCGCTACCGTCTCGGCCTTGGCGTTCACGGTGTCGATCGCCTTCTTTGCGTGCGCGGCCCAGTTGGCCGGCAGGTCGCCGGCCATGCGGCGCTTGAATTCCGCCGCCAGTTCCGGGAACGCCTTGGCGTAATGATCGAATTTCTGCTGCCAGGACGCCTCCCATTCGGCGCCCTTCTTCTTCGCGTCCCACACCTCGTAGACTTCCTTCGGAATCTCGAAGGGGCCGAAATGCCAGCCGATGTGGGGCCGCGTGGCGGCGATCTCGGCGTCGCCCAGCGCCGCGCCGTGCACGTCGTGGGTGCCGGCCTTGTTCGGGCTGCCCATGCCGATCACGGTCTTGCAGCAGATCATGGTGGGCCTGGCGGTCTCCGCCTTGGCGAGCTGGATCGCGGCCTGGATCGCCTCCGGGTCGTGGCCATTGACGTTGGGGATCACCTGCCAGCCGTAGGCTTCGAAGCGCTTGGGCGTGTCGTCGGTGAACCAGGCCTCGACATGGCCGTCGATGGAGATGCCGTTGTCGTCGTAGAAGGCGATCAGCTTGCCCAGGCCCCAGGTGCCGGCGAGCGAGCAGGCTTCGTGCGAGATGCCTTCCATCAGGCAGCCGTCACCGAGGAAGACGTAGGTGTGGTGATCGACGATGTCGTGACCGGGGCGGTTGAACTCGTTGGCCAGCAGCTTTTCCGCCATCGCCATGCCCACGGCATTGGTAATGCCCTGCCCGAGCGGTCCGGTGGTAGTCTCCACCCCCGCCGTGTAGCCGAACTCTGGATGGCCCGGCGTCTTGGAATGGAGCTGGCGGAACTGCTTCAGGTCTTCGAGCGACAGATCGTAGCCGGTGAGATGCAGCAGGGCGTAGATCAGCATCGAGCCGTGGCCGTTCGAGAGCACGAAGCGGTCGCGGTTGGGCCACTTGGGATTGCGCGGATTGTGGCGCATGTGGTGGTTCCACAGCACCTCGGCGATCTCGGCCATGCCCATCGGCATGCCGGGGTGGCCGGACTTGGCTTTTTCCACCGCGTCCATGGCCAGGGCGCGGATGGCGCTCGTGAGATTGTTGAACACCGGCGCTTCAAAATCGGCAAAAGTCAACGTCATGTGCACTCCCCTGAGAATCTGCCCGGCAAAAAGCGGCAATTATCGCTCAAGCCGGGCCGTTTTGATAGATTGATCGATCCTTGCAGGAGAGCGGACTCAGCCGCGCTTGCGCCTCTCGATGAGTTGCAGGACCTGGGGCGTCAGCACCAGTTGGATCGCCAATTCCATCTTGCCGCCCGGCACCACGATGCAGTTGGGCCGCGACATGAACGAGTCGTGGATCATGTTGAGCAGGTACGGGAAGTTGACGCCGTGGGGATCGCGGTAGCGGATCACCACCAGCGACTCGTCCAGGGTCGGAATGTCGCGGGCGACGAAGGGGTTGGAGGTATCCACCACCGGCACGCGCTGGAAGTTGATGTGGGTGCATGAGAACTGGGGCGTGATGTGGTGAACGTAGTCGTGCATGCGGCGCAGGATGGTGTGGGTCACCGCTTCCAGCGAATAGCCGCGCGCCTTCATGTCGCGGTGGATCTTCTGGATCCACTCCAGGTTCACGATCGGCACCACCCCCACCAGCAGGTCGGCATAGCGTGCCACATCCACCGTGTCGTCCCGGTAGCCGCCGTGCAGCCCCTCGTAGAACAGGACATCGCTGCCGCCGGGCAGGTCCTCCCACGGGGTGAACTTCCCAGGAGCCACGCCGCGCACCTGCGACTCGTCGGCGTCGTGCACGTAATAGCGCCGCTTGCCGCCGCCGGTCTCGCCGTAGGTCTTGAACAGTTTCTGCAGTTCGTCCAGCAGGTTGGCTTCCGGCCCGAAGTGGGTGGGCGGGCGCTGACCGGCCGCCTCCGCGTCCGCCACCGCCTTCTTCATCGCCTCGCGGTCGTGCTTGTGGAAGCTGTCGCCTTCGATGGTGACGGCGTTGATCTGCTCGCGGCGGAAGATGTGCTGGAAGCTGCGCGTGACGGTGCTGGTGCCGGCGCCGCTGGAACCGGTGATGGCGACGACGGGGTGCTTGGCTGACATGGTTTTTTGTCTCCTTTGCAGATGTTGAATTGCCGTTCTCGAATGCTTGTTCGTGTTCGCTGGGCGTGGATAATGCGCTCAGGTCATCGCGTCAGTCCCATGTAGAGCAGGGGCAGCCGTTCAGGCAGCCGCTCCACGTGGTCCACCACCATGTAGTTGCGGGCGCCGAAGATGCGTGACACATACTGGTCGGCGCGCGGGTCCAGGCTCATGCAGTAGGTGATGACGCCATGCTTGGCGACTTCTTCCACCGCCTTTTTCGAATCGTAGCGCAGGTATTGCGGATCCCGTACATCGATGTCGGCCGGCTCGCCGTCGGTAATCACGATCAGCAGTTTCTTTGCCGAGCGCTGCAGCTTCAAGTGATGACCGGCGTGGCGGATGGCCGCGCCCATGCGAGTGGAAAGCTGGCCAGTCATGCCGGCAAGTTTGGCCTTCGGCGTTTCATCCCAGTTCTGGTCAAAGTCCTTGAAGCGATAGTACTCGACGTCGTGGCGGCCGTCCGAACAGAAGCCGTGTATGGCGAACGGGTCGCCGACCTTGCTGATCGCATCGGCCAGCAACACGCACGCCTGCTGCGTCAGCTCGCGTACCGAGTATTCCTGATCCTGCACGGTCTCGTTGGTCGATTCGGACAAGTCGAGCAGCACGAGGATCGAAAAATCGCGCGTTTTTCGCACGCTGCGCATCATGATGCGCGGGTCGGGCTGGTTGCCCAGACGAATGTCGATCAAGCTCTGGATCGCCGCGTTGATGTCGATTTCGTCGCCGTCTTCGAGCTTGCGAATGCGCTGCACACCCTGCGGCTGCATGGCATTGAGCAGGAATTTCATGCGGTGGATTTCGCGTTTGTACTGCGCGGTGATGTCGTCGATGAGTTGCAGATCGCCGGACTTCGCGCGCTTTTCCAGCACCGTCGCCCAGGCCGGACGCTCCAGCTGGATCTGGTAATCCCATTCCGAGTAATGGTAGGGATCGGAGACCGGCTCCTTGCCTTCCATTTCGTTGAAGCTCTTGCCCATGTCTTCATACGGAAAGAGCTCGGTCGAGAGCACCCAGATTTCCTGCGCATCGTCGCCCGCACCTTCCACTTCAATCTCGTTCGCCATTTCCATCACGTTCACGTTCTTGCGGACCTGTTTGATGGTGTCGTAACCGGCGTTGGCGGCCTTGTTGAAATCGAATTCCTCGAATTCCCAGAAATAGCGGTTGTCGTCGCGATACGGCGCGTCGAGCAGGTCGGTGCGCGGGTTGAACGGGATGCGTTTCTGCGACAGGCTGTGCGCCAGCTGGACGCCGATTTCCCACGCGGTGTGGTTGTCGTCCAGTTTGTCCCGTGCTAGTGCAAACAGCGCGCGGCCTTCGGCGATCCACGCCTCGTCGTCCACATAGCTGTCGTCGAGCAGGGCGCGCGCGAGACGGTTGAGGTAATCGCCGCAGGTCTTGCTCTGCGCAGGCGTAGCCGTGTGCAGCTTGGCCCAAATCTGCTTCAGGCCGGGGAAACGGCGGATTGACAAGGCTTCAACGCGCGCGTCTTCGATTACCGAAATCACCGCCATCTGCATCGGGTTCAGCGCTTCAGCGGAAATCGGCTGCTTGGTTTCCACCACGTGCGCGGCGCAGTGCGCGGCCGTCGCGCGATACAGTTCCAGCCCGTGGACAGGCTCGGCACCCGGTGGCGCAAAATCGTCGAAAGCATCCGGCAGATGCAACAAGTAATCTTCGATGTAGGGCTTATAGCCTTCTCGCGATTCGAAGTCGCCGGAAGTCGGGCGCATGAAAAAGTCGCGCGCCCACAATGCTCGCAGATACATGTTGATGCGGCGCTGCACATCAACCAGCAGCGTGCCCTTGCGCTCTTTTTGCAGCATCGCCATCGACTCTTTCGAATCGAGGTTGAAATAGGCAATCTGCTCTTGGTAGTTGGTACGGTGCGCGTGCGCGCCCCACAGCGCCCAACGGCGCAAACCGCCCAATGTCAGGTGCTGGAACAACACTTCCAACTTGTCGAGCATCGGCCGCACGCCGCGCGGGGCCTGCGCAATCAGCGTGTTGATGAATTGCAGGTAATTCATGAACAGCTGCGCGTCGCCGAGTCGATTCGCCGCCGTCGGCGCCGTGGCCAGCAACAACTCGATCACTGAGCCCGAGGTGCGCGAAGCGAGGGACAGCGACGCGGTAATCAGTTCGCCGATGACGTCTTCGCTGACTTCCTTGGCCACCTGCGGCGCGTTTTCGATCCACGCCTCGACCAGGGAATCGCCGCGACCCAGCCCGCGAATCGCCGCCGCGCCCTTGAGATAGGTGTCCAGCCCGCGCGGCGAAAACACCTTGGTCGCGTCGTGCCAGTGGTTATGCAGCACTTCCTGGCTGTGCGGCGCAAGCCCTTCGAGGAGTTCTGCGTAGTCTTCGAGTTTGATGGACATGGCTTTTCAGGGGTCAGGATTGAGGGGACGGGGGTCAAGGTGGGTACGGCCTTTGGCCGCGTGGTTTCAAGTGCGCGGGCTTTGCCCGCTCTTTCACTGATCCCTGAATCCTGACTCCGGACTCCTAATCCCCAGCATTAGAAGAACGTCGTCACCGCGGCATCCAGCGCGTCGCGCATGTCCGGATCATCCGTAATCGGGCGCACCAAGGCCACACGGCAAGCGGCGTGCGGGCTGACGCCCTTGGCAATCAGCGAGCCTGCGTAAATCAGCATGCGGGTGGACAAACCTTCATCGAGACCGTGGCCCTTGAGGTTGCGCGAGCGTTCGGCGATCGACACCAGTTTGCCCGCAATTTCTGCCGTGACGCCGGATTCGTGGATGACTATTTCGGTTTCAATGGCGTGCTCGGGGTAGTTGAAATCCAGGGCGCCGAAGCGCTGCTTGGTGGATTGCTTGAGATCCTTCATCAGGCTCTGGTAGCCCGGGTTGTAGGAGATGACGATCTGGAAGTCCGCGTGGGCACGCACCAGTTCGCCCTTCTTCTCCAGCGGCAGCACGCGACGGTTGTCGGTGAGCGGGTGGATGACGACGGTGGTGTCCTGACGCGCTTCGACCACTTCATCCAGATAGCAGATAGCGCCATGGCGTGCAGCGATGGCCAGCGGGCCGTCCTGCCACTCGGTGCCCGAAGCCGACAGAAGGAAGCGGCCAACGAGGTCGGAAGCGGTCATGTCTTCGTTACACGCGACGGTGATCAGCGGCTTGTTGAGCTTGTGTGCCATATATTCGACGAAGCGCGTCTTGCCGCAGCCGGTCGGGCCTTTCAGCATCATCGGCATGCGCACGGAATAGGCGGCTTCAAACAGCTCCACTTCGTCGGCAACGGGGCGGTAATAGGGCTCTTTGGTAATGCGGTACTGATCAACGATGTTGCTCATGCTCAATCCTTGGTTAGTCGAGAGTGGAGAGTCGGGAATCGAGAGTGTGAGCCATGCTGCTCTCGGCTTTCGGCTCGCGGCTCAGCAAGAAAAAGCCCCGTCACCTTTCGGTGGCGGGGCCTTCGCAGGTTATCCCCGCCGCGACTTAAACTGTCTTGCCGCGGTAAATCACCATGGACGCGCCCTGGGACTGATTGAAGTTGTTGTAGCCAATCAGACGGACGTGGTTATCCGGGTTGGCCTTGTGGCAGGCCTCGGCTTCGGCCAGCACTTTGTTCACATCGGTTTCGCCGAACATCGGCAGCTTCCACATGTACCAGTAGGAATCCTGCAGGTGCGCGGGTTCGGTGTGCTCAATCGCCGGGTTCCAGCCTTTCTTGACCAGGAACTCGACCTGCTTCTTGATCTGCTCGGCGCTCATCGCGGGCAGGTAGGAGAAGGTTTCGAACTTGCGGCTCGCGGGATCCGACACGCGGCTCTTGTAATCCATGACTTCAGACATTTCATTTCCTTTCAGATTAGAGGCTAGGGGTCAGGGGCCAGGGATCAGGGGTGCTGCGGCTGCGCCGCGCGCTTTGCCTGAATCCTGGTCTCCGAATCCTGAATCCTGATTACTTGTGGGCGACGTCCAGCTTGTCAACGGTGTCGAATTCGAACTTGATCTCTTTCCACGTTTCCATGGCGATTTTCAGTTCCGGGCTGTGCGCAGCGGCGGCAGTCAGGATGTCCTTGCCTTCTTTTTCGATCTGACGGCCTTCGTTACGGGCCTGGACGCAGGCTTCGAGCGCCACGCGGTTGGCAGCCGCGCCAGCGGCGTTGCCCCAGGGGTGGCCGAGCGTACCGCCGCCGAACTGCAGGCAGGCGTCGTCGCCGAAGATAGCAACCAGTGCCGGCATGTGCCACACGTGGATGCCGCCGGAAGCGACGGGGAACACGCCAGGCATGGAACCCCAGTCCTGATCGAAGAACAGGCCGCGCGAACGATCTTCCTTGATGAACTTGTCGCGCATGGTGTCGATCCAGCCCAAGGTCGCTTCGCGGTCGCCTTCCAGCTTGCCCACAACGGTACCCGAGTGCAGGTGGTCACCGCCGGACAGACGCAGCACCTTGGTCAGCACGCGGAAGTGAATACCGTGGTGCGGGTTGCGGTCGAGCACGGCGTGCATGGCGCGGTGGATGTGCAGCAACATGCCGTTGTTGCGGCACCAGTTGGCCAGACCCGTGTTGGCGGTCAGACCGCCGGTCAGGTAGTCGTGCATGATGATCGGTGCGCCCAGCTCTTTCGCGAACTCGGCACGTTTGTACATCTCTTCCGGGGTCGGGGCGGTCACGTTCAGGTAGTGTCCTTTACGCTCGCCGGTCTCGCGCTCAGCCTTCTGGCAGGCCTCAACCACGAATTCGAAACGGTTACGCCAACGCATGAAGGGCTGGCTGTTGACGTTTTCGTCGTCCTTGGTCAGGTCCAGACCGCCGCGCAGGCACTCGTACACGGCGCGGCCGTAGTTCTTGGCGGACAGACCGAGTTTCGGCTTGATGGTGCAACCCAGGAGGGCGCGGCCATACTTGTTGAAAATGTCGCGCTCGACCTGGATACCCTGGGGCGGACCGCCGCAGGTTTTGACGTAAGCGATGGGGAAGCGCACGTCCTCCAGACGCAGGGCGCGCAGCGCCTTGAAGCCGAACACGTTGCCGACCAGCGAGGTCAGCACGTTAACCACGGAGCCTTCTTCGAACAGGTCGATCGGGTAGGCAACAAATGCGTAGAAGCAGGTGTCGTCGCCGGGCACGTCTTCGATGCGATAGGCGCGGCCTTTGTAGTAGTCCAGATCGGTCAGCAGGTCGGTCCACACGGTGGTCCAGGTACCGGTTGACGATTCGGCAGCCACCGCAGCAGCCACCTCTTCGCGCGGCACGCCGGGCTGCGGGGTGATCTTGAAACATGCCAGGATGTCGGTATCCAGCGGGGTGTAGTCCGGGGTCCAGTAGGTCTGGCGATATTCCTTGACGCCAGCGTTGTAGGTCTTGACTGCCATGTCTGCTCTCCTCATGTGACTGCGAAATGTGTCGCGCACTGTACCGAGCCGCGAACATAACGGACAGTCAAATTTTTTGATAGCGACGATAAGACCTGACTTATAGTAAAAGGATGCCTTTTCCCGCCCGCCCGCCCATGAAGAACGTGACGCTGCGCCAGCTCAAGGTGTTCGAGGCGGTGGCGCGCCACCTGTCGTTTTCCCGCGCCGCGGAGGAATTGCACCTGTCGCAGCCGGCAGTGTCGATGCAGGTGCGGCAGCTGGAAGACATGGCGGGTCTGCCTCTCACCGAGCAGATCGGCAAGAAGGTGTTCCTGACCGCGGCGGGGACCGAACTGGCGCGTCACGCCCGCGTCGTGGCGCAGCAGCTGCGCGAGGCGGAAGCGGCGTTCGATGCGCTGAAGGGGCTGCGCAGCGGACGGCTGGTGATCGGTGTCGTCAGCACCGCCAAGTACTTCGCGCCGCGCCTGCTGGCAACGTTCCGAACGCGCCATGCGGAAGTCGAATTGCGGCTGGGGGTGCACAACCGCGAGGTGATCGTGCAGCAGCTGGCGGAGAACCAGATCGACCTCGCCATCATGGGGCGCCCGCCCCAGGAGATCGGCACTCATTCCGAGAGCTTCGCCGACCACCCTCTGGTCATCGTCGCGGCGCCCGAGCATGCGCTGGCCGGTCGCAGGCGCATCGCGCCGAAAGACCTCGAGGACGAGACCTTCCTCATCCGCGAACCCGGCTCGGGCACCCGCTCGGCGATGGAGCGCTATTTCTCCGAGCATGGCATCGTGCCGCGCCAGACCCTGGAGATGAGCAGCAACGAGACCATCAAGCAGGCGGCCATGGCGAACATGGGCATCGCCTTCATCTCGCAGCACACGGTCGGGCTGGAGATGGCGGTCGGCCGGCTGGCGCCCCTTCCCGTGGCCGGCCTGCCGGTGATGCGGCGCTGGTACGTGGCGCATCTGCAGGACAAACGCCTGTCGCCGGTGGCGCTCGCCTTCCGCAAGTTCCTGCTGGAGGAGGCGGTGCCGCTGATCGCCGCCGCCGTGGACTCGCCGGTGGCGCTGGGCCGGCCCGCTGCGAGGCGTCGCCATGCGCGTTCGTGAGACCTTCCACCGCGGTCCCGAACTTGCGCGCGAGCGCCGCGCCATGCCGGCCCGCACTTACAACCTGACGCGCATCCTGCTCGCCCGCGCGGCAGACGCGTTCGTGTTCGTTCCCATCCGCAGCATGCAATACCTCGCCATCGTCGAATCCGGCGAATTCAACTTTCTGCATTCCGAGGCGCGGCCCGACATCGAGATCTCGTGGCAGAACTTCACCCCCGGAGAGCGTGCCGCGCTGGACGATCCCGTGGCCTACGAGGCCGTGTATTACGGCGCCCATGCCGAAGCCACGATGCGGCGGCTGCAGGGGGAATTCCTGCGCGCCCTGGAGCAGATGGCCGCCCGCTCTGCGCCGGCGGGGAGCGGGACGGTGCTGGATCTGAAACGGCGCGCACCGGACTGAACGGCCGGTCGAGCGGGGATGGTGTCTTGCATCGCGAGTTTCCCCGGCGGCGTCCGCTGCAACGTGGGACGGCGGGCGCGGCCCGCCCTGCGATGCAGCTCCTGTCTCTTGCGGGCACGGCCCACCCGACATGGAGCGTCCTCCGGCTCGCAGGGCGGGCCATGCCCGCCGCGCTTCAGCGTTCCAGCAGGCCGTTGCGCGCGAACAGCGCGAGAAAGCGGTCGACGGCATCCTCGACCGTTGCGGGTTCGACCGCGACCGCCTGCCGGCCCAGGCGCTGCCGCATGCGCGACACCAGGCTGCTGCGGTCGTGGCTTCCGTCGAGATCGAGCAGGAGATCGCGCCCGGCCCGGTCCAGGTCGAGGGCGAGGTGGCGCGCACCGGTCACCGCCATGGCGCCGGCAGCCAGCGCCCGCGCCAGACGGTTGGCGCGCGGCCGCTCGCCGATGTCGCGGGCGAAGGTGCGCGCTGCCGCGCCCGGCCACACGGCGTGGGCGGCGAGCAGCTCCCGCCACTCCGCTGCCGCGGCCGGCGCGTCGGCGCTGCTGCGACCGTCGCCGTAACGGTGCAGCAGGTCGTCGGCGGCGGCGTCCAGCGCCGCCCATTCGATGCTGTCCGGAAAGATCGTGCCCAGCACCAGCAAAGCGGCCTTGACGCGCGGCTGCCGGGCCGGCAGGCGGACACCGCGCGCATCGAAGAATGTCTGGGGCAGGGCGGAGCCGAGGTCGATCTCTTCGTCGCTGCCGAGGTCCGCGTGAAAGGCGAGATCGTCGACGACACCGCGTCCGCGGCGCGGCGCCGCGGCATGTACCAGCAGAGCGCGGCGGAAGCGGGTGCCGCGGGCCGCGTCGAACTCCTCTTCCGAGGATGGCTGGTCCTGCCAGGCGCGGTCGCACAGGCCGGGGCCGGCGTCGCCCAGGCAGGCCAGTCCGTGGCGCGCGGCGCGCTCGCGGAAGCGCGCAAAGGTCTCGGGGGCATTGTGCGTGGCGAGGTATTCGTGAAACAGATAGGCGGGCGAGGCGCGCCGGAGGAAAGCGATCTCCTGCTCCAGGTCCGGGAAGCCGCGCAGCGGGCCGCCGCCGAAGTCCGCCGCGAGTTCCGCCAGGACGCGCCGCGCGGCGGCGACCCGAGCCGGCGGCGAGTCATGCCCTGGCACGCGGCGCAGCAGCTCGGCGCGCAGGGCCTGGCGCGAACCCCAGCCCGGCAGGACATTGAAACTGATGTAGGCGACGCCGTCTGCCGCGAGGTGCCTCGCGCAAAGGGCGAGCAGGGCCTCCTGCACCGCCGGCGGCACCCAGGAATAGACGCCGTGGGCGATGATGTAGTCGAACTCGCCGAAGTCGGCAGCTACCGCCGACAGGTCCGCGTGCAGGATGCGGCAGTTGGCTGCGCCGGATGCTGCGATCAGTGCCTGTCCGGACGCGGCCTGAAGGCGCGAAAGCTCGATCCCCGTGCATTGCGTCTGCGGCCAGTAGAAGGCGATCGGCAGCAGATTCCCGCCCTCCGCGCAGCCGATTTCCAGGATCCGGGCGGCGGCGGGGTCGGGCGCGGCGAAGCCCGCGAGGTGCGCCAGGGCGGCGAGATAGTTGGGGTGCGTCTGCGGCAGCGGGACGCTGTCGTAGGGGAGGTCGTCGTAGTCGGCCAGGGTGCTCGGCACGATGCCTCGGCCGGAAGGTTCAGCGGTGGCCGCGTATCCAGTCGCGCCACTGCTCGAACAGCTCCGGCGAGGCGGCGGCGACGACGGAGCGTTTCCAGATGTTGTCGCGGTCGAAGTCGTCGTGCGACAGCGAGCCCATGCGCCCGCCCGCCTCTTCCAGGATCAGGCGGCCGGCGACGTAGTCCCACAGCATCTGCCCGCCGTGCAGATAGACGTCGAAGCGTCCTGCGGCGACGTAACACCACTCGATCGCGCTGCAGCCGAAATTGCGGTGGGAGTGATACGGCGGGGCGAGGGCGAGGCGGTCGCCCAGGGCCTTGGGCAGGCGCTTGAAATCCACTCCGGCCACGCAGTCGCGCAGGGCGGAGGGGACGGGGCGCAAGGGAAGCTGGGTGCCGTTGAGATATCCGCCCTTTCCGCGCTCGGCGTAGAAGGCTTCGTCCACCGCCGGGTTATAGACGACCCCCAGTTCGGAGCGTCCGCCGACGAGATAGGCGGCGCTCACGGCGAACACCGGAATGCCGTTGGCGAAGTTGGTGGTGCCGTCGATCGGGTCGATGCACCACAGGCCGTCGCTGCCCTGCGCCCAAAGTTCGAGCTGATCCTCGCCGCTCATCTCCTCGCCCAGCACCGGGCACTTGATGATGCGGGTGAGGCTGCGGGTGAGCGCCTGCTGCGCCTTGAGGTTGACTTCGGTGAGGAAGCTGCCGTCCGCCTTGCGGCTGCGCACCGCCGACAGGTAGCGCGGCATGATCACCGCCTGCGCCACCTCGCGCACCGTGGACACCAGCGCCGCCAGGCGCGGCGAGAGCTGCGGCGCTGCGGGGGCTACGCCTTCCACTTGATGGAGCAGCCCATGCTGGGAATCTGCTCGCGCGGCCCGTGGCCGGTGCGGGCAACCTGCACCATGGCTTCGAACAGGTCGCGGCGCGCGTCGGCGGGCGCGGTTTCCTTCTTCGAGGCGTCGAGCCGTCCGCGGTACTGCAGTTCGAGCTTGTCGTTGAAGCCGAAGAAATCGGGCGTGCACACCGCCCCGTAGGCCTTCGCCACCTGCTGCGTGGCGTCCAGCACGTAAGGGAAGGGGAAGTCGAGCTCGCGCGCGATGCGCACCATGTTGTCCCAGGAATCCTCCGGATAGTCGGCCGGGTCGTTCGACATGATGGCGATGCAGCCGATGCCGTGCTGCCCGAGTTCCTTCGCGTCGCGGATGATGCGCTGGATCACGGCCTTGACGTAGGGGCAATGGTTGCAGAGGAACATCACCAGCAGGCCGTTGGGGCCGCGCGCCGAAGCCAGGCTGTGGCGCTTGCCGTCGGTGCCGGGCAGGTCGAAATCGACGGCTTTCCAGCCGAAGTCGCAGATGGGGGTGTTTAGACTGACCATGATCGGGACAATGCAGACAGACTATTGGCCAGCCCTATAATAGCACGATGCCGCCCCGCCTCTTCTGCCCCGAGCCGCTTGCCGCCGGGCAGGTCGTCGCCTTGCCGAACCAGGCCGCCCATCACGCCGGACGCGTGCTGCGGCTTGCCATCGGCGACGACGTCGTGCTGTTCGACGGGCGCGGCGGCGAGCACGCCGGGCGCATCACGGCGCTGGGGCGCGAGGTGCGGGTGGTGCTGGTGCGCCACGACGCGGTGGAACGGGAGGCGCCGCTGCGCATCACCCTCGCCCAGGCGCTGGTGGCCAACGAGAAGATGGACTGGGTGGTGCAGAAGGCGGTCGAGCTCGGCGTCGCCGCGATCGCGCCGCTGGCGACGGAGCGCGCGGTGGTGCGGCTGACTGCAGAACGCGCCGCCAAGCGCGTCGAACATCTGCGCCAGGTGGCGGTCGCCGCCTGCGAGCAGTGCGGCCGCAACCGGGTGCCGCCGGTGGCGGAACTGGCGCGGCTGCCTGACTTTCTCGCGGCCCAGGCATCGTCGGCTGCGGTCAGGCTGACCTTCGACCCGGCGGCGGGGCAGCGCGTGAGCACCCTGGATCTTGCCGGCCGCGAGGTGCTGCTGCTGATCGGCCCGGAAGGCGGGTTGAGCGGCAACGAGGCCGCGGCGGCGCAGGCGGCGGGATTCCTGCCGGTGGCTCTGGGGCCGCGTATCCTGCGCACCGAGACTGCCGGCCTGGCTGCCATTGCCGCCATTCTGGCGCGTTGGGGGGATTTCTGAAGACGAGGGCGCGCGGCGGTGAAGCCGGCTGCGGCGCGCGCGCCGGGAAAGCGCAGCGCCAGGTACGGAGCCCGATCTGGGCATCGTCCTTCCCCTCTTGCCGGGGCGAGGCGTCCTGTCGCGGTCCGCGATAATCCGTAGAAAAAGGGGGTGTCATGTTCGAATCCGCCGAACTGGGCCACAAAATCGACAAGGCGCGCTATGACCGCATCGCGCCCCGGCTGCGCGCCGACCTGCTGGACGCCCAGTACGATATCGGCCAGCTCAACAAATTCTCGGTGCTGATCCTGGTCAATGGCGTGGAGGGCGCGGGCAAGGGGGAGACGGTCAACCTGCTCAACGCCTGGATGGACCCGCGCCACATTCTCACCTATGCCTTCGGCGAATCCACCGACGAGGAGCGCGAGCGCCCCTTCATGTGGCGCTTCTGGCGCGCCCTGCCGCCCAAGGGCAAGGTCGGCATCCTGTTCGGCAACTGGTACACGGAACCGATCGTGCGCCACGTGCGCAAGGAATGCAGCAATGCGCAGCTCGACCAGCGCATCGAGGAGATCAGCCGCTTCGAGGAAATGCTGTCGCAGGAAGGGCTGCTCATCGTCAAGTTCTGGTTCCATCTGTCCCGGGAGGCGCAGCGCAAGCGCCTGAAGAACCTGGAAAAGGATGCCGATACGCGCTGGCGCGTGACGCAGGCCGAGTGGCACCAGTTCAAGCTGTATGAGCGCTACCGCAGGGTTTCCGAGCATGTGCTGCGCCACACCAGCTCCGCCCATGCGCCCTGGATCGTGATCGAGGGCACCGACGCGCGCTACCGCTACCTCACCGCCGGCAAGATCCTCCTGACTGCGATGCGCAAGCGCCTGATGCTGGAGAAGAAGGGCTGGGCGCCGCGGGTGAACGCCGCGCCCCTGCCGCCGTCCACCGATCAGCGCGACCTGCTCAACTCGCTGGTGCTGCGGCAGAGGTATTCGGAAAAGGACTACGACAAGCAGATCGAGAAATGCCAGGGTCGGCTGGCGATGCTGGCGCGTCACCCGAAGTTCAGCCGCCGTTCCGTGCTCGTGGTGTTCGAGGGCATGGACGCCGCGGGCAAGGGCGGCGCCATCCGCCGCGTCGCCGGCGCCCTCGATGCGCGCCACTACCGCATCATTCCGATCGCTGCTCCGACCCAGGAGGAACTGGCGCAGCCCTATCTGTGGCGCTTCTGGCGCCAGGTGCCGCGCTTCGGCCGCGTCACCGTGTTCGATCGCTCGTGGTACGGCCGCGTGCTGGTCGAGCGCGTCGAAGGCCTCTGCGCCGAGGGGGACTGGATGCGCGCCTATGCCGAGATCAATGACTTCGAGGACCAGCTGGTGCGGCACGGCGTGGTGCTGGCGAAGTTCTGGATGGCGATCAGCCCGGAGGAGCAGTTGAAGCGCTTCGAGGAGCGCGAGAAGACGCGTTTCAAGCGCTTCAAGATCACCAAGGAGGACTGGCGCAACCGCCGCAGATGGCTGGACTACGAGCATGCGGTCTGCGATATGATCGACCGCACCAGCACCGAAATCGCTCCGTGGACGCTGGTCGAGGCCGACAACAAGTATTACGCCCGCATCAAAGTGCTGCGCACGCTGTGCCAGCGCATCGAGGAGTCGATCGGCTGACCGGACTGCCGCGCGTGCGGAGCGCCATCGGGAACGACGTGAACAACGACAGGCAAATCGCCAGCAAGAACGAATCGACGCGCCGCTTCGTCAACTGGGTGCGGGCCGCGGCGCCCTACGTGCACGCCTTCGGCGGGCGCACCTTCGTCATCGGCTTCGGCGGCGAGGTGGCGATGGGCAACCTCGCCCAGGCGCTGGCCCAGGACTGCAACCTGCTTGCCGCGCTCGGCATCCGTCTGGTGCTGGTGCATGGCGCGCGTCCGCAGATCGACGCCGAACTGGAGCGGCGCGGCGTGAAGCCGCGCTTCCATCGCGGCCTGCGCGTGACCGATGCCCAGGCGCTGGAGTGCGTGAAGAGCGCCATGGGCGTCACGCGCCTCGAAATCGAAGCGCTGCTGTCCCAGGGCCTGCCCAACACGCCGATGGCCGGCGCCTACATGCGCGTCACCGGCGGCAATTTCATCACCGCCATGCCGGTGGGCGTCGTCGATGGCGTCGATTTCCAGTTCACCGGCGCCGTGCGCAAGGTGATTGCGGAGGAGATCAAGGCCGATCTGGAGCAGGAGAACGTGGTGCTGATCTCGCCGGTCGGCACTTCGCCTTCGGGCGAGATCTTCAATCTGAGCATGGAGGAGGTGGCCGAGAAGGTAGCGATCGCCCTGCAGGCGGAAAAGCTCATCTTTCTGTGCGATGCGCCCGGCGTCACCGATGCCAGGGGAAGACTGGTGGAATCCGTCACCGCCGATCAGGCCGAGGTGCTGCTGGAGAAGCCGGAACGGCTCACCGAGGATCTCGGGCTGTTCCTGCCGTGCTGCATCCGCGCCGCGCGCAGCGGCGTGCGGCGCGCCCATCTCATCGACCGCGACATCGACGGCGGCCTGCTGCTGGAGTTCTTCACCCACGAAGGGGTCGGCACCATCATCACGCGCGAGGTGGTGGCGCGGCTGCGCGAAGCGACCATCGAGGAAGTCGGCGCCATCCTCGCCCTGATCGAGCCGCTCGAAGCCGACGGCACCCTGGTGCGGCGCGGGCGTGAGCTGCTGGAGATGGAAATCGGCCGCTTCTCCGTGCTCGAACACGACGGCGTCATCATCGGCTGCGCGGCGCTCTATCCCTTCAAATCGGAGAAGGCGGCCGAGCTGGCATGCCTGGCGGTCAGGCCCGACCGGCGCCAGGCCGGACATGGCGAGGAACTGCTGCGCCACATCGAGACGCGGGCTCGCGCCGCCAAGCTGAAACGCCTGTTCGTGCTGACCACCCGCACCGCGCACTGGTTCATCGAGCGCGGCTTCGGGGAAGTCGGGCTCGATGCCCTGCCGAAGCAGAAGCGCGATCTGTACAACCTGCAGCGCCGCTCCAAAATTCTGATGAAACCGCTGTAGATCGGCGAGAAGAATGCCCATGCCAACGGTGCGGCCGCCGCGATCGCTGTTTGCGCGCTTCGCCCTGTTCGACCGGTCTGCTGCCGGCGCTGCTCGGCGCCCTGCTGACATGGGTGGCCATGCGCAGCACGGAGCAGGCCCTGCTGGCGCAGGCGCAGCAGCAGGCGCGGCATCTCGGGGTCGCGCTGCCGGCGAGCCTGGCGCCGCATGCCGCGGCGGGCACCTGGCAGGATGCCGTGCCGGCCCTGCAGCGCCTGCGTGTCGAACTCGGGCTGTCCTATCTGGCGCTGCAGGATGGCGGGCGGCGTACCCTGGCCAGCGTCGGCCGCGATGGCGCAATAGCGCTACCTCCGGTGTCGGGCGACATGGCGCAGGCGCTGGCCGAAGGCGCCGTTTTCCATGGCGCGGCGAGGCTCGGGCAGGGCCCGGAGAGCGCCGGCTTCGTCCGCTACGGTGTCTCCCTGGAGCACGTGGATGCCGCGCGCGGGCAGGCGATTCAGAGCGGCATCGTGGTCACGGTCGCCGTCATCCTGCTCGGCATGGCGATGACGATGGCGGCGGTGTTCGGCGTCACGCGGCGCCTGCACCGCGTCGGCGGCATGCTCGCGGCCCTGGCACGGGGCGAGCGGCCGCCCAAGCTGCCGGCGCGCGGGGCGGCGGAGATCGCCGATCTGTGCCGCACCGCCAACGAGGCGGCGCGGGAAATCGACGAGCGCTTCGCGGCGCTGGCGGGTCGGGAAGCACGCTTCTACGCCGTGGCCGAGTGTGCCTACCACGTGGAGGCCTGGTTCAATCCGCAGGGGCGGCTGGTCTGGATCAATCGCTCGATCGAGCGCGTCACCGGATACTCGCCGCTGGAGTGCGTGCTTGCCGGCAACCTGATCGAGATGCTGGTGTACCAGAAGGACCGGGCCTACGCCGAAGGGGAGGGCCGCAAGGCGCTCGCCGGCACCCCCGGCGACAACCTCGAACTGCGCCTGCAGCGCAAGGACGGCAACCTGGTGTGGGTGGCGGTGAGTTGGCACGGCATCCACGATGCCAAGGGACGCTACCTCGGATTGCGCGTGTCGCTGGACGACATTCAGGCGCGCAAGGAAGCGGAAATGCGCCTGCTCGAGACCGTGGCCGAGCTGCGCCGGGCCCAGGACCAGAGGGAGTTCTACCTCGTCCGCGCCAACGAGGAACGGGCGCGCCTCGGGGCCTTGCTGGACGTGATGGAGGTCGGGGTCATGTTCAGCGATCGCAATCGGCGGGTGCTGTTCTGCAACAAGGCGCTGTACCGCATCTGGGGCGTGGCGGAGCGCGCCAGTCTCACCGGCGTGCGCGAGGAGACGCTGCTGGAGCGCACGGCGCCCCTGCGCGCCGCCGACGCCGCCTATCGGCAGCACGTCGCCGCAGTGCTGGGGCAGACGGAAACCAGCGCTCCGCACGAGTTCGCCCTCACCGACGGGCGCGTGCTGCGCGACGTGTTCACCCTGGTGCCGGGCGAGGCGGCGGGCGAGTTCATCGGCCGCGTCTGGATCTACGAGGACATCACCGATCAGAAGCGCATCGCCGACCGCCTCATCCAGTTGGCGGAACGCGATCCCCTGACCAATCTGTACAACCGGCGCCGCTTCCAGGAGGAGCTGGAGCGCATGCTCGCGGATGCGGCACGGCGCGAGGTGCAGCTGGGGCTGCTGGTGGTCGATCTGGACGGCTTCAAGCCGATCAATGACCACTTCGGACACCAGGCCGGCGACACCGTTCTGATCAAGCTTGCCGAGGAGGTGGGGGCGACGGTGCGGCGCAACGAGATGTTCTTCCGCATCGGCGGCGACGAGTTCGCGCTGCTCGCCACCGACAGTTCGGAAGAGGAGATGGTGGGATTGGCGCGCCGCATCCTGAGCAAGATCACCAACCTGCGCTTCGAATTCGCCGGTGAGCGCGCGCGCCTCACCGCCAGCGTCGGCATCGCCCTTTATCCTGTGCACGGGCGCGACGGGCGCGAACTGTTGGAGCATGGCGACCAGGCCATGTATCGCGCCAAGACGAGCGGCAAGAACCGCTGGCAGGTGTGGCGGGCGCGCTCCGCGGCCTGAGGCGCGGCGCTTTTCCGCTAGAATCGGCGCTGTGAAGGCGCAGCCTACCGACGAAAGGATCGCAACATGCCCCGCATGGTGAATTGCATCAAGCTCGGCCGAGAAGCCGAGGGCCTCGACTTTCCCCCGTATCCTGGCGAGCTGGGAAAACGGATCTATGAAAACGTGTCGAAGGAAGCCTGGCAGCAGTGGATCCGTCACCAGACCATGCTGGTGAACGAGAACCGGCTCAATCTGGCTGATTCGAGGGCACGCAAGTACCTCGCCGAGCAGATGGAGAAGCACTTTTTCGGCGAGGGCGCCGAGAGAGCCGCGGGATACGTGCCGCCCCAGTCGTAGGACTCGTGGCGATCGGGCGGACGGACCGGATCGCGCAAAGGCTCAGAGGTTGTGAAGAAATCGTAGCGAGCGGCCCGAGGGCAAGGCGCACGGAGCGCAGCGACGAGACATATCAGATAGATAGGCGAGGAGCGAGTACCGCGCAACGCAGCACTCGGGACGCGCAGTAGATTTATTCACAAGCTCTCAGTGGCCGGCGACCTCGCGCTCGATGCCTTCCAGACCGATATGGCGCACGTCGCGCCCCTTCACCATGTACACCACGTACTCCGAGATGTTCTTGGAGTGGTCGCCGATGCGCTCGATGGACTTGGCGGCGAACAGCACCTCGAGGCCGCGTGAGATGGTGCGCGGATCTTCCATCATGAAGGTGATGAGCTGGCGCATGATGGACTTGAACTCGGCATCCACCTCCTTGTCCTGACGCACCACTTCGGCCGCGGCAGTGACGTCGAGGCGGGCGAAGGCGTCGAGCGCCTTGCGCAGCATCGCCACCGCCAGTTGCGCCACGTGGCGCAATTCCACGCGCGGCCCGAAGCCGGCGTCGTCGGTATGGACCTTCTTGGCGAGCTTGGCGATCTTCTTCGCTTCGTCGCCGATACGTTCCAGATCGGTGATGGTCTTGATCACCGTCATGATCATGCGCAGATCCACCGCCGCCGGCTGGCGCCGGGCGATGATATGGCTGCAGGCCTCGTCCAGCGAAACTTCGGCGGCGTTGACCCGCGCGTCGTTGTTGATGACCTGGTCGATCAGCAGCAGGTCGCCATCCACGAACCCCTCCATGGCCTTGACGATCTGGTGCTCCACCAGGCCGCCCATCTGCAGGACGCGGTTGCGGATGTCTTCCAGTTCGGTATCGAACTGCTTGTATGTATGTTCAGTCACTGCGCGCCACCTTTCAGGAAACCAGCCTGCCGAACTTATCAAGCCATTGTGACAGAAACGTTTCAGCGCGAAATCGTCTTCACGCCCGCGGCCGTCGCCAGCAGCAGCACGTCGGCGCCGCGCCGCGCGAAAAGGCCGTTCGTGACCACCCCGACGATGTGGTCGATGTGCGTCTCCAGGGCGGCCGCGTCGTCGATGGCGAGTTCGAGCACGTCGAGGATGATGTTGCCGTTGTCCGTCGTGAAGCCCTGCCGCAGTTGCGGCTTGCCGCCCAGCGCCTTCAGTTCCCGCGCCACGTATTCGCGCGCCATCGGGATCACCTCCACCGGCAGCGGAAACTTTCCGAGCCGCGCCACCAGCTTGGTTTCGTCGGCCACGCAGACGAAGTTCTTCGCCACCGCGGCGACGATCTTCTCGCGCGTCAGCGCGCCGCCGCCGCCCTTGATCATGGCCAGTTCGCGCGTGATCTCGTCGGCCCCGTCCACGTAGACCGGAATGTCGTCCACGTCGTTCAGGTCCAGCACCGGGATGCCGTGGCCCGCCAGCCGCTTTGCCGAGGCCTCGGAACTGGCCACCGCGCCGCGGATGCGGTCCTTCACCTTTCCCAGTTCGTCGATGAAGTAGTTGGCCGTCGATCCGGTGCCGACGCCGATGATGGCGCCATCCACCACGTATTGCATGGCGGCGCGCGCCGATGCCTGCTTCAGTTCGTCCTGTGTCATTTTCTGGCTGTCCTCCCTTGGAGCCGGCGATTCTACCGGAATCGCTCGCGCCCGACCGGTGCAGGGAGTCAGGGCGCGGATGGGAGCTGGAACAGCCCGCCCCCGCATCGTTGCGGGCACGGGCGGGTTCTTGCGGCTCTGGCTGCCTCGCTCACTTCGCGTCTGCGATCTTGGCGAGGTCCCCGTACGGCGCGGTGCTGCCGTGACCGCCCGCAAAGCGCTCGGCGTCGATGCCGTACTTGCGGACTGCCGCCACCAGCGCCGCCTGTCCCGGTGTTGGCTTGGCGCCCAGCGCGTCGCGCCCCGGGCTCCACAGGTCGGTGACGAAGCCGAGCCTGGCTTCGGGCAGGTAGCCGATCAGCATCGCCTCGGCGTGCGGATTGTCCACGGCGTAGGCGGTGACCTGGCGCCTGCCGTCGCCCACGGTCCACTTGTCGCTCACCTCCACGATCTCCGTCCGGCGCGGTGTGCGCTGCAGCAGGTCATTGTCCACCCGGTGCGGCGCGGACAGCACACGCTGATAATGCGGCTTGGCGCCCTTGCCGACGACGAGCGCTGCGCCCTCCATGGCGACAAAGGTGCGCGTGCCGCTGGCGTGGTCCATGTGGTGGTGGGTCAGTACCAGGTACTTGATGGGCTTGCCGGGATACCTGGCACGCGCCGCCTCGATCGTCCATTGCGCCTGGGATTCGCCGATCGGCGCATCGAACACCACCAGATACTTGTCCAGTTCCACGATCATCGAATTGTGCGTCCCGCCCTGGGTCAGGCTGATACCCGGTGCGATGTCCGTCAGCTTCAATCCGCTGCCGGCGCCCGTGTCGTAGCCGATGCCGTCGGAATCGAGATAGACGCCCAGATGCTGGCGCCGCAGCACCCATTGGTAGGGAACGGGGCCGCTCGCCGGCTTCGCCGCGGCGGCCTTGATCGGCGCCGGGATGGCGAAAGCCGCTGCATCGAAAGTGGGAACGGTCGTGGCCTGGGTGATGCGGGTCTGCACCACCGTCTGGCCGTTGAGCAGATAGTCCTGGCCGTGGGCGAGCTTCGCGCCGCCGATCTCGCGCCAGTTGCTCAGCACCAGGTCGTAGTCAGAGTCGCCCTGAATGGCGTCGGCATCCAGGGTGCGGACGCGCGCCGGCAAGTATGTCGCGGGATCGAGCAGCAGCGTGAAGCGCTGATCCTTCCACTGGTAGCGCAGCGCCTTGTAGCGCATCCCGTCCACCGTCTGGTCGGGAAGTGTGCCGACCGCCTTCGGGTTGGCCTTCATGTCCAGCAGCAGCGTCGGCGAACTGCGTGCCAGTTCGCGCTGCGCAGCCGCCAGCCGCACGCCCGACATCGCATGCTGCGGCGGATCGTTCGACTGGCTCTGCTTGGTGCGCGAGGTGGTGTCGATGCCCTTGACGTAACCCGCATCCGGCGTGACCACTTCACTGAAGGTGTAGGTGCGGCGGGCCGGGTATTCGTAGTCCCGCATCCAATCGCTACGCGCGAGGCCGGCAGGCGTGTCGCGCGACTGGGTGAAGCGGGAGACGGCGCCGAAACGCATCTCGCCGCTCGGCGCGTGTGACTGCTCCGGCTCCCAGAATCGCGCCACCCCGGAGACGGTTACCCGCTTCAACCCCGACAGGGCCTCAGCGCCGCCAAGCGCCTGGATGGAGCGCTCGATCAGTTGCTGGGCATTCGCCGCGGAAGCCCCGGGGGAGGCGGCGAGCAAGCCGGCCGCCAGTGCAAGAACCATCCTCATGACCCACCTCCGTCGCAAAAGTGTACGAAGAGTCGCGCCCTCTTCGTTCTAGCACACGGCTCGGCACTGTCGCCCAGTCCGTTACTTCTTCCGGGTCGGCGGCAGGTCGGTGCACACGCCCTCGTACAATTCGGCCGCCATGCCGATGGACTCGCCCAGGGTTGGATGGGGATGGATGGTCTTGCCGATGTCCACGGCGTCGCAGCCCATCTCGATCGCCAGCGCGATCTCGCCGATCATGTCGCCGGCGTTGGTGCCGACGATGCCGCCGCCGACGACGCGATGGGTCTCCTCGTCGAAGATCAGCTTGGTGAAGCCTTCGTCGCGGCCGTTGGCGATGGCCCGGCCGGAGGCGGCCCAGGGGAACTTGCCGATGCCCACCTTCCGTCCCTGCGTCTTCGCTTCGTCCTCGGTCAGGCCGACCCAGGCCACTTCCGGATCGGTGTAGGCGACGCCGGGGATGACGCTGGCGTCGAAATGGCTGCTCTGGCCGGCGGCCGCTTCCGCCGCGACATGCGCCTCATGCACCGCCTTGTGCGCCAGCATGGGCTGGCCGACGATGTCGCCGATGGCGTGGATATGCGGCACGTTGGTGCGCATCTGCTTGTCCACGGGAATGAAGCCGCGCTCGGTGACGGCGACGCCGGCCTTGTCGGCGCCGATCTTGCTGCCGTTGGGGCTGCGGCCGGCCGACTGCAGGATCATGTCGTAGAGCCGCGGCTGCGCCGGGGCCTGCGCGCCTTCGAAACGGACCAGCAAGCCTTCGGGCCCGGCCTCGACCGCGACCGTCTTGGTGTTGAGCATCACCTGGTCGAAACGCCCGGCATTCCTCTTCTCCCACACCTTGACCAGGTCGCGGTCCGGTCCCTGCATCAGTGCGTCCAGCATTTCCACGACCTCGATCTTCGCCCCCAGCGCGGAATAGACCGTGGCCATCTCCAGGCCGATGATGCCGCCGCCGATCACCAGCATGCGCTTCGGCACCTGGCGCAATTCCAGCGCCCCGGTCGAGTCCACGATGCGCGGATCGTCCGGGATGAAAGGCAGGCGCACGGCCTGGGAGCCGGCGGCGATGATGCATTTGCGAAAGCTCACCACCTTCTTCTCGCCGGTCTTGTCCTGGCCGTCGCCGGTGGTCAGTTCCACTTCCACATGATGGGCGTCGAGGAAGTGGCCGTAGCCGCGCACGACCTCGACCTTGCGCGTCCTGGCCATGCCGGCGAGGCCGCCGGTGAGCTTGCCCACCACCTTGTCCTTCCAGGCGCGCAGCTTGTCCAGGTCGAACTGGGGCTGGCCGAAGGCGACGCCGTGCTCGGCCAGGTGCGCCGCCTCTTCGGTCACCGCCGCCACATGCAGCAGCGCCTTGGACGGAATGCAGCCGACGTTCAGGCAGACGCCGCCGAGCTTGGCATAGCGCTCCACCAGCACCGTCCTCATGCCCAGATCCGCGGCACGGAAGGCGGCCGAATAGCCGCCCGGTCCGGCGCCGAGCACCAGCATGTCGCACTCGAGGTCGGTCGCCCCGAGAAATGCGCCGGGGGGGGACGAGGGGACAGCGACCCCCTCACCCCCACCCCTCTCCCGCGAGGGGAGAGGGGCTTCCTCTCCCTCCCCCCCGGCGGGGGAGGGTCGGGGAGAGGGGGGCGCGACGACGGCGCTTGCCGCAGCGTCGAGCAGCAGGATCAGCGAGCCCTCGGCCACCTTGTCGCCGGCCTTGATCTTGATCTCCTTCACCGTGCCGGCGGCGGGCGAGGGCACGTCCATGGTGGCCTTGTCCGATTCCAGGACGATGAGGGTGTCCTCGGCCTTGACCGCGTCGCCCGGCTTGACCGCCACCTCGATCACCGGCACGTCCTTGAAGTCGCCGATGTCGGGCACTTTGACTTCGATCACTCCGCTCATTTCCTGTCCTTTCTGAGCTTGATCGTGTAGCAGACGACGGGTCCGCTGGAGGCGGTATCGAATTCGATGCCCGCCGCCACGCCGGTCTTGGCGATGTCGGCGGCGCCCTTGCCCTTGTCGTAGGCGGCGAACATGGCGCCCAGGGCGAAATTGCGGCCCGAGCCGATGGACCAGAAGCGGTCGTATTCGAATACCTCGCGGTAGGAATAGACGCCGTAGATACCCGTCTCGTTGGCGATGAGCGCCACCATCTGGGACGATTCGTAGGGGTCGTCCTCGTCTTCCTTGGGATTGAGGTAGGCGTGCTCCTTGAGGATGGGATGCAGGCGGCGAAAGGTCTCGAACACTTCCATGCGGCTGCCCAGCTTCACGTCCTCCATCTTCGCCAGCGCGCTCGCCAGCACCAGATGGTGGGCGGAGCTGCCGCAGATGCCGATGCGCGAATCGCCGATGTGCAGGATCTTGTCGTACTCGCCCTTGTAATGCCGCGGCAGACGCGTGTCGCCGAAGGTGGTGAGCGATTCGGCGGCGATCGCCACCACACCGCCTTTCTTGACCACGCAGATGGTTGTCATGGCTTACCTTGCGGTTCGGTTTTCCCGCTCCGGGCCGGAGCGGGACTTGGATCTAGAGCATCGTGCGCCGCAGGTCGGCGAGCAGTTGGGCGAGGAATGCGGTGAAGCGCGCCGCCGCCGCGCCGTCGATGACGCGGTGATCGTAGGACAGAGACATCGGCAGCATCAGCCGCGGCTGGAACTGCTTGCCGTCCCATTGCGGCCTGATCTGGGATTTCGACACGCCGAGGATCGCCACCTCCGGGGCGTTGATGATGGGCGTGAACGCCGTGCCGCCGATGCCGCCGAGGCTGGAAATGGAGAAGGTTCCGCCCTGCATCTCGGTGGGCGAGAGCTTGCCCTCCCGCGCCTTGGCTGCCAGCGCCGAGGTTTCCTGGGCGATCTGCAGCACGCCCTTGGTGTCGCAGTCGCGCAGCACCGGAACCACCAGGCCGTTGGGCGTGTCGGCGGCGAACCCGATGTGGTAGTAGCGCTTGAAGACGAGGTTGTCCCCATCCAGCGAACTGGCGAACTCGGGGAACTTGCGCAGCGCGGCGACGCAGGCCTTGATGAGGAAGGCGAGCATGGTGAGTTTCACGCCGGACTTCTCGTTCTCTTTGTTGAGCTGGACGCGGAAGGCTTCGAGGTCCGTGATGTCGGCCTCGTCGTGCTGGGTGACGTGGGGAATCATCACCCAGTTGCGCGCCAGGTTCGCACCCGAGAGCTTCTTGATGCGCGCCAGCGGCTTCGCTTCGACCGGGCCGAACTTGGCGAAATCCACCTGCGGCCAGGCCAGAAGCTCCAGGCCGCCGACGGCCGCGCCGGCCGGCGCCGCCGCGCGCGGCCGGTTCAGTTCGCTCTTGACGTGAGCCTGCACGTCCTCCTTCTGGATGCGGCCTTTCGGTCCGGTCCCCGTGACGAGCGCGACATCGACGCCCAGTTCGCGCGCGAAGCGGCGCACCGAAGGCGAGGCATGGGCCTTGTGGCCGCCCGCCATTTCGGCTGCGATCTCGGCGGGAGTGGGCCGCGGTGCGGAGGGCACGGGACTTACCGGTTCCTCGCTCGAACCGGTGCCGGGGCGGGCGGGAGGGACTTCCGCGATGGGCCCGGTCGGCGGCGGGGCGGGGGGGGCGGACGGGGCGGCGGCGAGCCCCTCACCCCCACCCCTCTCCAGGGACGGGAGAGGGGCTTGCTCTTCCTCCCCGCCGGCGGGGGAGGGTTGGGGAGAGGGGGGCGCGGCGGCGGCGCTTGCCGCAGCGTCGAGCAGCAGGATCAGCGAGCCCTCGGCCACCTTGTCGCCGACCTTGATCTTGATCTCCTTCACCGTGCCGGCGGCAGGCGAGGGCACGTCCATGGTGGCCTTGTCCGATTCCAGGACGATGAGGGTGTCCTCGGCCTTGACCGCGTCGCCCGGCTTGACCGCCACCTCGATCACCGGCACGTCCTTGAAGTCGCCGATGTCGGGGACTTTGACTTCCAGCAGCTGGCTCATTTTTGTTCCTAGCGCAGGTCGGTTCGAGCGCGTGGCGCGCAACCGACAGGATCGTCGATGTCGGCTCCGCGGCGTCGGCCGCGCGAACCGACCTACGGAGCTACACCGTCCAGGGACGCGGCTTGTCGGGGTCGATGCCGTACTTGGCGATCGCCTGCGTCACCTTGGCGCGTTCGACGGTGCCTTCGTCCGCCAGCGCCTTGAGTGCGGCGACCGTGACCCAGTAACGATCCACCTCGAAGAAATGGCGCAGCTTCTGGCGCGTATCGGAACGGCCGAAGCCGTCGGTGCCGAGCACCGTGTAGCGGCGCGGCACATAGGCACGGATCTGCTCGGCGAACAGGCGCACATAATCGGTGGCGGCCACCACCGGGCCGCGCGTGTCCTTGAGGCATTGCTCGACGTGGGACAGCCAGGGCTTCTCGGCCGCATGCAGCAGGTTCCAGCGCGCCGCCGCCTGGCCGTCCCGCGCCAGTTCGGTGAAGCTGGGACAGCTCCACAGATCGGCTTCCACGCCCCAGTCCGATTTCAGCAATTCCGCCGCCGCCATCACCTCGCGGAAGATCACGCCGGATCCCAGCAACTGTACCCGCGCCCCGTTGGACTTGGCGCCGCGCTTGAACAGGTACATGCCCTTGATGATGTCGGCTTCGGCGCCGGCGGGCATCGCCGGGTGCTCGTAGTTCTCGTTCATCACCGTCAGGTAGTAATAGACGTCCTCCTGCTCGGCGTACATGCGGCGCAGGGCGTCGTGGATGATCACCGCCAGCTCGTAGCTGAAGGTCGGGTCGTAGGAGATGCAGTTGGGTATGGCCCCCGACCACAGGTGCGAATGGCCGTCCTCGTGCTGCAGGCCCTCGCCGTTGAGGGTGGTGCGCCCGGCGGTGCCGCCGATCAGGAAGCCGCGGGCGCGGGAATCGCCGGCCGCCCAGGCGAGGTCGCCCACGCGCTGGAAGCCGAACATGGAATAGAAGATGTAGAACGGGATCATCGGCACGCCGTGTGTCGAGTACGACGTGGCGGCGGCGATCCAGTCGGCCATGGCGCCGGCCTCGTTGATGCCTTCCTGAAGGATCTGCCCGTCCTTTGATTCCTTGTAGAACATGAGCTGGTCGGCATCCTGCGGCGTATACAACTGGCCGAGCTGGTTCCAGATGCCGAGCTGGCGGAACATCCCTTCCATGCCGAAGGTGCGCGATTCGTCGGGCACGATCGGCACCACGCGCCTGCCGATGGCCTTGTCCTTGATCAGGATGTTGAGGATGCGCACGAAGGCCATGGTGGTGGAGACCTCGCGTCCCTCGCCGCTCGCCTTGAGCAGGGGATCGAAGGCGGGAAGCGCCGGCACTTGCAGCGCCTCCGCCTTCTGGCGGCGCGCCGGCAGGTAGCCGCCCAGCGCCATGCGCCGCTCGCGCATGTAGGCGATCTCGGGCGAGTCCTGCGGCGGCTGGATGTACTTCAGTTCCTTCAGGTCGTCGTCCGACAGCGGCAGCTTGAAGCGGTCGCGGAACGTCTTGAGGGAGACGGTGCCCATCTTCTTCTGCTGGTGGGTGATGTTCTGCGCCTCGCCCGACTCGCCCATGCCGTAGCCCTTGATGGTCTTGGCGAGAATGACCGTGGGCTGGCCCGGGTGATTGGCCGCCGCATGATAGGCGGCATAAATCTTGTGCGGATCGTGGCCGCCGCGATTCAGGCGCCAGATGTCGTCGTCCGACCAGTTGGCGACCATGGCGCGCAGTTCCGGATACTTGCCGAAGAAGTGCTCGCGCACGTAGGCGCCGTCGCGCGACTTGTAGGTCTGGTACTCGCCGTCCACCGCTTCCATCATGCGCTTGGCGAGCAGGCCGGTGCGGTCCTTGGCGAACAGCGGATCCCAGTAGCCGCCCCAGATCACCTTGATCACGTTCCAGCCCGCGCCGCGGAAACCCGACTCGAGCTCCTGGATGATCTTGCCGTTGCCCCGCACCGGGCCGTCGAGGCGCTGCAGGTTGCAGTTGACGACGAAGATCAGGTTGTCGAGTCGTTCCCGGCCCGCCAGGGAGATGGCGCCGAGCGACTCCGGCTCGTCCATCTCGCCGTCGCCCATGAAGGCCCACACCTTGCGGCCGTTGGTCTTGGCGAAGCCGCGATCCTGCAGGTACTTCATGAACCGCGCCTGGTAGATCGCCTGCAGCGGGCCCAGACCCATCGACACGGTGGGAAACTGCCAGAAGTCGGGCATCAGCCAGGGATGGGGATAGGAGGACAGTCCCTTGCCGTCGACCTCCTGGCGGAAGTGGTCCATCTGCTCCTGGGTCAGCCGGCCCAGCATGAAGGCGCGCGCATACACCCCGGGGGCGGAATGGCCCTGGATGAACACCAGGTCGCCACCGTGGTTCTCCGACGGCGCACGCCAGAAATGGTTGTAGCCGACGTCGAACAGCGTCGCCACCGAGGCGAAGCTGGCGATGTGGCCGCCGAGGTTGGAGTCCCCCTTGTTGGCGCGCAGCACCATGGCCAGCGCGTTCCAGCGCGCGTAGCCGCGGATGCGGTGCTCGATCTCGTGGTTGCCGGGGGACGGCACCTCGTGGCTGATGGAAATGGTATTGACGTACTCGGTGGTGGCCGAGAACGGCAGGTTGATGCCCGAGCGGCGGGCGAATTCAACCTGTTTTTCGATCAGGTAATGGGCCCGTTCCGGACCCTCCTGCTCGATCACCGCTTCCAGCGCGTCGATCCACTCGTTGGTTTCCTGCGCATCGGGATCGGAAGCCAGCAAAACATTGGGCAATGCCGCCATGACGGTCTCCTGCGTTGGTGTCGCGTTCTACGGCCGCCCGCTCCCCGCGGGCGCGATTTTGTTCCAAGCTTAGTACGGCGCGAGGTTGGCGCCTAGCTTCCATATTTCGCATCGTAGAACAAGAAACCGCATAGCGCAATATGGACAGCCGCGGCAACGCCCGCGCCGTCGTCCGCTGCCGTTTCCGGCCGGCCGAATGTGATTCATAATCGCGGCCTTGGCAGCTTTGACTTGTATCAAACGCAGCGCCGCCGGTGCAGGTAAGGTTGCACCCTTTTCCTCTCAATCCTCCAGAGGTCGAAACATGGCAGCAGTTCAACCCGCGCCGGCGCACAGTCGTCTGCTCATGTCGGGAAACGAAGCGGTGGCCCGGGCCGTATGGGACGCCGGCGTGCGCGTCGCGGCGGCCTATCCGGGCACGCCCTCGACCGAAATCCTGGAAGCGATCGCCACCTATCCCGACATCTACGCCGAATGGTCGGTGAACGAGAAGGTGTCGCTGGAGGTGGCAATCGGCGCCTCGATGGCCGGGTCACGCGCCTTCTGCGCCATGAAGCATGTCGGCATGAACGTGGCGTCCGACGCGCTGATGACGCTCACCCTCACCGGCGTCAAGGGCGGCCTGGTGATCGCCGTGGCCGACGACGTCGGTCTGTCGTCCTCGCAGAACGAGCAGGATTCGCGCTTCTGGGGGCGCTTCGCCCATCTGCCGATCCTCGAACCGGCCGATTCGCAGGAAGCCTACGACATGGCGCGCTACGCCTTCGACCTGTCGGAGCAGTTCCAGGCGCCGGTGATCCTGCGCATGACCACCCGCATCTGCCACGTCAAGGCGCTGGTGACGCCGGGCGAGCGCGAGCACCACGCCGCCGACGGCTTCACGAAGGAACCGCTGCGCTGGGTCATGGTGCCAGGCAACGCCAAGCGCCGCATCCCCATGATGTACGAGCGGGAGAAGGCGCTGCGCCAGCTGGCCGAGGAAACTCCGCTCAACATCCTGGAGACGGGGTCCGACCGGCGCGTCGGCTTCATCACCTCGGGGCCGGCCTACATGCACGTGCGCGAGGCCTTTCCCAAGGCGCCGGTGCTCAAGCTCGGCATGAGCTATCCGGTGCCGTTCGAGAAGGCGCGGCAACTGGCGGCCCTGGTGGATCGGGTGGTGGTCGTGGAGGAAACCGAGCCGCTGATCGAGACCGAACTCGACGCCCACGGCGTGCAGGTGCACGGCAAGGACATTCTGCCCTCGATCGGCGAACTGGCGCCCGACACGCTCAAACCCGCAGTCGCCCGGCTGCTGGGCGAGACGCTGCCGGCGCCGGCGCGGGTGCAGCCGCAGCAGGTGTTTCCGCGGCCCCCCACCATGTGCGTCGCCTGCCCGCACCTCGGCGTCTATTACACCTTGTCGCAGTTGCGCAACATCACCATCGCCGGCGACATCGGCTGCTACACGCTGGGCGCGGGCCACCCCTGGAACGCGCTCGATACGACGATCTCGATGGGCGCCTCGATGGGCGTCGCGCTGGGCCTCGACAAGGGCCGCGGCGAATCGGACAAGGGCAAGCGCATCGTCGCCGTGATCGGCGATTCCACCTTCCTGCACATGGGAATGCAGGGCTTGCTGGACATCACCTACAACCGCGGCAACGTCACCATCCTCATCCTCGACAACCGTGCCGTGGGCATGACCGGGGGCCAGAACAATCCGGCCAACGGCCGCGACATCTACGGCAACGAGGCGCCGCGCGTCGATTTCGCCAAGCTGGCGGAAGCCCTCGGCGTCAAGCACGAGCGCATCCGCGTGCTCGATCCCTACGAGCTGCCGACGCTGTTCAAGGCGCTGCGCGAGGAAACCAAGATCGACGAGCCGTCGGTCATCATCACCAACCGCCCCTGCGTGCTGATCCAGGATTACGAGAAGCTCGCGCCGTACACGGTGATCGACGACAAGTGCACCGGCTGCGGCAACTGCGTCGAGGTCGGCTGCCCGGCGATCCACGTCACCCGCCGCGAAAAGGCGATCAAGCCGTCGGGCAAGGAAGTGGAACTGGCGTTCGTGCGCATCGAGACTTCGGCCTGCACCGGCTGCGGCCTGTGCGTCCAGCCCTGCGCACCGGAGGCGATCGTGCTCGCCCAGCCGTTCCAGCCGGTGACTTTCATCAAACCGATCTGATCGCGTCGCCTGGCGACGAGGTGTTCCCGTGAGCAGCGAAAAGATAACCAACATCCTGGTCTGCGGCATCGGCGGACAGGGCGTCATGACCGCCACGGAGATCCTGGCCGAGGCCGCGATCGAGATGGGGCACGACGTCAAGAAGACCGAGGTCGCCGGCATGGCGCAGCGCGGCGGCGTGGTCACTTCCCATCTGCGCTTCGGGCCGAAGGTTCTGTCGCCGCAGATCGTGAGCGGCGAAGCGGACCTGCTGGTGGGGTTCGAAGCCGCCGAGGCGCTGCGCTGGGCCAACTATCTGCGTCCCGGCGCCCTGGCGGTGGTGAACACGGCGCGCTTCGTGCCGCCGGTGGTGGACGGCGGGCTCTACGACTATCCGGAGGACCCGGTGGCGCAGATGCGCGCGCTGGGCATCGAAGTCCATGCCTTCGATGCCAACGCCATCGCTTTGGCGCTGGGCGACCTGCGGCTCGGCAACACCGTCATGCTGGGCGCGATGGCCGGCCATCTGCCGTTCCGCGCCGACGTGCTGTTCGACTGCGTGGTGCGCCGCTTCCAGAAACGCAAGCCGCACCTGGTGGACCTCAACCGCAGGGCGTTCGAGTCCGGCCGCGCCGCCGACGCCGAGGCGGCACCGGCGACGGCATGACAGCGCGCTAGCGCCGAAGCCGCCGGCCGGGCCGATCGCCAATGCTACAATCGCGCCTCTCCCCATCCGGCAACTCCCGATGACCGCCCGCATCCTCGACGGCAACGCGCTTTCCGCCAGAGTCCGGTCGCAGCTCGCGGCGCGCGCCGCGGCGCTCGCGGCGCGCGGGGTCCAGCCCTGTCTCGCGGTGCTGCTGGTGGGCGAGAATGCGGCCTCGGCCGTCTACGTGCGCAACAAGGTCAAGGCCTGCGAGACGGCGGGCATGCGCTCCTTGCGCTACGACTATGCCGCCGACGTCGATCCGGCGCAGGTCTTGGAACGTATCGCCGCGCTCAACGCCGACCCGGCGGTGCATGGCATCCTGGTGCAACTGCCGCTGCCGCCGCAGTTCGATGCCGAGACGGTGCTGGCATCGATCTCCCCGGTCAAGGACGTGGATGGCTTCCACGCCGTGAATTGCGGCCTGCTGATGCAGGGCCACCCGGCGTTCATCCCGTGCACCCCCTACGGCGTGATGGAGATGCTGAAGAGCGAGAACGTCGCGCTCAAGGGTGCGGAGGCGGTGATCATCGGCCGCAGCAATATCGTCGGCAAACCCATGGCCATGCTGCTGCTGCAGGCCAGCGCCACCGTCACGGTGTGCCACTCGCAGACGAAGGACCTGGCAGCCCATTGCCGCCGCGCCGACATCCTGGTGGCGGCCATCGGCAAGCCGCGCTTCGTCACGGCGGACATGGTCAAACCGGGCGCGGTGGTGATCGACGTCGGCATCAATCGTCTGCCGGAGGCCGAAGGCGGAAAGCTCTGCGGCGACGTCGATTTCGAGGCAGTGAAGGAAGTGGCCTCCCTCATCAGCCCGGTGCCCGGCGGCGTCGGTCCCATGACCATCACCATGCTGCTCGCCAACACGATCGAAAGCGCCGAGCGCGCGGCGGGACGATGATCATTCTCCGGCGCCCGGACGCACAGCGACGGCGGGACATTGCCCGCTGCGAGCGCCGCGTCCTTGCGCCATTGCGCTGAGGTTTGCGATGTCTCATGATCACAATCCCCTGGTCGGCGTCGTCATGGGTTCGGACTCGGACTGGGGCACGATGCGGGTCGCCGTAGCCGTCCTCAAGGAATTCGGCGTTCCTTACGAGGCGCGCGTCGTCTCCGCCCACCGCACGCCCGACCTGCTCTTCGACTACGCCGCCGTGGCCCAGGAGCGGGGGCTCAAGGCCATCATCGCCGGCGCCGGCGGTGCGGCCCATCTGCCGGGCATGCTCGCCGCCAAGACCATCGTGCCCGTGCTGGGCGTTCCGGTGCAGTCGAAGGCGCTGAACGGTCTCGATTCCCTGCTGTCCATCGTGCAGATGCCCAGGGGCGTGCCGGTAGCCACCTTCGCCATCGGCGAGGCGGGCGCCGCCAATGCCGCGCTCTATGCGGTGGCGATGCTGGCGAACCATGATCCGCAGCTGGCGAAGATCCTCGCCGACTACCGCGCGCGCCAGAGCGAGCGCGTGCTGGAAATGAAGCTATCGGACAACTGAACGACCGTTCGCCGCGCCGGCGGGTAGCCGACGGCGAACGCAATAACATGCCCGGCCATCCTGCCAACCCCCGGTTTCGCTGCGCTTCGGCATCGATGCGCCCGCTGCGCTGATGATCCTTCCTCCCGCTTCCCTCGGCATGCTCGGCGGCGGCCAACTGGGCCGCTTCTTCGTCCTCGCCGCCCACGAGATGGGCTACCGCGTGGTGGTGCTGGACCCCGATCCGAACAGTCCGGCGGGCCGCATCGCCGATCGCCACCTGGTCGCGGCCTTCGACGATGCCCACGCCCTCGACGCGATGGCGGCCGAATGCGCGGCGGTCAGCACCGAGTTCGAGAACGTTCCGGCGGATACGCTGGCCTACCTGGCGAAATTCGTGCCGGTGCGCCCTTCCGCCGAATGCGTTGCCATCGGCCAGAACCGCATCAGCGAGAAGTCTTTCCTCAGCGACCACGGCTTTCCGGTCGGGCCGTTCGCCGCGATCCACGGCATCGACGACATCGAGCACGCGGATCCAACACGCTTTCCCTGCCTGCTCAAGGTGAGCCGCTTCGGCTACGACGGCAAGGGCCAGGCGCGGGTCGCCAACGTCGCCGAGGCGAAGACCGCTTTCCATCACTTCAAGGACGAGCCCTGCGTGATGGAGACGCTGCTGCCGCTGGACTGCGAAGTGTCGTGCGTCGTCGCGCGCAGCGAGGAGGGCGAGGTGCGCGCCTTCCCGGTGGCGGAGAACAGCCATCGCCACGGCATTCTCGACGTATCGGTGGTGCCGGCGCGGGTTTCCGGCGGCATTCGCGCCGCGGCCGAGGAGATGGCCGCCGGACTCGCCGCCGAGTTGAACTACGTCGGCGTACTGGGCGTCGAGTTTTTCGTCAGCGCCGGGCACCTGCTGGTGAATGAACTGGCGCCGCGGCCGCACAACAGCGCGCATTACACCATCGATGCCTGCCTCACCAACCAGTTCGAGCAGCAGGTGCGGACCCTGTGCGGGCTTCCGTTGGGGGAGCCGCGGGCGCATTTTGCGGCGGTGATGGTGAATCTGTTGGGCGATCTTTGGCGCGGCAGCGAACCGGACTGGGCGACGCTGCTGGCCGAACCGCGGCTCAGGCTCCATCTGTACGGCAAGCACCATGCCCGCCCCGGGCGCAAGATGGGCCACTTCACGGTGGTCGGCGGCGATGCCGGGCGCGCCATCGAGGTCGCGCTGGCGGCACGCCGGCGCATTGGCATCGCAGACTGAGCCGGTTCGGCGGAACGTACTCGACGCATCGGATCGGAGCACTTCTCAAACGGTTACCCGCCGCCGCGCCGGAGGCGGTCCTCGTTATGCGCAACGACATTCAGAAAGCGGTCCAACTGCTGCGGCAGGGCGAACTGGTGGCCTTCCCCACCGAAACCGTCTATGGCCTGGGCGCCGACGCGCTCAATGTCCAGGCGGTGGCAAGAATCTTTGCCGCGAAGGAGCGGCCCGCCGACCACCCGCTCATTGTGCATCTGCCGCTCAACTCGGACCTGGGGCGGTGGGCGCGGGAAGTGCCGGCGGCGGCGGACAAGCTTGCGTTCGCCTTCTGGCCCGGGCCGCTGACCCTGATCCTGAAGCGGCAGCGCCGCCTGCCCGACATCGTCACCGGCGGCCAGGACACGGTGGGCTTGCGCGTGCCGGATCACCCCGTCGCGCGCGAACTGCTCGCCCATTTCGCCAGCGGCATCGCCGCGCCCTCGGCCAACCGCTTCGGCCGCATCAGCCCCACCACGGCCGAGCACGTGCGCCAGGAACTCGGCGACCGCGTGTCCCTGATTCTCGACGGCGGGCCGTGCAGCGTCGGCATCGAATCGACCATCGTCGATCTCTCCCGCGGCGTGCCGCGCATCCTGCGCCCGGGCGCGATCGGTGCCGCCGAAATCGAGGAGGTGGTCGAGGTGCCGGTGCTGACCGGCCCCGGCGACGATGAGGACACGCCGCGCGTCTCGGGATCGCTGCCCGGCCACTACGCGCCGCGCACGCCGCTGATCCTGGTGCCGGCGCAACGGCTGGCACAGGAAGTCGCCGCCCGCGTCAGCCAGGGTTTGCGCGTCGCGGTGCTGGGACGGGAGATCCAACCGGGAGCCAGGGCCGAGCACGATCTGTTCTGGCAGCGCGCGCTCACCGCACCCGCGGGTTACGCCCACGACCTCTACGCCCACCTGCGGGCGCTCGACGCGACCGAGGCCGATCTCATCCTGGTGGAACGTCCCCCGCAGGCGGAGCCGTGGACGGCGGTGAACGATCGCCTGGTGCGCGCCGCCCTCGGTTCCGGCGCCGACGAGGAAACCTGATGCGGCGGATGGCGGCGGCTCGGGCTGGCGCGGCTGGGCGATTCTGCTATACTTCGCACCCTCGCACGAGGGGAAGTAGCTCAGCTGGGAGAGCGCCGCGTTCGCAATGCGGAGGTCGAGGGTTCGATCCCCTTCTTCTCCACC